>JBFMFO010000010.1:0-92680 GCA_040754095.1 Thermodesulfobacteriota bacterium | reverse complement strand
GGAAGAAAAAAAGTTTTGCGCGCGGGGAAAAAAGAAGTAAAAGGAAAATGGCCTACTTTTGGCCGGTCAGCCTGGCCTACTTCTTCATCGGCTAAAATGGCCTATTTTCTAACCGGCGGTATTAATCGCCCATATATTTCTTCTCTAAGACCTATTTTTTATCAACTGGAGGGCTTAACGATGAGTGAACAGGAATACATTGCAATTGCTAATTTTAGGGAAAAGCTGAAACAATACGGCTTGTCTGATGAATTAGATAGGCTGTTAGAAGCTATTATGATGTCGTATCTTACCGCCGGTAGATTTCAGAAAAACTTGTCAGAAAGCAATGCTCTTGTATTAAGGCAGTTAGAAATTGGCTGGCCGACTTTGACTGACAAGGGCAAGAATATTGCGCGGGAACAGATTGCTAACATTACAACGACCAATGAGGGAAAATTAGGAAATATTCTGGAGATGCAGCCACCACGAATTGTAGCACTATTTTTGAATAGTGCGACAAGAGATAACGATATACATTATCTCCGGTTTAATGAAGATCCTCATAATGATGATTATTTCATGAGAGGAGAGATTTCTTTTCCAGAACTAATAACACATCCCAAGCTTCATCAATCTATTATCAAGATAGGGGACGAATTAATGAAGGCAGGCTTAGGAGTAAAATATACTGATCTGCCATATCGGAATGCTAAGCGGGTGGCTGTCTTTATTCATTTTCCGCAGTCAGTTGCTGAAAAAATATCTCGATGGCTTAGTGAAAGGGGAGCTACTCTCAGCGAATGTGAAAGTCAATTGAAACTCTATCTAATGTTAAGCATGCCTCAGATACGGATACCAACTCTAGCAGACTTTAGCAGCCAGGGCATCGATAAATACAAACTCGAAACTATTGTTAGAAGTCCTCTTAAGCGGGGAGCAATCACACCGATTGCTGATACGGATGGTCCTGCTTTCTTGGTGTTAAATGAAGAAGATTACAAGCGAACTGTTCTCAAACCTGTTTTTAACCACCTGGTGGAATTGCTCATAAAAAAACGGGACGAGCCGCCGGTGAAATCTGAGAAATCAGAAAAAATTGAGATAAGGGCAGAATATAAGGGCAAATCTTATACCGCTGCCTATAGCATAAAAGACAAAAGTATAAATTATGAAGGTAAAACATTTTCTCCCTCAGCAGCAGCCAAGTATATTACTAATACATCGATAAATGGCTGGAAGTTCTGGAAATATTATGATGAACAAACCGGCAGTTGGAGACTGATAGATAAGCTGAGAAAAGCTGCACCAGATAAGGAAAAGGTAAAACAAGAACACGGCAAAAAGCCATATTTAATAGAGAAGCCAACCGAAGAAGAGAAAATTGAAAGCAGTGTTATTAATACTCCAAAATTACCAGTTGCTCCCCCTCTAACACCTTCAAGTGTGTTGTCGCCAACAAACGACCTGTGTGTGCTATTGGGAACAAAAGACAATAAAGAAGGGGTTTACTGGTCACCTGCAACCGAGCGTAGTTGGAATTTCGCCATAATCGGCAGTTCAGGAACGGGCAAGACTCAGACAGTAAAAGCTGTCATAAAGGAACTTTCCAAACAGAGTATTCCATACATTGTCTTTGATTTCAGGAATGATTTTGTTCCTATGAAATCTGCAACATCTAATTTTGGTTCGGTTCTTGATCTACGCGATATCTCTATAAATCCTTTAGAGTTGGACGGAAACAACTCACCACGTGATCAAAAGTACCAAGTATCAGACATCATTGATCTCGTTTATACGATTGGCGAAAGGCAAAACGACTACATAAGAAAAGCCATTAAACTTAGCTATGAAAGCAAAGGCATATATGAAGACGAAAACAGCACATGGTTAAATCCAGCTCCAACTTTTGATGACGTTCAGAAAAATCTGGAACTTCTTGGAGATGAAGGTAGCAGGGCAGAGATGGACTCTATCAAAGGAATTTTCGCACGCCTTGATCCTATCTTTGATTACGGCATTTTTTCTGCTGAGACTGTAATGCCCTTTGAGGATCTTATAAAAGATCAAGCTATAATCAATCTTGGTATCCTACCTAATGATAACCTGAAAGCTGTTGTATGCGAATTTCTTCTAAGGAAATTGCGTTATTACTTATACAGTCTTCCGGAGTCGAGAAAACCAAAGCTATTCATTGTTATAGATGAGGCACACAGGCTCAAGTACACAAAGGATTCATCTGCAGGGCAGCTTCTGAAAGAAGCAAGGAAATACGGGGTGGGATTAATGCTTTCGACACAGGATCCTGTGGACTTCGCCGACCTTGTCTACAATAATATTGGAGGTATCGTGTCCTTGCAACTGACTGAACCTAAGTATGCGGAAAATATCGCCAAGCATCTGGGCGGCGGGGTAAAATGGCAGGACGTAAAGAATGGCTTATCAGAAAAATTCTCTGCGTATGTTAAGTTTTCGAGTAAACCAGAAGTGATAAAATTCAAAGTTCTACCCCATTATGAAATGGTAAAGTCATAGCGGACACCTCGAAAAGCATGTTATAGGAACGAGACTTTTGGAGGTGAAACATGACCACAAAGAAAAAGAGGTATTCAAAACAATTTAAAATTGATGCCGGTAAATTCGCCTGGCCGTAGGTCACCCAAAAGAAGAAACTCATCATCCTGGTTTATGTTGTTATAAAAATCTTCCATTCCTCTCGCCATATTACCAGCAATTGAAAATGGCACATTCCGAAGGTGGATCCAACGTCTTCCAAGATTGTCCAACAAAATAGCTGGCTTATCCAGTAAAATGACCGACTCTCCAAAGCTCTCAAATTGTAAATAGTATTTTTTAACAGCACTAATTGTTGTTGTGATTAATAAACCTTCTTTTCGTTTCTCTCTACCAAATGCATACTGCCTCGCAGCATCTTTCTTGCGAGTAAAAGATACAAAAGGTGAACGCCAGCCTTCAGGTTTTAAAACATGTTTTATGATTTGTTCTTTAGCTGTAAAAGGCAATGCCTCTGGAAGTGATTTTGTCAGATTAAGCCAATCTTGATGTGGGAGTCCAGATTCTGACCATCTCTTTTCTGCTTGAATTCCAAATCGCTCAATCTCATTTTTCTTCTCAGAATAATCACCCCTAAACAATGTAAACTTTGAATTGCTTTCTTCCTCTGCAACCTGCATAAAAGCCTCTATATGGTTTGTCCCATGGTCAGCATTAGTATAAAAAATATCGGCTAACTTTAAAGCGGAGATAATTCATCCCAATTTACCCTCAAATATCGGCGTTTAAATTTTTACAAAAAGAATTAACGCTATGGCTTGGTTGAAGCGTTTTAGAATCGGAAACTCAGGCCTATCTGATGGGTGAATTCGCTTGCTCCTGAAGCTGGATCTATCCAATATAGGAGGCAATAGTCTAATTGGCCGCTACTAAAAATTCCGCCTTTTTCACCAAGTTCCTTAAGCCCTGCTCCAAATGTAACTGCCTTATTAGCATCTGTGTCGGAATTTAGATGATAGACACCGGCTCTGAGGACAAAATATTCTGTAAACCACCTCTCAACTCCAATACGAAGATCCTGGCTTACATCATCCGCGTCACCATGGGTACTTCCTGTAGCATCATACATATCCAGGGCAATAACGGTCTTGTCGTCCGGTCTGAAGGCTATCCCCGGGCGGAGGTTTCCCTTGCATTTGCTTTCAGCTCCAAAAAGCTCAAGCTCCGGCTCATTCATATCCTGCCAGAGGATGCCAAAAGAGAACTTTCCTGACTTCCAGAACAAGGCCAAATCCACACCAAAGGTAGAATCTTCATCGCTTGTGGAATAGGGACCCGCGACCCCCTCGACCACCCATCCGGTATTGATTTTTATTTTTTCCTCATAGTCCCGTAGTCTCAGGTTGGCTCCCAAAGATAAACCATCAAATATCTTTATCCCGCCGGAGAGCCAAAACCATCTATCAATGGTTTCATTTTTGCCCCAATCCAGCTCAGGATCTGTTCCTGAATTTATAAAGCTGAATCCCAGACTTCCCCAACTCTGTTCTTCTACGCCAAGAGGGATAACCAAACTCACAAAGTCGTCGTAATTGTATTCATCCCGGTTATAAAGCGTTGGGGTACAGGTAAATTCTGAGGCCTCAAGCTGGGTCAAGCCGGCTGGGTTCCAGTAGGTGGTATTAGCGTCATCAGCTACGGCAATAAATGCCCCGCCCATGCCCATCGGCCTGGCACCTACACAGGCATAGCCGGGAGGGGTAATAAAAAGAATAGAGGCCAGCCAGGCGGCCATACATATTGCCAGCTTTCTCATCTGCTTCTTCCCTCCTGTACCTTTTACATTTTTTCTCCGTAGAATCATCTTTTCCCTGGGTCTTCTGATCCAATATTTTGACGATGTGAACCAGCTCGTTTTCATAAGCCTTATAAACCGCCTCTAATGTAGCATTGGCCACCATTTGCGAGCGCTCGTCCGTATCACCAGATAGATAATCTCCCGCCAGTCCAAACAAGGCACCGGCCATGAACGTCTTTCCTCCGCTCCCTTCGTGTTCATTAATATCGAGAACCTTTGAATAAATAGCTTTCCCATCTTTGAAGGCATGCAGGTGCAGCTTAAAACTGACAATGGCTCTTGTTGAAAGGGAAAAGGGCCACTTATATTTGAAATCAGAAATGTAACTAATAAGTTGCGATCTTCTGCCGGCGTCAATTACGTCTTCATAAATACAATTCAGTATATTCCTGGCACAGGCCTCCTGGATAGCCTTTAGATCCACAGAGACCGAATACAAACAGAATGTTAAACAACTGGGGTGGCCGGAATAAACTGCCTGCCCTTCGGGGCTGACACTAAAGGTAATCCGGCCTTCGTGTCTGATGCCGTAGTCTTTTTTTAAAAATCCGAGATTGGAGGTATCCACGCGCGCCATCTTGCCCGCACAGCCGACAACAGCCAGGGTGACCAATAGGGTCATATAAATTGGCCACGTGTTTGTATACAGTTTAGATTTCACCTGAAAATCCCCCGCCTTTCTCTAACATCTCTTTTTCCCACTCCATCGCATACGCGACGAGAGTCTTTCGCTTCCTGACCCACTGGACGCGCTTTCTGACATTTTCAGGGGTAAGTGGCGCGCCACCAGCCTCGTTACAAAAACGCCACAGCGAAAATTCGTTCACCAAAGATGCTATTGACTCGTAGATTGGCCTTATGCCAAGCCGCTGAAAATATCGGTAAAGAAGGTACATAGCCAGATTGCTTTGCCATTCAGCTCTTTTCCCCCTGCGGGTTCCTTTTTTATGGCTATCTTTCTGAAATGGTGTGTGAGTGTAGGTCAAGACATATCTCTCGTTATTACAAGAGACCTCCAGATCGTAGGTTGCGGTTAATCTCCCTTCCGGGGCGAAGGGATCGTTCTTGATACTCAGCTTCTTTTTCATTTCCTGTAACTTTTCTTTCAGAAGGTCAGGGAGTTTTTCAATCTGTACCTCGATGGGTTTATCCCCATCAAACTTCCTCGCCATGAGAAAGGAACTTTCACCGGAAACCTGTCCTGTCCCCGGCCGATAATCCCACCACCAGCACAGCTCTTCACCATGTATAATGCCCAAGACCTCAAAGATATAGTCTTCGTCCCCTTCTTTTAGCATTACATTACCAAGAACTTTAATTGCAGCATCCCTGTTATCCATATCACGTGATTTATCCCGAGATTTTTATTTTTCGAGGTGACCTGCGTTCATGTTAAACCTCTCCGCATATTTAACAAGATGCCTTTGTGTTCCTGTTCACTGGGTGCGCTTTCTGACATTCTCATGTTTTGCCTTGTTCCTTACATGCCCATTTCAAGATGCTTTTAACACTAATCGCATCAAAAGAAAACGCCGATAATTCGCATAAATCATCCCCGAATTATCTCCGTTTTATTGTTGCTCATGAATTTGTATCACTGGATTTACAAATGCTTCGCAGTGATCCCGGTTTCTCTCCTGATAGAACTCCCTCACCGTCCACACCCTTTTTACCACGACCGACACTCCCCTTATCCCAAACCGGTTCACCTGCCCCTCAATGAGCAAGAGGGGGTTGGATAGTATCTTCCTTGCATACCTTTTCTGAACATCTTCAAAAACGGTCAGGTCAAAGAGCCCTTCCTCGTCTTCCAGGGGTCAGAAACATGATCCGTTTTTTTGCTCTTCGGACCCAACATAGGATGTCCCCTAAACAAACTCCTCATCGGGCCTCATTCTCCTTGCCAAACCCTTCTGCTCAATGGTATCCTTGCCGGAATTTTTGATATCCCTTATTCTCTTAACTTAGGCGTATGCTGGCAACCTTGCGCGACAAACAGATCTTCGGCTGGGCGATGTATGACTTTGCCAATTCGGCCTTTGCCACCACCATCCTGGCGGTGATCTTTAACAAATATTTTGCCCTGGAGGTAGCCGGCGGGGTAAATGGAGTCTTCATCGCCGGGCTACACATCCATGGGGCGACACTTTTTGCCGTTATCGTCTCGTTCAGCATGGCTGTCTCTGCCCTCACCGCCCCCATCCTGGGCGCGATAGCCGATTTTTCACAACGTAAAAAGGCATTCCTGGCCGGATTCTGCTATACCGGGATTATCTTTACCGCCCTCCTGTACCTGGTGCACCCCGGAGATGTCCGGTCAGGGGCGTTCTTTTTCATCATGGCCAATATCGGGTTTTCCGGCGGCAACACCTTCTACAACGCCTTTCTGCCACAGATGACCACGCCCGCCAATGTCGGCCGCGTCTCCGGCCTGGGATGGGCCTTCGGCTACATAGGAGGCGCCGCCCTACTGGTACTAAACCTGCTTATGCTGAACGGCCTCTATATCCCCGGCGCAGGCCGTATAATATTTACCGTACAGGCCTGTTTTCTCTCCGTGGCCATCTGGTGGGCGCTCTTTTCCTTGCCCACTTTTCTATGGGTTCGAGAAAAGAAAACGGATAAAAAGGGGATTAAAGTCGGAGATACGCCGGGGCGTAACAGGAGTTATGCGGCTATCGGCCTCGCCCGGGTAAAACGCACCCTCTCCCGGATCAAAAAATTCCGCGAATTATTCTTATTTCTCATCGCCTTCCTATTCTATAATGACGGCATAGAAACCATCGTTGTTATGACCTCTGTCTTTGCCGCCGAGGTAGTGGGGATGCAGACCAAAGAGATCATCTTTCTCTTTCTTTTTATCCAGGCAGTGGCCTTTATCGGATCCATATTCTTCGGCTATGTCAGCGATCGTCTGGGCCACAAACGAACCATACTCTGTACCCTTTTCATCTGGGTGATAGCCGTAATCTGGGCCTTTTTTCTGGGACGGCTTCTGGAGGTACGGCAAGAATTCTGGATTATCTGTTTCCTGGCCGGGCTGGTGCTGGGAGGAAGTCAGGCGGCATCCCGCGCCCTGCAATGCCTGCTTACACCTGTCTCACACGCGGCGGAATTCTTCGGCTTCTTTGCTATCTCCGGCCGTTTTGCCTCTATTTTCGGCCCCCTGTCTTACGGCCTTCTGATCTACCTTACCGGAAGCCTGCGTTGGGGGATATTGTCCGTGGCAGTCTTCTTTATAATCGGGGGCATAATATTGTTACAGGTAAATGAAAAGGCGGGGATGCTGGAAAAGGCCGGTTATGAAGAACAATTATCCTCTAATATGGGGATAACTTCGTGAAAACTATCCACATGATAGGCCGCCGTTAACCCTTTATTTTTGTAGGCTATAAGGCGAATACCGGCGGCGCCGGCCGCTTTTTCGTCCAACTCCGAATCACCGATATAAATAACCTCTTGAGGCAAGACCTTAAACCTGTCCATTATCTTCAGCAGGGGTTCGGGATGTGGTTTGGAATTGGCGACATCCAGGGCTGAAACCACCATATCGAAACAACTTTTGAGTTCAAAAATCTCGAGGAGCTTATCCATGGTTGTGGTCCGATTGGTGGCAATAGCCGTCCTGTACTTCGGTTGCAGATACCTTAAAAACTCCTTCAATCCGGGATCCATTATCATCAGGGGAAGAAATGGGGTATAATCCGTATTAAGCCGATACTGCTGCGCTGAATCCAGTTCTTCCCTGCCTCGAAAAAGATGGGCTACAGAGGCATCGGCCGTGTGCATGTGCACATAAAATAGTTCCTCTTCGGTCATCGCCTCACGTCCGAAGGCCGCCAGTATATGATTATAAAACGCCCGGTTGGCCTCCCGGGAATCAAACATGACCCCGTCGCAATCAAATACCACTACCTTAACCATAATTCTGCATAATCCTTTAAATGGAATAAGTTGTTACTGAGGTTTCCTGAGTTTTAAGGGAACCCCTGGTTTCTGAGCGAAACTTGCTGGAGCAGCGGGGTACCCATCGAAGGCGAGCAGGAAGGGGAAAGCCAGCCCTTTAGAGGCTGGAAGGGGCAAGCATTCCCCGCCTGCGAGCCACGAGAGGGTCGCTGCGCAAGCTGTGAAGCGAAGAAACGGAGGGGTTCACTTAACACAGAAGCAACGTTACAAGTAAGACCATAGTATTATGGGAATACATCTAAAAACTCAGGACCCCTCAGCCTTCTTAAGCTTGCTAAAAATAATGTATTGCCCTATGATACCCAAATTTGGAATAATAGCAATAATCGATTGCTTCACAAATACCATAGGGAGATTTAAGTGGAAATTAAAACCGATTTTCTAGTCATCGGCAGCGGCATCGCCGGACTCAGCTTTGCCTTGAAAGCGGCGCGTTATGGTGAGGTAACAATCATCACCAAAAAGGCCATGATGGATACCAGCACCAATCTCGCCCAGGGGGGAATTGCCGCGGTCACAGGCCCGGACGACTCTTTTGAACTGCATATTGCGGATACTCTGAAATCGGGAGATGGCCTGTCTCATCCGGATGTGGTGGAGCTGGTCGTAAAGGAGGCCCCTGAAAGGATCAAAGAGTTAGTGGATATCGGGGTACAATTTACTACACGGCCGAAAAACCGGACACACTTTGATCTGGGCAAGGAAGGCGGTCACTCCCGCCGACGGATCGTCCATGCCCAGGATCTCACCGGGCAGGAGATCGAACGGGCCCTTGTAGCCAGGACCAGAGAAAATCCGCACATCACCATATATGAAAACCACGTTGCTATCGACCTCCTGACCAGGGGCAAGCTGTTAAAGAAAAAGGGTAAAAGCAACCAGGAGACCTGCTTTGGGGCCTACGTTCTGGACACCCAAACAGGGTCAATCCATACCTTTCTGTCCAGGATAACCCTCCTCTGCACGGGCGGGGCCGGAAAGGTTTATCTTTACACCAGCAATCCGGACATCGCCACGGGGGACGGCATGGCCATGGCCTACCGGGCCGGGGCCAGGATGGCCAACATGGAATTTGTTCAATTTCATCCCACCTGCCTCTATCACCCCAAGGCCAAGAACTTTCTTATCTCAGAGGCCGTCCGGGGCGAAGGAGGCATCCTGATTGATAAACACGGACGGGCCTTTATGGAAAAATATGATCCCCTGAAAGACCTGGCCCTGCGGGATGTTGTGGCCCGCGCTATAGACGCCGAACTCAAAAAGAGCGGCGATGATTGCGTCTATCTGGACATCAGTCATCGCCCGGCAGATTTTGTTAAGAATCGTTTCCCCAATATTCATCAGAAATGCCTCTCTCTGGGCATTGACATCACCAAAGAACCCATTCCAGTTGTACCCGCCGCCCATTATATATGTGGAGGTATTTTAACCGATATTTATGCCCGGAGCAGTATCAGCGGCCTTTACGCCATAGGCGAGACCGCCTGCACCGGGCTGCATGGGGCAAATCGCCTGGCTTCTAATTCCCTTCTGGAAGCGGTCGTCTTTGCCCATCAGGCCTTACTTTCATCCATCGAAGAGATAGGGCAATCTTCCTATACTCCGCCCTCAGTTCCGCCCTGGGATCCGGGTGGAGCCGTGGACCTGCGGGAATCGGTACTTATATCTCACAACTGGGACGGGATACGCCGTCTCATGTGGAACTATGTAGGCATTGTGCGGACAGACAAACGCCTGGCTCTGGCCCAAAAACGTCTCGAGTTTATACAAAGAGAGATACAGCAACATTACTGGGATTACATAATAACCGGAGATTTCCTGGAACTGCGCAACCTGGCCACTGTAGCGGAATTGATCGTTACCTGTGCCCTCCTGCGTAAAGAAAGCCGGGGGCTGCATTATAATCTTGACCACCCCACTAAAGACGACACCCATTATAAGAAAGACACCATTATCTGGCGGCAGTAACCGCCGGACACAAAAAAGGCCTGCTTTATATCAACAAAGCAGGCCTCCTGTGTGCTTCAAAAATTTTATATTTTTTCTATCTGGCCGGCGGATTCAAATCCCTTTCATACGGAAACACCGGCAGGTAACGATAGGAAAGAGAGATAATCAGGGCGCCATAAGCAATTACGGCCAGTGAGGTCACCCATTCCTGCCAGCTCGGGAAGTAGGTATACCACTTGTCAAATGGATACACAGGTATGGCCAGCGTCTGCACAGTAAAGATAAAGCGGTTAAGAACCACACCAATCGAAGCCAGGGCGCAGGCAAGCACCAGCCATTTATCATTCTCACGCAGGCGGCGAATGATAAGGATAATAGCCGGGATTACACCACATAATCCAATCTCTACACAAGGCAGCCACATACTATACGGCGCTTGATATTGCTCTGCAAAGGTAAGCCCTTTTTCCGGCAGAAGCTGCGTAGCCCAGTAATACGTATCCACTGTCTTCGCAATAACATAACCACAGAGCAACCAACCTGCTATCTTGGCCAGAACAGAAAGCGACTCCCGGGGCACAAGCCGTTTTTTGGTCACCTTCTGCAAGATCATGGTGATAAGAACGGTAAACGTCGGACCGGTGGAAATCGCCGAGAAGATAAAGAGAAAAAATGTCCACGGCCAGACAAAAAAGCCTTCGCGGAAGGCAAACGGCCGGGCATACATTACGCCATACATGCCGCCCAAAGACCCTTGATGGAAGAAGGAAAGGAATGTGCCTATGGCCGCAAAGATGGCCATGGCCTCATGAAAATTGTGGCTCAGGGTGTGTGCCACCGGATTAGCGTATATCTTCCGGTTTTCAAGGATTAAGGGTACGTACTCAATAGTCAGAACCGTAAAATACAGGGTGATGCAAAAGATAACTTCGGTCAGCATGGAGTGGATGTTGGGGAACCAGTAGCCGAACCAACCCCGAAGCGGCTGGCCGATATCCAGGGTCAGTATCAATAGAGCGCTGCTGTAACAGATGAACCCGATGATAACGGCAAAATTAATAAGGGCCTTGAGTTCCTTTACCCGTACCACGTAGGTAAGAAAGCCGCTGAAAAAGGCCCCGGCCCCAAGGGCAATTACCCCTAAATCGACAGTGATCCAGGCGCCGAACCCGAAGTAATCATTCATATTCGTCTGATTCAGGCCCTTCCAAAGTATCAACAGGGCTGTACTTACGGCAGCACCCAGCACGAACAACCAAAGCGCCATCCATGAAAAAAAGGCCCCGGCGCTACACCTTTGAACCCCTTCTGGTATCCATGCACGATCCATATACTTTCCCTCTTTTCAACCAAAATTCAGGATTTAACCCTTGTTTTTAAGCCAGACCGCCCGTCTTCTTTCTCCCCAATGCATTATCCGCTAATTCTCTGATCCAGGACTCACTGCTCAGATAATAGACCTTCGGCTCAGTGCCCAGCTTCTCAAGCAACCGGAAGGCCCTTGGACTTTTAATAAGTTTGGCTATAGCGCTTTCCGGATCTTTCATGTTTCCGAAGGTAATAGCCCTGGTAGGACAGGCCTCGGCGCAGGCGGTCACATATTCGCCATCCTTCAATTCCTTCCGGCCTTCCACGTAGGCTTTATCTTTGGCCTTTTGTTGCCGGTGATTGCAAAAGCTGCATTTTTCCACCACACCGCGCATACGCGGAGACATATCCGGGTTTAACAGCTTATGCATACCCTCCGGCCATACCGGATCCCACCAGTTGAAATATCGGGCATGGTAAGGGCAGGCCCCAACGCAGTACCGGCAACCTATACATCTGGTATAAATCTGACTGACAATACCGGTCAATGGATTGTAGTCTGTAGCCATAACCGGGCATACTGAAACGCACGGTGTATGGTGATCGCAGTGCATACAGGGCCGCGGGAGGAAAGCCACCTTTGTATTTGGAAACGGCGCGCCATTCGTCACCTTATAGACCTTCATCCAGGTAACGCTATGGAGTTTATCCGACTCATCTTCCCGAACGTAATGGTTATTCTCTGAAAGACAGGCTACCGTACACGCGCCACAACCCGTACACTTATCCAGGTCAATAACCATGCCGTATTTTTCTTTACTGGCGACCTCATGATGCTCACTCATATCTCAACCTCATACTTTTATAAGTTTAGCCCGCGTTCCCCACCACACAGCCAGGCCAGTCACCGGGTCTAATTCCGGCTCGAGTACCTCATAGGCATTAACGCCTTTTCCAGTCAAAAACGGGTCATCATTGCTATGTCCCAGCCCGAGGGGAATGCCGATAACATCCGGCATCATACCCACATCCATGTGAACACGAACTGATAATCTTCCGGCAGGACATTGAACTGTGGCCGCATCCCCTTCAAGCAGTCTCAACCGGCCGGCCGTCTCCGGATTTACCCGAACCAAAAGGTCATGTTTCTGAAGGACAATGTTGTCGATATTTTTCGTCAGATAGGGTAGCGTGTCCACTGCCCTGCGATTTGCTATATTGATATTCTCATAAGCCACTAAAAGCATCGGAAACTCCCGAGAGGCCTTCATCCAGCTTACCGGCTCAAGGCGCGGTGTCCGGCCCTGAGGACTAAATGTAAGCCCCCCGCCTCCAAATACCGGATCCTCATACCAGCACTTCCCGGCATTGAGACCCTCCCATAGCTCATCTGGCGAGCCGAGCATGGCCACTTCCTGATCTCCAATCCGGCCTCGTCTGGAGGCAAAAATCCCCCCGACTTTTTCCTTAAGCAAGGCCTCGAAGTTATCCCAGGGCAGCGAACTGCCGACGCTTCCGCCCATGGCCTTAGCCAAGGTCAGGAAGACATCTCCGGGGTGCCTGGCCTCAGGTACATTAGCCAGAACGGGCCGGGTCAAACTCATGGAGGCGTAAGGAACCCGGGCCGCCGAAGTTACATCCTCCAACCTTTCCAGATAAGAAGCAACCGGCAAAATAATATCTGCCGACCGGGCGGTTTCATTCATACAACTCGTAAGGGCCACCACAAAGGGCACTTTCGCCGCCGCTTCCTCGAACTTATTGGCCCCGGGCAGCGCATAGCACGGATTGGCTTCGTGGACTACCAGGGCATTAACCGCGCCACTCTTAAGCGCTGCGGTCAAGTTATGCGCCATGGAAACGCCATGCTTAATCTCCCCGCCTTCCCCATCGATCCGAGGCTGGGAGAGTCCCTGCTGGGCTACCGCATCTGTTGCCAGCGCCGGCCAGGAACTAAACGGCACCTCCCGCTGTACAACCACCCCGCCCTTTGCGCCGATACTGCCCACCAGGGCATTGAGGCTATAGATGCTCATAAATTCCGCCAGGTTGCCGGACATCACTCCCTGGCCGCGGCCATAGACCGCAACCGCAGGCCTCGTCACGGCAAAGGCACGGGCTGTATTGGCAATGACGTTCGCCGGGATTCCTGTTATCTCTGAGACCTTACGGGGATCATACTCGCTCTCAAGGAGCGCTTTGAATCCTTCAAATCCCTGGCAACGTGCGACAGATGAATGGTCATACAACCCTTCCGTAACAATGACGTTAGCCATGCCCAGAGCCAAGGCAGCCTCAGTCCCCGGTTTTACCGCCAGCCATTTATCCGCCTTGGAGGCGGTGATGGAACAGTTTGGTTCTATCTGAACCAGGGTATGCTCATTCGCCTCCTGCCATTTTCCAAACACTATCATGTTATGAACCGGAGCGCCCCAACCCTCCAGCAATGCCGCCCCAAAGGACAAGACGTACTTGCTGTTTTCCATGTCATAGGCCAGATGCCCGCCTGTTCCCTGCATCAATGACAGACCTACGGTCTCAACATCCTCCTGTGAGGGCATAGCAATCACGTTGGGAGAACCATAGGCGCGGAAAAAACGGTCTATTAATTCTGCAGTCAGTCCTTTCTTGTTATCCAGGACACAGGCTACCGTATGCGGATTGCCGGCTTCCCGTATTTCCTTTAACTTTCCGGTCACTATATTGAGGGCTTCATCCCAGGTAATCTTTTCCCAGGCGGCCTCGCCTTCCCCCCTCGGTTTTGTCCTCTTAAGCGGAGTGGTTATACGGTTTGTCCCGTATAAGAGCTGTAATCCAGCCGCTCCCAGCGGGCAAATCCCGCCCTGATTTATCGGGTGCTCAGGGTTACCGGCAATCTTAACCGCCCGCAGAGGCACCGCCGGAAGCCTGCGCCTGTCTATAAATTCTTTATGATGCCAGCCCCGCCACTCATCGCGGCCCGATTTGTCCTCAACCAGCCGCAGAGTTATACCGCAGCCTCCCGGGCAAAGCCGGCAGGTGCTATGAACGAATGAAGACGGCCCCTTAGCGGGCTCCGGGGCCCAAAGGTCGGTAAATTTAGCCGATTCATCGATCATGTCCCAGGGTATAGGCGTGGCCAGGGTTCCTATCGCACCCCCGACAGCAAATTTCAGGAATCCTCTCCGATCTAATTTCATAGGTTAACCCTCTTTAAGACTTTTGGTTAAACAAACTCCCAACATCATTTATGACACACAAAACAGGCGTTGCTCGTGCCCTTTTTGGCGTGGCAATCCTCACACTCTTCCATGGACATGGTATCCTTGCTGTAGCCTGATATTCTATAGACCTTTACCGGAGGACTGCTGCTGGATTTGCTCATATCCTCATGGCATGTCGTGCATTCCAGTTGGGCCATCTTGACATGGGCGGCATGGGAAAAGAAGACACACAATGGCTGATAGGAATAACTAAGCCACGGTATCTCCTTGTTGGGCGTGACATACTGTTCGACCAGCTTGGCCTCATCCGGGCTCTCGCCCTGTGCTGATTCATGGCACTGGATACAGTTATCCAGCCTGGGGATGCCGGTAAAGCTGCCATCTTCACGAAACGTATGGCAACCGTCACAGGCTAATCCCGCTCCTTCTGCACCGTGCACCTTATGATTGAAATTAATGGGTTGAGGCTTCGAAGACATGACAATAGCCGGGTAAAGAAGCCAGCCAACCACAATGGCTACTACAAAACCAGCAGCCAGCATACCTAACCCCCCGCCGGCCTGCTTGTGCCCCCCTTCTCTTCCACCACTCGTTGCGTGCTCTTCAGACATCTCGGTCAAGCCTCCCCCTTTATACCTTTAGCTGCGATTCTTTTATAACCATCACTTATATTTGTCAAGCGAAATTTGAATGAGGCCTCATTTCGTAACCTTATAAAATAACATCCATTCAGCCACTAATACACAAAGACACTAAGATTATAGAATAGTTTCTTCTCACTCATCGTTGGCGCCTTGGTGACTTTATGGCTAAGTAGCTACAAGATATCCAACAATCTCTGGTGGATATTGTCAAAACCGCCGTTGGACATAACGGCAATTACATCCCCTCCCCCGGCATGTTCCTTCAAAAATCCTAATATGCCGTCTGTGTCGGGAAAATAATAGGCGGTCCGGCCCCGTGTCTTTAAATCCTCAACCAGGTTCCTGGACGAGAAGCGATCCTGTTCCGGGATATTTTCCAGACCAGGCGGTTCACGCACAATTATGGAATCAGCCGCATCAAATGAAAGGGCATAATCATCCTGAAATACCCTGCGACGGCTGGAATTGGTTCTTGGTTCAAAAACCGCTATCAAACGCCTCCCCGGATAAGCGGCCCTGAGGGCCAGAAGGGTCTCGCGCACGGCCGTAGGGTGGTGGGCAAAATCGTCGATGACGGTGACATCATTCTTTATACCCCTTACCTCCTGCCGGCGGCGCACCCCCTGAAAGGAAGACAGCCCGGCCTGAATCGCCTCCGGCGCAATGCCTATCCTGTCCAAAACCGCTATGACCGCCAGGGTATTCAGGGCATTGTGCCTGCCTATAAGCGGGCCGGTAAAGCGGGCATAAAATCCGCCCTCTTTTTTAACGGAAAACTCCGTCCCTCCTCCTTCAGTCAGACAATCTGCCAAGCTCCATGTCAACCCCTTGTCTTCACCATATCCTATAACCGTGCAGGGGGCATCCTTAATAACCTCTCTTACTATCCCGTCCTCCGTATGCGCCACCAAAGCGCCTGACGACGGGATAATCCGGACAAAACGCCGGAAGGCGTCCTTTACTTCCGCCAGATCCCGGTAGATATCGGCATGATCGAACTCCACGCTGGTCAATATGGCTATATGGGGCCGGTAGTGCAGGAACTTGGGCCCCTTGTCAAAAAAGGCCGTATCATATTCATCGCCCTCTATTACAAAATAAGGCCCCTTGCCCAGTTTATAATTGCGCCCAAACCCCTTGACGATACCCCCGATCATGAAACCGGGGTCCAGTCCGGCATGTTCCAGTATGGCCGCCAGAATGGAGGCCGTAGTGGTCTTTCCATGGGTACCGGCCACCACCAGCGGGATTTTTCCCTTTAAGAAGAGGTGACTCAACGCCTGGGGAAAAGAAAGAAAGGGGATATTCCTTTCGGCCAGGCCTCGTACCTCTTCATTTTCGCGGCGGATCACGTTGCCGACAATGACCAGATCAGGATCGTGATTTAGGTTATCCAGGCTATAGCCCTGAAAGATCTTGATACCGATAGAGGCCAGAAAAGTGCTCATGGGCGGATAGACCTGGGTATCGGAACCGGTGACCTCAAGGCCTTTTTCCTTAAGCATCCCGGCCAGGGCGCCCATGCCTGTCCCGCAGATACCCATAAGATGGACGCTCTGCACCTTTTCCGGCATCTTATTTAGCTGCATATCCAATTCGAACATATAATCACTCCATCACTAAAAAGCTCTCAGTCGTCAGCGATAAGCTGAATGCTTATAGCTGAGAGCTTAAATCAAACCAATCTCCCTCAACAGTCCCCCGGCCGTATCGAACAGGTCTTTTTTACCCTCTTCGGAACGTGCCTCCACATAGAATCTGACCTTGGGCTCTGTCCCGGAAGGCCGGATCAGAAGCCAGCTCCCGTCTTCAAAGACCATCTTATAGCCGTCGATATCTATGAGTCGGCTGATAACCTTTTCATCGGTACCGACCTTTAATCTCGTGCCGGCCACATACCGGGATAATACCTTAAGAGTAGCCGAAAGTCCTTCTCCTTTTTGTGATACGACTACGGCATCCCGGGCGGCATAGAAATGACCGAACTTATCTTGCACCTCGGCCAGATACGGGCCCAGATTCTGATTGAGATGAAGGGTCATAGCCAGGGCCAGGATAAGCCCTATATAGGCGTCCTTTTCCGGGGTATGTCCCTTTACGGTAATACCGTCGCTCTCTTCAAAACAGACTACGGCCCGGTCTATAACCGGCTTAAATTCCTTAAACCCTACCTTAGGCTCAAAGACCTCCTCGCCCAATTGCGCGGCTATAGCATTGGCAAAATTACTGGTAGCCACGGTCTTCGCCACCAGGCCCTTGATGCCCTTGACCTCATGGAGATAGTGGTAAGCCAGCGCCCCGAATTGATTCATCTCTATCTCTACCCGGCCGTCGGTAAACCTGATCCGGTCTGCATCCGGGTCCATGATAACCCCGAGTTTTAACCTCTCCTTGCGGGCCTTAAGCGCCTCGTTTACCAACCGCATGTTTTTGCCGGAGGGCTCCGGGGCCACGCCGCCGAACGTTGGGTCATCCTCTCCACGAAGGATGATCAATCGCTCAGTTGAAATACCGCCCAACAGGTCTCTGATATGCACCCGGCTTGCGCCGTGCACGCAGTCCACGGCTACCACAATGTCATCTCTCCGGCCAAACTCTTCAATGACCGCATCATAATCAATGTGGTGGATGGCCTTATTTTTTCTGATCAGACCCTTCCAGACGTCCAGGGCATTAAACGGGCTTATGAGAGAGGAGTCAACGCCTTTCTTCACCGGCAGGTCTCCCTCGATGATCTTTTGCGCCTTCTCCTGGATAAATTTTGTTATCTCAGGCGAGGCCGGACCGGCGTCCGCCGCATTAAATTTAAACCCGCCATACTCCAGTGGGTTGTGACTCGGTGTCAGGTTGCAGGAAAAGGCCGCTCCCAGTTCCATAACCGCGGCGGAAAGGACGCCGGTGGTGGACTCTCCGGCAAAGTGAACCCGGAAGCCGTGGGCAGTCAATAGCTCCGCCACGGCCTGCGCAAATATCTCGCCGCCGAAGCGATTGTCATGGCCAAGCACACAGCCGCGTTCCCGGGCCTCTTTATAGCTCCTCACCCCCAGACTCGAACTCAACGCCGAACCGTTGTCCAAACTTTTGTACATATTGACTATGGCCTGGGTCACATGGCCTACCGACTTGACCGTCAGGTCTTTCCCGATGATGCCGCGCCAGCCCGAGGTGCCGAACTTGACCGGCGATACGGGCCTGGCCTGCGAGGTCAGGATCTCGTCCCTGACCAGGGAATAAATACCGTCGATCTCTTTCTGATAAAAGACCCTGTTATCCGGATCGGTATTTCTTAACTGCACCAGTTCAGAAATGGCCCCAAAATAATTGCTCCCGGCATGGTTGCCCGACATGATGTATTTAGCCCGAATCTCCTTGCTCATCTCCTCACATCGCATCATTATATATAATTACCCCTAACAGATTTTTCAGTATTGTCCAAAGCTAACCACAGGGACACAGAGAAAAAATAGGTCATTTCCTATTACCAATTTCATTACCTAATTCATTCGGTATTACCCAATTCCCAGATTTCAGTCTTACACCATTTTGCATTCTGGCCTCGGGTAATACATTCCTCTCCCAAATCCGACAGATACCAAGCCGTGGATGCCAGAACGGTATTTGAACATGCATAGCGAGCGCATTCTCCGCTGCTTGCAGCGGGGTTAGCGAGCGAATACTATGCTTTTTACCTTACATACGGAGATTCCCCGCAGCTTGCTGCGGGGAGCTTCAATTTTTCAGAAAAAAGACGCAAGGTCATCATCTCTCGTTTTGTGCCTTTCGTGTGTTTCGTAGCCTCTTCATAAGTCCTCACCCCTAACAGATTATCCTATTCCTATCGGGAAGATGAGTTTGAAGCTCTTCGTCATTCTGCGCCTCTGAGGATTGTCCTAATATCGCTGAAATGGCTCTCGACGAATCGAATGCTCCTGTCCAGATCCCCAAGACGCAGCGGAACTTCCAAAAGGTCCGTATTTAACAGAGCGTTTCTCAGGTCCGCTATCGCCTCTTCATCCTTTTTGACAAGTTCCTTGTACATTGCCGCGCAAAGTGGGCACAGGGCCAGGAACTGCGCCTCGTGCTCCCTGCTGAAATAGTCCTTAGAAAGCGCCTCCACTGCTTCGAAATAGTACTCGCCATCACGCTTTTTGAAGGGCATCTCTTCCTTACAGATCTGACACACCATTTGGCCAGCGTCGTTGGTGTACTGCTCCCTGAGCCATAGAGAAGGCTCGACAGCGCCCCTGGTTGTCCGAACGCTTCTTTGGCATTCCTCGTACTCCTTCTCAGGGGCATCGGCGAGCTGTTCTGTAAGTCGTTCCTGCCGTCGCTCCAGATTCTTTACCGTCCTCGTAGGGAACTCGGGATTCTCAATCCGTGCTGCCATTTGTGCCTTCCATTGGCTGAATTCCTCGGGGTACTTTCGTAATAGATCAATATCCTCAGTTGGGATACCCACCTCTTCTGCAAATCTGGCAACGACATCCTTCTTCATCCCAAGCATTTCGGCCAGTTTCTCGTTACTTTCAAACTGTTCCGGCAAATCGTTGAGGCTCAGCTCGCTGGGATTATGAAATTTTCCATCAATTCCAGGTAACCACTCGCTTTCCTTTAGCAGACGGCCGAATGATTGTGACACACGCTCTTCCTTGCTACTATTCTCGTAGTTTTGCCTGGACGATCTTTCAACTGTACCTCGTATGCACTCGGCGTTTGGGATGGCAATACAGTTCCAAATGAACCGGCTCTTTTCTATTGTGAGAGAGGCAAGAGCACATTCTAACCCTTCGACTTGAATATCGGGATCGAAGCCACGTAACCCTCGCTCATGAGAACCATGCCCGTCTTTGATTATGATGATTCCTCGGTAATCAGGTGATCTTCTATGTACCCGAACGTCTTCACTGACGCCAAGATCCTTGAACATGTTCAATACAGCATCTTGATAGATTGAACTGATAAAGCCCACTTCAAAATTCCCCGCAAAATACATTTCTAACGTGTCGTCCTGAAAATACAATTCATGAGGTCTTCGGTAGACTGCACCATCGGAAATAGGAGCAGTTGCGAGAATAAAGGGCTTCTCTTGGAGGGCTCTTTTCAAAGACGTTCTCTTTTCCTGAGAGTCTGTCTTGAAAGCTTCTAGTATTTTTTCAATGTCCTGCTGATGCTCATCGGTTTTCGGAGGTGGGGCCGATGTGTATTTGGGGATGACATGCTCGATGACTTCGGCCACAATGTCGAATTCCGGAATTCCTAAGTCAGACAAGAATCGGCGCGCTTCATCGTCTTTGATAATCTCGACTTTTACAGTTAGCAAAGACACATCAAGTGCTGTTTGCTTCACCAAATAGGCGTTCGGTTTGTCATCATCGAACGGCCTTACGTGGGAGCCATCTTGCAATCTTATGAAGGATTTTTGCCTTAGCGGACCGTCGCTATCCCAGTAGGAGCCCGACCCCTTCTTCCACAGTGCTTTTTGGTTTAAAAGCTGTCTATAAAAGTCGACAATCCATTGGTCAGTTTGTTTCTCAAAAAAGGCAGAATCGACCTTGCGCGCAAGACCATCAGGCGTTACCTCTTCGACCTCCAATTTCTCTCTGATATATTTCCAGAGGTCATGCCGCCCTCTTTCAGTTACCTCCCCACTAATCCATTTAAGTTCTGTCTTGTATAAGAGTCTAAGCTGTTCTTCCCGTAACAGCTTCCTCAACCACTCCGCACTGGCCAACTTCGCATTTCGCGCAGATACAAAGGTTCCGTCATCTGCCGGCAGCAGTTCTTTATCCACAAAAGCATCACTGACACTACGGACGATTGGATAGAATATGCTGTTTTCGGAAATCTCTTGCACTCTGCTCGCAAGCGCTTCAAGCAGGTCTATGGTCAGTAGTCCCCTCTCCTTCAATCGAAGCAATGTAGATGCTGCCAATTCTGCAATGCAACCCATCAGCCATCTGTTCCAAGGAATATCCCGAATCTCTTCGCGCGAACTCGGCAATATAAAATCGGCGTTGATCAAAAAAGGCAAACCAGTATCCGAACGTACAGGAAGATAGGCGAACATCTTGCCTATACTCTTCGCGTCTTTATTCAGCGGAAACGCTATGGAGCCATCTCTCTTATCAATGCCGTTTCGTTTTTCATGCAAAACATCTGGTGGCTTGTCAAAGGTCTTGCTATACAATAAAAACTCATCCACTCTGGAGAAGGACTCTCCTCGCATTGTTCCCTCAAGCATGATTTGAACCTGGGGCATATCGTGGTCGTCTTTCAGAATTGTCAGCGCGTCTCCGGTGTCTGTTTCAATGTTAATTTCCTTGAGTTTGGATAGAAAAAGGATGGTTTCGGGCTCGATGTCTCGCAACATCTTTTCTATTTCTCCATAGCCGAAGCCATTTTTATCAAGCGGCAGGATAATAGTAGTGTGGGACGGATTGATTCCTTCCGGAACCCTAACAACCCACTGCGGCACGATGTATCCAAGACCCGTTTCCTCGTCATACTCTGGCAGGCAAAAGCTGTAGCCATTAGAAAAAATATGCGGGTTGGACGTTACTCGAAAAACAGACTTGAAGCCTATTCCTTTTTCGCCGATGTATCCCTGAATCTTTCTCTTGGTTGTCTTACCAACCGCACAAATGGCGTCCACATTATCCAAGGAAAAGCCGATTTCGTTGTTTTGAACAATTAATACGCCGTCTGAGCCTTGGGTTCCCGTAGGATCGCATTTTCCCAATCGAAAGGAAAGTGATGGTTCAACTGCCTCATAAGAATTGTCTTCCGCATTCTGAATTAGCTCGAAGATAAAGTGAGTGTCCTTGCTGTAAAGGTCTCTTGCCAGTGCCTGAACAGAATTGTTGAGGCTATCCTTGACGCGCTGGCTTGCTTGAAAATCATATCTGATGTTCCGGATATGTTCTTCACGATTGCTATCGCTCACGATTTTCACCTCGCTCTACATGCAAAACCCCATACGCCACCGGCGCAGCAACGACATCCGCCCTCTCCATAGCAATATCCAACTCCTGGATGCGCCGAGCGAAATCTGCCTCGGCAGCCGCGATTTGAGACTGGCGCATTTTTTGGATTTTCTCGTTGTTTGCCTGCTGAAGCTGTTCCTCAAGAAGCGTTATCCTTGCCCGGTGACTTGTTGACAGGCTTTCTCTACGGTACTCCGCCAATTCCTGAGTTCGTTGCCGATGTTTCGCTCGCGCTTCGGACCAGAGTTTGTAATGCTGCGCGTCCAATTCGTCCCACACAGGAGCGCCACCGTATCCCGGATCATCAGTCGTGGCATCCACCGCTTTCTCCAGAAGGCGGCCAAGATGCGCTGTGACCGCCTCTGAAACGGCAATTGGCCGGAGCACCGAATCCTCCCTGATACCGTGGAACCGCCATTGATAAATGGCAAATTCGTACCGGCCTGGAGGAACCTCATTGGCCCGCGCCTTCAGTGTGGTGATGACTCGTTGCCTTGTATCGAACGACATCGCCGCCTGCTTCACTAAAGGGTGAAGTGGCATTATGAAAGCAGCCCCAGGATCCTGCGCCGCGCAGTCAGACTCAAAGGTTACGAGCAGATGAGGATTCCCCCCCTTCAGCCAGTTCTCCCATTCACGATAGGCGGTAGTGTTTTGTCTGGGGAGTTGCTGAAAGTCGCGCAATAGACTGCTTCGTGCATCCTGCGAAAGACGGAGCGTTTTCAAGGGCTTTTCGCCGAGTATGAAATCTTGTTCTTTCCCGCATGTCCGCTGCAGATAGAGCGTGACGAGCCTGCGTATTGATACCGGAGACAACCAGAAGCTCGATGCCTCTTCAATTTCCTTCTTCATCTGATCTTCAGGGAGACGGATGCCGAAAAGCTCCATCTGCCGCTGTTCGAGTTCTTCTTGTTCTTGTATCAACCGAATCTTGTTATCCGCCAACTGCTGCAGCTTTGATATTCTCTCCTCTTCGCTCAGAAGATAGTTTTCCGCGATGTTTCTGATCTCCCTGGTGATTTCTCCGAGTATTTCTTCGCCGCCACCCAGAGCGCTATTGAACACACCTATGCGAACAAGGCAGCGCTCATAGATGTCCGCATCGACGGTGCCTGGAGTAATCAGGTTTATAATGGCGACGCTCTCGCTCTTCTGGCCGTGTCTGTCAATGCGGCCTATCCGTTGCTCGACGCGCATCGGATTCCAAGGTAGGTCATAGTTCACAATGCAATCACAGAACTGGTAATCCAAACCTTCGCAACCGATTTCTGAGAACAGCAGGATGTCGAGACTATCCATGTCCTCTCGCGGCTTCTCGAAACGATTCCGAAGTTCGACGCGTTCTTCATCCGGCGTCCCGCCGTGAATCAGTCCGACGCGGAAACCGTCTGCGCTGAGATGTTTGTAAAGATAGTGAAGTGTGTGTCGAAAGCTGCTAAACAGCATCACCTCGTTGTTGGGTAGGCTTTGCTTGTCCCGGATGATATTGCGCAAAGCCTCAAGCTTGGGATCATGGGGATCAAGAGATCGTGCACTCTCAAGGATGGTTTGGATTTGCGATTGGATTTGGCTGATGGCATCGCCTTGTGGGACTGGTTCCGTATTGTCGGCTTCCTCCCATGACAATTCGTCGAGATGACGGTTCAGGATGTCCTCGATGAAAGGGGCAAGACCGTAAAGACAACTCGCCGCCTGGCGTCTGATCGTGGTCATCATAAACTTGACGTTAATATCCCCGTGAAGCCTGCTGAATATCTCCGCCTGCACCCGGAGTAGCTCGTCGTGTAGATGCTGCTGGGCTGGGGTAAACGCTACGACCACTGTCTCTGGCTTTCGTATGGTGAAGTCCCCGATATCCCGGCGGCGTGTTCTGTTGATAATTCCTGCAAAAGTGTGCATGGCCTCAATGTCCGTAATAACCTGCACACGTTCTTCACTTGTGACATTGCCTTCTACCAGCTTGGAACGTATCCGAATGAAGTCGGGATTGTGCCTCAGAATGGCCTGACCCCAGGCGGTAGCTGCGGCCTGATCGAGAACTTCAAGTGTCTGAGCAGGCCATTCCGGTTCTTGTGCACGCGCCAGGGATACCGCTTGGTTAATGAATGGATTCGGCTCCGCCAAGTGCTCGAAGCTCTCCTGATCGATTATGAGATCAGAGCGCAGAGTATTAAGAAGAACAAAAAGGTCATGACTTCCAAGCTGGATCGGTGTCGCTGTCAAAAAGACAACGGCCTCGGCGTGGTCACAGAAGAACCTCACAGCCTTGTGGCTGAAGGTGTCCTGATTTCGTATGTGGTGCGCCTCGTCTACGATGACGAGATCAAAACGTGGAGGTGGGTCCAGGTCCAGAAGTCCCTTTTTTCGTTTTCGCTTGCCGGCTGGCCCCGTGCCGTAGAGAAGAATTTCGTCGAACAAGGAATAGGGGACAATCACCCTTTGGTGCTGTTCGGGCCATATCCCCTCCAGATCCATCTCGTTGATGCAGTACCGTAAGGTTCCTCCATCAAGATGAGTAAAGCGCTCCTCGAAACGCTTCATCTCATTCTGCCATTTGCGCTCAGTAACCAACGGACGCGGGCATATGATGAGGATGGAGCGGATGTCACGCCTTGCCTGCAGCTCACGAAGGATGAGCCCCGCTTCGATGGTCTTGCCCACGCCCACACCGTCGGCGATCAATAATCGGGGACGATCCGATCTGATGAACCTCAGCACGGGCCGAAATTGATATGGAATGAAATCCACACGTGCGGCGTTGAGCGAATAGAGCGTCGATAGACCGGGATATCTGATTTGCAGCGCGGTTAGGTAAGCATGAAACTGCTCATAAGGGAAATACTTATTTTCGTCATCGGGAACATCTTCAACCTGTAACTGAGACGCATAGTAGGTCTGGGTTTCGCCACCCACAAAGACCTTGTAGCGGTTTTCCGGTTTGCCCCGCATGACCGAAATCACCGCGCCCCGGATGGTTGGATCTGAGCGAACACAAACGATCTGCCCCGGTTCGAATTCGGCTTTACTTCCGTTTTTCGTCTGGGGTGGTTGAGGGGCGACGGCATCAGTTCTTGCGGATGATACCGTTTCCTTAGCAAGAAGTGCCGTCTTGGAGGATCGCACCTCTTGAATCAATGTTTCATCCGCCTCGATGACCGCGGCAAAACGCTGGAGTGTGTCCAGGTCGCGGTATATATCGTCGAGGGGGAAGCCTTCGGTGGTCGCGTGTGCCCAGCGGTTGCGGATCGTCTGCATCTCCTTGACGAAATGACGCGATTCCGAGGTCAGGCCGAGTTTGTTAGAAATCTGGTACCAGTTCTGGTCGAGCACTCGTAGCAGCGCGGCGAGGTCCAGAGCACCGAGAGAGGCTATGCCACGTTGCTCCATCCGCTGGCGCTGTTGGTACGACAGGTTGTTCAAGACGGCTTGCTTCCACCAGTCCTCAAAAAGGGATGGTAGTTCCTTTTCAAGGAAAAGGGCAAGATGCCTGGCCACCTCCCTTAGAAACTTTGAAATAGTGGCCTGGATATGCTGATCATTGAATTGGTCTGCCATGTGCCTTTCCCATTTCAGGACCCTTGAGGGGTTGATGTGTCCGCTGCCCGATATAAGATGTAAAGAGAATATTGTTCAAACCTGTTCCTCTTCCGCTTGGGATACTAACTCCTTTATAGGCCAGACCCGCTCACCACAGGCGCAGGGTCGAGATATGCCCCGTACGGACGAACTTCTTCCGCGACGCCTCGGCGCTGATCGCCTGGATCGGGAGGAAGTCCTCAATCAATCTGCGGTCATCAGACATGGCATCCCTCATCATGTTTCATCGCTCATGGCCCCTTTGTCATCGGGGGTGGTATGTCCCGTTTGTCGGGTTTCGCCATCCAGTGGGCCTTTGTCGGGTTTTTGTTCGTCCCACATTTCTCGATAGGCGTGGACGTATGAAACCGTTGCCTCCGGGTCAATATCAAAGTAGTAGCGGCAGAGCTTTTTATATAACACCAGCGCTCCATCGTCAAAACAGAAATCGAGAATGCCGTCAAGGCATCTTTCGATACGCCTTACATCACGGCTTTGCGCCTTCAGGATGGCCTCAACTTCAGCCGAATATTGCTGTACAGCAATACGGGCAAGCTTTTGTGCGTTCATGGCCAGTTGGCCTATGCTCTGAACGAGATCATCCATTGTTGATTCCGCTTTCATTTTCATGGTTTCTGCCCGTTTCACGTCCGATTTCCAAGTGGACTTGGCATGCCCCTTTTGCCCCTTTGTTGCCCCATCGTGACGGGTTTTCTGAAAGCCATGAAAATATCCTGAGTCATTCTGTGGCACGATTGGCATATCTATGGCGCGATTTGGGAAATGTCCCCATTGTCCCCATTTTGTCCCCTTTAGTCGCCAGGTATGACATGTCCCGTCTGACGGGTTCCTGACGGGTTTGATGTCTCAAATGCCCCATTCTTAATGGGAGATGGCCCTTCCTGCCCGCCTGCGCCAAGTCTCGCGACCCGGCAGGCAATTCAATCGCCGGAATCACTGCCTACGAATGCCAACAAAGCCGGGGAGAAGTATATTTAAGCAGACTGGTCCCGTCAAGGACAAAAGCCTTGAGCTTTGAGCCTTAAATCAGGGGTTCCATGATGGCATCATGGATGAGGGGGCGGAAGGCCTTTATTTTTTCATTGGTCCGGCTGGGGTGAATACGGTTGGTAAGGAGGAGAATGATTATCTCTCTCTCCAGGTCCATCCAGAAAGACACGCCGGTAAACCCAAGGTGGCCGACGCTTTTCCGGGAAAAATACCGGCCGGCGCTTGAACCCTCTTCGGATGGGGTATCAAAGCCCAGCGCCCAGGTGGTTCCACGGGGCAACTCCTGCCGTGTAAGAAAGGCCGTCATCAATTCACGGCTGAAGATTCCCGTCTCTGTTTCTCCCCGATAGGCATTTAATATCATCTTAAGGAGGCCATATAACTCCTCCGACGTGCCGAAGAGGCCGGCATGACCGCACACCCCGCCTACGGCATAGGCATTGTCGTCATGCACCTCCCCGCGCAAGACCTTTTTGCGCCAGGGGCACTCCTCTGTGGCCGCTATCACCCCGGGATCAGGTAAACTGCGGCTGTTAAGGGACCGGAATCCGGTAAAAACCAGGCCCAGCGGCCGGTAAATCCTGGCCGGGACAAACTCATCCAGTCCCTGGCCGGAGGCCTTTTCAATTATCCATTCAAGCAGCATAAATCCCAGGTCGCTGTAAAGGGCCGCTTCCCCGGGGATAGCAGCTAGGGGTTCATCCAGGAGCCAGCCGCGTAATATCTTCTTTCGTTCCCCCGGAGGATAAGTCCTTAACTGCTCAAAATAAGGTTGATAGGCAGGCATACCCGAGGAGTGGGAGAGAAGCTGTCTCAAGGTAATTCCCGCCTTGGGATTACCTCGGCCAAGTCCCAGAATATCCCCTATTTCTTGATCGATCTTCAGCTCACCATCGGCCACCAGGGTCATAATCGCCATGGTAGTAGCCAGGGGTTTGGTAAGCGAGGCCAGGTCAAACAGCGTATCTGTCGTCATTAATTGTCTGGACGGAACAATGGAGGCATGCCCGTAGGCGCGATGGGATAAGACCTTGTCCTCAGCCGATATAAGGAGCACGGCGCCCGGAAAAGCGCCTTCTTCCACGGCCCGATGCATAAGAGTGTCAACTTTTGAAAAGACAGGCATGTTAGCTGTTAACGCAGGCCTATTGTATGCAAGATTCGGTCAATTCCAGCGCCCCTTCGTATCCGTCCAATCTGAACATGGCGCCAATCGGCACGGCCATATTTTCCTTGCCGTGCCCGAAGGGAAAGCCCGCAACAATCGGGATATCCAGGTCCCGCAGGTTCTGATGGGCAAATTCCCACACCTCTTCCTGCCCGACTCCCTCTGTGAATTGCCCCAGGACCAATCCGGCCAGCTTCGAAAGCCTCCCGGCGAGTTTAAGCTGGGTAAAAAGGCGATCAACGCGATAGAGTTTTTCCCCGCACTCTTCCACAAAGAGGATGCGGCCCTCCCAGGAAGGCTCGTAAGGCGTGCCCAGCAGGTGAACCAGGGTACTAAGATTTCCCCCCATAAGCGGGCCCTGCGCCCGGCCCTTCTGAATAATCTCCCGGCGCGAAGGCGCTATAATCAGAGGCGACTCTCTGGTAAGGAGGTTTAAGAGGCGGCGCAGCCCGTCATCGGAAAGATTCGGCAGTCCGGTCAACATCGGCCCGTGAAACGTGACCAGGCCGCCGGAATCAAAGGCAAAGTTCAGGAGCGCCGTGACATCGCTAAACCCTACAATGATCTTGGGATGGGTCTTAAATAGCGAGGCATCTATATGACCCAACATCCGCAGCGTGCCATAGCCGCCGCGCACGCAGAGCACGGCCTGGACCTCGTCATCTATAAGCGCCCCGGTTAAGAGCCTAGCCCGGTGTTCATCAGAACCGGCCAGATAACCGTTTCGTTCGAATAACAGGGGATGATGCTTGACCTCAAAACCCAGGGAGACCAGAAGCTGTACGCCCTTGTCAAAATCCTCTCTCTCAAAGGGGCTGCCGGTAGCCACCAGGGCGATCCGGTCGCCTTTGCTTAATCTCCTGGGTCTGATTATTTCAGAATATCTAGACGTTCTGCTCATAGATGAGGCGCAGCCCTTCCAAGGTAAGATGGGGTTCGACTGCCTTTATGGTCCTGGATTCGGAGACGATAAGAGAAGCCAGCCCTCCTGTGGCAATTACCTTAACCGGGCTTTTAATATCCCTTTTCATGCGGGTAACGATACCATCGGCCATATCCGCAAAACCATAGACGATGCCGGCATTCATGGCCGCTACCGTATCTCTGGCCATAACCGACCGGGGTCCGGCAAATATAGCGGCACGGGGCAGCCTGGCGGCCTTGGCAAAGAGGGCTTCACAGGAAATAAGCACACCGGGCGCGATGGCCCCGCCCAGGTACTCCCCACGTGCCGAGACATAATCAAATGTGGTGGCGGTGCCGAAATCCACGACAATCACGCCCTTCGGATACCGGGCAAAGGCGGCTACGGCATTGACCAGACGGTCAGCCCCCAGCTCTGCCGGATTATCTATGCAGATTTTTATGGGAGACGAAATCCCCGGCCCGACCACCAGCGGCCTGAGCTTCAGATATTCCTGACAAAAGGCCTCGACCGCATAAAGCATGGAAGGGACTACACAGGAGATGGCCGCACCCTGAATCTCAGAAATTGCTATATTCTCATGGGATATAAGGCAGGAAAGGCTGATAAAAAACTCGTCAGCGGTCGCCTTCGGGTCTGTGTGCAACCGCCAGTCTTTGACGAGACGCTTTCCGTTAAAGATGCCAAAGACTATGTTGGTATTGCCTATATCTATCGCCAGGAGCACAGGGCATCCCTTTCCTTATTTCAAGGCCTTTTCCAGAAATAAGGCCAGATCCTGCGCCAGGGCATCGATCTGATCCTCTCTTTCCCCCTCCACCATCACGCGGACTAACGGCTCTGTGCCGGAGAAACGCACCAGAACCCGTCCCCGGCCCCCAAGCTCACGCTCTGCCGCGGCCAGTTTTTTCTTGAAGCCTTTAATCTCATCCAGGTCTTTTTTCACACTCACCCGCATATTTATCAGCTTCTGGGGATATGATTCCATGATCTTCGCCAGCTCGGAAAGGGGACGGCCGGTCTTGCAGATGATCGCGAGGAGCTGCAGCGCCGCCAATATGCCGTCGCCGGTAGTGATATGGTCGAGAAAAATCAGATGTCCGGATTGTTCGCCCCCGAGGTTGTACCCGCCCCTGACCATCTCTTCCACCACGTAACGGTCACCGACCCGGGTACGGACAAGGCTGACCCCCATATTCCTCATGCAAACCTCGAGTCCCATGTTGCTCATGACCGTGCTAACCAGGGTCTTTTTGCGTAGTTTTTTCTCCTTGGCCATCATAGAGGCGCAGATGGCCATGATATGGTCTCCGTCAACCTTATCCCCTTTCTCATCCACAAAGATAACGCGATCTGCGTCTCCGTCGAGGGCAATCCCCAGGTGAGCGCCCTGTTCCCGGACGCTATTTTGCACCGATTTTATGTCAAGGGCCCCGCAGCCACGGTTGATATTCGTCCCGTCCGGGTTGACTCCGAGCAGGGTCAGGTCGGCGCCAAGCTCGCCAAAGACGATCGGAGCCACTTTATACGCCGCCCCATGGGCGCAATCCAGCACGATCCGCAGGCCATCCAGGCTATAGGCGGAAGGGAACGTGTTCTTGAGAAAAACGATATAACGCCCGGTGGCGTCATCGATGCGGAATGCCTTGCCCACCTCATCTGCCGTGGGCCTCAGGGAGTCAATTTCCCTGGAAAAGATAAGGTCTTCGATCTTTTGTTCCGTGGCGTCCGGAAGCTTAAACCCGCTACCGGAAAAAAATTTTATTCCGTTGTCCTGAAAGGGATTATGAGAGGCCGAGATAACGACCCCGGCGTCAGCGCGCATATTCTTGGTAAGAAAGGCTATGCCGGGGGTCGGGAGCGGACCGACCAGGAGCACATCCACCCCCATGGAACAGATACCGGAGGCGATGGCATTCTCAATCATGTAACCCGAAAGCCGCGTGTCCTTTCCGATAACTATCCGGTGCCGCCGGTTTTTGTCCTTAAATACATAGGCAACGCCGCGCCCCAATTGCATGGCTATTTCCGTGGTCATGGGGTGGATATTGGCCACACCGCGCACGCCGTCCGTACCAAAAAGCTTACGCATATATCACCTGTTGTTTCTAAAGTGAACTCAAGCTATCAGCCACCGGCTTTCTCGATTTCAGATTTGAAATTTGAGATCTTTTTGCTGATGGCTGATCGCTGACCGCTGAATGCTTTTCTTTAAAAATAATTACCCTGACCGATTTCGGCTTAACCTTCTCTATCTCTACACCTGACGGGGCTTCAATAACAGGCCGTCTCACATACGTGCCGGGGCCGAGTCCCCCCAATTGCACCACAGCCCGGATATCCTGTTTCCGGGCCGCATTCCGCAGCACACTCACCGGTCCCTGCATTGATACTTCTATGTTCCGGGGGTCAATCTTATACCCATAGGCCGCACCCGCACCCTCCACAGGCATAACCAGGCTCTTCCGTATAATCTTTTCTTCAACCTGTATATAGGCAGTCACCTGCGGTTCACCCACCACCCTCAGGTGATACCTCTGCAAGTCAAGGCCTGCCACGGCCTTCGTGCTTACGCTAAGCCCTGAAATGTCAATGGGCCGGGTCAAGACCTTTTTTACCTTAGCCACTTCCCTGGCCGCACCGGCCAAAACTACCTTAGCCGGTTTAAGTTCCACGCCCTTTAGCTCATAATCAGCGGCTATTGTGCCTTTTAACACGGCCTCAACCGGCGCTTCCCGCCGGGCCAGCGGCTCCAGGACCAGGTTCACCTGAGAAGGATGAATACGTGTTACCTGGACCTCCCCCGGGAGACGGATACCTTCGGGAGTAATATGTAATGTCATCTTTCCCGGTGTGGCCTTGGCCAAATCCACCACATGGCTAAGACGCCGGGTGACCAGTTCACGTACCAGACTACGCGGCCCATAGACACGCACATCTATCGCGCCGTTAAACTCATTGCTGATAACCAGATCATCGGGCATGTTAACCAATTCCAGGGGGACACTAAGACTTACCTCGGCCTTTTCCTCCCCCACCACAAAGAACCACAAAAACAGGGCAAACGCCACGGCTAAGAGCTTAAGCCCGATATTCTTTCTCCAGAATCTCTGTGTCTTGCCGGCCTTCATTTTTTAATCTTTGTACCCATGAGCTTCTTCCACCACTGCCTGCCGTCCTTTTCCTCTCTCCAGATACCCTGAAGCATATTTCTTAAGGTCGCGGCGTCGAGATCGCGCGTTATTTTGCCGTCAATAGCCGCAGAGATAGTCCCGGTCTCCTCCGAGACCACTACTACCACCGCATCGGTATGCTCGGTCAGGCCGACTGCAGCCCGGTGGCGCGTACCCAGTTTTTTGCTCAAAAAAGGGTTGGTGGAAAGAGGCAAAAAACACCCGGCGTGCGAGATGCGGCCATTACGAATGATGACTGCTCCATCATGTATAGGTGAGGTCGGATAAAAGATACTCAAGAGTATCTCCCGGCTGACCCGGGCATCGATGGGTACGCCGGATTCCAGGTAGTCCTTCAGGCCGGCCTCCCTTTCGATGGCTATTAATCCACCAATCCCCTTATTCGACAGCGATACAGCCGACCGAACCACCTCTTCCAAAATCTGCAGCGTGGCTGTATCCGCCTTTAGAAACGGGGTACGGCCGACCTGCATTAAGGCCCGGCGAATGTCATCCTGAAAAATGATGACTACCAGGAGAAAAAAGGAGCTTAGGAAGGTGCCGAGCAGCCAGTGCAGGGTTTGCAGTCCCACCTCGCGCGCCATGAAATAGAAAACGACCAGAATAGCCAGGCCGGCCACCATCTGCACGGCCCGGGTGCCGCGAATAAAAAGGATTATCTCATAAATAATAAAGGCTACCAGTAAGATATCCAGGACATCCTGCCAGCGCAATGTAATCAAATATTCAATCATTTTCCTGCGTGCTTTCTACCATTTTATAGCTAATTTCCGACTGCTGTATGTTGAACGCTTCCCCTTCTGATGGCCTCAACTATGCGGACCGTGCGTACGGCGGAATGCACATCATGCGCCCGCACTATATGCGCGCCCTCCCAGACACCCACAGCCATTACGGCCTGCGTAGCCCCATCCCTTTCCCCAATGTCGATATCCAATATCTTGCCTATAAAACTCTTACGTGACGGCCCGATCAGGATAGGCCGCCCCAGTTTCTGAAAAGCAGAGATAGACCGAAGAAGCATTAAGTTGTGATCCGCGTTCTTGCCGAAGCCGATGCCGGGATCGAGAATAAATCTATTTTTATCTATCCCCCTTGTCTCGGCCCAGGCCAGGCGTTCACGCAAAAAAGCCGTTACTTCCCCCACCACATCGTCATAATAAGGCCTTATCTGCATGTCTTGCGGCATTCCCTGCATGTGCATAAGGATGGCCGGGACTTGATGTTTGAGAAGCACATCAACCATGGCCGGGTCATAACGCAGCGCCGTAACATCGTTGACTATGTCCGCGCCGGCAGAAACGGCTGCGCCGGCTACTTCGGCCTTGTAAGTATCTATGGAGAGCAGGACATCCCATCGCCTTCGGATAGCCTCTATCACAGGCACCACCCGGGACAGTTCTTCCCGGACGGGGACAGGCTGCGCAAAAGGACGGCTGGATTCTCCGCCTATGTCAATGATGTCCGCCCCGGCCCCGATCATATCTTCCGCGTGCTTGAGGGCCGCATCCGGCGCCGTATAGCGTCCGCCGTCAGAAAAGGAATCCGGCGTGACATTGAGTATGCCCATTACATAGGTCTTTACACCAAAGGACAGCGTCCTGCCCTTGCAGACCAATGTCAAACCCTCTTCATCCATGATAACCAAAAGACACCTGGATACTTAAACTTATATAAGGAAGGTTCCTTACTATTAGGCAACGTTACCGGTCATTAGTTAGTTTCTGTCAGTGACAAATGACTATTGACTAATGACATCCGGCAGAAGCGGAGCCGGCGTTAAGCTGCTGTCGGCTCTCTTCTTCCGTTTAACCCTAAGATCTCGTCGATGTCTCCCGCATCCAGAGACTCCCGCTCCAATAAGGAACCGGCCAGCTTATGCAGGGACTGGATATTCTCATAGATAATGTCTTTGGCGCGTTGATAACTTTCCGTTACCAGCCGCTTAATCTCCTCATCAATCCGAACCGCTGTTGCCTCGCTATAATCCTTGTGCTGGGCTATTTCCTTACCCAAAAAGATGTGCTCTTCCTTCCTGCCGAAAGACAGCGGCCCCATCTCTTCGCTCATACCCCAGTTACAAACCATCTTACGCGCCAATTCGGTAGCCCGTTCGATATCATTGCCGGCTCCGGTAGTAAACTGTTTTAAAACAAGCTCCTCGGCCGCCCGTCCTCCCAGGAGGATGACGAGATTGTTAATCAGATAGTCCTTTTGATAGGTATGCCTCTCATCGATAGGTAGTTGTTGGGTAAGACCCAGTGCCCTGCCGCGGGGAATAATGGTTACCTTATGGATGGGATCGGCCCCGGGCAGGAGTTTAGCTACCAGTGCATGGCCGGCTTCATGAAAGGCGGTTATGCGTTTTTCTTCCTCAGTAATGATCATACTGCGCCTCTCCGTGCCCATCATAACCTTATCCTTGGCCTCTTCAAAATCAGACATCTGGAGTTTCTCCTTATTCTTCCGGGCTGCGAGCAAGGCTGCCTCATTAACCATGTTTTCCAGATCCGCTCCGCTGAAACCGGGCGTGCCCCGCGCCAGAACGCTCAAATCCACATCACTATCCATGGGCATATTTCGTGAATGCACTCTCAAAATACCTTCACGGCCGCGGATATCAGGCGTGGGGACAACCACCTGCCTGTCAAACCGGCCGGGCCTGAGCAATGCCGGGTCAAGGACATCCGGCCTGTTGGTGGCCGCAACGATAATAACCCCCTCATTCGACTCAAACCCGTCCATCTCTACAAGAAGCTGATTGAGAGTCTGCTCCCTTTCATCATGGCCTCCTCCCAGTCCGGCGCCCCGGTGGCGGCCCACCGCATCGATCTCATCGATGAAAATAATGCACGGGGCGTTTTTCTTCCCCTGCACAAAAAGGTCACGCACCCTGGAGGCGCCCACACCTACAAACATCTCCACAAAATCGGAACCGCTTATACTGAAAAAAGGAACTCCGGCTTCTCCGGCTATGGCCTTAGCCAACAGAGTCTTCCCCGTCCCCGGCGCTCCCATGAGGAGCACACCCTTGGGAATCCGTCCTCCGAGACGCGTGAACCTTTTGGGATCTTTCAAAAAATCGATGATCTCGGCCAGTTCCTCCTTGGCCTCATCTATGCCCGCTACATCGGCAAATGTTGTCTTGACATTCTGGCCGGAAAGGAGTCTGGCCCGGCTCTTGCCGAAGGAAAGGGCCTTGCCGCCTCCGGCCTGCATCTGGCGCATAAAAAATATCCAGACCCCTATGAGAAGCAGCATGGGCAGCCAGGAGATAATAAGCGTCCAATACCATGGCGATTCTTCCGCCGGTTTTACCGTTATTTTGACGTTAGCCTGTCGCAGAATTTTAACCAGGTCAACATCCTTTGGGGCGTAGGTCTTAAAGGCCCGGCCATTAACATACTGCCCGTGGATACGCTCTCCCTGCACCGTTACCCGCGACACCTCTCCCTTTTCCACCTTATCCAGAAAGTCGCTATAAGTTGCCTCAGCGCTATCCTCTCCAGGACGGTTGAAAAATTGAAACAACAGGATCATTACCAGGCCGATAACCAGCCAAAGGGATAAATTCTTATAAAACGTATTCAAAAACTCCTCCCTGCTCTTGCTTTTCTGTAAGATTTAATTGGGACGTCCGCCCGAGGCAGACCAATACCCGCAGCACAGTAAATTCGAAATTCGAAATTTAAAAAGTAAAATCTGCGTTCATCTGCGTTCAAAAAAGAATTTCACCTTTAAACTAAGGGAAAATGCCGTTTTTTGCAAGCAAAACATATGCCTTTCGTCTTTTTCAGTCTAATGAAACCCTAAGTATCTGTTCTGTCTTTTCGGTAACTTTAAACCGTTCATCAACCCGCCATCCGGGGATCCCCACAATCTGACCGTCTTGCTCAATTATGGGTATTTTTGACCTGAGAGGCCGCGGTATTTTTTTGTTAATAAAATAGTCCTTGACCTTTTGACTGCCTCCCAGACCATTCGGGTAAAACCGGTCGCCGGGCCGGAAATTACGCACCACCAGGGGGAAACATATCCGCCCATAATCAAAATAAGAGACGGGGGGCAGGCTTTCACGGGGAGAAGAATCTAAACCCTCCATTACCTCAAGTGAGATAGATCGTCCGATCTCCGGCAAAAAATAGCGGCCCACGCCATTTATCTCATATAAAAAATCTTTTGGCGCCTTATCGCTCTTCTTCCGGCTGAATCTCAATTCCTGATAGATCCTTTCTACTGTTACTTCGCCGGGCAGGGAAATCCTTTTATAAGGGCCGTCTTTCATGGCCAGGGATTGAATAGATTCCAGATGCCTGAAGCCGATGTCCTTCAATCTTGCCCCGCTTGATTCAAGGCCCTTTTGCATGACCCTCATCTGAATCGGCCTTGGAATTTCCTGATAACGCCTTAAATTCAGCGTTATTCCCCACCCCTCCGGTCCTTCATCCGATTTAACGAGGCCTGTCCAGGCCTCCTCAGCCATACTCGCCAGCAGGGCCTCATCCTCCCGCAGTATAGAAGCAGTCTGGAGCAAGATTCGACGGATGCCCGGATTAAAATTGGTTTCCAGCACAGGCAGTAAATCGTGCCGGATACGATTTCGCAGGAAACCCCGGGCCTCGTTTGAACTGTCAATGCGAAAAGAAAATTTATTGGCCGTTAGATAGGCCAAGACATCGGCTCGCGAGGCCTCGAGCAAAGGTCGCACAAAAAGACCCTCCCGGATAAAAGGCATGCCGGATAGCCCCCGCGCCCCGGAACCCCGGATCAGACGTAAAAGAAACTCTTCAGCCTGGTCATCAGCCGTATGTCCCAGGGCTACTCTCCGGGCCCCTATCTTTTCTGCCACTTCCTGCAAAAATTTATAACGAAGTTCGCGGCAGGCCTCTTCCAGTGAAAGCCCTTTCTGTTTCTTTAACGTAAGGACATCACCCCGTCCCGAATGAAAGGGCAGGCCGAGTCCTTCGGCCAGGTTTCCGACAAAAATAGCGTCTTCTGCAGATTCTCTCCCGCGCAGGCCATGATCAAAATGGGCCACAGAGAGCTTAAATGGACAGACCCCTTTTAATTCGCACAGGAGATGGAGCAGGGCTGCCGAGTCCGGACCGCCGGAGACCGCCGCCACCACGTTATCCCCGGCGCGAAACATGCCGTATCGGTCCACCGTCTTCCGAAATATGGATATTAAAGGCGCTTGTTTTTCTTTCACTTAAACTAAATATAATCTTTTTGCCCGATGCTGACAAGGAAAGGATTCTCTGCGGATGGGTCCATAAGCGGATATGAGTGTTGGAAGATTAAAAAGCCGGCAAGGCATGCCGGCTTTTTAGAACCATTGCTTCAACGTTATGCCATTAATGTCCGCCGGCTGCAATTAAACCCGATGCGGCGGCAGACAGGACAATGACCTCAAGGAGGGCAAGCACGGCATAAACAATGTCCTTTTTCCTCAGCAAGGTGGGGATAATAGCCGCATAACAGATGATCGTTACACCGGCCAGCAGAGCTATGCCGATGAAGTTTAAGAAATCCCCCTTACCCAGTTGGGAAGCCCACCACCAGCCCGGATGAATATTAGCCGCCTGGAGGTAATCATGGACGTTCATAGACCAATATCGACTTAATTCTCCTACCGGTACATATGGCTCAAGGATACCCAGGACATACACTATAAAGGTTATAACCAGGATTCCAAGCCCCAGCAGCATGCCTTTCTCAAGGACACTGGCATATAGAACTTGTTCCTCGGCTGTTCCCGGTTTCTTTATTTCTTTTGCTCCCATAGGACATTGCCTCCTTAAAACCACATCTTAGTTAAAATAGTGTTATCCCTAATCCCTTGGTCAGGGCCTTGATTCCGGCAAAGGCCAGGATACCGATAACCATCCAGCGGATAAAGGCGGGTTTGGCCTTGGCCAGGATCTTAACCCCGACGATAGATCCCAGCATGATGCCGATCAAACTCGGAACTACCATCATCGGTATGACACAGCCTTGATTCAAATAAATCCACGCGGCCGAGGTGTCGGTAATGGATAAGAGAAATTTGCTTGTAGCCACGCTGATCTTAAGCGGGGCGCCCATCATGAGGTTGAGCACCGGCACATTCGCCCACCCGGCGCCCAGACCAAACATACCGGCCATAACGCCGATAATAATAAAGGTAGCCAGCCCCAGAGGCGTCCGGTGTACGCGCCAATCGATGTCCTTACCGGTGCTTTCCTCGCGATATATACCTGTGATGTGTAAGGCGGTGGACAGGGCATCGGGTTTCCTGACCTCAGGAAATTCAGACTTCTTGGCGGTGAGCATGATAACACAAATACCAAGAATCGTCGCCCCCAGGGCGGTCTGAATGACATTCGTGGGTAAGGCCAGACCGAGCATGGCTCCAGCTATGGCACAGGCGGAGGCGATTACCGCTACCGGTATAGCCAGGCGCAGACTGGCCATGTTCCTCTTGAGGAGACCGGGGCCGGCAGCCAGGGCCCCGGAAAGGGCCACCAGCAACCCGGCTCCGCGCACGAAATCAAGGTGAAAAGGGAAAAATCCGCTGATGATCGGGACGAACAATACCCCGCCGCCGACGCCGCCCAAAACAGCGACAATCCCCATGACAAAGGTAACCACAAAAAGGATAATCGGCCATTGCCACCATGGCCCGCCGGCATCCGCCGCCACGCCCGGATCAACTGCCGCCAGCGCCGGGCCTATCCAGAGAAAAATGGTCAGCAATACTGAAATCCCGAAAAAATATCGTTTCATTTTGCATCTCCAGTGTTGTAAAATTACAATACGCCGTTTTTATAAATGAATTGTCGTTCAATGTCAAGCACGATTTGACATCTGTCACTTTTTTGTGTCAAGCTGAAATAAAGATGTCCGGTTTTTATGTCGGAGACCCACCGGTATCCGGAATTTTTGGTATTACAATTTACAACTTTTTTGTTGACTTTTGAAACGCAATATTGGAAAGTTTCTTATATTTGTTAGGAACAGATAAGGGCTTTTGCGAACAAATATCCAGGCATAAACTATGGTTGAAGGGAGGTTACTTACGTTATGAAAAGCGAAGATACTATCGTCACTACTTGTAAGTTGTGCCCCTTGAGCAGACATGAAAAGATACTCGTGGCCACAGATGGGTCAAGGTATAGCGAGAAGGCCCTGGATGGGGCAGTTAATATAGCCAGAAAGTGCGGAAGCAGCCTTTACGTATTAAACGTCGTGGAACTCAATCCCGAGTTCATGGCCCTGGCACCCGAGGCCGTAGAAAAAATGGAGAGAGATTCCAGGGCGTTACTGGAGGGCATAAGGGAACGTGTTTCCCAAAAAGGCATAAAGTGTGAAACCCTGGTTCATGAGGGTGAACAGCCTTATGAATTCATTGTTGGCGAGGCAAAGAAAAAGAAGGCGGATGTCATAGTCATAGGGAGCCACGGGAAAACCGGCCTCAAGAGGCTGCTTATGGGCAGCGTGGCCGCCCGGATCATCGGTCATGCGCCATGTCCGGTAATGGTCATCCCTCTTCGGGGACCGGTCGGGCTGAAAAATGTACTCGTGGCCACGGATGGTTCGGCATATAGCGAGTCCGCCGTAAATGAGGCCATAAGTATTGCCGCAGCCTGCGACAGCAAGCTTAGCGCAGTATGTGTAGTTAAGGGCGAAAGGCCGGCAAAATATAGGACCGAAGCGGAAAAGATTGTGGACAAGATCGTAAAGAGAGCCGCCAAATCCAATATCCAGGCCGAGGGGATAGTCCGGGAAGGCGAGCCCTACGAGGTTATAGTAGATCTGGCCAGAGAAATAAAAGCTGACATTATCATTATGGGTAAATATGGCCGGACCGGGCTGACCAAACTGTTGATGGGAAGCGTTACCAAAAGGGTTATCGGGCATACTCCATGTGCAGTACTGGTAGTTCCGAGAAGTGTATAATCGTTCTATAGCTAACCATGATTATGTTAACATCATAAATTTAAGGAGCTTAGAGTACAGGAGGTATAATTCATGTGGGGAAAAGTCCTTTTGGCCAGTAATGGAGTGGAACAGGACCGCCTGGCAATCGAAGAGGCAGTAGCGATAGCTAAACGCTTCGGGAGTTCGCTTGATATATCAGCGGTGGTGGATGTGAACGAAGAGTTCGAAACCACGGCCCCTGGCCTGACCGACAAGCTGAAGGCCAAAATGAAAAAAGCAGTGGATGAACTGGTTGCCCAGGCGGCCAAAGCCGACATAAAGGCCTCCGTATCCGTATCCGTTGGTGAATCTCACGTGCGTTTCAGTGAAAAAGTCAAGGAACTTGGGGCAGAGCTGGTCGTGATGGGGACACGTGGCAGGACCGGCCTGAAAAAGATTTTCATGGGAAGTTTAACTGCAAACGTAATCGGCCATGTGAGATGCAGTGTCCTGGTGGCCAAAGGAGAGCCAAGACGCGGTGAATATAAATCACTTCTCGTCCCCACCGACGGATCAGAGTCCAGCAGCCACGCTATTCACATGGCCTGCCGCCTCGCCAAAGAGCTGGGGTCCAAGATTACCATCCTGAACGTCGTTCCGGTGTACGGTGATCAGGTTGACTTGGCCACCAAAACCGGCCTCAGCGAGGTATTTGCCGTGGAATCCAAGGCAATTATGACGAAAGCAGAACGGATCGCTACAGAGTACGGGCTATCCGTAACCGACATAGTGGTCGACGAAGGGTACCCCGCTGATGAAATTGTGCGGGTAGCAAAAGAGGGAAGGAGCGATCTGATTGTTATCGGAAGTCACGGAAGTGCAGGCATCACCCATGCAGTCATGGGGAGCACTGCCCAACAGGTTATCGAACAAGCGCCTTGTCCCATCTTGGTAGTAAAACAATAATTCTACTCGGGGTCAATTAGGGAGTTGGGAGAGGCAGTCGGGAAGCAGCTTTCATTATAAACGTCTCCCAACTCCTTGTCAGGGAATTAATTATTGAAGTTCTCCGCCGCAAGCAGCGGGGAATGCGCTCGCTATGCATGTTCAAACTCTGGCCCCTCAGATATGCTCGTTAAGTTTTCAGACTTAGGATAGGAGCCTTATTCCCTTCTTTTCGTTCTATCTTCACAAACGAATATATGTCATCAAGCATCTTTTTCAGATGATAGTTAACGAGCGCGTCATTGGACATGATCATATCCATCTGGCGGGTATGCAAGACGAGATAGCCCAGCACTTTTAAACGCCCTTTGAGGAAGTTCTGATCGCACCCTTCCAGGCGGGCGGAGACCACGTCCCCCCTTACCTCGACCCGGAAGTCGAATGTACGGAGGATTTCACCGATAAAGGCAACGCGGCGGTGACGGCGTACCACGTCGGCCGCTCCTCCCTTGAATATAAAACTCGCGTAATTTTCTCCCGGCATATCGCCAACAAAGGCCTCCACCGTGGAAAAGTGAAACCCGAGCTTAGAACTGAGGTTGCAGAAATGCCGGGAGATCATGAAGTAATTTCGTTCGGCAAAGTTTGCCCCCGTATCCGGACCTATGTCCGGGCGCATAGTGGCTTCGAACATAACGGAGACCATGCCCCTGGTATCCATGGCCGGACCCTTCCAGGGTATGGCGGTAATCCCCTCCCACAGAGCAAGCATAGGGATTGAAACGATGTTATCAATTGAGACCATCTTCCCCTCGGCCGGGGCCTTGAAGCCGTCTTCGAGGTCAACTACCCACCATTGCATCGGCACTCCGCAGACCAACCTCTTACTTGCTCTCCGCGTAAGATGATATTGATCGCCGAATTCAAACATTTCCCGCACCGACATCTCATGAATAAAACGTGTAATGTCATGCACTGTTTGACATTTTGCCGGAGTAAAATCTACCGAATCGGGATCGGTCAGGTTGAGTGGGGAGATATAGGAGAGTACCTCCTCAAGCGTGTTATATACAGGGCTTCCCTCCATGAGACTTGGTATCTCCCTCGATACGGCAAGCAGCGATTGAATCCGTCCGGGGTAAATCCTGCCGTTGTCCGCATCTATGGTCACCACGTCTCCGTTTTTGAGTATAGTGGTAGCAGTAGCGACATCAAAAAGCGCCGGAACACCAAACTCCCTGGAAACAGTGGCCAGATGTCCGGCAACGCCGCCGTGTTCGGCCACTACTGCCGCTGCCTTGTGCAGTATTGCAGCCCAACGCGGATAAGCAAATTTGGTAACCATAACCGCACCATCAGGAAAGTGCGCCATGTCATCCTCATGTTGCAGCAAAAACGCCGGACCTGCAGCCACCCCTGAACTAGCCGTAATATCACCGTACAGTAGTGGCTCAGGTCCGATTTCCTCACTTGGTATAACAGGTTCCCTTCGTTTCCTGGACGACTTCAGGCGGATTAAAGGACGACATTGGAGTATCACTACAGAACCGTCGCTTGTGATGGACCATTCCACATCCTGTGCTTCGCCGAAATGGGCCTCCAGGCGCGAACAGATCTCAGCCAGAAAAAGCGCCTGCTCATCCGTAACAGAGGAAATCTCACGTTCTTTTTCCGAAACTTCGACAGTTTCAAGACCACCTTTTGCAGCCGGAAGGAATTTTAGCCCCTTTGGGCGGATAGTTTTAGCCAGTATTTTTACAGGCTTGGTATGCGTCAACACGAAAAGATCGGGGGAAGTCGTGCCGTCAACTACTGCCTTGGCCAATCCCCAGGTGGCGTTGATAATTATCTGATCGCTCCGGAAATCTTCTGGATTTCGTGAATAGGCGACCCCGCTGGCTGCCGGGTCAATCATTTCCATAAATCCTACACACATGGCAATATCTTCGTCCCGGAAGCCCATATTGAGACGATATGCAATGGCCGAAAGGGAATATTTACTGGCCAGGACTTCCTTATAGGCACTGGTAATATTTGTATAGTCAACATTTAGGATCGACCGATACTGTCCGGCAAAAGTAGTCTTATGTTGGTCTTCACCAAGCGCGCTGCTTCTGGCAGCAACTTTGACCCCTGGTGTCGTTTTCCCCTCAAGCTGCCGGTAGGCATCCTTAATGGCTGCTTCAAGTTCAGGAGGAAGCGGGGCCTCAAGAATGGCAGCACGAATCTTAAAGGCATTCTCTTCCAAATTCTTAATATCCGAGAGGTCAACGGAACTGATCCAACGGTTAACTTCATCTTGTAGATTATTGTAGGTTATAAACCTATCGTAGGCGGCAGCCGTAACCGTGAATCCCTCAGGTACCCTTACACCGGACAATTTGGCAATGGAGCCAAGGTTTGCCATCTTGCTTCCCACCTGCCCGGCCATGGTTTCATCAACGTGGTCAAGAGGGATGACGAATGCTCCCCCAGCCAGGGCCTTTCGGTTGGCCAGAGCGGTGTCAATCTTACCAAACACGTCCTTTGCAGCCTCAAAAAGCCGCCAGTATTTGCCTCCCCCCAGTTCATTGATACCCTTTATCATCTTATAGAGGTTCACAGAGATAGCAGTACAGTTTGCCCTGACAAAGTCCATGCCGAAACTGCGCTTACCGTGCAACATCTTTTCCATGTCGGCCATTATTTCAAGGGTCTTATTATTAGAACTCAGGACGGTCGTAAAGTGCCAATAACGGAGTTTGAACGTAGTGTATAGATTCTCTTCCTCCTCTGCACTGAGAAGTTTTTGAGGTTCTTCCCTTGAAAAAAGCCTTTTTATCGATTTCCAGAAAGGCAAGGCAACTACCTCATATCTTTAAAAAATTGAAGCTCCCTGCAGCAAGCTGTGGAGAACCTCCGTATGCAAGGTAAAATGCATCATCTTCGCTCGCATTCCCTGCTGCAAGCAGCAGGGAATGCGCTCGCTATGCATATTCACAGGGCCTTTATTTTATTAATAAACTATACAACATAAGACATCAACCGGAAAGGGGCTTGTTTAAGAAGGCCAGCCTCAGTGTGCGCATAAATGGCATCTTGCTCGGATATGGATATCACAAAAAAGGGCCTCTATCACTAGAGGCCCTTTTTTGTGTGGATATCTCACCGGATGCCCTGCCTATTTTTCCATCCTTACCACCAACACCGAGCAGGGGGCATGGTTAACCACCCGCGAGGCCACGCCACCCATGATAAACCGGGCCGTAGCCCCTAACCCGCGGCTGCCTACGGCAATAAGATCAAACTTGCCCTTTTTGGCCGTCGATATGATGGCATCGGCTACCGAGGTCGATGCCATCATGAGGGTCTTTGGACTTAATCCCGCCGCACTAAGCACTTTTTCGGCCTGTTCCAGGGCCTTGTCTCCATAAGCCGTGGTTTTCTGTTCCAGGGATTCCCGTTCACGGGCCGTATATTCGATGTCTATATCCGCGATGGAAGGCGTTACGGTCATTAGTGTCACTTGGGCGTCTGTGGCCTTGGCCAGCTTAGAGACCATCTTAACCGCCTCCATGGCGTACTTGGAACCGTCAACCGGTACTAATATCTTCATTTTTACCTCCTGTCTTGGTCAAATCGTTATGGGCCGGCCTCAGACCGACGAGGACCATCCGCCTTCGGCGGGCTGCGGCGTACCTTCAACTCGTCACTCATTACTCATCACTCATCACTTTATTATTCCTTCTTGGCCTTGGATTTGGTCATGGTCAGGCCCATCCCATTAAACAATTCATAGATGGAATAACCGAACCAAAGGGTATAGATGACATAAAAGCCCAGAAATCCCACCAGCAGGCCGATATAGTCCTTAACCTTCTCCGGCTTTATACCGTAAAAATTGTAGCCGGGTTCTATGACCTTGGTCAAAACCTCGCCGAGGAAGATCGAGCCTTCAAAGCGCTCCTGTTTTTCCAACTCCTTGATTAGGGACTTAAAGGCCGAATGCCAGATATACATAACCTCCTTCTCGTCGTAACCATATCTGGCGGCCACCTCCGCGCCCCGGCTATTGAACATAAGGTCGGCATCATTTTCTGCCATCAGCATGGTTTTGCCATAGTCACCGCCGGTTAAGGTAAGTTTTTCCTTGTCTAACGTAACCGTCGAGCCGGCTTTGCTAAAGAGGATGCCGGCCTTTTCGGCCTCGGCCGCATTCTTGAGCTTTATGGTCATCTCCAGCGGTCTGCCGACGAACTTCCGTGTACTCTCCATGTACTTCGGGATAAAATAAGTCGATCCCTTGGCCAGGGAGTTGAACATCTCATCCGCATAGATAATGGGAGTCTTTCCTTTAAAACAGGGTACAAACATGATAACATAAAATACTATGGCAAAAGAGACTAACAAGAGCAGTCCCAGATTGAATGTCTTTGCGTTTTTTACCAACATCGTTTATCCCTCCCCTCTCAATGTTCTCATATTCCCAAAAAACTTACCAAAGACAAACAGACCAAATGTCGTCACCACAACAAAGAACAGGATGATACCTATGGTGTCGAACATACCGGCGGTCGATTTGGCTATGTCAATCCACCCTAATTCGCTGAATTTCTTCGGAAGGGCAAAGAGCCGGTTAAAGAAACCGGCCAGGACGGCCAGGGCATAAAAGGCCCGGATATATATGCCGCGTACCACCTTGGTCGTCAACGCCCCAACCTGGATGCCGATAAGGGACCCGAGGAGCATACCCATGGCCAGGGTATAGAAAACGAATCCATAGATGGCGTACTGCGAGATAGAGGCAAACCCGGCCGTCATGATGATTTGAAGAATATCAGTCCCAACCGTGGTAAACGAAGACACACCGAGCATATAGACGAAGATGGGGAAGGTCAAGAAGCCGCCGCCCACACCCATGATGGCCGCCACAAAACCGACAAAGGTCCCGCACACGCCCACAATCCAGGCCGACAATTTCCTGCCGCCGGGAACGAGGTCTTCATCAAAAGCAATCATGGGCGGCATATTGATGCCCTGCAGTTTTCGGGGCAGGCCCGTCAATTCACCAACCGGGCCGCCGCCGTGTGCCCCTCCCCCGTCGCCTTTCTTGCTGGCTTTCACAAAGTCCAGCATGGCATAGATACCAAGGAAACCGAGCAGCACCGCATAGATAATACTGATAAAGGTGTCGCTGATGACCGGATTCATATTGTAGAGGGCCCGGTTGATAACCCCGCCGCCCAGTACACCTACGATGGAACCGCCAACAAAGGCTATAGCCAGCCCCACAGAGACATTGCCCAGCTTCTTATGTACGGCCGTCCCCATGATGGCCTTGGCAAAGATGTGGAAGAGGTCCGTACCCACCGCCGTGATACCCTTGATACCGGCGCTCATCAGGGCCGGAGCAATAACGAAACCGCCGCCCGCGCCAATACAGCCCGTAATCAGTCCGGCGATAAGGCCGATGGCTATTGAGGACAGAAATATAGTAGTCGTATAGGTGGCCGGGGCATAGGCCTTCTTGCCGCCCAGGATGTTCGGAAGGTCTGCCGCCGAGGCCACCATTACGGCCAGGATCGGCAGCGACAGGGCAATTAATATCAGCAACTTTTTCCTGTTCTTCAGGATGGACAGGGAAGTCTCATAATCCCATCTGGCGTGTGCGGCGGACGCCATAACTAACACCTGATAAATTGTTTTAAATGGTTTCATCCCAAAAACCTCCTTGCTTCGATAGATTGAGAATCCTCATAAAAAAATAAATAGACTTCCTCGGTATAGTTATGCCTTCATTTAGAGAAATCTTATTCTGACCATAGTCCCTACCTCCTATTAAAAATTTATAGTGAAGAATTCGATGTGCTGACCTGCCCTACCCGTGGCTCTGCCCTTCTCAGCGTGGGAGACAGTAGGCATTTCCCTACCTCTTTGCGGAGGTCCCTGGCCATGACCGGCTTAATAATATACCCGGAGGCCCCTAAATCGATCCCCTTCTTCATGACCTCCAGGTCCTCCAGATATCCCATAATCAGGATAGTTGTTGCCGGAGATATCTCCCGTATCATTTTCAGCAGCGCAAAGTTGTTGCGGAGGATCATCCGGACATCGAGGAGCATGATGGCAAAGAACATCTCCCGGACCTGGCGAAGCAAATCCCCTTTGTCGTCACTTGTGTAACATGAGACAGAACTATCTCCCTCCAGTATCCTGGTAAAGAGTTCCAAAATCTCCGTCTGTCTGTCGGCGATAAGTATCCGTGGGATCAAGGTAAGATCATCTCCCCTAACAAAATTTGGTAATCAGCTCATTAATCTCCTGAATTATCCTGCCTACATCCACCAGGCCCACTACAGTATCGTCCTCTAATACGGGTAATTCCCGGCGGTTGGTTTTGAGAAACAGGTGGATAACCTTGATCAATCTGTCCTCAGGTTCAAGCCGGGGAATCTCCTTATCTGCCACATCTTCTACTTTAAACCCGGCCAGTTTCTGGCATGACTCCAGCAAAATGCCGTTCCACGTTACCACGCCCCGCTGGTTTGAACTTTTCATAAAAGCCGGGCGTATGCTTTCAAAAACACATTCCAGGGTAAGCAGCCCCCAGAAAGATTGATTCTGGTCAAAAACAACAATGGCCCCGGGCACAACACGCTTCCTGCGGACACTGCAAAGCATCTTAATCGCTTCCGGGAGAGTCTGAGATTTGGCGGTAGTCAAAAAATCTTCCGACATAATCTCCCGCATACGTTTTTCAACCATCCGGCGCTCCTTTTTGCCTTTGATTAATTCATATTCAACACTTATGCCATCACAGCAAAATAAGATAATATTTTTTATCTTGTTGTTATTGCGTGATAATAAACAATTGATGGTATCCTTACCAAGGAAGGTTAAGGATTTAAGTGAAACATTCGGGTGACAGTTGGTATAAAAAATGGACGGGGTAGACCAAAAAGGAGGGAGATAGTCTCGGATAGTTATTATTCTTGTGCGGCCTTAAACCTGCCTGACTGGATACCGTAATCTCTCATAAGCCGGTGCAAGTACTGCCGTTTTAATCCGGATTCCTTGGCGGCCCGGGACACATTGCCCGAATGCCGGGCCAGGACGTAAGAAATATAGCGGCGATTAAATTCCTCAATCGACTTTTCCCGGGCCTCTTTGTACGAAAGGGTAAGAACCGCATCCGCGGTTTCCTGCGGCCCTGAGACAGAATCCTCGGGAAACAAATTTTCGGTGTCAAGCCGGTCGCATGAACAGAGTATCACGGCCCTTTCGATCGTATTTTCCAGTTGTCTGATATTGCCGGGCCAGTCATGTAACTTTAAAGCGGCAAGCGCCCCTGGAGAAAAGCCCTTGATGTCCTTGTCGTTGAGGCTGCTGTATTTAGCCAGAAAATAGTGAGCGAGAAGAGGGATATCTTCCCTGCGCTCGCGTAGAGCAGGCAGGTGAATATGGATGACATTAAGGCGGTAATAGAGGTCTTCCCGGAAAGCTCTCTCTTTGATCATTTTGAGAAGATCCCGGTGGGTGGCTGATATGATGCGGACGTTGGCCTTGCTGATCCTGCTATCACCGACCTTTTTGAACTCTCCTTCCTGAATAACACGAAGGAGTTTGACCTGAATAACCAAACTTAAATCGCCAAGTTCGTCCAGGAACAGTGTACCGTTTTCGGCCTCTTCGATCAGACCCTTGTGTTCCCTTATCGCGCCGGTAAAGGCCCCTTTCAGGTGCCCAAAAAGCTCGCTTTCAATCAAAGACTCAGGGAGAGCAGAGCAGCTTACGGGAACAAAATTATAATTGCTACGGAGGCTCTGGGCATGGATGGCTCGCGCTACCAACTCCTTCCCACAACCGCTTTCCCCGGTAATCAATACGGTAGCGGATGTCTTGGCAACCTGGTTGATTTTTTCATAAATCTGCTTCATAACCGGACTCGATCCAATGATCGTTCCGTATTGCATAGTCTCTTCGAGTTTCTGCTTTAGGCGCTCGTTTTCAGTACGCAGTCGGCGCCATTCAAGGGCCTTGTCAATAGTGACGAGTATCTTCTCCTTGCGGAAAGGTTTGGTGATATAGTCAAAGGCGCCCTTGCGCATGGCATCAATTGCCGTCTCGATCGTACCGAAAGCAGTCATAATAATGACTGCCGTCCTCTCATCTAATTGTTTGACTTTTTCAAGGGTACCAATGCCATCCATCCCCGGCATTTTAAGGTCTGAAATAACCAGCTCACACGGATTCTCCTTCAGCAAGTCCATAACGCCCAGCGGGTTGGAGCAGGTCAAGACTTCGTAGGCGGTGTTTTCCTCTATAATCCTTCGGAGGAGTTCCAGCATGTCGGACTCGTCATCTACGATCAATATCCGTTCTGACATCTTGCGCTCCTTTAAATATCGGCAGCCTGACGGTAAGGTTGGTCCCCGAGGGCTTGCCCGTTTTGCTTTCGCAGGAAATAGTCCCGCCGTACTTTCGTATAATTCCATAGCTTACCGAAAGACCCAATCCCGTCCCTTCTCCTTCCGGTTTGGTGGTAAAAAAGGGGTCAAATATCTTATCCAGGTATTTTTCGTCTATGCCCTCTCCAGTGTCTGAAATACGGATAAATATGTACAAAGGTCCGCTCATCCCGGTCGAGATGCCAAGTGCCCCCCCATTCTTCATAGCCTCAATAGCATTGGTAATCAGACTCAAAAAAACCTGCTGAAGCTGTTTGGTGTCTCCACAGGCCCGGGGTAGCGAAGGGGCAAGATTTTTTTCTACAGTAATGCCATTGATGAGGAAGGTGTGGTCTATTATACCCAGTACTAGCTCCACGGCATGGTTGACATCTACCGACACCTCGTCTCCTTCCGCAATGCGTGCGAAACCGAGCAAATTTTCCACCACCTTCTTGCAGTACAGCCCGTGGCGTTCAATAGTCCGAAGGTCACGGTAAATCAGACTCTCCGGATCTATTTTTTCGAGTAAGAGATCACAAAATCCCAGGATAATCGACAGGGGGTTATTTATCTGGTGAGCCACTCCCGCGGCCAGCGTGCCTAGTGAAGCAAGTTTTTCGGTAGTTATCAGTTGGTTTTCAAAATTACGGGGTTCGGTAATATCTCTGGCAATGCCTAGTACGCCGCATACATCTCCTTTTTTGTCTTTGAGTGGCACCAGATTGGCGGCGTACAAAAAGGCCCTGTCTCCTTTAAGGATAGTAAATTCCGTCTTGACCCTCTTCTTGTCGGTGTATATACGGTTTACTGACTTGATCTGTTCCTGGGCATCCGCCTCCGGCATGAATGATGAAACAGACCGGCCGATGATCTGTTCAATTTCTCTGGAAAGAAATCGGGCCATCCATGGATTAACAAAGATATAACAGCCTTTTCGATCCAGAATATAGATCAGGTCTTCTGTCTCATCAATCAAGATGCGACAGATCTCTTCAAAAGGGGCTACATCTTTCTGTCTGCAGTATTTCATAGCTTCAGCGTCAATATCTCCTTGACTAATAAAAAAAATTAAGCGATTAGTAATTTTATTGGGTCATCACTTTTTACCACACATCTCCCTGGGTTTCAAACTGAACTGCATGGGTAATCAAATTTAAGCCTATGGTGCCCCCCAAAAAGACCATCTTACCCTATAGAGGAAAGAGTGTGGCCATTGCCGTTTATGCGGCTATGGTTTTATTACTCGGCGGGGCGCTTTTTTTAAGCATCTTTTTGGAGAGACAGACACGAAAGATCGCGGTGGAGCAATTCAATCAACAGCAACTCCTCCTTGCCCGGTACGCAACACGTCAGTTACAGAATAACCTTGAACTTGTTTGTGACGAACTGCGGGTCTTAAATTATTCCCCTTCTCTTCAGTATCTTGAATCCGTAGCATGGGCGAGACGAATAGAGATAACCATGTCTGTCCTGAAGCAAAGCGGTGTTCTCTTGATCTCCCGTATCGATCAAGATGGAAAGAAGGAGTATTCTGTAGATAGCTATGGGAAACACTTTATTTTGGATATTCACCGCAGAGCGGGTATAAAAGACACGCTTGCGCTTGCCTCAACAACAGACAATAAGGGCAAGATTTTCATCAGCGATGCCTTTCGGGATGAAGAACGCTACCCGGGGAAACTGCTTCTCACGATCAGTATTCCCACCTACCAGGAATCGATTGACCAAGCGCACCCGGTACCGACGGGTAATTTTGTCGGGATAACACAAGTGACCCTGGATATTACTACTTTCGTAAAAAGGATTGTAATGGATATCCGCTCAGGAGAGACCGGCTATGCCTGGGTTATCGATGACCGGGGGATCTTCTTATACCATCCACTGGCAGAGTTCATAGGCGCAAATGCATTTGAGGCACGTCCGAAAAAAGCGCCTAAAATATCCTTTGTCCGCATCCACCGTATTCAAAAAGAAAGGATGCTGGCGGGCCGGGAGGGAACCAGTTGGTATATTTCCGGCTGGCATAGAGAGACCAAGGGTCCTATAGAAAAACTCATAGCCTACACACCGGTAATTGTCGGTCCTTCCGGATCGCGGCCTTCCTGGTCGGTGGCTGTTGTCGCCCCGATAAGTGAAGTAGAAGCGGTCATTAAGAAGGATTTGACACGGTTACATGTATTGCACGGGGTGATTGTTTTATCTATCATCATGGTGGGGCTGACCGCTTTTATGTACGAACGGAGATGGGAAAGGAAGCTTGCCGAGGAGGTAGAGGAAAAAACACATAGTCTGAAAAGATCTGAAGAACGTTATCGGTCATTGGTGGAAAATGCTAAGGATATGATTTATTCTTTGGATAGAGATGGAAATATCCTTTCCATTAACCGCTATGCCGCAAACCTTCTTTCGCGTAATCTGCCCGCAATACCGTTCAGATCCCTTGAAGGGCGCAATTTTCTCAAAATGTGCGCATGGGACAATCTAAATCTGGCGGTTATTCATAAGGTATTTGATGTTGGTAACCCCCAGGACCTTGAACATCGGGCGGAGATCGGTAGGAAAGAATACTGGTTCAGCACCCATTTAATCCCTATAAAGGACACAACTGGAGTGGTAAGGGCTCTGCTTGGCATCTCGCGCGATATTACCGAGCAAAACAAGATGGCCAGTCAGATGGCCAACACCGAGAAGCTCGCATCTCTGGGACTACTGGCTGCCGGAGTAGCTCATGAAATAAATAATCCGATCGCTATTATCATGGGGTTTTCTGAAGTCCTGTTGGAAAAATGTCCTCCCGGAGACGAGCGGCATGATATGTTAAAAAGAATAATCCACCAGGCACAGGTGTGCGAAAGGATCGTATCACAGCTTTTGAGTTTTAGCCGCGTCTCCGAGTATGCCGAAGACCTTGCGGATATCAACCAGGAGTTGGAAAATATCGTTAAGGTAGTTGAAAATACACTCCTAATGAAAAAAATCAAGGTTAACCTGGACCTGTTTCCTGATCTGCCTAAAGTCAAGGCGGATCCCAAGCAGGTTCAGCAGGTCTTCCTCAACCTGATAAACAATGCCATAGGGGCTATGCCGGGTGGGGGAGAGATGGCTCTTTCTACTGCCTTTGATACGGATAATAATTTGGTCCGGATATGTTTTTCTGATACCGGTTGCGGCATTCCGCCGGAGTACAGGGCAAAGATATTTGATCCATTTTTTACTACCAAAAAAACCGGGGAAGGGACTGGCCTGGGACTGACTGTTTCCTACAATATAGTCACCGGTTACGGAGGAACGATTAACTTCATAACAAAGACTGCGGACGAGGCAGGTGACAAGAAAGGGACGGTATTTATCGTGTCTTTGCCTGCTTTCTTGTGTCCTCTTGATAAATAGAAGAATTCAATGGTTGGAGGGAGAAAAACATCATGGCCGAGAAAATTCTTATCGTGGATGATGAACCTGATATGCTTAAACTGCTTGAGGTCATTATCACTGACAAAACCAATTATAATGTAACAACCACAAATAATCCTCTGGAAGTTCCCGGATTAATTGCCGGAGGGGATTTCGATTTGGTAATTACAGACCTGCGCATGCCTGAAAAGGATGGAATGGAGATCATCGAAGAGGCTCAAAAGAGCGGTCTGGAAATACCGTTTGTCGTTATCACCGCTTATGGAACCATTGAATCGGCGATTGAGGCAATGAAAAATGGCGCCTTTGACTATATAACCAAACCCTTCCGCAAGGAGCATATCCTGCTTACTATAGAAAGGGTTATGAGGTATCGCCGGTTGCAAAAAGAGAACATCAGATTACGAAAAGAGGCAAGTCAACCATCCAGTACGCCTTCTTAAAGTTAACGTCCGCGCCGGCACCGGATATAGCTATTCGCCGGATCAAAGCCGATCTTCCCCGTTTTAACCTTGATCCTCAGCCGATTAGCCGGTCTTAAAACCGGCTAATCGGAAAACAGCCCAGATAAAACAGCCAACCATTGGGGACACATTAAAATCCATTACCGTCCCGGCTGTGCCTGGATATAAGGGGTGTCTGTCCGCCTCTTTCTAGGAACGTCAACAAGTTGATCCGGTTCGTTCATAATCTCCCTTGCCGTATCGAATTCTCCGACCTCAGTAAAAGTAATGGCCACCATCCATCTCTCAAATTTTCTAATCAATCCTTTCATGGCATCCTCCTCTGTTCGTTGATATTCTTGACAGGTTTTATTGCCCGCCGGAGTCGCAATGCTCAAATAACCGGCTTTTGTCTATATTTAATAACAAGATTCGTGCCAGACTTGCCCGGTTATGAATATAGGTATAACTAACTGTAATAATTATATTTATTTTAACAAGAAACCGGGGGCGGAAAACTTACGGCTGGATATTTGGAAATTACAGGTGACAAGTGAAACTAAAAGGAGACAAGGGGTAGGAGGGGTAGGAGGGGTAGGAGGAAGCCAGAAGAATAACAAATCCCAATGACCGGCAACCGGACCTAGTCCACGCCCCGGCACATCTACGACAGGACTATGTCCACAATTTCTGTAATGTTATCAACAAATACAATCCTAATCCCCTCTTTTGTTCCAGCCGGCAGCGTATCCACATCTACCTTGTTCTTTTGGGGCAGGACGACCACTTTTACTCCGGCCCTCCGTGCGGCCAGTATCTTCTCTTTGATGGCCCCCACAGGTAAGACCCGGCCGGTTAGGGTCAACTCTCCGGTCATGGCCACGTCACGCCTGGCCGGTCTTTCAGTAAGTGCGGAGATCAGGGCCATGGCTATGGTAATCCCGGCCGACGGCCCTTCCTTAGGTGCAGCGGCCGCCGGAACATGGATATGGATGTCCTGGAAGTCAAAAAAGTTCTCTGCAATATTAAAAATACGGGCATTCGACCGTATATAGCTGAGAGCCGCCTGGGCGGACTCCTGCATAATTTCACCAAGCGAACCGGTCATGATAAGATTTTTCCGGCCTTTCATCTTGGTAGCTTCGACAAAGATGATATCGCCGCCGGTCTCCGTCCAGACCAGTCCGGTCGTTACACCGATACGGTTCCTGGCCTCTGTAACCTCGAACAGGTATTTACGCGGCCCAAGGTACTTCTCAATTGAATCCGGGAATATGGTCCGCTGAGACATATTATCTCCCGGCCCTGTAACAATCGCCCGCGCCATCTTTCGGCAAATAGAGCCGATTTGTCTCTCTAAGTCACGTACTCCTGCTTCCCTTGTATATTCACGGATAATTTTATATATAGCGGCATCTGTAAATTCCGGCGGAAAGGCCGCCAGGCCGGTTTCCCTGACCTGACGCGGGATAATATATCGCACGGCAATGTTTTTTTTCTCCTCTTCCGTGTAACCGGAGAGCTTCAATATCTCCAGCCGGTCACGAAGCGCCCTAGGAATACTATCCGCGGTATTAGCCGTAGTGATGAACAAGACTTTTGAAAGGTCGAAGGAGACGTCCAGATAATAATCTGTGAATTTATCATTTTGTTCGGGATCGAGTACCTCAAGGAGAGCAGACGCCGGATCGCCCCTGAAATCCTGACCTATCTTGTCTATTTCATCCAGCATCAGCACGGGGTTCTTATACCCGGCACGGCGAATTTCGTGGATAATCCGTCCGGGCATTGCTCCGGCATAGGTTCGGCGGTGGCCTCTGATCTCAGCCTCATCCTTCATGCCGGCCAGAGAAATCCGGACAAATTTGCGTCCCAGGGCATGTGCCACCGACCTGCCGAGAGAAGTCTTTCCGGTCCCCGGCGGTCCCATAAAACAAAGAATGGGGCTTCTTGTATCCTGAACACACATCTTTCTTTGCAGGGCGTTCTTAACGGTTTCTTGTAATTCCGAAGTCTTAAAGGGTTTGGCCAGGTAATGAAAGACACTTTTTTTTATGGCCTCTACGGCAGAGTCGAGAATAGCATACCTGGACATCATGATGAATTCGGTTTCCGGCCAGGTAGCCTTGGCCTTTTCCAGAAATGCCAGGCCGTCGAGACCTTTCAATTTTAAGTCGGCCAATATTAAATCGAACTCAGAAGACTCGATTAAACGGAGGGCCTCAGTTCCGTCGGTAGCAGTAACCGCAGTATAGCCTTCCTTCTCGAGCATATCCTGCAAATCTTTGCGGACGCTCTCGTCTCCATCAGCTACCAGGATGCGATATTTAATCTTAGATCGCAAGGCCCGGACGGCGAGGTACTCAAGAATTCTGGCCTTTATATCTTCAAGCCCGTAGTGATCCTGGTGAAGTATCGTTTCGGCACGGGAAGGGTCTAAATTGTCTTCAGTTGTCTTATCCCATGGAAGGGAGATCAGATACTCCAGGTAATTCAGTATGATGCCATATTCAGCGGTCATCTGTCCCATTTTGGACAGTTTTTGCAACTCATGGAGGGCGACTTCCCGGACCTCGGCAGTCATGTGCGCCTTATCGATAGCCAGGCGTAGATCCTCTAGTTCTGCCTCATGCGGCAACTGCTCAGATTTTTTAGAACCAAAAAATTTCATGATACACTTTTAAAATATGGATCGGTATATAATCCTTATTACTAAATTACCAAGTCCGGTCATTTTAAACCGCAGTAATCGCCTGCGCTCAACCTACGGATATTAGCGTGTTTCCATATTAACCGGTTTAATCGGCAAGGCAATAGTAATCCTGGTACCCTTCCCTTCTTCGCTCTGGACAAATATTTCCCCCTCATGGTCTTCTATGATCTTACGACAAACGGCCAGTCCCAGACCGGTTCCCTTTTTCTTGGTCGTAAAAAAGGGGTTGAAGACCTTCTTAACCACCTCAGGGGACATACCCATACCGCTATCCAGGACTGAAACCTTAACCTGCCCACCCTCAGACCATGACGAGACGACCAGCTTACCGCCCTCCGGCATAGCCTCAACGGCATTCTTGATGAGGTTAATCAATACCTGCTTGACCTGCTGAGGGTCAAAGAGTACGACCGGCAAGCGGTCATCCAAGGCTTTTTCATACTCAATGCCCTTATCAATCATTTTGTTCTCCATAAGGGCTAACGTGTCTTCAATGACTGAATTGATATTTTGCAATTCCTTTTGCGGCCTGGCCGGACGCGTAAAGTCTCTGACCTCCGCCAACATCAACTCCAGGCGTCTGGTTTCGGACTGTATTATCCCTAATTTTTCCCGGTTGGCATCATCGTCTGAAAGGGATTTCTCTACTTGGCCGGCGAATCCACCAATAAGCATCAAAGGATTTTTTATCTCGTGCGAAAGGTAAGCAGCCGCCTCTCCTATAGCCGCAAAACGCTCCGAACGGACAAGCCTCTCCTGCATCTCGATGAGTTTTTGCATACTCTCTTTGACCTTATCTCTCTCCTGCCGCACCTCCGCCTCAGAAAGCCTCAAGTCAACAGTCCTGGCATCAACCTCCGCAGCCAGAGTCCGTGACCAGCGCAGGGAAAGATAAATGGCCACACCCAGGCAGGAAAATACTATCAATTGAAAGATGCCTGCAATCAGCCATTGTCTTATGATGGCCGACTCTATGATTCCATAGACTTCAGTCACGGGGGCGGTCACCCCCACCGACCATAGATTGTCCCGATCCTCTTTGGATAGGAAAACAGGACTATAGGCGAACAGCTTTTTCATCTCAGCGGTAACCCCGCGATGCCATCCGGAGATATACCAATCCGTTCCCTCTTTACCTCCGAGCATATAGTCGCGCACGATCCGGTTTATTCTCGCATAGGAGATATTCGGATTTCTCTTTTGTCTGACGATAAAAGAATCCTCACCGATAAAAGTATGCTCATAGTGCGCCAAAAAAATCCCCCGGTCATTAATCACCCATCCATATCCTGTTTCGCCCGAGCGAATGCCCCGGGTATATCGCTGCGCGATCCCTATAGGATCAACGACAATAAAAGTCAGGCCCTCAAACCTCCAAGCCGGAACGCCCTTTTGACCGGCGGCACGTTTCCAGGTGGGCGTGGCCATCAGCATCAGCCATCTGCCCTTAAAAATACCTTTTCCCGCCCGAAAGGTCCGGCCGATTATTATGCTGTCTCTGTGTTCCGGCCGACTACCCCATCTCCGGTAATCGTCATAATAGATTCCTAATCCCTCCGCGCCGGTAAATCCCTGCCCGGTAAAAACCACAGGGAACTTTTCGTCCCGGCCGAAATGCACAATCGCCAGGACATCCCAGTCTCTGAGCAACGGAAGGAACGCTGTGATATCTTCCTTTATTGTCTCTATGTTTCTCCCACCCCGCTGCCAGAGCTGATTGACGCGCCGTAAGATGGTATCGAGAAAATTAAAATGGTTATCGATGTCATGGGCTATCTTACGCGCCAGTATAAGTTGTTGCCGATTGAACTGATCCGTTACCGTCTTTTCTATCTCTTTGTTGGCGCTATAGCCCAGATAGCCGATGATGCCGGAGACAAGAATGAAAACGCCTACGGCAATAATGAGAAACCTTTTAGCCTTGATGGATGGCCTCCCTACCAAATGTTCCAGTTCTAATCTTATGCATATCCGGTGAATTTATCAAGCTTAATCCTGGCGACGGATATGCCATGGCACCCCTACGGTGAAAAGAAGCGGTACAGGATCACCAGCGGCTGGTCGGCAGGAAGTCTATTAACGCAATTGCCATCGGACAGGTGACACCCAGCAGATGACAGATATCTCGATGCCGGTCCGAGTAATTTCTGTCTCCCGCCCTATGTTATCCGGAGGCAACGCCTGTCCTTTCAATGATTCCTGATGTTATTCTCAGTGGGCGCTGTGGTTAACAAAGATATAGGCATATCTATTGCAAAATGTTGTCATTAATTTGTCTGACGACCCGTCCGGGAACTATATCGGGTTAGGCAGAAAACTAACCAAAAGAGAGGGGGGATAACTGGATTACCGACTTGGATCCAAAATAACTTTTAAAAACTTAATGTTATGAAAAAGGAGGCGATAGATGAGGAGGGTGTTTTTTATTTTTATAGTATTGGTAGTCTTTCTGGCCCGGCACGTGCCGGCCATGGCTGAGACCAACCAAGATCTCATGAATGAAATCAAGGCCATAAAGACACAGTTGGATAACATGAAGGCCCTCCAGGAGAAGCTAAACGCCCTGGAGGAAAAACTCAAAGGCATGGAGGAGGTTACCACCAAGGCCAAGGCCGTAGAGGAAACCATACAGAAAAAGAAGGGCACTCCGGTTTTTAGTTTCTGGAAAAACGATTTCTATTTCGAAACGCCGGACGGAGATTTCAGCATGAGGGTCCGGGGAAACGTCCACTTCGATACCAAGATGTACGGCGGACAGAGCGCCAACCCGACTCATTTCGACGTCCGGCGCGCCCGTATAGACTTCCAGGGACTTTTTTGGAAATATATCCAATTCCGGGTACAGCCTGAACTTGCCGATAGCCCCTATATCCGCAATGCCTGGGTCGACTTTAAGTTCCGGGATTGGCTCCACCTAAGGGCCGGGCAGATGAAGCCGCCCTTCAGCACCTCCTGGTGGACCCTGGATAACAATGTCAACTTCCTGGAACGCGGGGCCGCCACGCCGCTTTACCCTTACTTCGACCGGGGCTGGTGGGTCTGGGGTGATGTCCTTAATAACACCCTGACCTGGAATCTGGGTATGTTCACCGGCGCTGGCCTGGAACTGGATTACAAGAAAGGCGACATTGACGACCACAAGGACACAGTGGCCCGGCTGTTCTATAGCCCGTTTAAGAACGACAATGGACACGTGCTTGAAGGCCTGCACCTCTGTCTGGAAGGCACCCAAAGCTATCAGTCAAAGCCGACCTCGCGCTTTGAGACCGGCGGGTTTGGCGCACAGGTGCGTGACGACAGGGTCTATAAGTGGAATGCAACATCATACACGGACATTGGCAGCCGGAATCGCTGGGGAGCGGAAATCCACTATATCAAGGGCCCGTTCTCACTGAGCTCGGAATACCTCGAGACCCGGTATAAGAGTATCGAGGTCTTTACCAATAGTGCCAAAACCACAAAAATGCTTGACGAAGATGGGCGTATCACCTCGTGGAGCACATGGGTAAGTTATTTCCTGACCGGGGAGAGCAAGACTGTGAGCAATTTTGGGTGGAGGCAGCCCAACCCCAAGGTCAATTTTGATCCAGTCAACTTGAAGGGTCCCGGTGCCTGGGAGGTCCTGGCGCGCTATACGCACACCGAGGTTGGAAACAACCTCTATAAGAAAAATGGAAGTTACTCCATAGCCACAGGCACACCCTGGACGGAAGAGATCACCCTGGGCGTTAACTGGACCTGGAACCCGATGGTGCGCTGGCAGTTGAATTACACCCATATCAAAGCCGCGGATGGTACCGGACCCACCGGGGAGACCTATGGTCTATATACCGGCAGCACTGACAGTTACGAAGGCGAAAAGCAGACCAGCAACGAGGATATGCTCGGACTGCGTATGATCTTTAAGTTCTAACCAAGGCCAAACCACGGCCCGTAAAAAAGCCGTCCGCTTGAGGCGGACGGCTTTTTTTATTGAATCAGAGACCGTGTCATAATCCCTATTTGTCATGGCGAGCGACCGATCATGCCACAGGCAGATTCGCACGCCTAGGCACATCTTCGACCGGGGCGAAAGGGAGTATGGCAATCTCTATGATTGTAATACGTTGTGAGATTGCGACACAACCTCTCAAGGGAGGGGGGATTACCCTCTTTAAATAAGAAAGAGCCAAAAAATAGGTGGTGGATTTGGTTCTGACAAGCAGGACACAGCGTACCGTGTCCCACTAGAACAGGAATGCCCCCAGGATGCCGGACCCGATGATAATGAAGGTCGGGTCTATCCTGGTAAAAGTGATAAGGCCGAAGCTCACGGCCGCAACAGCGCCCAAGGGTACGCTCGTAAGGGAACTCCTTCCCAGAAAGATGAGCACAGCCGCCAAAAGCCCCACTACCGCCGGTTTTATCCCGTCAAATGAACCCTTGACCAACCATGACTCCTTGTACCGGAGGTAGTGTCTCGTTACCAGAGTGACAATGATGATGCTCGGCAGGTAGCTGGCCACCATGGCTACGATCGCCCCAAACAGTCCCGCGACCTTGAACCCCATGAAGGCGTTCATGACGGTGAGCGGTCCAGGCGTCACCTGGCCGATGGCGATTGCGTCTATGAATTCCTTGTTCGTCAGCCAATGGTGATTCTCTACCAGCTCTTTTTGAAGCAACGGCACCATGGCATATCCACCGCCGATAGTCAGGCCGTTTATTACAAACAAGATAGCAGCAAGCTTCAGTATTTCCATTTTAGCGCCTCCAATTGAGAATCAGGCCGAGAACACCAGCCGCCAGAATAATGCCGATGGGGTTAAGCTTAAAAACGGCCAACGCGCCAAAGGCGCCAACTGCCAACGCCGCACTCTTATAGCCGGTAACCAGCTTCTTTGCCATCTTATAGATGATAGACCCCAGGAGTCCGACCACCGCTGCGGCCACTCCCTTCATTACCGACTGGAGCAACGGATTGTCTTTCGCCTGGAGGTAAAAGGCTGCCAGTATAATAGCCAATACCGTGCCGGTAAAGGTCTGTCCCAAGGTAGCTACCATTACACCGGGAAGCCTGTGCAGCTTGTAACCGATACAGATACCCGTGTTGACGATGGGCGGCCCCGGGGTCATCTGGCCGATGGCAAAGCTTTCTATGAACTCATCGTGGGTAATCCACTTACGCCGTTCGACCAATTCGCGTTCGAAAAACGCAATCATGGAATAAACGCCGCCAAAGGAAAAGGTGCCTATTTTGAAGAAGGCCAGGAAGATATTTCTGAGGGATGTCATAAGGCGCTCCTTGTTTGATTTGTTTGCTTCCGCCGCAGGGCCGCCGTGCTCTACTTCACCAGAAGTACGGGCTGGGCGGCCAAGCGGACGACCTTGCCGCTGACCGAGCCTATCAGGGCCTCTTTGATCATACTGCGGCCAAGGGAGCTCATGGCAATGAGCGAAACGTCCTCTTCATCCGCCACTTTCATGATCTCCTGGAAAGGCACACCCTCGCGCAGGAGGGTCCTGGCCTTCAGTCCTGCTGCTTCAAATTCGCGCCGGATGTCGCCCAGCCGGCCGGCATCGATCTGGTTGAACTCTTCCATCCGCGCAGTCAGATGTGGCCGCAGCCTGCCGATGTCCTGCACGTGGAGCACCACCACCTCCTCTGCCCCGGCGGCCTTAAGGTGTACAATGTAGTCCTGGACCCTCTTGGCCGGCGCCGAGAAGTCGGTCGGGTAGAGGATCTTGCCGAACATCCTCCGGGACATGAAGTCGCAGGCGGCCTTGCCGGCTGCCTCGATAGTCCTGAACTTCTCCACCAGCACCGGTACCGGGCTATGACGGAGGACATTTTCTGCTGTGCTGCCCAGCATCATCTCTTTAAGGTAGCCTTTACCATGTGAGCCTATGATTATGAGCGAAACATTCTCTTCCCGGGCCGCCTCGATGATACTGAGAAAGGGTGGGCCGCTCTTAAGCAGGCCTCTGGCCTGGAGGCCCAGCGCCGCCAGCTTCCCCCTGGCCTCTTCTAACTTGCCCGCGGCTTCCTGCCTCCATCGGTCAAAGCCCTCCAGATCCAGCCAATCGGTCAGGGGTCTCAAGTCAATCACGTGCACCACAACAACCTCCTCGACCCCCGCCCCCTTCAGGTTGCCCAGGCACTCCAGGGTCTTCTCGGCGTGTGCCGAGAAATCAGTCGGAAAAAGAACCTTCTTAAACATAAGCATCCTCCTTGCCGGTATTTATAGTGAACGTCATTTGTCAATAGTCATTTGCCACTTACAGAAGTCGCAAGTTGCAAAAGTTACAAGTCGCAAGTTTGTAACTTCTGTAACCTGTAACTTGTAACGATCCTCTGTGGCTGATGACTAATGACCAGTGGGGTATTTTCTCCTTATTCGGGTCCATTCGTGCCAATTCGTGGCTGAACGGATTTTGGACCATAGCCTTATCGCCGGCCTGGCACATCGTGGATGCCCAGGCCGCCGCCCCGGAACTGCTGGACGATCACCGCATGGAACTGGCGCTGCTGCTCCAAGGTAAGAATTTCATTTTCCTCGATAATATGCTCGATAACCTCCTGCTCCAGCTTGAGCTGAAGACCCGATATCTCCTCCACCGCAGTCCTGATTTCTTCGTGATCCAATGGAGTGGAGAAAAGCAGATCGGCCAGATGCATCCTGCAGCGGCGCAGCTCCTGCCGGATTCCGGCTACGCGTGGCAGAAAACCCTCACGTATCTTTTCAACCTTGTGTCTTTGATCCGCGGTGAGGTTTATCAGGTCGAGATAGCCGCGTATCTCCCGCCTACACCATCTTTTGACCCCGTATATGGTGCCGCAGGCGGCGATCGCCCCGAAAATTATCCCAATGAGAAATCCTTCTGCCGAAATCATACTCAGTCCCTCCTCGAACCAAAGAGAACTGCCCCGAAGGAGTCCGGAGGGAAATCCGAGAATTCATCCAGGGTTCCGCTCCAGATAAAACATCTGCCTAACATATCCTTGATGTGTCCCCAAGATGTTCGCCTCCCTTCCTCCTTCACCTTCTCCAGCACCCGCTCAGTGAATTCGAGCCCGGGCTCAAGCCCCTGGGTCTCACCCAACAGGTCCCAGAGGGCAAGCTCTCTCCGGCAATCGGCGCAGACTTCCAGGTGTGCAGCAAGTTCTCTGTCTTTCCTGCATGCCTCGATCATTGTTCTTGCCTTTTTGCATTCCATCATCTTCTCCCTAATTGCCAGTGACACGGTAATAGAACGAACTCCTTGTCACCACGTCGTACCTTCTCCGCGTCTGTTATTCGCTATTCCGCACCCCGCGATGCAAAATCCACATCTATTTCTATCCCGGTTGCAGGTCAGCCAAAGCCAGTCTCAATCTTGCCTTTGCCCTGGTCAAGAGGCCCTCAATTGCCTCGGAGGTCGCCTCCATCACTTCGGCTGTCTCCTCCTGGGAAAGTCCCTGAAAGCGGCGCAGGATAAGGGCCAATTTCTGTCTTTCCGGTAGCATCTCTATAGCCTGTCTGACGCGGATTTCCCTTTCCGCCTGGATCATCTCCTCCTGTGGAGATTCGGTTTCCGCCTTCTGTTCCGGTAACTTCTCAAATACCTGCAGGGTCTTAAGCTCGTTCAAACAAACGTTTTTGGCGATGCGGTAAAGCCATACCTTAAAAAGTGATCGCGACTCATATAGTGGCGCTGATTTGTACACTCGTAGAAAAACCTCCTGAGCCAGGTCCTCAGCCAGCAACCTATCGTTGGTGTAGCGATAGAAAAGGTTGAGTAGACCGCGTTGGTGACGGGAAACCATCGTGGCAACGGCGTCATAATCCCTTTGCGCTATCAGCGCCATCAACTCCTCATCCGACTTATTGCTGTATTCGAGGGCTCTACCCATTTCCGCCGCAACCTACAGCCTTATCCATCTCCGCTCAAGCGCCTGGTAAAGTATGATTCCCATCAGGAATGCGGCACCCATATTCCACATGGCAAAACCAGCCACCACTAACATTACATACACATCCTCCTTCTTACTACCGATGTCCTTTGTGGTGATTGCCAGCTCCGTCCCGGCAAAGAATAGAATAACGCCCAACACCGCCTTTGGGAAGGCGTTGAACAAGATGCCTACCGAATGGCTGAAAAAGAGGGCCAGCAGCATCATCATCACGCCAAGCACAACCAGTGATCCGCCGGTACGAGCCCCGAAACGCACGTGACCGGCCATACCACCCGCGCCATGACACATCGGTATCCCCCCGAAAGGTGCCGAAGCTAAGTTTATTAGCCCCTGCGAAACGGCCATCATGCGGTCGGTTACCGGCCTGTCCGGAAAGAGTTCGTTATTTTCAGCCCTTATAGCTATCACGGCATTCCCGATAGTCAGAGGTAGTTGCGGTATGCCGAGAACCAATATGCCCGCTAAGAATTCATTCCAACTCATACGACCGAAGGTGAAGTCGGGAAACCGGAAGGAGGGGCGCATCGACAACAATTGTTTACCCAAGTTCGGATCCATAAAGTAAGCGGCCACGGCACCGAGCAGGAGGAGGGCGAACATCGCCGGTATCCTCGGGTTAGTCAGCAGAAAATACGTAATCAAGAGGCCCAGACCAGCCAGCCAGGGAGTGGTCATCATCATCGTCACCCCCTGGGTAATGAATAAGAGACCTAATCCCAGTACAATGCCCCGGATGATCGGCTTGGCAGCAAGCTTCGTGGCCACATTTATCATCTTGGTGGCCCCGGCCAGGAACCAGAAGATGCCGGTGAAGAGACCCGCGCCGCAGATCATACCCGCGCTGATAGCTCCTCCGGATGCAATCGCCGCCCCGCCAATGGCTTTCATGGGCTGGACCGGAATGGGTGTCTTGTAATAAAGTCCGACCAGTACCTCACTAAGCCCGAACATGAAGAGGATACCCAGTGGGTCAACCTTCATGACGGCTATGTAGCCGACCACGAAAGGTATCAACGTGCCGAGATCCCCGAAGGCCCCGGCTATTTCCACACGGTCGTACTTGTTTTTACCGAGGGCCCAGCGTTTAGTCCAAGGTACGTCAACAGATGAGGTCGTCTCCATAATACCCTACCTCCTTTATGGCTCAGTTTATTTATATAAACAACTCCTGGCCGGAAATCCTTCGCCCGTGATGAATATTTTTTGTGGTCCGTTTGGGAAAGAACAATATGTCGGAATAGCTGCCGGAGGATTTCTTGGGATGTATTGCGCGCCAAGCTGCAAAAATTTGTGCCGCAGAAATACATTAAATTAATGCTGGGCCTGCTCATCGTATATGTGGCCGCGCGCTATGTCATTCAATATGTTATGAAATAACCATGAAATAATATAGTCTGGACTGCAGGCCATGCCGGAGCAAGACTTCCTATGACAGGTCGCATACCGGCCAGACATGAAAATGTCCTGCCTCTTTATGACCTACCCCTACTGCCCCTTTATTAAGGTAAAGCGCCCAGGCCCAGTCCGCCTCGAATACACTAGTCGTGGATGACCAGTACACCTCCTGTACTTCTCTAAAAGGATGGCCGGAAGGAAGGGCCGGGCTGTGCGCCGAACAATCCACAAGCGATTCCAGTTCGTTTATATTCGGCAGACGCCATTGGCTGCTCCCGCCCAGGCCAACTTGGTTTAACGACTCTACCGTTTTGAAGGCATCCGGCCAGGCCACTCCGCGTCCGGCCAGATCCGCCTTCCGCATCCACCTAAGCCCGGTGAGGCGGTCTATAGCCGTTTCACCTTGGACGTCGAAGCGGGGCGCCGGCCAGGGACAGCCGGATTCTATCTCCCCGTCCTGTCCACGAAAGGCCGCAGGCATCTCCTGGCCGCCGCAGCCGATCTCCCGACCCTCTGCATCAAAACAACGCCTCTGCCCTGTAACCGGTAACACACTACTTTTCCCCCGTACCGGCCAAAGAAGATGATACTCATCTTTCCGGCCGTAAAACATCCGCCCCCCTTCCATGTGCACATACCAGGCATAGGCGGGGTTAATGGCCGCGCTTGTGGAGGTCCAGTACCAGCCGGGAAAGACATTCGCAAAAGGGTGGCCGGCGGGCAAAGCGGGTTTTCTGGCCTGGTGGCTCAGGAGGCTGCGCAGCTCCCGCCGGTTGGGCAGCCGCCAATCTGCAAAGCCGAGAGCGCCCTCACGATTCATAACCATCGCAAAGTCCATGGCCTCTTGCCATGGTAAAGGGAATCCGGTCGGATTGGCATCGCGGCTCCACGTTAACCCGGTCAGGCGGTCCAGAACAACCTCTGTCTTGACCGCAAAGCGCTCCTCCGGCCACGGTATGCCTTTTTTAAATTCGGCATCCTGCCCGCTTCCCGTGCAGGTAATCTCACGGCCGGCCGCATCGTAGCACCTAACCTGACCCGTCTGGAGGTAGCACGGCATCGCCATTCTTATCTGTGTCCTGTAGGTGTATTATGAAATGGTCAGCAGTCCATAGTCAGTAGTCTGTTGTCCGCCAGTGGCGGACCAAGGGCGGATCTTCGACGAACAACGGACAATACGTGCTCAGTGGTGAAAAGGCTTTTTATGAACGAACTACCCCGCCTAAACGAGGCAAGTTTCGGGGAATTTAACCCAATGACTCACGAAAATCTGTGTAATATGCGTAATCTGTGGATGAAAAATTAATTTCGTTTTTCTTTATAATCGCATTCTTTTTGCGGGCAGCGGACCTGTCTGCTTCCGTTTTTGTCGGTCTTTAGTAGCAGAAAAGGGGTCTTGCATCGGGGGCATTCTTCGGCTACGGGCTGTTCCCAGACGGCAAACTGACATTTTGGATACTTGCTGCAGCCATAGAAAATCCGCCCCTTCTTTGTACGTTTTTGAATGATCTCGCCGCTACAGTCAGGTTCAGGGCACTTTATTCCGGTGCCTATAGGCCTTGTGTTTTTACAATCCGGATAACCGGAACAGGCCAGGAACGCCCCAAACCGGCCCCGTTTCTGCACCATGGGCCGTCCGCATTTTTCGCAGGTCCCGTACGATTTTTCATCTTCTTTTTGTATCTCGATCTTTCCGTTTCGATCGCGATTAAAATCCTTGGTGTTTTTACATGCCGGATAGTTGGAGCAGGCCAGAAAGGGGCCGCTTTTGCCGGTCTTGATTACCATGGGATTTCCACATTTATCGCAGGTCACATCCGTGGGCAGCCCTTGTCCCTTAAGCGAAACCATATTGCTCTCAGCCTGGTCCAGCCGCTCCTTAAAAGGACCGTAGAAGTGGCGCAGGGTGTCCGCCCAGTTGACCCGGGCCTCTTCGATCTTATCCAGTTCATCTTCCATCCGGGCGGTAAACTTCACATTAAGTATATCCGGAAAATGATTGACCAGGAGGTCGGTGACCAGAAAGCCCAACTCCGTAGGTCTGAAGCATCCTTTTTCAAGGCTGGCATATTTCCGGGCCTGGATGTGTGAAAGGATGGTGGCATAAGTGCTTGGCCGGCCGATACCGCTTTCCTCCAGGGTCTTTATGAGGGTGGCCTCGGTAAAGCGGGGCGGCGGTTGGGTGAAGTGTTGTTTAGGAGTCAGGTTCAGGAGTTTTAACGCCTCTCCGGCTGCAAGCTTGGGGAGGGTCACCTCGCCCGCCTCTCCGTTTTCATCCAGTCCTTCTACATAGAGAGCCATAAATCCAGGAAATTTCATTATGCTCCCGGTGGCGCGGAATCCGTAAGAACCGGCCTCTATATCTACTATGGTCTGATCCATAACGGCTGAGGACATCTGGCTGGCCGTGAATCTCTTCCAGATCAGGTCATATAAGAGAAAATGGTCTTTAGAAAGGAAGTCTTTTACCTTTTCCGGTGTAAGCGATGGTTCTGCCGGCCGTATGGCCTCATGGGCCTCTTGAGCGCTTTTACGGCTTTTATAGACATTGGGCCTGACAGGAAGATATTCCGGGCCAAAGGTCTGTTTTATTGCCTCTCTGATGGCCGTCACGGCCTCGGCGCTAAGGCGCGTAGAGTCAGTACGCATATAGGTAATGAGACCGACCGGTCCCTCCTCACCCAGGTCTATTCCTTCATAGAGTTGCTGGGCCAGAAGCATGGTCTTCTTGGCCGAAAAGCGCAGCTTGCGGTAAGCCTCCTGCTGCATGGTACTGGTTATGAAAGGCGGGTTGGGATGACGTTTTTTCTCCTTACGCTCCACGTTTGCAACCCGGTAGGTATGTCCCCCCAGGTCTTTCAATATGTTTTCGGCCTGGGCCTGGTCATTGATCTTTACTTTTTTCCGGTCAATGGCGACCAGCCTGGCCTCGAAGCAAGGTGGCTCATGGCCCTCTAATCCGGCGGTAATAGACCAGTACTCTTCAGGCACAAAGGCCTGAATCTCCCGCTCCCGTTCGCAGATAATGCGAACAGCTACGGACTGCACGCGGCCGGCCGAGAGACCCTTTTGCACCTTTTTCCAGAGGAGGGGGGAAATCTGGTAACCGACCAGGCGGTCCAGTATCCTCCTGGCCTGCTGGGATTCAAACTTGTGTATATCAAGAGAGGCAGGCGTTGCCAGCGCCCCGGCAATAGCCTTGGGCGTAAATTCATTAAAGAGCACGCGATGGAAGGTCTTGCCGGTGGACTTTAATTCATCCTGGATATGCCAGGCTATGGCCTCACCTTCACGGTCGGGGTCAGGGCCAAGGTAGATGTCCGTTGCCTCCCTGGCCGCCTTTTTCAATTCCTGGATGATCTTTGCCTTGCCCTTTATTACCTTATACTCAGGCTGAAAGTTATCATTAATATCCACGCCCAGGCTGTTTGCCGGGAGGTCTTTGATATGACCTACCGAGGCCTTTACCGTGAACTTCTTCCCTATGTATTTTTGTAGCGTTTTGGCCTTGGTCGGCGATTCCACAATGAGAAGTGACTTGGACATGTTATTCCTTGTTATTTTCTGACAAATAGTTTTCCGGGTAACTGCTGAACCAGGCCCTTTAATTCTAAATTAAGAAGTATGCTGCTTACTTTTTGCACAACTAGGTTTCCTCTTCGGACTAATTCATCAATATGTTGAGGATATTCTTCCACCAGCGCCAGAATATCTCTTTCTTCAGGCAAAATATCCCGAGGGATGCAGGCCGGAGGGCAATTTGTAGTTTTTTTGCCCTGTAATACCGGCCCCGGGGAGAATTTTTTCAGGGGGCGCAGTTCTTCTACTATGTCCTCGGCAGATTCAACGAGTTTTGCCCCCTGCTTAATGAGCTTGTGTGTTCCGGTGCTCCGAAGCGAGTTTATGCTCCCGGGCACGGCAAATACCTCGCGCCCCTGCTCAAGGGCTAAGTTGGCGGTTATTAAAGAGCCGCTTTTCCCGGTGGCCTCCACGATGACCGTACCCAGGGCCAGGCCGCTGATAATCCGGTTACGTATCGGAAAATTTTTAGGTTCAGGGGGCGTGCCCAGGGGATATTCGGATATAACCGCCCCGTTTTCAATTATACGGTGATATAGGTCTTTGTTTTCCTCGGGATAGACGATGTCCAGTCCTGAACCCAGCACCGCTATAGTTCGGCCTTTCCCCCGGAGGGCGCCCAGATGGGCAGCCGTGTCGATGCCGCGCGCCATACCGCTCACGATGGTCAGGCCATGGCCGGCCAGAGAGCGGCAAAGTCCTTCCGCTGCCTTCTGTCCATAATAGGTGGCATGACGTGATCCGACCACTGCCACGCTAAAGGTATCGGCCTCACTCAAATTCCCCTTAATGTAAAGCAGGGCCGGTGCGTCATAGATATTTGCCAGATTTTGAGGATATGCCCCATCCTGAAAGGTGAGTATCCTTACCCCATATTTGCGTATTAATTTTAGTTCCTGTGCGGCACGTTCTTTGGAGGCAATGTTGCGTATAGCCTCTATGGTCGCCGACCGAATTCCCTTTATTGCCGTAAGCTCAGTTTCTTTGGCCTTGAATACTTCTTCAGGTGTGCCAAAAACCTTGATAAGCTGCCGGTAGGTGACACCTCCAATCCCGGGGATCAGGTGGAGGGCCATCCAGTAGTACAAGTCATCCATCATATAATATTTTTTAAAATAGCAGTCAAACGAGGCTGACTATAATAAATGGGAGGGAAGTGTCAAGTCATTTCTGGGGCAGCGAGGTCACAAATCCCCAGCCAGAAATAAAAAAGGGATCAGTCATAATGACTGATCCCTTAACTTGAATTGGCGGGGCCGACGAGACTCGAACTCGCGACCTCCGGCGTGACAGGCCGGCGTTCTAACCAAGCTGAACTACGACCCCGACGATTATTTTAAGGCAAGAAATGGTAGGCGGAACAGGGCTTGAACCTGTGACCCCCGGCTTGTAAGGCCGATGCTCTCCCAACTGAGCTATCCGCCCCTGATCAGGTTTGTACTATTAACAACTACATTTTGGCAAGTCAAGCAAAATGTACATAAAGTTATAAGAAGCAATACATCAATGGGCGGTAATTTCTGGAAGAATTCCCCCCTTAGGGAAAACACCTACCGGAGAGGATGCCGGAACTTTGAATAAAGACTCCGGGTCATCCAATATCAGCGCCTTCTTGAGCACCTCATCCATGCTTTCAACCATTTCCACTTTGATGGATTTAATCAACTTAGGGGGAATATCTTTGAGGTCTTTTTCATTCTCACGAGGGATAAACACTGCACTCACATTACTCCGCCTTGCCGCCAGCATCTTTTCTTTAAGCCCGCCGATAGGCAGTACACGGCCCCTCAATGTAATTTCGCCCGTCATGGCCGTATCTTTATGGACCGGGATCTTAAGCAAGGCCGAGGTGATAGCCGTGGCCATGGTAATACCGGCCGACGGCCCATCTTTGGGGATAGCTCCTTCCGGCACATGAATATGGATATCCATCTTCTGGTAAAAATCAGCATCCAGTCCAAGGCTTTCAGCCCTGGAACGGACATAGCTAAGGGCGGCCCGGGCCGATTCCTGCATGACATCGCCCAGCTTACCGGTGATGGTCAGGTTGCCTTTCCCGGGCATGATAACTGCTTCAATCTGCAGTATCTCTCCGCCGAACTCTGTCCAGGCCAGTCCGGTAGCCACCCCGATCTCATCCTTCTCTTCAGCCAGGCCATAGCGGTAACGAGGAACACCAAGATATTTCTCCAGGGACTGGGCATTAACCACTGCCTTTCGCCGCTCCTCTTTGCTTTTGGCAATCTCCTTGGCTACCTTACGGCATATACTGGAAATCTCCCTTTCTAAATTACGGACGCCGGCTTCCCGGGTATAACGGCGGCTGATCCCCAGAATAGCATTATCTGTAATATCCAGGTCACCCTTCTTAAGACCATTAGCCTGAATCTGCTTTGGGATTAAAAATTTCCTGGCAATATTTAATTTCTCTTCTTCCGTATATCCGGAAAGTTGAATAACCTCCATCCTGTCCTGTAAGGGAGGTGGAATAGCGTGGAGGGTATTAGCCGTAGTTATAAAGAGAATTTCCGATAAATCATAATCGATATCGAGATAATGGTCATTAAAGCTATAATTTTGTTCCGGATCAAGCACCTCCAGGAGGGCAGCGGACGGATCGCCGCGAAAATCCATGCTCATCTTGTCAACTTCATCCAGACAGAAGACCGGGTTATTGACTTTGGCCTTGCGCAAAGATTGTATTATCTTCCCGGGCATAGCCCCTATATATGTCCGCCGATGACCACGGATTTCCGCCTCATCCCTTACTCCACCCAGAGACAAGCGGATAAAGTTTCGCTTGGTGGCCCGCGCTATGGACTTGGCCAGAGAAGTCTTTCCTACTCCGGGCGGGCCTACCAGACAGAGAATCGGCCCTTTCATCTTTTTGACAAGGCTCTGGACCGCCAGGTATTCAATAATCCTTTCCTTCGGCTTCTTAAGACCATAATGGTCCTCTTCCAGGATCCTCTCTGCCTCGTTAATATCTATCCGATCCCTGCTCTTTTCATACCAGGGAAGGGAAATCAACCAGTCTATATAATTACGGACAACAGTGGCCTCAGCGGACATAGGCGACATCATCTTCAGTTTCTTGAACTCATTACGCACCTTGGTTGCAGCCTCTTTCGACATCCGCTTCCGTTTAATCTTTTGCTCAAGTTCATTCAGCTCACTTTTAAAGTCATCTTTGCCGCCCATTTCCTTCTGGATGGCGCGCATCTGTTCGCTGAGATAATACTCCTTCTGGGTCTTCTCCATCTGCTTTTTGACCCGGTCTTTTATGCGATGCTCGATCTGAGCGACCTCTATCTCGGCGCACATCAGGTGATAAAGCTTTTCCAGACGCTTGGCCAGATTCAACGTCTCCAGGATGGCCTGTTTGTCTGCGAGGCGCAAGGTCAAATGGGACGCCATGGTGTCGGCTAACTTAGAGACGTCGTCAATAGAAGCAATAGATAACAGTACTTCTGAGGGTATCTTTTTGTTAAATTTTGCATACTCCTCAAAGGTAGAACGTACGGTGCGCACCAACGCCTCTTTTTCCAGACCATGCTCACCCGTATCAGCCATCTCCTCGACTTCAACCAGGAAGAAGTTTTTATGGGGCAGGAATTGCGTTATCTTCCCGCGTCTCTTACCCTCGACCAGGAGTTTTACCGTACCGTCCGGCAGACGCAGGAGTTGTAATATACTGCCTATGGTCCCGATGGGTTCTATATCTCTTTCGCCGGGTTCATCTCTTTTGGCATCCTTTTGAGCTGTGAGGAAAAGATCCGCCTTTCGACCCATAGCATCTTCCAATGCCTGGATGGACTTTTCTCTTCCCACAAAAAGCGGCGCTACCATGTGTGGAAAGATCACTATATCACGTAGCGGTAAAAGCGGGACAACGATCTTCCCCATTTTCAAGGCATCCTCTTTTCCCTTTGCGTTAGAGCTAAACATAAATATACCCCTTATGCACTACGCGCCTTTGTTGTCTCGTACAGGATAATGGGTTCCTCTCTATTGAGTATCACTTCTTCGCTGATCACGCATTCCCTTGCGTCCCCTTTAGAAGGGAGTTCATACATTATGTCCAGCATGGCATTTTCAAGAATAGATCTCAATCCTCTGGCGCCGGACTTTCTTTTCATACTTTCACGGGCCACGGCCACCAGCGCCCCTTCGGTGAAGCGTAAGTTAATATGATCCAGATCGAAAAGCTTCTTATACTGTTTGACCAGGGCATTTTTAGGCTCTTTCAATATCTTGATAAGCGCCTCTTCATCCAGTTCTTCCAGTGTGGCCACGACCGGTAATCTTCCCACAAATTCCGGTATAAGGCCAAAACGCAAGAGGTCTTCCGGCTTGACCTCCGCCAGGACATCACCAAGCCTGGACTGGGACGCCCCGCGAATATCGGCGCCAAAGCCCATGGACTTGACCCCGATCCTGTTTCTGATGATGTTTTCCAGGCCGACAAATGCCCCACCGCAGATGAAAAGGATATTGGTAGTATCCACCTTGACAAATTCCTGCTGGGGGTGTTTGCGCCCGCCTTTGGGCGGGACGTTGGCCGTAGTCCCTTCTATAATCTTGAGCAATGCCTGCTGTACGCCCTCGCCGGAGACGTCACGGGTGATAGACGGGTTGTCTGATTTTCGGGCGATCTTATCGATCTCATCAATGTAAACTATACCCCGCGAGGCCAGGGCCACATCGTAGTCAGCCGCCTGCAGCAGGCTTAAGATAATATTCTCAACATCCTCACCCACGTAACCGGCCTCGGTGAGAGAGGTGGCGTCGGCAATAGTAAAGGGAACATTAAGTATCTTGGCCAGGGTCTGGGCCAGAAGAGTCTTCCCGCAACCCGTCGGGCCGACAAGGAGGATGTTACTCTTTTGCAGTTCTATACCCTGGGTATCGACCCGGCTGTCAATTCTTTTATAGTGGTTGTGAACCGCTACGGCCAGTATCTTTTTTGCCCTTTCCTGGCCGATTACATATTCATCCATGATATTTTTGATCTCTCGAGGCTTTGGTATCGAGCCGCTCCTCTTGGCCACCTCTTCCTTCTCATACTCCTCAGCCATAATATCATTGCAGAGCTCTATACACTCATCACAGATATAGACAGCCGGCCCTGCGATCAGCTTCTTGACCTCGTCCTGGCTTTTACCGCAAAAAGAACAGAGTAAATCGCTTCCCTTTCTATCAGCCTTTTTTGACATTAATTTTCCTCCTTTTTAAGCACAGGCCGTTTAGCTATAACCTCGTCAATGAGGCCGTATTCCATGGCCTGCCCGCCGCCCATGAAGAAATCGCGGTCCGTATCCCTGCTGATCCGCTCAATGGATTGGCCGGTGTGATCCGACAAAATCCTGTTCAGCTCTTCGCGCAGCCGCAGAATCTCCCGCGCCTGAATATCTACGTCTGTGGCCTGACCCTGGGCGCCGCCCAGAGGTTGATGGATCAAAATCCGCGAATGCGGCAGCGCATAGCGTTTGCCCTTAGCCCCTGCGGCCAGGAGTAGTGCGGCCATACTGGAAGCCTGCCCCATGCACAAAGTCACAATATTGGGTTTTATGTACTGCATGGTATCATAGATGGCCAGTCCGGCCGTCACTATTCCCCCGGGGGAATTAATGTACAAGGTAATATCCTTATCCGGGTCTTCGGCTTCCAAAAAAAGCATCTGCGCAATTACCAGATTAGCCAGGTCGTCATCTATTGAAGACCCCAAAAAAATTATCCTTTCCTTCAAAAGGCGCGAATAGATATCATAAGCCCGTTCACCGCGCGAGCTCTGTTCTACAACAATAGGGATCAACGTCATCTTCTGGTCTCCATCTATTTTCAATAGTTATTCCACAGCAGTCTGAGCCGATTTTATCTTCGCATGTTCTATAAGATAATCCAGCGTCTTCTGGGGTAATATATAATCCGGCAATGATTGCATGATGTTAGGATTGGCGCGCAGTTGATTGGCCTCTTCCGGCCTCATATTGAGTGTACGGGCGACCTTGGCGAATTCTTCGTCAATATCCTTCTCTTCCACCTTTAGATTCTCCCTGCGTGCTATCTCCTCCAGGATGAGTGAGCCTCGGGTTCGCTTCTCCGCCTCTTCTCTAAATTTATCACGTAGTTCTTTATCGGAAATACCTGTAGATTCAACGGGTATGCCCATTCTTGCCAGCTTACGCCGGGACTCATCCACTATAGCGTCTATTTCTCCTTCCAGGAGACTCTCCGGCAATTCAAAATCACATTTTGCTATCAGCAGATCCATAACCTGGCGCCGCATATCGGCTTCAGATTGCTTTTTTTGGGCCTCAATCAGGGTCTCTCTGACCTTACTGCGCAAGTCTTCAAGGTTCTTAAAATCAGCGGCTAGGTCCACAGCAAATGCATCATCCAGGGCCGGGACAACTCTTTCTTTTATGTCATTTACACTAACCTGGAAATCCATGGTCTTCCCGGCCATTATCTTGTTTGCAAAATCCTCTGAAAAGGTCACCTTTATTTCTGTTTCGGCATTTTTTGACAAACCGATTAATTGCCTTTCAAAATCCGGGTTAAAAATCCCGGAGCCGACCTCCAGATGATAACTCTGTCCGTTACTTCCCTCTACGGGGTTGCCGTCCCGAAATCCCTTATAATCAATAACCGCCACGTCTCCCTCTCTGATCGGCCGATCTTCATCAATAGATTTAAAATGCGCATTCATCTGCCGAAGCTCATCCAGTTTTTTGTCCACGTCCTGGTCGGTAACCGGCGACTCCCTCTTCTCAATCTCCAGTTCCAGATAATCCTTCACTTCTATAGGCGGCTTAACCTCTACAGTAGCTGTGTATTTAAGATCCTCCCCAGGTTTGAATTTTTCCTCATCAATCACGGGCCTGGCCACAGGAGAAAGACCTATCTCATGAACGGCCTTGGGGTAGGAATCGTTGAGAAGTTTATCCAGGGTATCTACTTCCACATTTTGACGGTAGTAACGTTCTAAAATCTCCCTGGGAATCTTACCTGGACGGAAGCCCTTTATCCTTACCTTCTTATTTAGGGCCCTGTAAGCGTTTTCAATCTCCTCAGCCACGACTTCCTGAGGAATCTCAACATAGATTTTCTTGCGGACGGCGCTTATATCCTCAACTCTGCATCTCACGTTTTTTGTACTCCTGACTTCTTAAAATTAGTAATGGTGCGAGAGGGGGGATTTGAACCCCCACCCACAGTAGCGGACTGGATCCTAAGTCCAGCGCGTCTGCCAATTCCGCCACTCTCGCTTACGCATAAATCTAATGCAGATAATGAGTTAAGTCAAGAAGAGAAAAATTGTCAGGCCGCGCCTGATGATCTCGTAGCAAGTCAAAATTATCGCAGGCCTTCGAGATAATATCTTAAAGGAATTTATGACTATTCTATAGTTAAAGGATGTGTTATATTATTTTTTAAAAACCGGTTATATAATAACCGGCACAAGGTTTAGCAATGTCCCCTGCACAATCGGCAATAACAGAATTCACCCCGGGGCATGGCCGTTTCATGGAGCGCCTGAAGGCTATCTACCAGGCCATGGACGAGGCTTATGATGAGATAACAGCTTACTATGGCTGCTCCTGTGCAGGTTGTGACGGCAATTGTTGCACGAGTTACTTTTTCCATTATACGGTGGCGGAGTATCTCTACCTTGCGAGAGGCTTCCAGACCCTCAGCCCGGAAAGACAAAATGAGGTGCGGCGTCTCGCCCTTGAATTTGTAAAGGACCGCGATCGGCTGGAGGCTGAAGGGAAAAAAATTGACCTGATGTGCCCGCTCAATGATAGAGGTCTCTGCGGCCTGTATGCCTTCCGTCCGATGATATGCCGGCTGCACGGAGTCCCACACTCATATCGCAGGCCGGACCTGGTGCTGGTTCGAGGTGAAGGCTGTCCAAAACTGGTCCCGCCGGTCGGAGATGCGCCGGGGCATACTATAGAGAAGCCCTCCCGCCGTGAGCTTGACCGCAGCCGATTTTATAGAGAGCTGGCCATGCTGGAGCAGGAACTACGCCGGGAAATCGGCTTTGGCGAACGTATTAAGATGACCATTGCCGACATGATCACGTCCATGGAGACACAGGGCGGCGTAGCCGCGACCAAATCCGAAATCTAAATATCAAATGTTTAAAACGTAACCATTTGAATAAGTTTCGTTTTTTGTTTCGGTCATTGGTTGCATTTTAGTCATTTGAATTTGTTTCGAGTTTCGTGCTTCGGTTTTCGGATTTGTTTAACAAGATTTCAAAAAATAGTAGTATAGGAGAATCCTTAGGTGAAGGAACTTATCTGTATTTTCTGTGGTGGAAAAGCCGTTCTTCAGGGAAAGTGATATAATACCCGGGTAGTCTGCAAGGATTGCGGACGTCAGGCAAAAAAAGACGAATACCGGGACCAGATCGAAAAAAGGCTGGAAATTTCCTGCTCTAATGATCGCTGGCCAGATGTCCATACCACCCAAAGCAGAGATAAAAATTAAGTAACAATTTAGCGTTTTGAAAATGGATAATAAAAAGTGCAAAGAAACATATCAAATCTGGAAATCGGGAAGACGTTTTAATCAGGAAAGTATTTCTGAGAAATTGATTTTCAGCAGTTCGACTTCTGGTTGCTCTGTTCTTTCATGAGTTCGTGAGTTCCTGATTAATAGCCTTTTCTGAATGTAGGACGGTTTCAAACACCTAAAGTTTTACAAAATTAAGAGTCTCCCAAAAGCAACATGAAAGGCATTCTCATCCGTTGGATCATAAATGCCGGCGCCCTTTTCCTCGCTGCCCGTGTGGTAGAGGGAATAGAGATCACCGGATTCTTGCCGGCCCTGGCCGGAGCCCTGATCCTTGGGATACTGAACACCTTTATTCGTCCGGTTGTACTGATCTTAACCCTCCCTCTAAACATCCTTACCTTAGGGCTCCTGACTTTTATCATAAACGGCCTTATGCTCAAAATCGTGGCCTCCATCCTTAAGGGCTTTGAAGTCCAGGGCTTTGGGCCGGCGGTCTGGGGCGCCTTGATTATAAGTACCGTAAGCTGGATAATGAACATATTCGTTAATTCCCGGGGAAAGATTGAACACATCGAGATGAAAAAAGGCCGGGACGGGCAATGGGAGTAAATGTGAATTAGATAACAAACTTGTTGACAAAATTGTATATTGCGGTAATTGTATCTATATCTGGGGTACGGAGTGGTGCTTCAGAGGTAGACAAAGGCGTCCACTGGACTTATTATTTATACGCGTATATCCAGCGGACGTTTTTTATTTTCCCGGTAAGAAATTTTGGCGGCGTTAAAATGCGCATATCCTACATAGCCGGTTTCCAAGGAGCACATAGAAGTGTTACACCAGCCAATAACTAAAAATTACCACGACTTCATCATCGAGCGTGATCCGGAAAAGTGCATCCAGTGCCAGGTCTGCGTCCGTCAGTGCTCTTACGGCGCGCATATCTACGATGAAAAAGAGGGACGGGTCACCGAAGATGAGACCAGATGCGTCGGCTGTCACCGTTGCGAGGCCCTCTGTCCCACCGGCGCCTTGACGATAAGGAGAAACCCGTCCGAATTCAGGGAAAACGCCCTCTGGGCCCCGCAGTTTATCAAAAATATCTATAAGCAGGCGGATACCGGCGGCGTCCTTTTAACCGGTATGGGCAACCCTTACCCCTACCCCGTCTATTGGGATCGCATGGTCCTGGATGCCAGTCAGGTGACCAACCCCTCCATTGACCCCCTCCGGGAACCAATGGAACTCAGGACCTGGCTTGGCTCTAAACCGGATGCTGTCGAAGTCGAGATGAAGAAGGGCAGGCCTAAACTTACAACTAATTTTTCGCCGCAGTTGCAGGTTAACTACCCCATCCTGTTCTCTGCCATGTCCTATGGATCTATCAATCTGAATGTTCACGTCGGTCTGGCCCGGGCTGCGGAAGAATTAGGGATTCTTTACAATACCGGCGAGGGCGGCCTGCATCAAAGCCTGTATAAATACGGTAAAAATACCATTGTTCAGTGTGCTTCCGGTCGTTTCGGCGTGGATAGCAAGTACCTCAATGCCGGCGTGGCTATCGAAATCAAAATCGGCCAGGGGGCAAAACCCGGCATCGGCGGCCACTTACCCGGCGAAAAAATAGGAAAAGAAATCTCCATCACCAGGATGATCCCGGAGGGGAGCGACGCCATCTCACCCGCGCCTCACCATGATATCTACTCCATCGAAGACCTGCGGCAACTCATTTACGCCCTTAAAGAGGCCACCGATTATGAAAAGCCGGTCTTTGTAAAGATTGCCGCGGTTCATAACTCCGCAGCCATCGCCAGCGGTATAGCCAGGGCCGGAGCAGATGTCATCGCCATAGATGGATTCCGGGGAGGCACCGGAGCCGCCCCCACCATGATCCGTGATAATGTAGGCATCCCCATTGAACTGGCCCTGGCCTCTGTTGACGAAAGACTAAGACAGGAAGGGATACGAAACCGCGTCTCCCTGCTGGCGGCGGGCGGCATCCGCTGTAGCGCCGACGTAGTAAAGGCCATCGCCCTCGGCGCAGACGCGGTATATATCGGAACGGCGGCCTTGATCGCCGTAGGCTGTACGGTCTGCCAGCGTTGCTATACCGGTAAATGCCCCTGGGGTATCGCTACGAATGATCCATATCTTGCCAAGCGGATCAATCCGGACATCGCCCACCGGAGATTGGCCAACTTGGTCCGGGCCTGGGGGCATGAAATCCAGGAGATGCTGGGCGGCATGGGTCTCAATGCCATCGAGAGCCTGCGGGGCAACCGCGAGAAGCTTCGCGGCGTAGGGCTGAATGAACTGGAATTAAATATCCTTGGCATTAAACATGCCGGGGCATAGGTGTGCGCGAAGATGAAAAAGGTCTATGCAAGGGAAGAAGTGTGTATCGGTTGCCGGCTCTGTGAACTTGCCTGTATCGTTGAACATTCCGCATCCAAAGATATTGTGGCCGCCTTTAAGAGGGAAGAGAAACGGCCGGCGCGCAACGTCGTGGAAGAATGCGGCCCGGTCTCGTTCTCTGTCCACTGCCGTCACTGTGACGAGCCGCCTTGTGTCCAGGTCTGTATCTCCGGGGCTATGGTCAAGGATACAAAGACCGGAAGGGTCAGAAATATACCGGAAAAGTGTGTGGGCTGCTGGTCATGCGTCATGGCCTGTCCGTATGGAGTTATTAAAAGGGACACAAACCAAGGGAAGGTGATAAAATGCGACCTCTGCCCGGACCGCGACCTGCCGGCCTGTGTTTCTGCCTGCCCCAACGAGGCCCTGCTTTACGAGGAGAGATAGGTTTATGAAATATGTCATTATTGGAAATGGTGTGGCGGCCATAGGGGCGGTAGAAGGAATCCGGCAGACAGACCGGAAAAATCCTGTTACTATCATTGCCGCTGAACCCTACGCCACATACGGTCGCCCTCTTATCGCCAACCTTTTGCGGGGAAAGATACACGAGGCAGACATGGCCTACCGCCCGGAGGCATTTTACTGCGACAATAAGGTAACCCTCTTGCTGGGACGCACCGCCGCAAAAATCGATATCGCAGCGCACCGGGTGCTATTGGAAGATGGAGACAAGGTCCCCTACGACAAACTCCTAATCGCCACGGGCGGCAAGCCTTTTATCCCGCCCATCCAGGGTAAAGACGGACCTGATGTCTATACCTTCGCCACCCTTGATGACGCCGGGAAGCTGGACGCGCTGGTCGGTAAAATAAAACAGATCGTAGTTATCGGAGGGGGCCTTATCGGTCTTAAGGCCGCAGAAAGCCTCAATGATCGGGGTCTTAAGGTCACTGTGGTCGAACTGGCCGATCGCATATTGAGCACCGCCTTTGACCGGACAGCCGGGAACATCATCGGCAAGCGTTTGGCCGAGGCGGGTATAGAGGTCATAACCGAAAATTCAGTTAAAGAGATCGTACGCAAAAAGGACCGGGTAAAAGGCATTATATTAAATGATGGTCAAAAGCGGGGTTGCGAGGCCGTAGTAATAGCCATCGGGGTTATCCCCGACACGGATATCGTCAGGGGAACCGGCATAGAAACAAATCGCGGCATAGTGGTCAACGACTATCTGGAGACCTCGGTCGCCGGTATTTACGCAGCCGGAGACGTAGCCGAGGCCCTCGATCTTCTCTCCGGTGAAAGGCGTGTAGTGCCGATCTGGCCTAATGCATATACCCAGGGACAGTATGCCGGCCGGAATATGGCCGGTGCCGGAGTGGCCTATAAGGGCGGACTCCCCATGAATTCCATTGAGTTTTACGGCATTCCCACCATGTCCATGGGCATGGCCAATCCAGCCGGTGCCGGATATGAGGTCATAACCAGACTTAGCCCTGAAAAGAATGTCTATCGGAAACTGGTCCTCAGGGATGGAGTACTGGTCGGCGCCATGCTGATCGGCGAAGTAGAAAGGGCGGGGATACTGACCGGCCTGATCAGAAACAGGGTGAAGGTCGGCAGTTTTAAAGAGGAATTAATGGAAGACACCCTTAGCCTTAGTTCTCTGCCCGGGGAAATACGGGCAGAGCAGTTAAGTAAATAATCAAGAACCGTCTGGGGTCACGTGGTCATGAAGAATTGGCATTATCAAAAGGATATTTCCGGGTGCGGGCTTTCCGGAATCATAAATAGAAACGGCGAGCGGATTAAGGGTGACAGCATAACCTGCTCCATAGCCTGTCAACACGATAGAGGGAACGGGCTCGGCGGCGGATTCGCCGCCTATGGTATCTATCCTGACTTTAAGGATCACTACGCCCTGCACATTATGGCGGATAATCTTGATGCCCTCCATGCGGCTGAAGGTTTCTTAAACCAGACCGTATCTGTCGTGCATCAGGAAAAGATTCCGACCCGGCCCAACAAATATATTACCGACCCGCCTATCCTGCATCGCTACTTTGTTGAACCGGTGAAGGAAGGGGACAGGATATGTCGCTGGCCCGGCTTGAGTGACGATGACTATATAGTCCGCGTCGTGATGAATGTTAACCGGGACATTAAAGGCGCCTATATCTTTTCAAGCGGCAAGAATATGGGGGCCTTTAAAGGCGTGGGCTTCCCGGAAGATATCGCGGACTTTTACCGCCTGGACGAGTATGCCGGTTATATCTGGACGGCCCACAACCGGTTTCCGACCAATACGCCGGGCTGGTGGGGAGGAGCACACCCCTTTACCATTCTGGACTGGTCAATCGTCCATAACGGCGAGATTTCTTCCTACGGCATTAACAAGCGTTATCTGGAGATGTTCGGGTACCACTGCACCCTGCTTACGGATACGGAAGTAGTGGCCTATCTCCTTGATCTCATCATCCGAAGGCATGGGTTGCCTGTAGAACTGGCCTGTAAGGTCTTTGCCCCGCCATTCTGGCAGGAAATCGACCGAATGGACAAAGAATCAAAGAGGCTCTTTACGGCTATTCGTATGGTTTATAGCAGTGGCCTGTTAAACGGCCCCTTTGCCATCCTCTTTGCCTATAACGGAGGTCTGGTGGGCCTTAATGATCGGGTAAAATTACGTCCTCTGCTAGCTGCCGTCAAGGGGGATACGGTTTATATGGCCAGCGAAGAATCGGCTATCCGGGCCATCTGCCCTGATCCGGAAAAGGTCTGGGCACCCAAGGCCGGAGAACCGGTTATTGTAACTATGGACAAGAGCGCTTCCGCAACGAAAAAGCGGGCTAGGTTAAGCCCGGCCTGTGCCGGAGCAAGGTAATTTTTATGAGAGGCAAGGCAGAGAACCCTATGGAAATTAACGCACAGGGAATTTACTATAAAGACTTAAACGATATGATAAGAAAGGCCGTAGGGAATGGAGAGGAAAATTTTATCCTGAGAAATATCAACGGCCAGCGTTACCTCGCGGACGGCATAAGCAAAAAAATCAGCATGGAGGTCTATGGCGTTCCGGGACAGGACCTGGGGGCCTTTATGAAGGGACCACACGTCGTAGTGCACGGCAATGCCCAGGACGGAGTGGGCAACACCATGGACGACGGCAAGATCGTCGTCGAAGGCATGGCGGGAGATGTCGTAGGCTATGGGATGAGGGGCGGGAGAATTCATATCAAAGGCGACGCCGGTTACCGCGTCGGTATCCACATGAAGGCCTACCAGGACAAGATCCCGGTGATCGTTATCGGCGGCAAGGCCGGAGATTTTCTTGGTGAATACATGGCTGGAGGAGTAATCATCCTACTGGGTATGTTCAGCCAGGATGCCGCCAAACCTATAGCGGGTATCTTTATGGGCACCGGCATGCACGGCGGGGTTATATACGTCCGGGGCGAGGTCGATCCTCATCAACTGGGATTTGGGCTGATTCCCAAAGAGTTAGACAGCGAGGACCAAAAAAATCTTAAAATGTATCTTAAGGAATACTGCGACGATCTGAATATCGATCTACGAAAGGTATTATCCGTGCCGTTTAAAAAAGTAGTGCCTTTCTCACACCGACCCTATGGGAACATGTATGCATACTAAGCGGTCGGCGCTCAGTTGTCAGCTCTCAGCAGGACAATAGGCGCGGATATAAACGCGCTGCTGACGGCAGAAGGCTGAACATGCATAGCGAGCGCTTCCCCCGCTGCTTGCGGCGGGGGAAGCGAGCGAATACTATGCTTTTTACCTTACATACGGAGATTCCCCACAGCTTGCTGCGGGGAACTTCAATACTTAACAAGTCCGGCGCAAATCATGGTCCACCGAAAAGAAAAGAGTCGTGAGATAGGGGAGCTTACTTGCCTCTACGAGATTGCCAGGGCCTTAGGCGCCTCTCTGGACCTGAGGGCCTCTCTGCATAGCACCCTCGACATACTGGCAAAAAAACTGGGTATGACCAGGGGTACAATTACCATTCTCAATCCCATGACCGCCGAACTCCAGATTGAAGTGGCGCATGGATTGACTGCCGAGGCCCGCAGGCGCGGCAGATACAAACTAGGTGAAGGGATCACCGGCAAGGTAGTGGAATCCGGAGAGCCTATGGTTGTCCCCAGAATCAGTGAAGAACCCTTATTTCTTAATCGAACCCGCTCCCGGGGGGATCTGGCCAAGCAGGATATCTCCTTTATTTGTGTGCCGATAAAGGCCGCCCGGAAAACGGTAGGGGCCTTAAGTGTGGACAGGCTCTTCCAGACAGATGTCTCATTAGATGAAGACCTGAGACTTCTGACCATCATTTCCTCCCTGATTGCCCAGACAGTAACCAAGATACAGACGATGGAGAAAGAAAAGGAACTCCTGATCAACGAAAATCTGGAGTTGAGGCACCGGCTGACTGACAAGTACAGTATTTCCCATATCGTGGGAAACAGCAGCCGGATGAAGGAGGTCTATGAGATGATCTCCAGGGTGGCCGGAAGCAACGCTACGGTACTCATCCGGGGGGAGAGCGGCACCGGCAAAGAACTGGTGGCCAATGCCCTCCACTATAATAGTCGCCGGGCCCATAAACCATTTATCAAGGTCAATTGCTCGGCCTTGCCGGAAACCCTCATTGAAAGCGAACTGTTTGGCCATGAGAAAGGCGCTTTTACCGGGGCCATCCATCAAAAAAAGGGACGCTTCGAGTTGGCAGAAGGAGGCTCTATATTCCTGGATGAAGTGGGCGAACTCAGCCAGAACATTCAGGTCAAGTTGCTGCGCGTCATCCAGGAGCACGAATTCGAGCGCCTGGGCGGCACGCAAACGATTCACTGTGACGTTCGGATAATTGCCGCGACCAATAAGGATCTTGAAGAGGCGCTCAGCAAAGGAACGTTCAGGGAAGACCTCTACTACCGCCTCAATGTCTTTCCCATCCATATACCGCCATTAAGGGAACGGAGAACCGATATTCTGCTCCTGGCCGAACACTTTTTAGAAAGGTTCTGCCGCGAAAATAATAAAAATATCCGCCGTATTTCCACACCGGCTATTGACATGCTCATGCAATACCACTGGCCGGGCAACGTTCGGGAGCTTCAAAACTGCATGGAAAGGGCCATCCTGGTCTGTGATGAAGAGGTTATAAAAAGCTACCATCTTCCTCCGACGTTGCAGACGCCGGGCAGCTCCAGGACCCATAGTCGCCTCTCCCTGGCCGAAGCGGTGGATAACACTGAGAAAGAGATGATTATAGAGGCATTAAAAGAGACCAGGGGCAATCAGTCCCAGGCGGCTCAATACCTGGATACGAGCCTGCGTATTCTGAACTACAAGATTCACAAGTATGGACTGGACCCAAAACAGTTCAAGGTAAGTTAAATCTCAAGACATATCTCTGCGCCCGACCGCCCTCCCCTGCCGCCCACAAGGCAAGCCCCCCAGAAAAAAAGCAAAGACAGTCTCTCCTGAATGCAACGGGCAGGCATTGAAGCTCCCCGCCGCAAGCTACGGGGAATCTCCGTATGCAAGGTAAAACGCATCGTATTCGCTCGCTAACCCCGCCGCAAGCAGCGGGGAATGCGCTCGCTATGCATGTTCATTACAATTTTGTAAAAAATGCGCTGCTATTAGCACAAAACTGTAAAAAATATTTGATGAACAACCACCCGACAAAAACTTAATTCTCTGTTTCTGCTACTTTTTTTAGGATGGCATGGATGGTGCTTTTATTCTCAATCAAAACCATTGAAAGGGAAAGGTAGTAGTTTATGGTTAATTCTGTAGATACTATGTTTGTTTTGCTTTCGGCAGCCCTGGTCATGTTTATGACCCCGGGGCTGGCGCTCTTCTACGGGGGCATGGTCCGGGGCAAAAATGTCCTGGGGACTATTATGCAAAGTTTCGTGATACTTGCGCTGATCAGCGTAGAATGGATACTCTGGGGGTATAGCATGGCCTTCGGCCCGGATATGGGAGGGGTGACCGGGGGCCTGGATTGGTTCGGGTTGAACGGCGTGGGGTTGTCATCTTTTGCCGGTTATTCTGAAACGCTACCGCATCTTGCCTTCATGATCTTTCAGGGGATGTTTGCAGTAATAACCCCGGCCCTGATTACCGGCGCATTTGCGGAACGTATGAAGTTCAGTGCATTTTTGCTTTTCACCATATTATGGGTGACCCTGGTCTATAACCCCATCTGCCACTGGGTCTGGGGAATAGGCGGATGGATACGCAACCTTGGGGCTTTGGACTTTGCCGGAGGAACGGTCGTTCACATCAGCTCCGGCGCTTCTGCCCTGGCTGCGGCCTTGCTCATTGGGAAAAGAAAAGGCTATGGCACAGAACCCATGCATCCCCATAACCTGCCCATGACCATACTGGGCGCCGCCTTATTGTGGTTCGGATGGTTTGGTTTCAATGCCGGGAGCGCCCTTAGCTGCGGCCCTTTGGCCGTCAATGCCTTTGTTACCACGCACGCGGCAGCAGCCTCAGCGGCCTTGACCTGGACGATCGTAGAATGGATATACCGCGGCAAGCCTACTACCCTGGGAACGGCGAGCGGGGCCGTGGCCGGCCTGGTAGGCATCACCCCGGCCTGCGGTTTTGTCGGCCTGCCGGCGGCCCTTATTATCGGAATGGTAGCCGGAGTTCTCTGCTACTTTGCCATCGTCATAAAAACCGGATTAGGCTATGATGACAGCCTGGACGTAGTAGGCATCCATGGTGTGGGCGGCACATGGGGGGCCCTGGCTACCGGACTTTTTGCGGACAAGGCCGTCAATGCGGCCGGCGCAAACGGCCTTTTCTTCGGCAATCCGGGCCAACTGGGCATCCAGGCCCTCTCGGTTATTGTAACCATCGGCTATGCCTTTATCATGTCCCTTATCATATTGAAGGCTCTGGATTGGATAATGGGCCTGCGGGTCAGCCCTGAGGACGAAGTGAGCGGGCTTGACCTCACCCAGCATAGCGAAACAGCGTACAACCTATAAAGACCAAGCGCTCAGGAGGAGGCCGTGAAAAAGATAGAAGCGATTATTAAGCCGTTTAAGATTGACGAGGTAAAGGATGCCCTAAGCCAAATCGGAATAAAGGGCATGACCATTACCGAAGTGAAGGGTTTTGGACGTCAAAAGGGTCATAAGGAGGTCTATCGCGGGGCGGAATACGTGGTGGATTTTGTGCCCAAGATCAAGATCGAGGTGGTCATTGATGATGTGATGGTCGAAAGGGTAGTGGAAACTATTATAAAGAGCGCCAAGACTGGAAAAATCGGTGACGGCAAAATATTTGTCTATTCCATAGATGAGGTGATTCGGATCAGGACAGGAGAAAAGGGTAAAGATGCTGTCTGAGGCCAATGGAAAAGTCACTTAAGGAGCATATCAGGCATCTTAAAGACCAGCGCGAGGCCATAAGGAATTCGCAAGACCCACAGCCCCCGGGCAGGGAAGCGGCTCGTGAATTATCGGTAATAACTGATGTCTTCCTGGTCTCCGTATTCTACCAGGCAGAGAGAAAATGGCAAAAAAGCCATACGGGAAGCCTGCGTGCCATAACCCTTGTCCCTGTCGGCGGCTATGGCAGAAACGAACTGGCGCTCTACTCTGATATCGATTTAATGATTCTCTGCGCCCGGGGATCAGACCCGGTGATAGACTTTGTGTCCGAAGAGATATTTTATCCCCTCTGGGATGCCGGCCTGGAGATCGGCCACAGCGTCAGGACCGTAACGGACTGCATCGACATCGCGCGGGAAAATTTTCATACCCAGACAGCTTTTCTGGACGCGCGCTGCCTGGCCGGAAACAGAGAGCTTTTTGGAGAATTCAAAAAGAGATTCCATGAAAGGATTATCGAAGGACAAAGGAAAAAATTTTTAGAAAATATCCTGATAGAAAATCAGAAAAGATATCAGAGATACGGCGAGGCGGCCTTCCTCCTGGAGCCGAATATCAAGGAGGGAAAGGGTGGCCTGAGGGATTACCATAGCATACTATGGACGGCCAAGGCCCTCTTTAATCTGTCCACCCCGGAGGAAATGGTCAATGCCGCCCTTCTCTCTCCTAATGACCGTACATCCCTGAAGCAGTCCCTTGATTTTCTGTGGCGGACAAGAAACCGGCTTCATATCCTCAGCGGCAGAAAAAACGATCAACTTTGTTTTGAATATCAGGAAGACATGGCCGGCGCACTTGGATTTGCCGCAAAAGCGGATTTTCTGGAAGTAGAAGGACTTATGAGGGAATTCTACCTGCATGCCTCGAATATTGAATATATATCCTCTTTGTTTTTTGACCGTATATTACATGCCTTAAAGATCAAGCCTCATGCCAAAACCGTGGCCTTACCCGATCGTATCCTGGAAAAAGGCGTATCTATTTACAAGGGAGAAATAAGGATAGACAGGCCCGAGGTCTTAATCAAAAAACCCTATCTGCTGCTGAAGATCTTTGAATACGCAGCGAGATACGGCGCAGGAATTCACCCGCAGGCCGGCCAATTCATAAGAGATAACCTCTGCCTGGTCAACGACTCATTCCGTTCTTCCCGCCGGACCAGCCGGTCTATGCTCAACCTTATGAAGCTGGGGTTACCCGCCTTCAAACAACTGGAGGTTATGCTTCAAACCGGCCTCCTGGCCCTCTATATACCTGAATTTGAGAATATTCGCTGTCAGGTTCAACATGATGCCTATCACATTTACACGGTGGATAAACACTCCCTGTTGACCTTCCTGGAATTAAGCCTCATGCGGGAAGAAGATAAATACCCCTTTGCTGAGATAGACAGGCCCGAGTACCTCTTTCTAACCGCGCTGCTACATGATATCGGCAAGGGTATGGGCCATAACCATGCCGAAAAAGGGGCGGATTTGATCCCGAAGATCGCCGGAAGAATGGGTCTGGAGGAGGATGTTATTCGTGATATGGTTTTTGTCGTCCGCCATCACCTTCTTCTCGTTGAGATAGCCACGCGCCGGGATTTGGAAGATGAAAAGATTATCGTGGAATGCGCCCAAAAGATTCAGGATATAAAAAGGCTTAATATGCTTTATCTTCTGACCATAGCCGATTCCAAGGCGACCGGGTCCCTGGCCTGGACAGCCTGGAAAGCGGCTCTGGTGGATGAGCTTTACCTCAAAATCAAACACATCCTGCAACGAGGCGAATTAGCCACTCCACAGACTACAGCAAGGATACGAAAAGTCCTGGCCCGGGTCAAAGACGGTTTAACGCCGGAGCTAAAGAATCTTGCCGTGTCGAAGCACATAGAGAACATGCCGGGAGATTATCTCCTTACTGTAGCACCGCACAAGATTCTAAGGCATCTTCAATTAGCCCGGGAGCTTAGCGATAAGAAATTTGCCCTGTTTATAGAAGCAAAAAATAGTTTCCGGGAGCTGACCGTCCTGGCCGAAGATAAGCCCGGACTCTTTGCGCAGATCTCAGGGGTGTTGGCCTTAAACGACCTCGATGTCCTTGGGACACAGATTTTTACCTGGGGCGATGGAATAGCGGTAGATATCTTTCAGGTTAGAGAACTTATCGAAGAACCCGCCGATGAAGCACACATGTTGCATGGCGATACAAAGGACAATGAAAATAATCCCCCCTTACCCCCCTTTAGTAAAGGGGGGGTACATCTTATTCCCCCTTTGGAAAAGGGGGACACGGGGGGATTTTCAGGTGAAATAAGATGGAAAAGGGTCGCAGAAGACCTGGAAAAGACGTTGAGCGGAAGGCTCTCATTTGACTATCGACTGGCCGAAAAGACGACGCCGTTATCACTTCAGGCTAAAAAACGCGGACGTTCATCAAAAGTAGTGATCGACAATGAAAGCTCGGACTTCTACACGGTTATTGAAGTCTATACAAATGACCGCCCCGGGCTCCTCTACTCACTTGCCAGGACGCTGTTTGATATGGGGCTGGACATCAGATCGGCCAAGATATCCACCAAGGTGGACCAGGTGGTGGATGTATTCTATGTGCGGGACTTGTATGGACAAAAAATATATCATCCGGAACAATGCGAAGAGATTAAAAAGGCCCTGCTTTTCAGATTAGAAGGGCATAAAAGAACAGGCTAATGGCCCGGATTAACCCCACTATCTATCCCCAACAGTCACAAAAGACATCAGTCCCCGCCGGGTCTGAAGATTACCACCAAGGCCTTTGGTTATGGCCGTAGATATCCACTCGCGCACAGGTATGAACTCAACTAAAAATGACATGAAGCGTAATGACTCTCCTGCCGCTCTGGAGAGAAAGGTACAGGAATTAACCGCTCTCTATGAGATCAGCCAGGCATTGGTATCAAGTTTAGATCCAAAGCAGGCCCTGGGGCTTATTCTGCAAACCCTCCATCTGCGCCTGGGGATGTCGCGCGGGACCATAACCCTGCTCAGTCCTGATACCCATGAAATTACTATCGAGGTAGCGCACGGGCTCACCGGGGAGGAAAGGGAAAGAGGACGATATAGGATCGGAGAGGGTGTAACGGGAAAAGTAGTGCAAACCGGCGAACCGGTCATCATTCCCCACGTCGGGAAGGAACCACTATTTTTAAACCGCACCAAGGCGCGGGGGGACATCCACAAAGACAACATCTCTTTTATCTGTGTGCCTATAAAAGTAGGGGCCGTCGTCCATGGTGCGTTAAGTGTAGATCGTCTCTTCAGTGAAGAGGTCTCATTTGAGGAAGATCTCAGACTCCTGACTATCATCGCTTCTATGTTGGCCCAGGCCATAACCATCGGCCAGATGATGGAAGAGGAAAGGAACCGTCTGCGAAATGAAAACATAACCCTGAAAGAAAAATTAAAGGAACGTTACAGTCTTTACAATATTGTGGGCACGAGCAACCGGATGCGGGAAGTCTTTGAAATGATAGAGCGCGTCTCACAGAGCGACGCCACGGTGCTTATCCGCGGGGAGAGCGGTACGGGCAAGGAACTTGTGGCCAATGCCATACATTATAATAGCCTCCGGGCGGATGGGCCCTTTATAAAGGTCAACTGCGGGGCCTTACCCGAAACCCTCATGGAAAGCGAGCTCTTCGGGCATGAGAAAGGGGCCTTTACCGGGGCCGCGCACGCACACACTGGAAAATTTGAACAGGCGGACGGAGGGACCCTCTTTCTGGACGAGATCGGCACGCTGAATCTTTCCGCCCAGGTCAAGCTCCTGCGGGTGCTGCAAGAAAAGGAATTAGTCAGGTTGGGCGGGACCAGGACAATAAAAATTGACGTCCGCATCATAACCGCCACCAGTCTCAACCTTGAAGAATCCCTGAAAAATGGCGTATTCAGAGAAGACCTCTACTACCGGCTCAATGTCTTCCCTATTTACATGCCCCCTTTAAGGGAGAGGAAAACTGACATTTCCCTTTTGGCCGATTTTTTTCTGGAGAAGTACACCCAAAAATATAATAAGGACATACGGAGGATATCAACCCCAGCCATAGACACGCTTATGCGCTATCACTGGCCGGGCAACGTGCGGGAACTTGAGAATTGTATCGAACGGGCCGTCCTCCTCTGTAATGAACCTGCCTTGCGAAGTATCCATCTCCCGCCTACCCTTCAGACCGCCGAGGAATCGGACAGCATGCCCTCGAAGTCTCTGGATTCGGTTCTGAGAAACGTAGAAAAGGAACTCATGATAGATGCCTTAAAGAGCACCGGGGGCAACATTGCCGCTGCCGCCCGGCTTCTCGGCACTACGGAGAGAATTCTGGGGTTAAGAATAAAGAAATACGGCTTCACCCCTCAAAAATACCGTGGGGAAAGCTGACGCACGGGGAAAAGGGACAAAAATCGAAAACAAAAATTAAGGAAACAATTGGTATCAAAAAATAGGCTATCGCGCATGAAGTTCCTCTCTGGTCCAGGTCTTTTCTCCGACTTTGATAGGTCGTTCTTTCATTCGGGCAATGATTCGTTCCATGGCGCTCTGGTACTCTTCATCCTGGCGAACTAAGTCTTCCAATCGATCCCGGATAACCTGGGTCAGAGTTGTTCTCTTTTTTTGACATATTATCCTGGCTCTATGAAGAAGCTCTTCATCCAGAGCAAGGGTCACATTGCGTTTCATAGTCGTCCTCCTCCTGTGTCCACATATTATGTGAAATATCAAGGCGCAGAATTCTGGGAGTCAACATAAAAGTTGCTGTAATCGGAGGGGCAATCAGTCTCTGCCTTTGCCCTTACTTTTATTTTTGCACTTACCTTTATCTTTGCCTTTGTTCTTACCCTTACCGCTGTAATCGTCAATATCGTGGCCGCGCTTCAGGGCATGGAATTCTCTTGATCCCGGCTTGATGCCCAGGCTCTTCGCAAGCACACCCCAGCCCTTGCCTTTCTCGGCCCTGTATCTCTCCATAACGTAATCTATCGGCCTTGCCGACATTTCTCCAAAACGGAGTATCATATAGGCATCCGCGGGTCTTTCCACATTGCTGAGTACGACCTTGACCTGAGCGTCGCCTATATTAAAGCGAGCGGCAAGTCTCGCCCTGAATCCTGACAAATCAGCCTCAGCCCTGGTGTTAAGGTCTCTCATCCAGTCAAAATCGCCTGCCGCCGCCACTACTATTGCCGATAAAGTAAAGAACCCCGTGCTTCCGCACGGGGCATTAGAAGTCAAATCTTAACTGCTTAGGATTTTTTTCTTCATGTCTATGGTACTGTATATATTTCTTTATCGTTTCACTCGTCACTTTGTCGC
>JBFMFO010000009.1:0-94009 GCA_040754095.1 Thermodesulfobacteriota bacterium | reverse complement strand
TATGCTCCTTTCTTTAAGTTGGTTTTTACCAACTGGCTATCGTTTGCAAAAAGGAGTATAGCCTTTTTAAAGCTTTCCCGTCCCCTCTGGAATATAGCAAGCTCTTTTCCAAAGAGGGGAATAGAGAGAAGTAAAAAATTACCCACCCGTTCGATTAGGCGAAGACCCTAAAGAAATAAGGGTACATTAAAGGCTTATGTCAAAGGAAAATTCGAAATCCGAAATCCGTCATGCCACAGGCAAATCCGCCCAGGCGGAAAATCCGAAATTAAAAGAAACAGACACGGCTCAGATAGCCCGTTCGGCCGGATCGGTCAGCGTGGCGGTCTTCGCCAGCCGCATCTTGGGCCTCATCCGGGAACAGGTACTGGCGGGCCTTTTCGGGGCCGGTTATTTCATCGATGCCTATGTCGTGGCCTTCCGCATTCCCAATCTTCTGCGCGATCTCTTTGCCGAGGGCGCATTAAGCTCGGCCTTTGTTACCGTTTTTACCGATTATGACCAGAAAAAAGGCCCCAAGGAGACCTGGCGGCTGGCCAACAACGTCCTGACCGCCCTTTTTATTATCGTAGGCGCTTTAACATTAATCGGGATGTTTTTTGCCGGGGACATCATAATGCTGATGGCCCCTGATTTTTCCAGGATACCGGGGAAAATTGCCCTGACTTGGGACATGACCGTCATCATGTTCCCGTTCTTTATCCTGGTCTCGCTTGCTGCAGCAGTGATGGGCATGCTTAACACCAAGGGGTATTTTTTTATCCCGGCCATGTCCTCTGCCTTTTTTAACCTGGGGTCCATTGTCAGCGGCGTAATCCTGGCCTTTGTTTTTCCTCGTTTCGGTCAGCCTGCTATCGTGGGCATGGCCGTGGGCACGCTTATAGGAGGATTCCTGCAGCTCGCCATACAACTGCCGTCCCTCCACAGGGTAGGATTCCACCTGAACCCCCTGCTTTCTTTCCGGGACGAAGGCCTGCGCCGGGTAATCAAGCTTATGATTCCGGCTATTATCGGGCTTTCTGCTACCCAGATCAATATCTTTATAAATACCTACTTTGCGGCCAGTTGTGAGCAAGGAAGTGTCTCCTGGCTTAATTACGCCTTCCGCCTGATGCAGTTTCCGATCGGAGTCTTTGGAGTGGCTATTTCCATTGCCACGTTGCCGGTGGTCTCGCGCCATGCCTCCAATAAGGATTTAGCCCAGCTTAAAGGCGCTTATCTTTCCGCTCTGGTCATGGCCTTTGCCCTGACCATACCGGCATCCTGCGGGCTGATAATACTCGCCAAGCCGATTATAGGGTTAATCTTCGAGCACGGGCGTTTCACCGGTTATGATACCCTGCGCACAGCCGAGGCACTATCTTTTTACGCCATCGGTCTTTTTGCCTATGCCGCGGTAAAGATCATCGTACCGGTCTTTTATGCCCTGGACGATACAAAGTACCCGGTTATAGCGAGTTTTATGGCCGTAGCGGTCAATATCCTGGTGGTCACCCTTACTATAAATCACTTCCAGCACAAGGCCATCGCCTTCTCCACATCAATCACTATGATTATGAACTTTGTGTTCCTAAGCCTTATCCTGTATAGAAAGGTGGAAGGCTATGCCCTGGGCTATCTTTTCAAGTCTCTGGCCAGGGTGCTTATGGCCTCGGCGGCTATGGGCCTGATCGTATATTATGTACACGGGTGGCTTGAAGGCATCTGGGGACATGGCCTCCATGCAGAGCTTTTCTCCCTTTCGATTACTATAGCCCTTGCCGGGCTTTCATATTGCTTTTTACTTTACGCCTTGAGATTAAAGGAATGGCGGGTTTTGGTCGAAAAATTTGTTAAGCGGGTTAAAATATAATAATGTATCTAGAGAGGATTTGTTCGCTGAGATGAAAAATCTATCAGATTTTGCTTGCATAAGACCCGGATTTTTTATAATGACTTATACATAAGAGGACAATATATGGAGATTGTGATCGAGTACTGCGGCAGATGAAACTACCTCCCCAGAGCCGCCAGGCTGGCGGATAAGATTAAGGAGGCCTTTAATATAGAACCTGTCCTCATAAAGGGCGATGGGGGCGTCTTTGATGTACGGGTTGACGGCGAGATTCTATTTTCGAAAAAGGCCTTGGGATTTTTCCCTGAACCGGATGAGGTGATAAACAAAATCGGCGAGATTCTGCGTGGTAAAAAGTAACTATCCAGGTCCAAGGTTCCAAGGTTCATGGTTCAAGATTAGAGAGCACTGAAGATTGATATAAGAAGCGTGAAGTAAGGAGCAATAATGCTGACAGTAGGACCTAATACCCATGTAGTTATAAAATATACGGTGCGCTTTGAGGAAAATACAGACCCGGAGGAGAAACTTAACGTTTACCGGGCCAAGTTGCTGATCGGATACGACCGCATTATCCCGGCCATAGAAGAAAAGCTGTTAGGGACTAAAGAGGGAGAGAGCTTTGAAATCGTAATCCCTAAAGGCCAGTATCTCGGCGCCAACCATCCAATTTATGCCCGTATTTCAGTAGAAGAAGTCCGTCCTGCCACTCCGGAGGATATCGCCGTGCGCACTGCAAAAAGTTGCAGCAGCGGTTGAAGCATCTGAAATGAACCGCCGGAGGCGGTTCTTCAGATCAAAGCTTTTTCGCTTTCTTTAACAGCGGCCTCTATCTCAGCCTGCAATTCCGCAGGCAACCCGTCTATCTGCACGTTTAGAAATCCCCGGACAATGGTGGAAGTAGCCTCTTCTTCGCTTAGTCCTCTGGCCATGAGATACTCAATCTCTTCCTGAGCGATCTTTCCTACTGCCGCTTCGTGCGACATATCGACGCCGGAGGCCTGACCCTCCAGTTCAGGTATGGCCCGGATGATCCCTTTTTCAGAGAGTATCAGTCCCTTGCATTCCAGATGCGCCTTTATGCCGGGCACTTCACCCACCAGGAGCCCACGCGCAATAATTTTTCCGCCGGTGGATATAGCCCGAGAGATAATCTCAGCCCTTGCTTCGGGTGCCTTTAAAGTGACCTTGGCCCCGATATCAAGTTCGCTGCCCGGCGGAGCTACCAGTATGGAATTAAAACGGGCTACAGCCCCCCGGCCGGCCAGAGTGGCCGAAGGATAGGTCTGCAGGGACCTTACCGGCCTGAGCGAGATATAATTAGAAATAAAGACGCCGTCTTCTTCGATGATGACGCCGGAGCGAGGGCGTACATAGACGTCCTCACCCCAGTTATGGATCATGGTGAAGGTAAGCTTGGCCCCTTTTTTGATGTAAAATTCAGATACGCCGATATGCAGGCCGGAGACCAGATGAGGAGAGGTGGCGCATCCGGTGATGATGTGCAATTCGGAGCCTTCTTCGGCCACCACGATATTGTGCAAATGCTGGGCGAATTTTTCTTTGCGGATATAGAGACAGGCCTGTACCGGATAAATGACCTTTTCTCCGGGAAGGGCGCGGATAAAATACCCATTGTCCAGATCAAGTTCCGAGGCTGCCGTATATTTGTCCGTATCGACGCTTACTGCCTGCCACCAGTAATCTTTAATCTTTTCATAGACCTTGGCAGCCTCTTTAATAGGCAATACCTCCAGCCCCTTGTAAGTTGACTGACAGTGGACAACAGAACAATCCGATTGAAAAAACGCGCCTGAATGCCCTTGTCCATTCAAATCGAGACCGGTCTGATGGAGTCTTTTTTGCTCTTCCGGGTCAAGATTAGTATAAGAGACAGGCTCGGCCTGCCTGATAAATTTTTCCAGTTCTATGTCTTCCCCGTAAGTGGCTTTTTTCTTCAGGGCCTTTTTTGCCTTCTCTTCTATCTTCTGCATCTTGCGCATTCCTCATAACCACATTTTTGTATTTCTTCAAACATCTCCCTGGGGTTGCCCTGACAATGAATCTTGCCCTCAAGGAGTATGTGCCCCTTGTCTGCTTCCAGATAATTCAGGATAAAACCGGTATGAGAGATAATAAGGCCGGATTTCTGCCGGTGTCGCTTGAGTTTTTTCTGCAGGAGTTCCTTGATCATCTGGCCGATGACATTTAAGTTTTCGACATCCACACCGGACTCCGGCTCGTCTAAGAGGACGAGATCCGGATCCTGCGTCAGGAGTTGCAGCAGCTCGCTCTTTTTGATCTCTCCGCCGGAAAAACCAAGGTTCACCTCGCGGTCCAGAAAATCGGCAAAATTGTATTGTGTAGCCAATATCTCGCCCCGGCCGCTGCCGTTGCCACAAACGGCCAACATATCCCGCAGACGCACACCATGTAAGGTAGGTGGCCTCTGGAAAGAGATGCCTATACCTAATTTGGCCCGTTCATGGGGGGAAAAGGCGGTGACGTCCTGCCCTTTGAAAATTATAGCGCCGTTTATAATCTTGTACCGGGAAAAACCCATAAGAGTCAAAAGGAGAGTTGTCTTACCGGAACCATTCTTACCGAACAAGATGTGGGTTTCTCCCTGCTCAATTTTGAGGTTTACACCCTTAAGGATTGGCCGGCCTTCGACCTCAACCCATAAATCCTTTAATTCAAGCATAACCCTTCTCCTTATTTTTGCGCGAAAGCAGGATAAAATAACTCTCGCCGCTGGCTATGAGTCGCCGGTCTTTTTCAGTAGTTATCTCCGCCGACGCTATAGCCGCCCGACTCCTCTTTTCCTTTATCCAACCTCTGGCTATAATGGTCTCACCCGGGGCGAGGGGAGATTTGAAGTCCACCTTAAGACTTGTGGTTACTCCGGGACCGATATGATAATATACGGCGTGGGCCATAATTTCGTCAAGGATGGTTGAGATTATCCCCCCGTGTATAACATTCGCCCAGCCTTCATGCACTCTTTGCAAGGTGAGTGCGCTTACCGCTCCGCCTCCCGTGTAGTCAACGACTATCTTAAGGCCAATAGGATTTTCCGGTCCACAGGCAAAACAGTATCGGTCATCACGTAGCTCTTTCACTGCGAGGAGTTATATACACAAATTAGGCGAAAAAAACAAGCAAAGCCGGTCAGGGACAGCAAGAAAGAGAAAAAATCAGGCGAATAGATTGACGTTGTCTACTTGTGATCCTTGTTCGGCCAATTCAACCTGTCGCTGATAGGCCTTAATAAAGTATGCCGAAACCAGGAAATAATTCCTGCGATTAAAATCAACACCGGGAGCAGGCGTGCTTTTATTCTCTGAATTAGCGGCAGGTGGGATATATCCCCTTGGGGAGGGATTTAAATTCACCGGCAGGACCGGCGCCCCTACATAAGAACGTAGTGAAATGGGTAGCGATTGATTATCAGCCATCTTTAATCCTATTTATAGCACAAGATCAAAGAAATGGCAAATGCCCTGGAATCCTTTTAAAGTTATTAAAGGAACTGCCGATAAGAGGATTGAAAGGTGAGCTATACATGACTATAACCAACTACCATATTCAAAATGTAATAAGGGCCTACGGCCGGCAAATTAGTCGTACCCACAATCCGAACAAGGTCCAGCGAACTGAGGAACAGGAACAGTTGGACCGTATCTCTATATCTGCAGAAGCCAAGAAACGGCAGGTCATTAAAGACATAGCGTCTGAAGTGATTGACAGGCTTACCCATAAGCAGAATTGGAGTGGTTTCGAACGTGAAATTCTGAACAAGTTGAGCCAGGAATACGGCCGGCCGCTGGATATCCAGGAAGAGGAAACCGGATCAAATATTATTTTTAAAGTAATTGACGAGAAAGACCGAGAAGTAGTAAAATGCCTCAGTTTTGAAGATTCCGAATACCTGCAAAAAAGGCTTTTCGAACTTACTGAACTAGTAGTACAAGAAAACATGGCTTGAGGGAGAACCTGAGATGAAGATAACAGACATTAACGCCAAAGAAAATGTAGCTCAATACGTACAAAATAACCAGGCTGCGCAGGAAACCAGGCAGGTTGAAAAAGAAAAGCAACCTGTCGCCGAACAGCCCCAGGCTACGGATAAAGTGGAACTCTCCGCGGCATCCCGGGATATCCAAAAAATACAAGAAGTGTTGAAAAATACCCCGGATGTTCGTGCCGAAAAGATACAAGAGCTGAAATCGAAGATCGAAAGCGGCCAGTACAGGGTCGATGCCCGGGAAATTGCCAACAAGATGGTCTCAAACCTGATCCAGGACCTCGCATAGTTAGCATCCCCTCCTCCTCCCCGTTAAAAGCCGGAGATTTTTCTCCGGCTTTTAATTTTGTATCATCCGGTATTATAAAATTCAGGTGTTTGAAACCGTCCTACATTCAAAAAAAGCTATTATCTGGAACTCAGGTCGTGACATAGGCAGATTCGCCGGAGCGAAAACTCATGACAAGAAGATGCAGAAATCTCACTTTAATCAGGAACTCACGAACTCATGAAAGAACAGAGCAACCAGAAGCCGAACTGCTGAAAATCAATTTTTCAAAAATACTTTCCTGATTTCCTGAGTTCCTGATTCAAACACCTTCCTGAATTCTTTCAAGCCCTCTTCTTCCTGATTTGATATGTTTTGTTTCTTTGCACTTTTTATCATGCATTTTCAACATGCTGAATTGTTACAAAAAATCTTATGTCTTCTGCGGCAGGATCGGGGTCTTGGTGCTGTAACGTTCCGGATCCAGCACAATCTGTTTGGCCAGTCTCCTGGCCGGATTGATAACGATCGGCCCCAGCAGATTGACGGTCATGTCTTGAGGCCGGTCTTTAGGTATGGTCACGATAGCCAGCAATTCCAGTTCTTCGACCTTTTCCGCACCGAGGCCCTCCATAAGTGCAGGGCTTACCGGGACATCATAATCCGGCTTGAATATAAGGGGGTTAATAACTACAAAAGCCAGGGCAGGGTCGTCTAACGACTGATACCATAAGAAAGGTGAATTCTCCTTGTGTGGTATCAGGATGTAATCCTTATAGCCCGGAAAACCCAGGACTCCGCCGGGCATATGTATGACATTTCCCCCGGGTACTTCAATCTCACCGAATCTTGTGGTCTTAAGTTTTATCTTTTGCTCTTCGTCAACCGATTTTAATTTCAGGTTAGTCTCAGTTTTCATTCTTACCGCCTTCTTTTTCTTCTTTCCAGACATTTGAAGCCTGACTCAAATCAAGTGGCGCCTCCCGCGCCGCATACTGATTCTCAAGTTGAATAATTCTATAGACTTCCTCACGGTGTACCGTAGCATGGGGAGGGGCTTCTATCCCTAATCTGACCTGTTTCCCCTTTACATCCACTACATAGACACGAATATCATCGCCGATAATAATGCTTTCGCCTTTTTTCCTCGTTAAGACCAGCATTCACCCTCCATGGTGAGAAAATCACCCGTTATCGTAAAAAGTCAACAAGACTGAGTTGCATAACCTTTGAGGCCGCAGTCAGGGCCGCCTGATAGGCAACCTCCTTGGTCTGCAGATTCAATATGGCCTCTGCTAAATCCGTATCTTCTATATCGGACAATCGCTCCGTATTGCTTAATTCCAACTCGGCGTATATATATTTTTTCATATCCAATTTATTATATTTCGCCCCAAAATCGGCTACCTTCTCATTGATATAATCAGCGGCATCGCTTAAGCTGCCGAGACTGTCCTGAATCCCGCTCACGTCGTTGCCCTCCAAGGCCTCCTTTAAGTCAATAAGATAGGTAAAAAGGTTGGATGTTTCATCATCGTCCATAAAGGCATCTTTGCCGTTTTTATTGATGGTCGCGCTGTTGTTGCGGCCCACCCAAATGTCTATGTCGTTCTCGTCGCCATTGTAGGTAACCGTACCCGCTATCGAATCATAGGTAAAGGGAGCTACATTCGTCTTCTGTCCGCTAAAGATATACTCCCCGGCTACCTGGGAATTTCCCAGGGCCACTATCTGTTCAATCAGGTGCCCGACTTCTATTGCCGCTGAGGCCCGTGTAGCCTCGCTCTCCGTGGCATTAGCCATCTGAACGGCTATCTCCCGGGCCCGGGATATGACCTCATCCGTTTGCCTCAAGGCAATCTCTGCATTATCTGCCCATAATATGCCATGGTCGACGTTACGCTCATACTGTTCCGTTTCATCAATTATAGACCGTATTTCCAGGGCGCTGATCAAACTCACCGGATCATCGGAAAGTGTAGTATATTTCCTGCCGGAGGAGATGGTCTCATTTAATGTATGCATATCATCGGCTAATTTATCCAGATTGTTGATTATCGAACCATAGATATTATTCATAGTTATACGCATGGTTAATTACTCCTATTTTGCAGAAAGAAGGGTTTGCATCATCTCATCCGAGGACTGGATTAACTTGGCCGCAGCCGAGTATGCCTGTTGGTACTGGATTAATTTGGTCATTTCCTCATCCAGAGAGACGCCGGAGACGGAATCACGCAACTGACCCAACTGATTAACCATGTTCCGGCTAAAATCATAGCCGCTGTTATACCCGCGGGCTGTAATGCCGATTTCTCCCACCAGGGAATTATAATAGTCGTCAAGGGTTGCCGACTGCCCGCCGATGTCCACCTCCTGAATCTGCAGGTCGGCCAGGGCCAGGGCATTTTCATTATCGCCAAGGCTATAGTCACCTGTTGTTGAATCTATAGTCCCCGCTGCAATGTTATCCGTATTATCGGTGATAACCGAGTTAATGGCTATTGACCCGGCATCATAGCCGTCAAAAAAGGTATTAATGCCCAGGGCCGTCAGAACAGAAGAGGTATCATCAGAGAAACCAAATCCAACTGCCGTGGCCTCTTCGCCGGTATCAATACTTATGGTCAGTTTTCCGCCGCTCACCGATGCGTCAATCCCGGAGATACCGTCGATTGCAGTGGCAAGGGCATCCAATGTGGTGCCCCCCACGTCCGCGTCTATCGCAATATTATTGGCTGCCCCCCCGATGACGTCGCCGTTGCTGTCATACAACCACAAATTAAAGGAGCCGTCCTGCACCACGTCATAGAAAGGCAACCCGGAGTCGCTGGTTCCTATCTCCTCAGTGCTGTCGCTGGAGGCATAAGCGCCGGTCACTGTGGTAAACGGCACCAGCCCTATACCCTGACTGTGTTGGCTGTTTACCTCTCTGATAAAAGACTCGGCCAGGTCATTCACCTTGTCCAATACATCGGGGATAATCTCCTGTTTGACCGCCAACCAGCCTCCTAATTTCCCTCCCTGCACATCACCGCTGCTTATCTCCACCTCTGCCCCGGTGCTGCTGATCCAGTAAACCTGGCCGCCATTCAGTTCCAGGTCCCAGGACTTATCGGTTTCCACCAGGATATGCCCGCTATTGGACATAATGGTATAGGCGCCGCTGCCTATCTCAAAGTAATTAATATCCATAAGCTCCGCCAGTTGCTGCACCACATAGTCACGCTTATCCCGCAAATCATTGGCTGCGCCTACACCATGGTCGGCCGCTATAATCTGCACATTGAGATCCGCGATCTGTCCGGTAAGGGAATTGATCTCTTCAATCCCCGCGTCGAGATTAATATCCATATCCGTGCTGAGGCGCATCAGGTCGCTGTACAGACCCTGAAGGTGATCGACCAGTAATTCGGCCCGCCCTACCAGCGTAGCCCTTTCGGCCTTACCGGAAGGGTTATTGCCCAAGTCGTGCCAGGCCGCCCAGAATTGTCCTAAAAGTTCATTAAGCCCTCCATCCGTGGTTTCGTTAAAAAGCGTTTCTACAACCGCCATGCTCGATTTCTTGGCCTCAAAACCGGTCATAGTGGACACTTGCTGATTCACCTTCGCGGTCATGAACTTGTCATGGTACTGGATTATAGCCTGGCCCTGAACGCCTGTTCCTATCTCTCCTAACCCTATTGTGGTGGAGTTATTCGGCTCCATAACCAATTGCTGGCGGGAGTATCCCGGCGTATTTACATTGGCTACATTATGGCTGGTCACCTCGATAGCCATCTGCTGGGTAAGAAGGGCCGTCCTGGCTATGCTTAGTACGGCATTTACACCGCTCATGACCTTATACCTCTCTGCTTAAGACATTGGCATTACACGAACAACGTACATTCTTCCCCTGCGGAGTATAAAAAGGAGCGTTGCGGGGCGGCACCAAAATGGACAGGGAATCTTCTATAACCTCCAGGGTTTCCTCGATGAATCGTTTGTTGTTGCCGTTCCGCTCCCGTATGTCTCCCTTCAAGGCAGTAAGAATGGCCAGATAATTCTTAAGTATCCCGGCCTGCTTTTTATCGGCGACCTCCATCAGTGCGGTTATTGTGGTGTCTTCCGACACATAACCGTGATCTTTGAAAAGCCCGGCCGTAATATCTTTCAGGTTCTCCTCTACTACCTTTATCTTCAATATCTCTGTTTCCTTGGCCTTGCTTACCGCACAGAGTTCTTCTACAGACAGGCTATGCAGACACTCATGTTCTTTGTCCAGGAGCCTCAAAAGTTCCCGGTAAAAACCCACCTCTTTTTCCAGGAGTTCAAATATTCCTTTGGGAAGAAGCAAGTTACGATCATCCCTTTTGGTCGCCATCTTTGTTTACCCCATTAGTTTATTTGTCTTTCAGGCCCCCACGTCCGATTGAACCCGGGACTTCGCTTCTCCTGTTCTTTGCTGCCGCCTCTGAAACCTGTTCATAAAGCTGTTCCCCCAGGCCAATCCCCCTATCTTCAGCCATTTTCCTGGCCACTTCCTGGTCAAACATAGAGGTATAAATATCCTCGCCTAACCCCCCATGAAAAAGAGCTGTTTTAGGAACGGCACCACGCATCATCTTTAATAACTGATGGATAAAAAGCGACTCGAACTCGGCACACGCCGTCTTTAACCTTTCGTCCTTAGTACGCTTATCGGCCGATTGCCCTATGACCTTGATTTTGCTGCTTTCAGCAGGTATGGAGATATTATCTGCCATGATAGTTTCGCTTTCAGCTAAATAATCTCTAAATCCGCCTGTAATGCCCCGGCCGCCCGCAGGGACTGCAGGATAACGATCAAATCACGCGGCGTGACTCCGATAGCATTAAGGGCCTTGATTACCTCACCAATGCTCGCCCCTTCCTCAAGCAGGAGCAATTTCTCGGCCTCTTCCTTTACGGCGACCTCCGACTCCGGAGTGACTATCGTCTCCCCTTTGGCCAGGGGAAGGGGTTGGGAGACTATCTTCCTTTCTTTGATCTGGATACTAAGATTCCCATGGGCTATGGCTACCCGGGACACCCGCACGTTCTCACCCATGACTACCGTACCGGTCTTTTCATTTAAGACCACTCTGGCGGCAATATCCGGTCTGACGTCAACCATCTCCAGTCGGGCCATGAGTTTGACTACGTCTTCGGATAAAGATTCAGGCACCGTAACCTTTACCGCATCCGCATCTATTGGCTCAGCGATAGCCGTCCCCATCTCTTTGTTAATTGCTGCGCTCATTCTGGTTACAGTGGTAAAATCCGGGCGGTAGAGGCCGATCATTATCTCTTTCTGGGAGCCAAGGGCGTATGGAATTTCTCTTTCTACGGTTGCCCCGGCTGCTATCAATCCTGCGGTAGGATGATTTTTCTGGACACCGCCTCCGGCCGCACCGCCTACGGCAAATCCGCCCACAGATACGGGTCCCTGGGCCAGGGCATAAATATGACCATCGACCCCCTTAAGGGGCGTCAGGAGCAAGGTGCCTCCCTGGAGGCTTTTGGCGTCGCCCATTGAGGATACCAGGACATCCAGTTTGCTTCCCGCCTTGGCAAACGGCGGCAACTGGGCAGTAACCATCGCCGTGGCCACATTTTTGACCTTTACCTCTTTGGCTGAGACATGTACGCCCATACGTTCCAGCATATTCACTATAGACTGCACCGTGAACTTGGTCTGGTCGCTGTCACCGCTGCCGTTCAGGCCGACTACCAGTCCATAACCGACCAACTGATTGGTGCGCACTCCCTTGAAAAAGGCAATGTCCTTGATCCGGGCGGCTTGCGCCGAACCGGCAAGATATATAAATGAGAGTAGCGTTATAAGGGTAGTTAAAAGGATCCGTCGCAGGTGGTTCATGGATGACCTCTTGTTTAATTTCAAATGTCAAAATCCAAAGTTTAAATTAAAGCCATCAGCGGTCAGCCGTCAGCATGATTGTTATCCGTTAACCGTTGTCCGATATCTTTTTTCGGTAAACGGTCAACACTGAACGGTGAACCGGCCTCATGCCGATAGCTGATCGCTTATTTTACAGCGGCCATATATAATCCAGTATGCGCGCCAGCCAGCCCGGGCTCTGCTTTTCACTCAGGACACCCCGGCCCGTGTACGTAATGCGGGCATCGGCAACATAAGACGATATAATGGAATTATCCGCGGCAATATCCTCGGGACGAATAACTCCGGTCAATATCATGTATTGTGTCTCGTTATTGACCCGGATTTCCCTCGACCCGCGAATGGCCAGGTTCCCATTAGGTAAGACGCTGGCCACCCGGCAGGAGATAGAAGCCGTTACAGTTTCATTCCGGGTAGTCGTCCCTGAGCCGTCGAAATCACTGGCGATACCGCCTTCAATCATACTGTCGGCGCTAAATCTGCTGTTCCTGTCCTCTATAGCCCCTTCATAGCCGAGCAGGGCGGAGATGCCACCCGCTACGCTGGTGGTCCGGCCGGTTTTAGTGGTGGCCTTCTTGGAGGCATTGGAGGTCTCCACTATATTGACCGTGACAATATCCCCTATGCTTCGGGCCCGGCAGTCACTAAAAATCTTTACCGGCATATTTTGGGCATAGATAGCCCCTTCCAGCCTATGCGGCTCCGGAGAAGGCATATCGGGAGCACCAGAGGACATGAGCGTTTTATCTTCAGGCATCATACCTGCACAGCCCGCCAGAACCAGACTCAGAATAATAGTCATAAACCGTCTCAAGCTATTCATAGCGCTCCACCCCGCACTTAAAGTTCCAACTGAACTGTAGATGCGTCTATGACCCGGGCATAGACCTCTTTCTTACTCTTACTGTTGCGTACCCGGATCATCTCACCCTCTGCCCCCCCTTCCATGGCCTCTCCCCGGGCCCTGATTAACAGCGTCTCTGTATCCGCTATTATTGCAATCCGATCTCCCTTTTTTATAATGGGGGCGAGTTCGAGCATGTCCCGCCTAATAATTTCTCCGGCCCGCATCGAGCTGACCAGTCTCTTGCCGACCGCCTCTCTTATATCACTTATGGCCGCATTACTGATCCGTGATATATCCCGGCGCGCCATAGACAAATCGTCTTCCTGTATAACCTCGTGCCTTCGCATGGAATGATTCATACAGACCACCTCCCTATAGATATCAATATGCCCAACAATGCGTACCTTTCTTATTTCCCGCCCGTTAACCCTGAAGACCACCCTCAAGGCTGTATCCCCCAGGTATGAGCCGTTCGGTGGTGTCACTTCAAAAGTAAATTTGCTGGCCGGCAGCGCTACTGCCTCACCGGCATGCACGCGCGAGATAACCACATCTTCCCTGGGCCAGGGCATGTGAGCATAAACAAAATCCTTGTAAATGGACTCAATCTTTTCCTGCGTAAGGGTATAGGGAGAGCATGCCCCCCCGCCTTCTCCAGATAGGGCCGGCGCGACTTGTAACACGCCCAGCGCCATAAGGAAGGAAAGGCCGATTATACCGATTGTTGTTGTTTTCCTCATACCCATTTACTACTAACTACTGACTCCTGTATTCTAACCTCAGGGCTGAAAGCTGAGCGCTGACTGCTGAAAGCTGCATTACCTATCTCTTGAGATTATTCGCCAGTTCAAGCATCTGATCCGAGGTCTGAATAGCCTTGGAATTGACCTCGTAGGCCCGCTGGGTAATGATCATACTGACCATCTCTTCCACGACATCCACGTTGGATACCTCCAGAAATCCCTGGGCTACGGTCCCGAACCCTTCTGTCCCCGGATTTCCCTGAATGGCCTCACCTGAGGCCTCGGTCGGCCGCAAAAGATTTCTCCCCACGCTGAACAGGCCGGCCGGATTGGGGAAGCTGTACAAAACAACCTGCACTGAGCCCAGTTCTGTGCCGTCCGCACCCGCGGCTACCAGTCGCCCGCCGGAATCGATGGAGATAGTCACCGTCCCGGTGGGCACGGCAAATTCCGGCTGCAGACGGTCACCGTCTGAGGTTACAACGTAACCGTCCCTGTCCAGTTTAAAGGCCCCGGCCCTGGTATAAAGTTCCTCCTCATTGCTGAGGATCTTAAAGAACCCCTTGCCTTCTATGGCCCAATCCAATTCGTTCTTGGTCTGGTTATAGTCACCCTGCGTAAACAGTTTTTGCACCGCTACCGGCCGGCAGCCCATGCCGATCTGAATACCGGTGGGGACTGTTCCTCCGGTAGCGGTTGTCGCTCCGGCCATGCGCAGGGTCTGATAAAGCAGATCCTGAAAATCCGCCCTGCTCTTCTTAAACCCGGTAGTGTTGACATTCGCCAGGTTATTGGCAATGACATCCAATTGAAGCTGCTGTGATGCCATACCGGAAGCCGCTGTCCACATCCCTCGTAGCATAAATGCTGCCTCCTTTACACGGTTAGGCCATAGGCCTGCTTATGCTTTATTAAGTCGTATCCGTTCACCGTTATCTTGTCCCTCAAAAACGTGAAAACTTTTTCTTCGATAAACGTGTTTTCCGTTATTCGGCCACCGGTCTCCGTGAAAAACGCGAAAACTGTCTTTTTCGGGAACGGTCAACGGTAAACGGTAAACGGTTACATTATGTCAATTTTCCGACATCATTGATCGCACGTGAGTCAATTTCATCAAGCATCTGAATTACTTTCTGATAAGACTCATAATTTCGCTGCACCTGGATCATCTGAACCATCTCTTCCATGACGTTGACATTGGACTGTTCCAGATAGCCCTGCCTGACCTGTGTCCCGTCGGCCGGAATCTCTCCGGCCCGGGAATCTTTCAGCCGGTATAGTGAGTTCCCCAGCTTCTCCAGTACGGATGGATCGTCAAAATTAACTACAGCCAGGCTATCCACCTCGGCCATGACCCCATCCCCGGCCTGATCCATGGATATGCCCCCTACCTCGTTAATCTCAATAGTTGTCCCATCCAGAGTTATCGGCCCGCCCTGTCCCATAACCGGGTAACCCTGCGCGGTAACCAGCACATTGTCACCATTAAGGGCAAAGGTTCCGGCCCTTGTATAGAGGGTCCCATCGGGGGTCTCTATCTTGAAAAAGCCGGGGCCGTTCAGGGCCACGTCCAGTGGATTTCCCGTCCGTTTAACCTCTCCCGGACCGAAATCCGTATAAATCGACTCTGTTTTAGCCTGTTTTACCTCTCCATCATAGGCGGTCACCAGTAACTCACGGAAAGATATGCGGTCTCTTTTGAAACCGGCCGTAGCGACATTGGCCAGATTGTTGGCCGTGAGATCCATCTTTTTTTCAAGAAGGAGGCCGCTCTCTACCGTTCCTTCCAGACCCGATTTAAAAATGACTTCCATATACCCTTCCAACATATACTTTTCGATGATTGCACCTTACTTTGTGCAATGCTTATGCCATTATCCGGCGCATTAAATAACTATTTGTTATGATTATAATTTTTAAAAACAGCCGATGCCGCTTGTATTGAAGGGAGGAATTGTCTGCCGGAGCCGTAGGCAAATTTTACCTATTGAGAATTTTCTGCCGTTCGCCCCGGCCAGCGCTCGTTCATACGATAGACAAAGGCCAGTATCTCGGCGACCAGAACGTAAACGGTCGGCGGGATCTCTTCTTCAAGGTCAAGTTTCGATAATATTTCAACCAGGTCCGGGTCTTCATGGATAGGGATGTTGTTCTCTTTGGCCAGGGCTATGATCTTATCGGCAATAACTCCCTGCCCCTTGGCCGTGACCTTTGGGGCGTGGTCTTTGACCGGTTCATACTTGAGGGAAACGGCCTTTTTGATCTTTTTCTTCCAGTTGTCCATAAATTGCTCTTTGTAGCCGCAACCGTATTGAAAAATGACTGGAGTTTTCTGGGTCTTAGGGAACCTCTATGTTTCTGAGCGAAACTTGCTGGAGCAGCGGGGTACCCATCGAGAGCGAGCAGGAAGGGGAAAGCCAGCCCTTTAGTGGCTGGAAGGGGTAAGTGTTCCCCACCGGCGAGCCTCGAAAGGGTCGCTGCGTAAGCCGTGAAGCGAAGAGACTAGTGGTTCCCTAAATAAATGCAAAATTATTATATTCTCCGTGCCTCTTCGTGGTTCCCTTATTCATTACTGTTCCCTACGCAGTATAGCCGCGATAACGGCTTTCGACTCTGGCTATGTATTCTCGCGTCTCTTTAGGCAGGGCCTCCGGTCTTTTTTCCAGGTTACCCATCCCCCAGTTGTAGGCGGCCAGGGCCAGCTTTACATCCCCCTGGTAACGATCCAGCAACCGGCGTAGATAGCGCGTCCCGGCCATGACGTTCTGCGCCGGATCAAAGGGATCGGTTACGCCTAATTCGGCTGCGGTTGCGGGCATAAGCTGCATGAGACCCCGGGCGCCGGCCGGTGATACGGCCTGCGGATCGCCGTTACTTTCCACCGCAATGACAGATTTGATGAGCGCGGGTTCTACCCCGTATTTTCGGGACGCCTCGGTCACAATATGTTCAATATCCTGTCCGCCCTGTAAATTATTTGACGCCCCGGCATCAAGCTCCCTTCCCTTCGGACGGTATTCCGCTCTATTGGCCTGAGGGGACAGGTCGGAAAAATTGAGGGGGAAAAGTGATGAGGGCAGGCCACCGTTTTCTTCGGATCCATTTTCAGAAAGGATGGCCTGCAAGGCCCGGCTCAAGGCCTGAATGATCAATATATCCAGAGGTTGTTCCCTGGCCTGACCGGCTATAGAGGCACGGAATATCCTGCCGAAATCAGGCTGGGTTGCAGAACCGGAAGGCGCAGAGGGAGCCAAAGCAGGAAGGCCACTTGGAATACGCGGGTCGATTTTGCCTATCATACTTAAAATGAAATAGCAATTTTCATACCAGCATACCTACCCTCTCTTAATTTCATTTCCCAACCATTCCAGATAATCCTTACTGCCCTCGGCTATAGGCACAGCTAATATCTCGGGCACTTCATACGGGTGGACTTCACGAATAGACCTTTCAATCTCCGGGTAAAGGTCTTTCCTGGTTTTGATTACACACATCCACTCTTCGGCGGTTTCAATCGCTTCTTTCCAACGGTAGGTACTGGTGATAGGCCCGATAACCTGGACGCAACCCGCCAGCCTCTTCTCGACCACGGCCCGGGCGATCTTCTGGGCGTCTTCCTTTTTTTCTGTGGTTGTAACCACCTGGATGTAATCGGTCATCTCTCTACCCTCTTGTCAAAGCGTATCCTCTCTGCCCTCCCGCCACTAAATTATGCAGGGATAGACCCATGTTAAATATCTTAGCACGTTGTTCGCTCGTAAGGTCAAGACCTTTTATATCCGGAATGGACGGCATGAGGGAGGTCATTAATTAACGAAACTCCTCAACCCTAGTAGCATCTACTTCATTCATCTTTAAATCCTCCTGTTAACGATATTGAATTTGGGCAAATCCTTTTTCTTCTTAGCAGGAGGTTTCTTTTTTTGATAGATAATTACTTCTTTCTGTGCTACCTTTACGGGTGTAACCTATTGATGTCTCAATATATAACGTTGTTTTCTAGATTGCTTTTCTTTTGATTTGAAAAAGAGTGTAAAAGGAGTAAACTCCGTTAGTATTGCACAAGCGATTGGATAGAAGGCGGATGGGCGTTATGCAACGTAAGAATCAACGTCCCCATTGGTTTTCCTGTTTTTTGGCGGCGTCGGCTGATGCATGACGTTCCCCACTCCGCTCCGCTCCGGGAGAACCAGGGGCACGAAACCGACCGCTTCGCGGCGGCTCAGCCCTGTGTTAAGCTCAAAGAGAGGAATAGCTTATGAATTGTGATATCCGTTCATGGCACTATGCATTCGTTCTGTTATTGTTATTTTTTGCATCTGCGGCACTTGCAGATGAAACAAACTCACGTAACTATCCCTTGCCAAATCACGGCAGTATACAATTACAGGTTCCTTCAGGTTGGGAAGACCACTTAACTCAACCTCCAAATCGTTTGCCACCAACAATTAAGTTCACACAAAAAAAGGGTTCTACGTTCTCAATGTTGATTACACCACTATGGCCTGCGAACGAAAATATCAAACTTCCTGACGGTGACAATCTAAAGAAGTCTGTGCAAAAAGCAGCAGACAAGATCGCGTCACGTGCTGTCGAAAAAAAGATCAGTCTCATGGAACTGAAGGGCCCTTCCGCTCAGGGGTTTTATTTCTCGGTTACTGACAGTGAGCCAAAACCAGGTGACTACAAATATCTTACACAAGGCCACATCCGTGTTGGTGATTTGATGGCAATTTTTACTATCTTGACCAACGATGGCCAAGATAGCATCGTTTCTGATTGCCTTGAATTGATGAAAAGCGCAAAACAGAACAAAGAAGCAAGCTCCTCCCCGTCTGAGTCTATTGAAATAAGAAATCTAAAAGGGGTATTCCGCCTTACGGTTCCCATTAGCAGACTTGTCATAACCATTCCTAAAGGCAATTTATCACTGGCAAAGAATACTCTTGGAGGATCAGCAGATAATCCACGATACTTTTATTTTCGAGATGAAGAACTTAAGTTGAACATTTCCGGTTGGTTTGAACCGGAACAAAGTTATTTAGGTACCAAGGTTCTTTGGGAGAATGTAACGAGAGAGTGGAAACGCGGGGGGCTTCCAGATCCCCAAAATGTGACATTCATGAAAATCGCAAATTGGGACATAATCGTCTACGACATTTTACATCCTTCCGGTAGCAGTAGCAATTCGCACATCAAGGCACACTGGCTACAGGCAGGGACGTGGATAGAGGTACATATCTCCATGACTTCCGATGCTTCAAGCACAGAGATCAGAACCAAGTTGCTAGCGTTGCTTAATACTTTTGAAGTTACAGAGAAGAAATGATTTGCTTAATCGGGTAGCCGGGGGCTTCTCTCCCCCAGCCCCCAGTCGAGTAGCCCAAGGGAACTTCCCCCTCAGGCTCTCCCAGAACCGGACGTGAATCTCTCGATTCATCCGGCTCCTGGGAATATGGGAACGTTGTTGAAAACTATCACTTAGGAGGGGATGTGGGGACGCTGATAAAAAAGTAAGTTGACAAGAGAAAGCGTAAATCGAAATAGATCCCATGCCAAGGCAGGCCCGCCTTGACGCATCCGGTGTCCTGTATCACATCATGAAACGTCGCGGTATGATCTAGATCGTATTGCCAAAAGGGTTCACGTACAGGGAATTTGACTTCGACGAGATCAGTCGAGCCGCACCCCATAAGTTCACGCCCATGCCGGGCGTACACAAGCGGTTCGAGAAGGACGCTCCTAAAGTCGCGTTTCTCAACCGCGCCGTTGGACAACTGCAAATGATAGAAATAAGCGTACAACCCATACACTTTGAAGATCGCAGTGGCCAAGAGTTTGAACGGCTAGCATTTGCATATATCCTTCGTATTGAGGAGTGGGATACTATTGATTGGTATGGGCAGCTTGGTTCAGATCGAGGCCGCGATATATGGGGAGTTCTTTCCAATAGAGGATGGAATTCCACTGTTTGCTATCAGTGCGCCAATCACCAGAAAATTTCTTTCAACAAGGCTCAGGAGGACATAGATAAGATTTGTGCTGGCCCGAATCAGATTCCATCCAAATTTGTCCTAATTGTTGGAGGGAAAGTCTCCGCCAACATGAAATCTCGTATTGTTGCTTATGCAAGTGGGAAAAGAATTTCCAGTGCGGAAGTTTGGAGCGGTTTGGAATTTGAAGAACGACTCAGAAAGGATACTCCTTCACTGATTCAGAGATTTTGTAAGGGTGTCGTTTTCCCTGAAAGTGTTTCAGACCTTTCTACTTTTATACTCGAACTCCAGGAGTTCGATGACGCGAAATTGTTGAATGCATATGCATCATGTTTTGATCGGCCTGCATTCACAACGCCTTTCAACCAAGAAAGCAATTTGTTTCATTTTAAGAAGGCCATTTCGGATACTATCGAAGCCCTTCAAACCGGGGTGCACCGTTTACGTGATGGTAATATTATTAAGAGATTTCCAAGTATCGCGGAAATAAGTGATTCAAATATACGACGGAGTCTAAAAGAAATTGTAATTGATCTTCAAAAGCTGCGTTCAGCATATGATAGCTTATTAAAATCTGGTGAAATAAGGCCGTGCGGTTGTGGTAAGGACGACTGTCCCGTACATATGCTATCATCACGGGCATGTCATGAAATGGATCGTTTGAGGAATGATATCCTTCGTAACTTCAAAAGGATATATCCCAAGTTTAATGTATCAATGTGGTAAAATGATGGTCCAATCGGGTAGCCGGGGGTGTTTAGCCCCCAGCCCCCACACCACCCGGCGTGCGGGTCCGCACCGGGCGGTTCGCGGAAATCATCGGGCCGTGGCCGGATGGTGAATCCTGATCCACAGTGTTCTGCTTCAGGAGAATATGAGGATGTTGTTGAAAAATATCACTTATTTTTGATGCCGTCCCCTATATCCCGCCCGTAAAATCCACCGTCCCAAATCACAGCAAGAAAGTGATATAAGTTGATACTTTTCACCTGATTAAACTTATTTTTTAGTCTTGCCGATCATTGTATTAAGGGTATTAAGCCCCTTAAGTTCTTATAACAACAGCTTGATTTATGATTCGTCGCAAAAATTAATCAGGTGGAAAATGGCCTTTGTAACCTTAAGGTGGGTTCCCAAGAGATGGCCGATCCCGAGGCGAGTTATTATCATTTTTCTGTTGAGACTCTGCCTGGGCGGCCTGTTCATATATGCAAGCCTCGCCAAGATTCAGGACGCCACCCGATTTAAAGAAATAATTGTAAATTATGAGGTACTACCTTATTGGTTGATAAATATGACGGCGGTGATATTACCCTGGATCGAGTTCTGGACAGGAATCTTCATTTTGGCCGGCATCTTCGTGAGGGCCTGTATAATCATGCAGAGCGGTTTGCTGGTATTATTTATTCTGGTTACCGGCCTTAACATTGCCCGGGGCCTGGAATTTTATTGTGGCTGTTTTGCTGAAGACAGCATACTCACCAGCACAAGCCATTGGCACATTATATTTAATACGTTTTGGCTGTTAATGGTCATAACCCTTTACCTCCTGGAAAGAAGGAGATTTAGCCATCGTTATTTTGGCACTAAGCTTCTGGCGTAATCTTAGGTCAGGGGTCAGAACTTCATTTTTCACAATTTTAACTTATTTTCCATTTGGGATAGGAAAGAAACTTCTCCCAATCTGCCTTGCTCTTAAATACCTCCTTATTGAAGCTCCCTGCCCGCCAGGGTCGACGTCCTCGTCTGCCCTTGTGCGGGACCTGGATGGCAAGCTGCGGGGAATGCGCTCGCTATGCATGTTCAATCAGTTGCATTAATAAAAATCCTAATAAGAAGCTTAAAGGAGAATCTTTTTGACAACGTCTTGTTTTTAGACTATGTTGCACGCCGTGAACGGTAACCATTTCTTATCCTTAGTAAAAGACGATCTTCAGCGTATTGAAGCGGCCGTAGCTCACAATCTGTCCTCCCATGTGCCTTTTATATCGAACGTCAGCCGCTACATATTATTTAGCGGGGGCAAGCGCATTCGTCCGCTCCTGATGGTCCTATCGGCCCGGATGTGCGACTATCACGGTGACCACAAGTTTGACCTTTCCGCCATTTTTGAATACCTCCATGCAGCCACGCTCTTACACGACGACGTGGTAGATAATGCGGAAATACGCAGGGGAAAGGCCCCGGCCAAAGATGTCTATGGAAATCAGGCAGTCATCCTGGTCGGCGATTTCCTTTATTCAAAATCCCTGTTCATTTCTGCCCTCCGGGGCAATATCCGCATCATGGAGGCCCTCTTAAAGGCCACCACCCTCATGGCCGAGGGGGAAGTCCTGCAATTGCTCAATGCCGAAAACCTTGAAATTACCGAAGACGAATACATGCAGGTCATCCACCGCAAAACGGCCGTTCTCATGGCCGCCGCCTGTGAGGTAGGCGCTATCCTGGGCGACGTGCCTGCTGAAAAAGAAGAGGCCATGCGCTCCTATGGTGAAAGTCTGGGGATAGCCTTCCAGTTGACCGACGATGTCCTGGACTATACGGCAGACATAAAGGAGTTCGGCAAAAAAGTAGGAAATGATCTGTGCGAGGGCAAGGTCACCCTGCCTCTTATCTCTGCCCTGGGTAAGAGCACGAAGGCTGACAATGGTAAGCTGAGAGAACTGTTCATGCAGGAGCACATCAGTCAGGACGATTTCATCACCGCACGCGGACTGATTGAAAAATATGGCGGTTTTGACTATGCTTATGCCCGGGCACAGAAATCGATCGAAAGGGCAAAGGATAGCCTCTCCATCTTCCCCCCCTCTCCGACCAAAGATATACTTCTGGGCCTGGCGGATTACATAATTACCCGCCGCAAGTAAGATTAAGCTTTCAGCGATCAGCAGTCAGCCATCAGCTATCAAATAATAAGTCTCGTTAAATCTTCGGCTATAATTAATTCACCATCATAATGGCGGCGGCAGGGTTCGATTAAATTACTATCATCGCAGATCGGATAAAAATGCGTCAGCATCAGCCGCTTGCAGCCGGCCTCCGCAGCCATCCGGCCAGCCAGGGAGGGGGTCAGGTGCCCTTCTACCTTCATACCTTCAGGACAGGAGCACTCGCAGATAAAGAGATGCGCATCTTTAGCCAGTTCAATCAAACCAGCCGAATAATCCGTGTCCCCGGAATAGACTATCGACCGGCCATCCTCTGTAGCGATACGAACGGCCAGGCTCTCAGGGGTGTGCGGCACTGGAGAAAAACTCAGTTCCAGGCCGCCCGGAAGTATAATCTTCCTTGTGTCTGCTTCCAGTTCTTGAACCTGCATAAGGCCTGACGGCAGCACCACCCAATGGCCAAAGGCGCTCTTCATGTCTTCATACAGGCTGGTAACCCGGCCGTGCGCTAATATAGTAAACGGTACGGTGCGCCGGTAGCCGAGGTTATATTTGGTCGCAAAAAGAAAGGGCACCAAGTCTCCCACATGATCGGGATGAAAATGGCTTAAGAAAATGGCATCGATTTGTTCAGGGGAAATCCCGACCTTTAGTAGCTGACGCAGCGTACCCGAGCCACAATCGAGAAGCAGTGTGTAATTGTTGTGACGAACACAGGTAGCGGGCGCGGCCCGGCGCAGAGACGGGGCGCCGGTACCGGAACCGGCTACGATAACCTCGATCATTCCCGGCAAAACCTCTTTCCGGCCTCAAAGGCCTCGGCCAAGGCGGTCGGATGTTCCAGTATGGCCCCTTTACGGTCAATCCGGCGATAACCCAGGTATCCGGCAAAGGCAATGCCGATGGATTCAAAAAAGACACGCACAGTGGTGACCGAACAATCAAAAAGATTTTTGCCTTTGGTGCCGCCTACAGACAGGAAAAAACCCTTGCGGCCGCTCACCTCCGGCGCCGGAATCCGGCGGAGATAGGCATTCTTGCACCACAGGGCCTGGCCGCGGTCGATCATGGCCTTGAGCTGGGCCGTAACACTGTAGAAAAATACCGGTGAGGCGATAATAATACGGTCTGCAGCTTCCAGTCCGGGATAGATCAACTGCATATCATCCTGGACCACACATTCGCCGGTCTCGTTGCAGGACCCACATTCCACACAGGGAGCAAAGTGGAACTCCCGGAGAAATATTTCTTCAACTGATGCCCCGGCCTCGGCAGTCCCGCGCAGCATCTCTTTAAGCAGAAGATCCGAATTGCCGCCGGCCCGCGGGCTGGAATAGATGCCGATTACTTTCAAGACCCGTATTACCTCACCTGCCCATTTTTTTCTTCATATCAGCCAGCAACGCATAGGGAATGCGCAGACTTCCCCGTCCCCGGCCCAGTTCAATGCCCGGCTTATAGGCCCCATGATAGTCCGAACCTCCGGTAGGTATAAGATGATGCCTGCCGGCGATCCTTTGATAGCCCCGCGTCTGTTCCGGTGTATGTTCGGTATAGAAGACCTCCAATCCCTTGAGACCATCAGCTTCCAACTCTCCTACCACCTTCTCCACCTCTTCCAGAGATTTATTTAAAGATCCGGGATGGGCCAGCGCCGCCATCCCACCGGCCCGGGTAATGATTTTAACGGCCTCTGCCGGCGTAAAGCGAAATTTCTCTACATAAGCCGGCCGCCCCTTTTTGAGATAGATATCAAAGGCCTCTTTTAAACTGCGGACAAACCCCTTCCGAACAAGGAGCTCGGCAATATGCGGCCGGCCTACCTGCCCGCCTCCGGCCACCTGCAAAAGCTCTGCGTAGCTCACCTCCATGCACAGGGAATGGAGTTTCTCTATTATTCGATGATTACGGGTCTCCCGTGAATCCTGCAACTTCCGAAGCACCGCAAGCAGTTCTGAAGAGTTATGGTCGATAAAATAACCCAGTATGTGCATGGAACCGGATGGGATCTCCGCGCTGATCTCGATACCGGGTATAACCTCGAAATTAAGCCTCTCCCCCTCAGCCAGGGCCTCACCCACGCCTTCCACCGTATCATGATCGGTGATGGCCACGGCCTTGAGGCCGCATTCCTTCGCCTTGCGTACCAGTTCAGACGGGGTCAGACTTCCATCCGAGGCCGTGGTATGGCAATGGAGATCGATCAGATCAGGCATGCCGACCCTTCCGCCGGTTGGAACCCTTCCCGGCAAAGGCTATGGGAATAATCTCCTCCATCCTTGTCAAGAATTTAAAATCCAGGCCCTTTTTAACATCGTCCGGGATCTCTTCCATGTCCTTCTCGTTTCGCTTCGGAAGAATAATCGTCTTTATTCCGGCCCGGCTGGCCGCCAAGACCTTGGCCTTTATACCCCCTACCGGCAGGATGCGGCCGCGCAGGGTTATCTCCCCGGTCATAGCTGCCTGGCTGTTGACCGGCTTATTGGTCAAAAGAGACACCAGGGCGGTAAATATGGCCACGCCGGCGGAAGGCCCGTCTTTAGGGATAGCGCCCGCCGGCACATGGATGTGTATATCATTTTTCTCAAACAAATCCTCGTCGATTCCCAGACCTCCGGCCTTGGAGCGGACAAAGCTCAAGGCCGTTTCCGCCGACTCTTTCATCACCTCGCCCAACTTTCCGGTGAGCAATAACCGGCCATTGCCTTTCATTTTTGTCGCCTCAATAAAAAGGATCTCACCGCCGGCCTGTGTCCAGGCCAGTCCGGTAGCCACTCCGGCCACAGCCGTACGATCCGCCACCTCCGGGTAAAACTGTGGCGGCCCCAGGAACTCCGGCACCGCCTCGGCACGCACTGCAAACTTCTCCATCTCACCGGCAGCCACTTTCTTGGCAATGCCGCGGCAGATAGCGGCAACCTCCCGTTCCAGATTCCTTAGGCCGGCCTCGCGGGTATATTCGCTTATAATCTTTTGTATGGCCTTCTTCTCAAGGCGCACCTGTCTAGATTTCAGGCCATGCTCAGCCAGTTGCCTGGGGATAAGGTATTTCTGGGCGATCCGCACCTTCTCTTCATCAGTGTAACCGGGCAACTCCAGGACCTCCATGCGGTCGAGGAGGGCAGGCGGAACCGTATCCAGGAGGTTGGCGGTCGTAATGAACATAACCTTGGAGAGGTCAAACGGAACATCCAGGTAATGATCGGAAAACGTATTATTTTGTTCCGGGTCCAATACCTCCAGAAGGGCCGAGGCCGGATCTCCCCTGAAATCGGCGCCAAGCTTATCTATCTCATCCAGGACAAAAACCGGATTATTGGAACCGGCCCGACGTATGCCCTGGATAATACGGCCGGGCAAGGCCCCGATATAGGTTCTCCGGTGCCCCCGGATCTCTGCTTCATCCCGCACCCCGCCCAGGGAGATGCGCATAAACTTTCTCCCCAGGGCCCTGGCCACAGATCGTCCCAGGGAAGTCTTACCCGTACCGGGCGGTCCGACAAAACAGAGGATGGGACCCTTCATGTCGGCCTTGAGCTTTCTTACCGCCAGATACTCAATAATCCGTTTCTTTACCTTCTCCAGATCATAATGATCTTCGTCCAATATCTTCTGGGCATCCGCTATGTCCAGACTATCCTCGGTGCTTTCATGCCAGGGCAGATCCAGAATCCAGTCCAGATATGTCCTGGCTACCGTATATTCGGCCGAAGAGGGGTGCATCCTGGCCAGACGGTCGAGTTCGCGCATAGCCTCTTTATTTACTACCTCGGGAAGCTTCTTCTCCTCTATCTTGGTGCGCATTTCATCTATCTCGACGCTCAGTTCATCCTTTTCACCCAACTCCTTTTTAATAGCCTTTAACTGCTCCCGCAGGTAATATTCCCGCTGCGTCTTATCAATTTCCCCCTTGACCTGGGTGTGTATCTTTCGGCCAAGCTCCAGAATCTCTGTCTGCCGGGTAACCAGCCGCATCACCTTTTCCAGTCTGGACTTGACCTCCAGGGTCTCCAGTATGTCCTGGCGTTCGGATATGGAGATATTCAGACTGGAAGCAATCATATCCGACAGGGTCCCCGGATCCTCGATATTTAAGGCAATTGTACCCAATTCAGAAGGGATGTGGGGGCTCAATTCCAATATCTTTTGAAAGAGATTGCGCAGGTTATAAACAAGGGCCTCGGCCTCTTTGTCTTTAGCCACCTTATCATATAGACGTTCTAACCGGGCCTTCATATACGGCTCCGTGGAGGTTATGCCTGCATTCCGCATGCGGGCCACCCCCTGCACCAGCAGGCGCACCTGGTCTTCCTGGACCTTCATCATGCGCAGGATTTGAGCCGAGGTCCCCACATCATAGAGTTCCCCCTTAGGTTCAGACTTGGTTGTAAATACGGCCGCCAGACGCTCGCCGGAAAGGGCATCATCAATGAGCTTGACCAGTTTCTTATCCGATATAGTCAAAGGGATAACCATCTGTGGGAAAAGGACGGTGTCTTCCACCGGAATTACCGGCCATTCTTCAGGCCATTTAATGCCTTCATCCCGTATCTCTTCGACCTTTATTTCTTCTTTTTGTTCAGTCATGAGCTTTATCTACTCCTTGTAAGGTTAAAGTCACTGCAACCTCTATGCGATCTCCACATGATGGGTCTTTCTGATTTTAGGCAGGGTTATGGATAACAGACCATTTTTATAGGAGGCCGCGGCCTCATCACTTTCCACGGCAGAAGGAAGCCTTAACACCCGCTCAAAGGCGCCATAGGCTATCTCCATCCGGTAAAATTTTCTGGTGGACCGGGAGCCGCTCTCGCCTTCACGCAGGCCGGCGATCCGGAGCAGGTCCTTATACAGGGTTATATCCAGACTTTCCTGCCTGACTCCCGCCGCTTCAACCAGGACCATGACCTCTTTCTCGGTCTCATAGATATCCACCGCCGGGACCCAGGCCCTATTAGGCGGCATCATTCCAGCCGTCTTGAAGACGTCGCCCACCATTTTGAGCATATCCCGATGGATATCTCCCAATATCCTGCCGGTGCGGATGGTAATAATTGCCATACTGCCTCCTTAGTTGGGCTTACCCCTGATATTATCATTAAATAGTCATCCTCTGCTTAATGTCAAGGGAGTTGTCGCCCTAATGTCCCCCCCTTTTTTGGCAAGAAGAGGCTTTGGGGGATTTAAAATGGAAAATATAAGAAAAATGGGCTATAAGTAAACTTATAATTGGTTTCCATCCAAAAACTAAAAAATTCGGATGGAGCAGTCAGCGTTCAGCTTAAGACGCTGTTTTTCTTTATTTTTTGCTGAGAGCTGACCGCTGATAGCTGATGGCGTGAATCCGGAAACGGCAGTTTCCGGATGAACACTAATTAATCTAAAAAGAAAAATCTCCGGAGATTAAATCGTGACTGCGGAAACTATCCTTGTCTTCCTGACCATCCTGCTTATTGCCGGAATCGGGGCCTTATTACTGTTCCGGGAGATACGCACCCTGAAAGAAAAGACCTCCACCACCTCCCTTTTACAAGAGCAGTTGTTGGAAATAATACGGCAAATAGGTGACATGCGTGACCAGCAGGCGCAAGGTCAGGTCAGGCATCTGGAAACCGTGCAAACCCAGTTCGCCGCCATAGTGGGCACATTCAATACCCAGCTTGGTGAACTGACCGCACAACTCAACCAGGGGCAGGGGGAGACATTAAAAAATCTGAACCAACGACTGGAAGATACTACGCGCACCCTTAATGATCAATTGGGGCGGCTCCTTCAGACTATGAACGAACAACTTACCCAGACCCAGGGGAACATAGGCCGGCAGTTACAAGGGGCTACGGAGGTAATATCCAAGGTTCAGTTACGCCTGGGGGAACTATTTGAAACGGCTAAAAATATGCAGGAACTGGGCAAGGATATCGGCCGGCTGCAGGATATCCTTAAGGCCCCTAAACTACGCGGAGGGCTCGGCGAATATCTCCTGGAAGACCTTCTGGCTCAGATACTGCCCCAGCGCAACTACGAAGCGCAATATGCCTTTAAATCCGGGGAAAAAGTAGATGTCCTGATCCGTTTAGGCAGTAACACCGTACCGGTGGACGCCAAGTTTCCCCTGGAGAGCTTTGGACGTCTGCGACAGGCTGAAACAGAAGCAGAACGTAAGAAAGCCAAAAGGGAATTTATGACTTCGGTGAAGACCAGGATAGATGAAATCGCCCGTAAATATATAAGGCCTGAGGAAGGCACTTATGACTTCGCCCTCATGTATATCCCGGCCGAAAACGTATTTTATGAAGTAATCGTAAAAGACGAACAACTGGGAGAGGAAAAATCCATTGCCTCTTATGCCCTGGAAAGGCATGTTGTTCCCGTTTCTCCTAACAGTTTCTACGCCTACCTTATGGCCATAGCCTTCGGGTTACGGGGATTCCATATTGAAAAACAGGCGCAGGAGATACGGGGCAGCATAGGTGAATTGCAAAAACTGTTCGGCATCTTTTACGAACAGTTTACTGCCGTAGGTCGGAATATAGACCTCGCCCAGCGCAAATATGAAGAGGCACACAGACGTGCAGAAAAGATACACGACCAGATGGCCGGCATAACCGGCCAGGCCTTGCACCTGGAAGGAGAACGGACACTGCCTTCTTCCGTGGATAAAATGGATAAAAAAGAAGGCTAAAAACAAAGGGCCGAACACAGATTGAACAAACCCGTTTCGGCCCTGTCTTTATCTATTCACCAACGACGTTAACGGCCTGGGGTCCCTTGGGGCCCTGCTGGACCTCAAAGGTTACCTTCTGACCCTCCCGCAGGGTCTTAAACCCGGCGCCCTGGATAGCAGAGTGATGCACAAAGACATCAGGACCGCCCTCCTGCTCAATAAAACCAAAGCCTTTCTTCTCATTAAACCACTTCACTTTACCTTCCGCCATAAACCAAAACCCCCTTTCTTACTAGCAAACAAAAAAATAAATGGGAAAAATCCCTATGAGATAAGCCTGACATGGAAATTTTCAAAAAAATAGCCACTTCGGACTCTATCGACCTCGGTGGCTAACTCTATACGACCTCTATAACACAAAAACTATTCCTAAAGATAAAAGTGTAGTTACGTTAACGATTATCTGACCTTCTGTCAAGCTTTTTCCGCTAAGCTATCATTTTTTATTTAATCAGCAACAGTGATTTCCTCCGGCTACGGACTGGCACGGGCCTCAAAATTACCTTGTTTTTTAAAATACTATGGATAAAATAGGGCACATTCTATCCGGAAAGGAACTAATTTGCCCCCCGTATTTCAGAGGTATTTACAAAAGCTCCATCACGCCCATATCCTGATCCTGAGCTTCCTGGCCATAGATATTATCGGAGCAGGCATGCTCTATCTACCCATATCCCACACCACTCAACCCATCTCTCTCGTTGACGCTGTCTTTACCTCCACCTCCGCCCTTTGTGTGACCGGCCTGACCGTCCTGGATACCGCAAAATCCTTTAGCACTTTCGGACAAATGGTTATCCTTGCCTTAATTCAGGTAGGCGGACTAGGGGTTATGACCTTTTCCGTTTTTCTATTCCTCTCTATGGGGCGGGGGATAAGCGTCCGGGGACGCTGGTTGATGCAGGAATCTTTTACCCCTGCACCCATTACAGACATACATACCCTGATAAAATCCGTTTTTCTTTTTACTTTTCTGGTGGAAGGGGCTGCTTCTATTCTTCTGGCCTTGTGCTTCTGGAGGGACTATCCATTTCCGGCCGCCCTGTACCATGGCTTCTTTCATTCCATATCCGCCTTCTGCAATGCGGGTTTTTCCACCTTTAGCAACAGTCTCATGAACTACGCCGGCCATACGGGTGTCAATCTTGCTATATGTGCGAATATAATCATGGGCGGTCTGGGCTTTCCGGTTATTTACGAGCTTTACCAGCGAATAAGGCGCCACCCGGGAAGAAGGGGGCTTTCCCTGCATACCCGCATGGTTATCGTCACCACCGGGATACTGATTTTAACCGGAACTCTGCTCTTCTGGGCGTTTGAAGCCAACAATGTCCTGGCCCATCGTCCATTTTATGAAAAATGTCTCATCAGCCTTTTCCAGTCCATAACCCCCCGGACCGCGGGGTTTAACACGGTCGATACCGCTTCCCTCACAGACAGTTGCCTCTATATAATCATCCTCCTCATGTTTATCGGCGCCTCACCCGGATCAACCGGCGGCGGGATCAAGACCAGCACCCTGGCCGTACTGACCGCCCTGGTCTGGAACAAATTGCGCGGGAGGCCGTACGTGCATGTCTTCAACCGAACCATCCCTTCTGAAGTGGTCATGCGGAGTATCTCCCTGTATATGCTCTCGGTATTTACCGTACTGACCATCCACATGCTCATGCTCTTCAGCGAAATGGCATGCCCGACTTCGCATCCGGCCAGAGGCTGTTTTCTTACGTATCTTTTTGAAACCATCTCGGCATTTGGCACGGTAGGACTTTCCATGGGGGTTACCCCTTATCTCAACAGCATGAACAAGCTCATTTTAAGCATCCTTATGTTCATGGGCCGGGTAGGGATACTGACCTTTGCCTATGTAATAGTCAGAAGAGAGCGGCCCGAATTTGAATTCCGTTATTCAGAAGAAAAGGTTATGATTGGTTAAAAAGGAGCGGGCTATGAGAAGATTTGCCGTAATTGGCCTGGGAAAGTTCGGCTTCCACCTGGCTAAGGCCCTGTTTGAAGATGGACACGAAGTCATAGCTATCGATAAGGATAAGGACCGGGTACAGGAAATTCAACCCTTTTCCACCCAGGCGGTGGTTGCCGACATTGCACACAAGGAAATATTAAAAACCCTGGGGATAGATCAGATGGACGCAGTGCTGGTCAGCATCGGAGAAGACATCGCCGCCAGCATCCTCGTTACCCTCTACCTTAAGGAGCTGAAGGTCAAACAGATTTTAGTGAAGGCCATGAATGAGGATCATGGCAAGATACTGGAGCGGATCGGAGCTACCGAGGTAATCTATCCGGAAAAGGAAATGGCCCTGAAGACGGCGAGAAGTCTCTCTACCCCGAACATCCTGGACTTCATCCCCATGGTGGAAAACTACACCCTGGTAGAACTGGCGCCCCCCGCCTCGTTTATCGGGAAGACATTAGGCGGCCTTGACCTGCGGGTGAGACACAACGTCTATGTCATCGGCATAAAGGAAGTCCTTACCGATAATTTTATCCTGCTTCCACCCGCCGACTTTGTAGTAAAAGACAGCGACATACTCTTTGTTATCGGCCACAGGGACAACATCGCAACATTGGAGAAGTTATAGTAAAAACACCATGCACTTCTTTTCTACGCAGTCCAGAATTAATTCCATTTATCTCACTTTTCTGTCCACCGTCAAGGGCTTATGTTATATAATTTTCTGTCCTGAGGCCAAAGATTGTATCCCCGCCAAACTACAGAAAAAATATGGAAATGCTGTAACTTTGGAAGAAAATGCCGAAATACACGGGCCGGTCATAACCCAGATCAGGGAATACCTTGCCGGCAGACGCCGCATCTTCTCTGTGCCTATGGATGTAACCGGGACCACCTTCCAAAAGACGGTCTGGGAGGCCATAAGGGCCATTCCTTACGGTGAGACCCGTTCTTATCAGGAAATAGCCAGGGCTGTCGGAAAAGTGGAGGCGGCCCGTGCTGTAGGACAGGCAACAGGCGCCAACCCACTCCCGCTTATAATACCATGCCATCGCGTCATAGGAAGCACCGGTAAACTCGTCGGCTTTAGTTCCGGCCTGAACTTGAAAATAAAGCTCCTCACCCTGGAAAATGCGTATAAGGAGAAGAGATCATGCCCCTTCCCAAAACCGGATTGAAACTGACCGCAAATGCCCTCACTGTCCTGCAAAAACGTTATCTCAAAAAAAACGAACGTGGCCAGACTATAGAGATCCCGGAACAGATGTTCCGCCGCGTGGCCCGTGCCGTGGCCGCTGCTGACGCCATCCATAGCCAAAAGACCGATGTTAAGAAAACAGAGGACACCTTTTACCGGATGATGACCGAATTCCTTTTTATGCCCAACTCGCCTACCCTGATGAATGCCGGCCGCAGGCTGGGACAACTCGCCGCCTGTTTTGTCCTGCCTGTAGAAGACTCGATTGACAGCATCTTTGAGGCCATCAAACAGACCGCCATAATCCACAAAAGCGGGGGAGGAACCGGCTTCTCCTTCTCCCGTGTCCGCCCGGCCAATGATGTGGTGCGCACGACACAGGGCGTATCCAGCGGCCCGGTTTCCTTTATGACGGTTTTTGACATAGCCACGGAGACGATCAAGCAGGGGGGGACCCGCCGCGGGGCTAATATGGGGATACTCCGTGTGGATCATCCCGATATAGAACAGTTCATAAATGCCAAACAGATGACGGATAAGCTCAACAACTTTAACATCTCGGTGGCCATAACCGCCGAATTCATGCTGGCCCTGGCTAAGGGCGAAGAATATGACCTTATCAACCCGCGAAATGGACATAAAGTAAAATCCGTCCCCGCCGTCCATATCTTTAAGCAGATAGTCGAGGCCGCCTGGGCCACCGGCGAGCCGGGGATAATCTTCCTCGACCGTATAAACCGGGACAATCCCACTCCACAACTGGGCGAGATAGAGGCCACCAATCCCTGCGGCGAACAGCCCTTACTCCCCTATGAAGCCTGTAATCTTGGCTCCATCAACCTCTCCCGCTTCGTTAAAGCGGACAAGGTAGATTATGCCGGCCTTAAAAAAATAATACATCATGCCGTACACTTTTTGGATAATGTTATAGACATTAATAAATATCCCCTGCCGCAGATCGAATCCATGAGCAAGGCCAACCGCAAAATAGGCCTGGGGGTAATGGGATTTGCCGACATGCTCATACAACTGGGTATTCCTTATAATTCAAAGGATGCGGTCAAAACGGCAGAGACCGTCATGTCTTTTATCTCGCGTGAATCCAAACTGGCCTCAGCCGATTTAGCCGGAAAACGCGGCAACTTTCCCAACTATAAAGGCAGTATATACGATAATCCCAAAACCCCTTTTATGCGTAATGCCACCACTACCACTATCGCCCCTACCGGCACAATCAGCATCATCGCCGGTTGTTCCAGCGGTATAGAGCCGCTTTTTGCCGTCTCCTTTGTGCGCCGCGTCCTGGATGGCAGCGAACTCCTGGAAGTACACCCGTACTTCAAGAAAGAGGCTAAAAAGGCCGGCATCCTTACCAAAGAGCTTATGGAGGCCATCGCGCAAGACGGCTCCATCCAAGGCATCCCGGAACTTCCGAATTCACTGAAGAAGGTCTATGTGACGGCCATGGACATCAGCCCGGAGCAGCATATCCGGCTGCAGGCCGCCTTCCAGAAATATACGGACAATGCGGTTTCCAAGACCATCAACTTCCCCTCCGCAGCCTCTATAGAAGATGTACGCAAGGCCTATCTCCTGGCTTATGAGCAGGAACTGAAGGGCCTGACCATCTATCGCTACGGCAGCCGGAAGGATCAGGTGCTGAGTTTTAAGAAAGAGGGAGAAAAAAAAGAAATCGTCCCGCGCGCCCGGCCTATGCGCACCACAGGCATTACAGAACGTATGCGCACCGGATGCGGCAACCTGTATATCACCATAAACTCAGACGAAAAGGGAATATGTGAAGTGTTTGCCCAGATAGGCAAGGCCGGTGGTTGCGCTGCCTCTCAAATAGAGGCCATCGGCAGACTTGTCTCTCTGGCTTTACGTTCCGGCGTCAAAGTGGAGGCGATAATCAGACAACTTTCGGGAATACGTTGTCCCTCTCCTATCTGGGATCAGGGTAAAATGATCCTTTCCTGCCCTGACGCCGTGGCCCGCGCCATAGCTAATGTGACCAACCTTCCCATCTCACCGCATGATAAAACCATGGGGGCCTGCCCGGACTGTGGAGGGACGCTGGAATCCGAAGGCGGATGCCTCGTCTGCCGGTCCTGCGGATTTTCCCGATGCGATTAGGATGAAAATACATAACCTCCACCCATGGGATGTGTCGCCCAAAGAGGCAATAAGACTTCAGGAAGAGGTATTACGAACCAGAGACGGCGTCAAACCTGTCTTTGTCTCACCCGGGCATAAGATCGACGTGGACACGGCCATAAGGCTTACCCTGGCCTGCACAACCCGCTATCGCCTCCCGGAAACCACACGGCTCGCCCACCTGCTGGTTACCCGCATGCGTCGAAGACTCGCATCCGCCTGAGGCGGACATCTTCGACCGGTAGTATGGAGAGCAGCCAAGCTCGTCGATAAGCTTCACTTATCCCGGGCCTTCTTATCGCAAATCAAAATCTTATCCCGGGGCAAGGCGCTTGCAAAATTAGTCTTAAACTGTTCCGCCGTCCCCTTGGGCACATTCAGGGCATAGCATCCCGCAGGGATAGAGCCGTTCCTTATTTGCGGGTTTATCTCCTTGATGGCCTTGAAGGTCGTACCGCATGCAGAGGCTATGTTACGTAGATGCACCTCGCCTGACGCCTTAAAATCAAGACGATCATGTTCCAGAGGGGGGTAGAGACTCTTCTCGGGCACGTTATAACCATAGAGTTCAGGGGTACTAAGAATTATCTTTGCGGCCAATCCCCGGAAGATATACCGCTCTGTCTCCAGGGGCAGGTTAATATCGTAAAAGTTATTAACCTTCTGCCCGGTAATGTCCCTATTCATCCGGTCTTCGCCGCAATTATATGCTGCTATGGCCACAGTCCAGCTGCCAAACTGTTGGTAAAGATCTCCGAAATAATCCAGGGCAGCTTCGGTAGCCCGCTCAAAATCCAACCGTTCGTCAATCCAGTCATCGACCCTCAGTTTATAACGTTTTGCGGTCTTTTCCATAAATTGCCATGGGCCGGCCGCCCCTGCTCCGGAGAAGGCATAGGTTTTCAGCGCACTTTCGACTACGACTACATATTTGAGGTCATCCGGCATATTCCGTTCTTTGAGCCTTTTCTCGATATAAGGAAAGTACCGATTGGCGCGCTTCATCCACATGATGACCTGGGCATGGTCATAAACGGAAATTACAAATTCCCGGTCCAGCATCTCCCGGACATCCTGCCTTTCAAGAGGGACCGTTTCACCACAGAAGGTTAGACCGGCGGGCAATTCAAAAATGGGCACAACACCCACAGTTCGGACCGGAGACTGGCCGGTGATAAAGATTAAGAAAAATACCGCTACAATGAAAAGACCCAAAGAAATTGCTATGGTGGAAAGATTAAATCTGGTATTAGCCAACCCGGATCCCTCCTTTCAAGATTGCTTTTTTGCGAAATGATCGTACCCTTTATGGGTGATATCTTTTTTATATCCGCCTTCCCACAAAAAAACGCCCCTTCCCTTGACTATCTTACCCACACAGAACGGGCCTGCCCCGGTCAAGGATTTCACTTCTTTTTTTATCTTTTCGGCATTATCCGGTGAAACTGTAAATAAAATACCATAATCCTCCCCTCCAAAAAGGGCCCAGGCCCGTGCAAAAGCGCCGGATTCTTTGGCCAGCTTGCAGCAGGCAACAGAAATCGGGAGGTTCCCGTAGTCAATTTCTGCGGCCACACCGCTCTCTTCGGCAATATGCGCCAGGTCGGTAGCCAGACCATCCGAGAGATCGATCATGGCCGAGGCCAGCTTATGGCCGGCCAGGTATCTTCCCAATTCCAGTTGTGGTATGGGATCCAGTTGTGCCCTAACAAGTCTCCGGTAGGCCGGATCCGGCTTACGCTTTCCTGCCAGCAAGGCCAGTCCGGCCGCTGCATCACCCAGATAACCGGAAACAAAGATAAGGTCTCCCTCCCTGGCCCCGGACCGTAAGGCAATTTCCCCCTTATGTCCTTCACCCAGTACGGTTATAGTGAGCACAACTCCATAGGGGCAGGAGACCGTATCTCCGCCGATAATGGGCACGCTATAACGCCGACACCAAAAATTGATGCCCTGAATTAATTGGCGCACAAAGGATACAGGCAGCTCTTCAGGCAGTGCCAGGTTTAAAAAGGCATGGGTAGGCGCCCCTCCCATCGAGGCCACGTCGCTTAAATTAACGGCCATAGCCTTCTTACCCAGGAGATAGGGCGTGGTATAGTCCAGGCGAAAATGGATGCCTTCAACCAGCGTATCTGTGGTCACCAACAGATGCCGGGTGCGGCTCATGGGGATTACGGCACAGTCCTCGCCGATACCGCGCAGGATATCCGGTCTCTCCACACGGGAAAAGTTCTTCCTTAGAATAGATAAGAGCCCTTGTTCACCTATGGCCTTTAGATCGGCCCCGGTAGGGTATGATTTCAATCTTGCCATTTTCTTTTCTGATGAACCCGCAAAAAGTCGATTTCTCACGCAAAGGCGCAAAGACCGCGAAGACAATATATTGTTTATCCAAAAAAACTTAGCGTACTTGGCGGCCTTGCGTGATATTTTGGATTTTTTACGAAGTCGTCTTTTCTGCTAATAATCAAATATCTCCAGGGCATTAAAAAAATAGGCGATCTCGGTAGCCGCCGTCTCCGGGCTGTCAGACCCGTGCACTATATTTTGCTCTATATTCGAGGCAAACTCATGCCGGATAGTCCCGGGTTTGGCCTCTTTGTAATTGGTAGCGCCCATCAGGTCCCGATTTTTCTTTATAGCCCCCCTTCCCTCCAGGACCATGACCACGATCGGCCCTGAGGACATGAAGCCCGTCAAACTGTCAAAAAATGGTCTCTCCCGATGCACCGCATAAAAACCCTCGGCCTCCTTCTTACTCAGATGCACCATCTTCATAGCCGCAACACGGAGGTCGTTTTTCTCAAAACGCTTTATGACCTCACCGATAAGTCTTTTTGAAACGCCGTCAGGTTTGATGATAGATAGTGTTCGTTCCATATTATCAGCACTGCCTCCTTTGAGAAATTGACCTTACGACCTACCAGAAAATATACAGCCTGTCAACCGGCGACGCATCCTAAATCCACCGCCCTTTCTGTGTATACCGGTTTGGCGCCTCTCAAAGGGTTGTTTCAGGGGTAGTCCTCAGGAAAAAACTTCAAAAATGGGATAATGTGGGGACGTGGGGACAAGTGATAATCTATAACTTCTTTATTTGTAACTACTCAGCCGCCGATCTACGCTGATCATCACTGATATTTTTTCTTTTATTATGAGCCTCTTGCAAAAGTCGTCACCCCGATGAAAACCGGGGTCCAGAAAGCATTTAACTAATTGAAAATACTGGATTCCGGCTTTCGCCGGAATGACGAAAAACGAGAAAATTCGACTTGTTACGAAACCATCTTTCTTTATCTTCTAAGTTTTGTATGCCGACTCTTGGCTTCCCAAAAAGCAATAACATAAAGAAGGCTGCCTGATAACGGCTATGTCTCTAATGCAGATACCTGGGTCTTGGTTCCTGATCCGGGATTTTACTTATGCCTCCCCATAAATCCTTAAGCTCAAGAAGCCGTTCAAAATTTCTGATAAATGTCCCCAGGTGCATGTTGATGGTCTTGCGGGCCTCCAAAAGTACATTTTCCCGTCTTAAATAATCTACGTAAGCCTCAAGTATTTGTCTGTCCATTTCAGAGAGAGAAACAAATCTAATTCCGGCATGCCAGGCCCTTTCCTTTCTCTGCCAGACTACCTCGCCCGTAATAGAAAGGGTATGCATGCCTTCCGGCAACTGGAGGCAAAACTGTAAGGCTCCATCCCACCGGGGCTCTTCCAGACAGGCTATCTCCGCCCCATGGACAGAGAGACCCACCAGGTAAACATTTTTTGCTTTTTCTACGCCTAACTCCTGCGGCACGGAGAGAAGAACTCTTTCATTACAGCGTCTTTCGCTCACATCTTTTCTCTGCATAGCCGACCTCCTCGACGACCTTTTGGACAAGCAATTTCAATGCCAGATATGATTTAACTTTTTACTGCAATAATCCCCTTGAGATTACGAATATTTCTTGAGTAGATAATAAAAAACGGAAATGAAATTCACACTTCGTGAATTTCATTTCCACCCAAAGTGGAAAAAAGATTCCACTGTAAGCGCGGTACTCGGAAAAATTTTCTCCCCTGCCATATCATAGTCCGGTGTCTTTAATTACACCGGCCTTGTATTTCTCCAGATAGTCTGCAAATTTGCGATAAATACGCCAGGCCTTTTCTTCAAAATCCTCCTCCCAGATATTCAGCGCAAGATAACTTGAGTCTTTTTTCTCTAAAGGCACCACCAGCCCCTCATTTATGATTTCCTCGCGGAAGGTCGTCCTGGTAAGTATCTCTGAAAAATATCTCCGGAAGTCCTCTTCAAAATTGTAATCATAGTACCAGGTCTCCTCGGCAAAAACATCCTGGAAGTAGCGGGTAGAACCCTCACCCCAGAGGCCTGCGGCATGGAATTTTTCTGCCGCAGTGGACTGGTAATAGGCCATAGTCTGGGCAAGATAACTTTTTAACTCCCTTACATTTCCACCCCAACGGTTGTAAAATAATTTTAACAGGGCGATATAGCGCATATAGCGTATGGATGTATCCCGTAAAAGCCCTTTTAATAAATATGGGATATCCTCTTTCCGCCCGGCCAGGGGAGGGATGCTCACCCGATAGGTAAAACGATATGTAAGCATAGACGCCAAGGTATTCCTGTCTGTAGCCATAGCCATTATGCGTGTATCAATAAAACGTGATTCTCCCGTACGCCGATCCGACACCTTCCGTTCTTCTAAAAATTTGCCCAGACTTGCCTGTGTGGATACAGACAGATATTGGACTTCATCCAATACCAGTGTGCCTCCATGCGCCCGGCCAAGCAGACTCTCGGCAGTATCCGCAAATATCTCCCGCGTAGCATCGGATTCGGCCAGTTCGGCGCAGTTGACCTTTATGATGGCCTGCTGACTCCGTTTACTATTGGCAATCACGTAATCAAGCCAGACCTCCTTGCCGCAACCAAATGGTCCGGCAAGCAGCAATGACCCGTCGCTGGCCCCGATAACCTCAAAAAATCTCATCAGACGGGAAACATAAGCTGGATGACCGAGAATCGTTACATTCATCTGTCTTCCTGTACCTTTTGTTCTTGTTTTCTACACGGTATGGATTATACCACAGATGACCACCGATAAATCAAGCCAAAATATTTCCGGGTAATTTCCCGGTCTTTTATGGAATCCGATGTTCCTGAGCGAAATTTGCTGGAGCAGGGGGAACCCCATCGAGGGTGAGCAGGAAGGGGAAAACCCGCCCTTGAGGCGGGAAGGGGCAAGTGTTCCCCGCCTGCGAACCCCGATAGGGTCACTGCGGAAGCCATGAAGCGAAGGAACGAAGGATTCCCAAGAATGAGGAGCGTCCGGAAAATATTCGCTGCGAGTTGTGGGTTGAAGAAGGGGAAGAAGCCGTCACCTCCTGTGGCCTCTCGAACGCATAACATCCCTATTCTGCCTATCATGGGAAAAACCTCTCCTCTCGCCAGGGGATGAACCTTGCCATTTGGACGGGCCGCTGAACTGTCTCTTATCCGGCCCTTCCCGGTCTTTAGAAGACGAAGGGCGGCCCTCCTGCCACCTCCGATGCCGGCGTAAAGAACGCTTTTCCTCCGGCGGCAGGGATTGCCAGAGGCGATGGCGTTCCCTCAAACGCTCTTTCTCTTCTGGAGAGAGACTGCGAAACCGCTCAAAATTCCGCCGCAATCTTTCCTTTTCCTCTGTTGGAAGTTTTTGATACTCCCCGTATCTTTCTTTCAAACGGGCACGTTCCTCCGGAGAAAGCCTTTGCCATCTCTGCCAGTTTGCCTCCCCTTCCGTCCGCTCCACAGTCTCTGCCATATTATCGGCCAGAATAAGTACGTTCATGCCTCCGGTCGTGCCCCAGGCAGATTCGCCGGATTCGCCGGGGCGAACTTCCGCCAGCGCCCTCAGGGCAGAAGCGGCAAAAAACATAATGCATATACTCAGGAAAAATATAATCCTAGACATGGACATAAATCCGCGGTACAGGCCGTTCTGAGGTATCCTGTATCTGTTCAATAGCATCCAGGTCTTTTATCAAATCATACTCCTGGAGCATATCCAGATGCTCAACCAGATGCGCTTCTTCCGCACTCACAGGCAGATCGTACATCTTAGGCTTTTCCGCCCTGTCTCCTGGATATAAAAACCAGACCCCCAGAAACAGAAGGACTGAAAAGACGGCGGCCAGGGCTGGAACTTTTCCACCCAGGCGGATCTTCGACCACCAGCAGAGTTTTGTTTCTTCATCTATCCTCTCTCTAATTCCGGCCTGGTAAGCCTGCCAAAACACAGATGAAGGCGCGGCCACATCCCTCCCCTTGGTTGTAAGGGCCAGCATCTTTTCCATGTCCCGGACATAAGTTGAACAAGCCTCGCAACGGGCCAGGTGCTCAGTGAGCTTCTTCTCCTCACCCGCAGGGAGCTCACCATAGTGCCTCAAAATGGCGTCATTCTGGAAATGGCGGCAGCTTTTCATTTAACTCTCTTCTCCATAGTTATAGCCGTAATCGTCTTTTAACCTTGCCTGCAACTCTCTCACGGCACGAAAGAGATGGCTCTTAACTGTCCCTTCGGCTATCTTAAGGATGGCTGCGATCTCCTTGATGGGCATCCCGTGATAGTTTTTCAGTATAAATACCGCCTTTTGCTTGGCAGGAAGGACATCTAATGCCTTCCTTACCTTTTGCGACAACTCCTTCTGATCGTATCTTTCTACCGGGCCGGGGGTAAGGGCCGGCTTCTCGGCTAACGAGTTGCGTGGGTCCTCTCTGGTATCTCCTTCCGGCTGAAATATCTTCCACCAGCGCCTTTTCCGCCGTCTAAAGTCCATACACAGGTTGACCAGGATACGGTAAAACCAGGTATATAAAGAGGACTCATCACGAAATTGCCCCAGGCGCTCATAGGCGCGCGCGAACGCCTCTTGTGAAAGATCACGGGCATCCTCTACATCATTGACCAGGTCGAAGGCGATGAAAAAGGCCCTTTTCTGATACTTGGCCACAAACTCGTCAAAGTTCTTATAAGTATCCTTACGGGCACCCACTGATGGGCAGAAGGGATTATCGGTCATAAAATCCACGTATGAGAACTGCGGTTGCGTGCAAAGTCCATCCATGTAGCCATTCGACTCCGGTGTGGTTTACTGAAGTTAGACGAAAAAAGTCCCGGATGGTTTACAGCGGTTTTAATAACTTGTGGACCGGCCTTATGAAAATATGCATTCATGGTCAGAGATTACCTTTTATTATCTCGGTAACGGCCTTACTCTTGACCGTCTTTTCCACCAAGTCCGCCATAACCAGGTTGAGGATGTGCTCTATCTCGGCCTCAGTTATAAATAGGAACTCTTCTGATTGAAACCTAGCCTCAAAGACCTCCTCTTTTATGAGCCGGCCCTGTTTATCCCCCCAATAGAGTCTTAACCGGGCCTTTCCCACCAGGGCGGGTAAAAGCGGACTGGCGCCGACCTCTCTTTTACAACTAAACTCCTCGATAGTTCCGGTCAATATGCCGTTAACTGTCTTGGCCGTAAAACCGTCCGCGCTCCGGTCCCATGACGGAATATCAATAACCTTGATGCCGGCCTCTTCCAGTCCCCTCTTTATGGACGCGGCAAATTCCGTATCCAGCCGTTCGTCCCTCAGGTAATAAAAGTCCTCGCCCCCCAGATTATTATATCTTTTAAAGAGGAGCTTCCTTTCGGTACGGTTATCAGTAAAGGGCGCCAGGGCTATGGAGGGCGGTTCCTTAAAGGCGTAATAGGAACTCAGCGCAGTAGGAGGCCAATAAGTCAACCCCACCTGAAACTCGCGATCTGCTGCGCACGCAGGAAGAAACATCGCCGCCAGGGACACTACTACGAATAACTTCGTTATCCATTTCATGGCTTCCTCCAGACAAGTTACTGGTCTTATTTTAAAAATATAACAAAATATGACAATAAATGAAACCTTAATGCCGTAGCAGGCAGGGCAAAAATAACCTTGAAATTTCTCCGGGTATTGGGTAGAAGTAGAATAACCGGGCGGTTAACTCAGTGGTTAGAGTGCCATCCTCACACGGTGGAAGTCGCAGGTTCGAATCCCGCACCGCCCACCATGATCAAAACAAAAGGCCAGTCTTTGGACTGGCTTTTTTTGTCAGAAATACCTTGACAGCGCCTGCAACCGGGGCATAGATTTAAAAAAATAAAATTTTACCGCAGGCCGCTGAGATAATATATTAAAGGAATTTGCAACTATTCAGCCACTAAGACACCAAGCCACTAAGAGTATTCCTTTGTGTCTTGGTGCCTTGGTGGCAAAAGTTTATCTCTGCGTGCTCAGCGGTGAAAAGACTTTTCTACGAATTAATCAATTATGGATATAGATAAATTAAAAGATCTGCTCTTGTCGGTGCAGGAAGGCCGGACAGGGGTTGAACAGGCCCTTCAGACCCTGAAAAACCTGCCTTTTGAGGATATGACCTATGCCAAAATCGACCATCACCGGCCCCTGCGTCAGGGGTTCCCGGAGGTAGTCTTCGGCGAAGGGAAGACCGCCGAACAACTGCTTAAGATTGTTGCTTCCATTTATGAACACAGCGACCGGGTTCTGGTCACCAGAATCAGTGAAGACAAGGCCGCATACATCCGTTCCTCTCTCCCGGACGCCGATTACCATCCGGTATCCCGATTATTGATCCTCAAGAAAAAAGAACCGGAAATCGTCGGTAAAGGGACCATCCTGGTCATTTCCGCCGGCACTTCTGATATCTCCGTGGCCGAAGAGGCCTACCTTACGGCGCAGATAATGGGCAACCGGGTGGAGTATCTCTATGATGTGGGTGTAGCCGGTATCCACCGGCTTCTCAGTCATAAAGAAAAAATCGCCTCTGCTTCTGTACTCATTGTGGTGGCCGGGATGGAAGGCGCCCTGCCCAGCGTAATTGGCGGGCTTGTGGATAAACCGGTTATTGCCGTGCCCACCAGCGTGGGATACGGAGCGAGCTTCGGCGGGATTGCGGCTCTTCTAGCCATGCTCAATTCCTGCGCGGCAGGCGTGGCCGTAGTCAATATAGACAACGGGTTCGGCGCCGGTTATATCGCCGGTCTTATAAACCGATTATAAATACCATAAACTATGGACCAGGATAGATTCCGTCAGATCAGCAAGGTCTTATGGATCATATTGATCCTGAACTTTGCCGTGGCCGCCTCCAAGCTCTTTTACGGCTGGATTATAAACAGCGCCAGCATCATGGCGGACGGGTACCATTCCTTCTCTGACGGCTCGTCCAATATCATAGGCCTCTTAGGTATATGGCTGGCCTCCAGGCCCAGGGACGAGCGCCACCCTTACGGTCACGGGAAGTACGAGACCATGGCCTCAGCAGGTATTGCCCTGCTCCTCTTCCTTGTCTGTGTCGAAGTCCTGAGTGAGTCCATAAAACGCTTTTACCATCCTGTCCATCCTGAAGTGGATGCGGTAAGCTTTGCCGTCATGGGAGTCACCCTGATTGTTAATATCTTCGTGATGCTTTACGAACGCAGGCAGGGCCGTATATTCGAGAGTGAGATATTGATCTCTGACTCCCTCCACACCGGGGCCGATATATTTACGACCGGCTCAGTAATTATCGGGCTTTTGGCCATCCGGGCCGGCTACCCTATCGTTGACCCTATCATAGCCCTCTTTATCAGTATCTTCATCGGTTATGCCGGGATTGAGATTATCAGAAGCAGTTCCCAAATTTTACTTGATGCGGCGGCCATAGATAAAGAACAGATACGGGCCATAGTCATGGGCGTGGACGGCATTGAATATTGTCATAAGATCAGGAGCCGGGGAAGGAAGGGGGATATCCACGTGGATATGCATTGTCACATGAAGCGGGATATCTCTTTAGAAAAGGCGCATGAGATAGCCCATGCAGTAGAAGATACGATCAAGGAAAACATCCCCGGCGTCAAGGACGTTACCATCCATATCGAGCCCGCGCCGGAGGATCCCCCATCTTAGCAGTTTATGCCCCGGGCCGCGCGCACCTGCATCTTTATCCTTTGCGCGGTCTCCCAGGAAAAGTCCCCGGCGCAGGGGAAAATGGAGTTGTTTTGATAAATAGGGTCTGCCGCAATGGGAAAACGGGCGGTCTCTACGGCCTTTGGCCAGAGAGGGGAACCCGGTATAGGGGAATACTCGGCCAGATAAGGCGCCCCGCCCGCCGCCCTGACATAATCAATGGAATAGGCTACCTCCCGCCATTCCTGACCGGGTAAGCCGGACAAGATGTAAACACCTATGTCCTTGGCTTCAAATCCGGCCTGTCGTAGATACTTAATGGCCTGTATCAAATCGCCTTCGCGGACCTTTCCGTCCATATCCCTGTGCCGCGCCATGTTGGCCGTCTCAAAGCCGAATCGGATAGTCCGAAACCCGGCCCTGAAAAGGAGATGGGCGGTATAATCGTCAATCTCCCGGACATGGAGGGCGTTTGGAGTATGAAACCTTACCGGCCATTTTTCTCTGATTACCCCTTCAAGTATCGGCCGGATATGCCGCTCTTTGTTAATAAGAAGGGCGTCATCATAAAAAGTGAAGTCTTGTATCTTATACTTATGATGCCAGTAATAAATCTCTCCAAGCACTGCCTCCGGGGAACGCTGCGCAAAAAAGGGAAACAGCTTATGCGAGGCGCAATAGGCGCACTGGAAGGGGCAACCCCGAGAGGTAAGGAGGCAGACATAGTACCTGTCGCCAATGAGGTCAAACGCCGGATAGGGATGGTCGTCCAGGGTATTTGTTTCGGGCACAAAGGCCGGTTTGTGACCGGTAATATCCGATAGAAGGTCTGACAATTGTGCCTCACCCGGCCCGGAAAGGACGTAGTCAGCGCCGGAGCACTCACGCGCATGACCCGTGCAGAGGGTGGCATAGATTCCGCCCAAGATAACCGGGACACCGGGAAAAATCTCTTTCGCCAGGCGAATAGCCTCAAATACCCCCGGATACCAGTACGTCATGAGGGAGGTAACCAGAACGGCATCGGGTCTTTCTATCGCCTTAAGTCCGGCCTTGAACTCTTCCGGGATTATACCGTAACGACTGTATGTCTTGGGGATATCTTTTAATCCGGCCGGCTTTGGGATGGGTGTTCTCAAAAAGTTGCCGGTCCCGAATTTTCGCCTTTTACTGCGCTCACCTTTAAGTCCCTTTGAAATCTCCGGACGACGGGTAGCAAGACAATCGATAAAATCTACTGCAAATCCGTTGTGGCGCAGTATGGCCGCCAGATACAGCAGACCTAAAGGCTTCGCCCATAAGTCATAGGCGGCAAAGTCGTAAATCCAGGGATTGATGAGTAACAGGCGCGGCTGACGCATGGCCTGCATACTAAATCACTCTGTCTGCTGCGTCAACCGGGGCACCCTGTGAATGTTCCACTTACGGCTCCGAATAACAAATCATCACTTTTATCCTGTTGTGTTTTTTAGCAAATTTCTATACGATACTTGCCATAAGAATCGTTTGAAAAAGAATGTAATATGTCTTGCTGTGCAGAAGACTTTCGCCATTGACGAAATCCAATCGATCATGATATTGTAATACTTATTAGTATCGATGGAGGAATTATCATGCAAACAGTCACTGTGTCACCAAAATTTCAGGTCGTTATCCCCAGAACAGTAAGGGAATCTTTACGTCTTCGCCCCGGTCAAAAAATGCAGGTTATCGAATATGACGGACGGATCGAATTTATCCCGGAACGAGATATTACAGAACTTCGTGGATTCCTCAAGGGCATAAACACGGAATTCGAACGGGAGGAAGACAGGATATGAACATCGTCGATTCCTCCGGCTGGCTCGCATACTTCGCAGACGAACCGAATGCGAAACACTTCTTGATTCCTTTGAAAGATACGGCCTCGCTTGTCGTCCCGGCAGTAACGATTTATGAAGTCTTTAAGGTTGTTCTTCGGGAATCCAGCGAGAATGAAGCGCTTCAAGCGGTTGCTGCCATGCAAAAAGGTACAGTTGTGGATTTAACAGCCAAGTTGGCGATTATTGCCTCAAAACTCAGCCTGCAACATCAGTTGCCGATGGCAGACAGTATTATCCTTGCAACATCGCGGGTATTCAATGCCAAAATCTGGACTCAGGATTCAGACTTCAAGAATATTTCCGGGGTGAAATACTTCCCTAAGAAATAACAAATGGCCGGCGGCCTGCATTTACAATGTCCCTCAAACCGCTGTGCTTCGTTATGTTGTACCCACTCGGCAGGCTCAGAGCATCCTGAGCGAAGTAGAAGGGTGCTAACTCAGATGGAGACAGGTTGAAATCTGAGGTTACATCCATCGTCTCCTCTTCCCTGGCCACAATATGAAATGGTTCACTCAATATCCGGAAGCGGCCGAGGATGTCACGCGATTAGCCCAGGGAAGAAATCAATAAAAATTATGCCCTAAACATGGTTTCTTAATTGGAGTTCTATAGGATGGGGAGACAGATAGTATTGCTCTTTCAGGTAAGGAAGATCACATCTGCGTACATAATGATTCAGAAGCGTAATAGGGACAATCAGAGGAACACGCCCCTGGCGATAAGAATCGACGGCCTCCAGCAGCTCTTTTCTTTCATCCGGGGAAAGCTGCTTTTTAAGACACCCCACAATATGTTGCAGGATGCTGATATTTTTGTTCGGCGTCACTTTCAACCGCAGGGCCTCTATTAAAAGGTCCTGGTATTGCGCATACAGTTCCTTGACCGGATTCTTTTGCGCCTCGGCTACCAATTTTTTCATCATACCGGAGCGCTTTGGACTGTGGGCAAGAATAAGCAGCTCGTGCCTGTTATGGAAATCTGCCAGATTATCCCGGCTCATCTTTTGTGCCCCCATCTCGCACCACCTTTTACAGACAAAGATACGCTCTATGAAGTTTTCCCGAATGGCAGGATCATGGAGCCGGTCTTCGTCTTCCACCGGACAGAGCGGGAAATGGTCCATAAATGCCCGCGCAAATATGCCCATCCCGTTTTTTGCGCATCCCTCTTCTTCATTAAAGACCTTGATTCCCCTCACGCCGCAACTAGGCGACCTGGTCTTAAAGATAAAACCCGAGAGGCCTTCCTTCGCCAGTTCAACCATACGCTTCCGCACCCAGCGGGCCATGCGCTTCGTATGCTCCTGAGCGGTACGCACCGTCACCAGACGGGGGGAATCGGGTTCTCCTGTCAGGCGCATAGGCTCCCGTGGGATACCCAAACCGCACTCCGCCTCCGGGCATACCGGCATATATTCCACGTACTGCCCCAATGTATCGGTGATAAACCGGTCCAATTTGTGCCCGCCGTCAAAACGGACCTTGCTACCCAGCAAACAGGCGCTGATGCCCAATCTTATGGTTTTCTCCATAACTATCTCTAAATTGTGATATAAGAAATGCGAGTGGTTATCTGACTATATCAAGCGTGAGGCCCCCCGGCAAGGGGAAAACCCTATACGCATGTCCTTGAGATGTTTGTATAACCGGAGAATAATGTGATATGATTACAAATTAGGGGAAGAAAGAGAAAAGAAGGCTCCCCCACTGACGTTGAACTCCGTCATACGATGCCGTTTCCACAAGTTAAACATTGACGTCAAACTTGATGAAATGGCTGCAACGTTTTAAGGTATGGGAGGTAGTTGTTTATGCAGAAGATCAGGATAGCCATTTCGGGGCTTGGCAACTGTGCGAGTTCATTGATCCAGGGTATTGCCTATTATAGAAACAAAGAGAGTAAAAAAACTATCGGATTGATGCACCGGGACATCGAAGGATACAAGCCATCTGATATTGAAGTAGTGGCGGCCTTTGACATTGATAAAAGGAAGGTCGGGAAAGATGTATCCGACGCTATCTTTGAACTCCCAAACTGCACGACCGTATTTTGTAGAGATATACCCCAAACAAACGTCCGGGTGAGAATGGGAAAGATACTCGACGGGTTTTCAGAGCACATGAAGAATTACGATGACAAATATACATTCGTCCTTAGCGACGAAAAAGAGGCGTCGAAAGAAGATATAATCAAGGTATTGAAAGAATCAAGGGCAGAGATGCTGTTAAATTACCTCCCGGTAGGCTCTGAACAGGCGGTAAGGTTCTATACCGAATGCGCCCTTGAGGCAGGGGTAGCCCTTATTAATTGCATGCCGGTTTTCATAGCCAGCGATCCGAAATGGGCGGATAGATTTAAAGAGAAAGGCATACCGCTGATAGGTGATGATATAAAATCCCAGATCGGCGCCACCATCATACATAGGACGCTGGCCGATTTGTTTAAAAAAAGGGGGGTAAAGCTCGAAAGGACCTATCAGTTGAATACCGGCGGCAACACCGATTTCCTCAATATGCTCAACAGAAGCAGGCTTATTTCAAAAAAGGTATCAAAGACAGAGGCCGTCCAGTCAGTCCTGGCCGAAAGGCTTGAGCCTGAAAATATACATATCGGCCCCAGCGATTATGTGGCCTGGCAGAAAGACAACAAGGTCTGTTTTATCCGGATGGAAGGCGAACTTTTCGGCGACGTCCCCCTGAACCTCGAACTGCGGCTTTCGGTTGAGGATTCCCCGAACTCCGCAGGGGTGGCCATTGATGCCATCCGGTGTTGCAAGCTGGCTCTAAACAGGGGTCAGGGAGGTGTTCTTTATTCTCCTTCGGCATACTTTATGAAACATCCCCCCAGACAGTTCACCGATGACGAGGCATATCGGATGACCGAAGAATTCATCGCCGGGACAAGAGAGAATTAAGTTGATTTATACTGCTGAATGGAATGGACAAATATCGCTAAGTACTGTTCAGCAGGCCGGTATTCCGAGCCGGCCGGTACAGGCACCGGGGCCGTGATGGGGTTTCTCCTGAGAAAAAAATTGCCATAAAAAGAGGAAACAGATTTCCATAAAGTGGAATTATATTTCCACTTTTCACATAACGCTTCATGACAGAGATTTTATTTTATGTCGTAATTGTAAGATATTATTGATAATATTAAATCAAGGGGGCGGCCTTATTTATGGGCATAAAAATTGCTTATCCCGAATATAATGGAATGGGTTAAGCCCTGAAACTAACTAAGGGGGGAGACAGGCCATGAAAAAGTATCTGGTGTTACTGATATGTATCACTTGCCTTTGCTTAGGCAATCCGGCTTATGCCGGTCTTTTTGACTTCGACAGCCTCCCCGCCTGGAGCGATTCAACGGCGATTGAATCATACATGGAAGGCATTTATGGATCGGATATTGAGGTAGTAGGCGCGGTTGTACCCCCCCTGGTACTGCCCGGCCCCATATTTCCACGCGGTAATCTTGGTCCGGATTCCTGTATCACCAATGCCAGGGATTTTGGGTTTATGGATATCTCCATTAAATTCGTAGATGTTCCTATTACTTCCATGCAGTTTGACTGGGAAGTGTACGCGGATTCAGGATTTACAGATTTCACATGGTCAGCATGGGATGCTGCCGATAATTTGGTAACCGGTGGTGGATATAATACGGGTGTAAACTGGGGGATAAGTCCGGTCATCTCATTCAGTCAGCCGATTTATGGAATTGCCTTCAGTAACGATGGAGTGCATGACATAGGCATTGATAATCTTAATGTAACCCCGGTGCCCGAACCGGCCAGCATACTCCTGCTTTCCTCCGGGTTGCTCGGCCTTACCGGATTGAGGAAGAGGCTATTTACCAAAAAATAGCCTGATTCTGTTATGATATGCACACCTTGATTCCCCCTTTTGTACCCTGACCCTGATTTGTCCGGTCAGGCGGGAGGATAAAATCGTCTTTCCTGCCACCTTCTTCAGGATGGTTTTCGCTACTGAAGCCATGCTCATCAAGCGGTTATCCCAATAACCCACGCTGATCCAAGATAACTTGTTATCTATCCCTGTGTAATTTTTTTCCCTTTTTCTGTGGAAAAATATTTCTTCTTTCCCATTTTTTTACTATATAGATTTGTGCTTTTTTATCCTTTTATAAAAAGATGGCCGTGAATTATGTAGTTTTATTTAATTATTAAGATAATCAGAGCGTCTAATGGATGTTTTTCCGGCTATGGCATGTAATGTGCATCTGATTTGGGCTGGTTTTAGAAAAATAACTTTAAGTGGCCATGTATAGAGAACACGATATCTTACGGAATATAACTCACCGGGCCTAGTTCGAGTTGTTTGGAGAAGAGGTGCTATGAAAGCAGTCATACTGGCAGGCGGCCTTAATATTAATTCTCTGGAACCAATAGCAAATAACCATCTAAGATCCATGCTGCCGGTTCTTAACAAGCCGTTGCTTGAGCATTCCATTTCCTTTCTTAAATCTCATGGAATTGATGAGATCATCATTTGCCTCAATGGCGGGGCAAAACAAATTCGGGATCATTTTGGAAACGGGGAGGAGTGGGGCGTTAATATCCACTACCTGGAAGAAAAACATCCCAATGGAACGGCTGGATGCCTATTAAAGGCCGGAAAAATTCTAAACGATACTTTTGTGGTAATGGATTCCACAGTAGTCCCGGATTTCGACTTTTCTGGATTTGTTAAATTCCATGCGGCCAAGAACTCGATAGCTACGATCGGAGTCCACAAAATTAATAACGAGACCTGGATGCCCCTGGAACGAATTCACCTGGATACAAATCAAGAGATTTCCGGGGTTACGATATTGCATCCATCTGAAGATAAACGGAGCCGTCTCTGCACTGCCGGTGTCTATATTTTTGAGCCGCGAGTTTTAGATTCCATCCCCCCTCAGGGTTATTTTGACCTCAAAGAACAACTCTTACCGTCTCTGATCCAGGCCAATCTTCATCCCCATGCCTGGGTAGTAGATGGTTATTGCGGACGCATCAGCACTGCCTATGATTACTGGAAGATCAACCAGGACATTCTCCGATTAAATTCCAATCCGATCCGGGGGGAGAAGATTTGCGATGGAGTTTGGGCCGAAGGGCCATATAACATCTCAAAGACCGCTAATTTAATAGGCCCTGTTATTATTGGGCGTAATTGCACCATTGATAATTACTGCCAGATTGTCGGGCCGATAGTTATTGGCGATAACTGCCATATTGCCGGTAAGGCGATAGTACAGGAAAGCGTTATCCTTGAGAATTGTAACATACCGGAGGGTTCCGTTATTAAAAAGACTATATATACAGGTAACGGGAATATCTCTTTAAAAGACGGGCCGATAGCTAATGGGGGTTATGATCTTTATTGCTACAGGGATTTTTCTCCGTGCGGCCTACGAAAGAGGAAATTATTCCCTTTAAGGAGACAGATACAGCATTTTCTGAAACGTCTTCTTGATATCATCGGTTCAATTGTCGGCCTCCTGATATTCTTACCACTATTCCCGGTTATCGGCCTGGCCATTAAACTTGACTCCCCCGGCCCTATATTCTTCCGCCAGGCCAGGTGTGGAAAAAATGGTAAAACTTTTCACATGATTAAATTCAGGTCTATGATTACCGATGCAGAGAGGTTGAAGGAAAGACTGAGGATGCAAAACCAGGCCGACGGTCCTACATTCAAAATAGATACAGACCCCCGAATAACCCGAGTCGGTAAGATCATCAGGCAGTTATATCTCGATGAATTACCTCAGATGTTCAATGTATTAAAGGGTGAAATGAGTCTTGTCGGCCCTCGCCCGCTGGTCATGGAAGAGATGAGGTTTAATCCTGCATGGAGAGACGCCAGGCTGACGGTGAAACCGGGCCTCACCGGCCCCTGGCAGATCAGCGAAGATAGAAATTCATTTTACAAGTGGATAGAAGAAGACACGGCCTATGTCAGAAACTGGTCAATATCTCGGGACTTCAAGGTCCTGATGAAAACTGCCCTGTGGTTTTTAAGAAGTATCCCGGGATATTTTAAGCCGGAGGGTCATGAAAAACGGGGGCACCGAATCACCCAGATATGATTATTGATTCTGAAAATATGCATAAAGAATCTGTCCTTTAGCTGCCATAGTTAAGGATGGGGCAGACCAGGCTGAAAAAAGATGTCGGAGATTGTCGTCAGAAAATACCAGGCCGGAGATGAAAAGGGACTGACCTTGCTTGCCGGGGAGGTCTGGGGTTCCATCTTCGGAGAAGATTATTGGAGATGGAAGTACCTGCAAAACCCCCTGCACGATAACTTTTCATACGTTGCGGCATGTAATGGTAATATGGCCGGATTCGTGGGCGGCATACCCTGGCGGTTTGTGGTTACGGGGAAAGAGGCAGTAGGCGGGCAAATGACGGATATGATGGTCCATCCTGACTGGCGCAATAAGGGGGTTTTCTTCCCTGTCAATCGGAAAAACCTGGATGATATGAAGGCCCGTACAAATTTCCACTATGGGTTTACCAATCCCACTTCATTCAGGGTCTATAAAAAGAGATTCCACTATGAAGGATTTAATCCTTTAAAGATGCAAAAAGTGCTCAATATAAAATCGGCTATATGGCAGGGTTTGCGGCAGGGAAAGAGCGTTAAATTAAGTACGCTGTTTGACCTGATCTCTAGGGTGTTATCCGGTAGAAAAAAGGTATCTTCTGAGAAGGCTATTCCCCTGCCTACAAACCTGGTTGTAAAGAGGATAGAACGATTTGATGCCGGATTCGATAAGCTCTGGGAAAAGGCGTATAAGAAGCTCAAGATAGCCACTATCAGAGACAGCCGTTATCTGAATTGGCGCTATGTAGGGCATCCGCAGTTACAGTATACGATCTTTGCGGCAGAGGAAAACGGTGAGTTATACGGTTTTGTAGTATTACGATGTGAAAACAAAGAAGGGATAAGGAAAGGGCTGATAATCGACCTCCTGGTTGACCCGGACCAGGGGCCGGCTGCGGAAATCCTGATAAACGAGTCCTTAAAATTCTTCCGGAGCCAAAAGGCAGCGGTTATCAACACGTGGATGTTTGAAGACAATCCCATCTACGGGCTTTTCGTGCGGAATGGTTTTTCAGCGAAACCCGTGGACGAGCTTGTTGTATTAATAAAATCTTCCTCCCCGGATATCTCGACCGATTATCTGAGAGATACCCATAACTGGTATCTGACCATGGGAGATTGTGAGGTATTTTGAACTGAGGAACTTATTCCTTTTGACGTGACCTCAAAATTATTATAGTTTTCCCCAATTAAGACTTTACAAATATTAACGTATTAGAAATGCCAAAACTTATCATTATCGGTATGGACGGGGCTTCGCCGGATCTCATGCTGCCCTGGATGGAGCAAGGGATGCTCCCCAATTTTTGCCGAATAAGGCAAAATGGGGCCTTCGGCAGACTAAATTCCGTTCCGAACCAACGCAGCGCCGCGGCCTGGAGCAGCTTTATCACCGGCCTTAACCCCGGCAGTCACGGAATTTTTGAATTCTATGAGCGGGTGCCGGGAAGCCATGATATTCGTTTCAGCCGTGCTGCCTCAAGAGATGGAATATCGTTCTGGAAATATCTGTCGGAGAATAACAAAACGGCCGTTGTGGTTAACGTTCCCATGACCTACCCCGCGGAAGAGATAAGGGGTTGTTTCATCAGCGGCCTGGATGCCCCCGGCAAAAACAGCCCTGGTTTTACTTATCCGGCCGGCTTATTACAAGAAATCGAAAAAGAAGCAGGCGAATATATCCAGGAGCCCGGCGTAACCAGTCTGGTGATGGCCGGCCGGACCGAAGAGGCATTGAAAAGGGTGATTGAGTCGGTCCGGCAACGCGGCAAGACAGTGCGCTACTTAATGAGCCGATACGATTGGGATACGGTAGTAGCAGTCTTTAGAGAAACGGACCCGGCCCAGCATTGTTTCTGGAGGTATATGGGTGACAGCGGTTCCGCGTTTGAGAATGCCGTCGCCAGGGTCTATCAGGAGGTGGATCGCGAGGTAGGCGAGATATTGAGCGCGGCCGGCAATGAATATCGGGTGCTGGTGATGTCGGATCATGGATTCGGATTTCGGCAGCATGGGAATGGATGCTTAAATCAATGGCTGCATGAGGCCGGCTTCCTCAAATTTAGAAAAGTTAATAATGCCGTTTCGGTCCCGGACGTATTGCGGCGTTCCTACCAGTTCCTGGAAAAATTCGTGCCCCGCCGTTTCAAGGAAAGATTATTCAGATTAATTCCCGGCCTTATCAGCAAGGTCCACTCAAAGGTATTTTTTTCTGCGATTGATTGGGATAACACCGTCGCCTATGCCGACAATATCATGCCGGTTATCTGGATAAACACTGCCGATACCGCCCCCGCCGGCAGGATAAAGAGAGAGGAATATTGGAATGTGGTTTCCAAAGTTAAATCCGCACTCCTGGAGAAATGTCTGGAAGCCGATACGATGAAAAAGGTGGTCGAGTGGGTCAAACACCGGGAAGAAATCTATAACGGTCCGCATGTAGAAAAGGCGCCGGATATCTTGATCCGATGGAAGGAGTCAGAAAATATCTCCGGTCTGCGCTATGGAACGGATGGGATACCCTTACATCCACAGTATCCCACCCGGGAATTTACCGTTATCTCCGGCGATCACCGCCCGGCGGGCGTCTTCATGGCTGCCGGGGATGGAATCAAGAAAAACATCGAGATACATGGTCTTAATATTGTTGATGTGCCGGCAACCGCAATTTATCTAAACCAGTTGCCGGTGCCGGAGTACATAGAAGGAAGGGTCCCGGAAGGCCTCTTCGAAGACCAAATTTTGGCATCCACCCCCCTACGGACTGATCGGCGCAAGTTTGTCTCAGATAAGGCACAAGGTTCAGAATACACGCCGGAAGAGGAATCGGACCTGCGGGACAGATTGAGAGGGCTTGGATACCTGGAGTAATGAAAAGTATCTTAATGCTGTTTTCCATGAGCTTTGAACCCTATCAGGGACGTTATTTAAGGGCTTATAACGAGGCTAAAACCCTGGTAGAAAACGGTTACCAGGTAACTGTCCTGGGATGGGACAGGTCGGGCAGGAGCGCCCCCCGTGAAGTCAGAGACGGCATCCGGATCGAGAGGATTCATCAGGCAGCCCCGGATCGTACCGGCATTAACAGCTTGCCGAGTTTTATAAGGTTTTGTGCCAAGGTAATACATCATGTAAAAAAGGGACGTTTTGATCTTATCCACTGCCATAACCTGCAACTGTTGCCCTTGGGAGTTTTGCTTAAAAGATTGAAAAAGGTACCCTTGATTTTTGACAGTTGTGAACCGGATTATTTTGCCCTCTACCCGCGCAAATTACAGGACATGGTCAAGTCCTTTGAAAAATTCATGGCCAACAGGGCGGATGTCATCTTTGTGCATAATGATTATCAGGTAAAAAAATATCACACTCTTGGTCATAAACTGGTGACTCTGATCGGCAGCTATCCGACGAAGGAAATGAGGCCGGACCCGGTTGAAAAGCCTTCAATAAAAAGAGAGGTGGTACTGGGACGCATTGGCTCTATCTACCAGGACAACGGTATAGAAGAGATACTGGCAGGGTTCAGATTGTTATCAAGGTCCATGGAGAATGTTTCACTTCTTTTTGCCGGCCGGGTGTTCGATTCCTATCAAAATGACTTCGAGCGCCTGACCAAAGGGATAGGTGACAAGGTAAAGGTGCTGGGGGCCTTTGACTGTCACGATATGTGTAAATTGTATAGCCAGATCGATGTTTCCATCATAATATACCACCGGTCAGCCTGGTTCAAAAATATAACTCCGACTAAATTTTTTGATTCTTTGGCTATGGGAGTGCCGGTAATTGTCTCGGATATGGGCGGCCTGAAGGAAATCGTTGAACATTATCGCTGTGGTATAGTCGTGGACGAACGCGACCCGGAAGAGGTTGCTGAAGCCATAAAAAAGATGTGTGAAAATCCGGCATTGCGGTATGATATGGCCATAAACGGACTGAGGGCCGTTAAAGAAAACTACAATTGGGAGCGGATGCAGGAACGGCTCTTGCGTGCATACAGCATCGTAATGACATGAAGGATGTAACGATTGGCATAGCCACCTGGAATGCGGCCGGTCTTCTAAGGGATTGTTTGACCTCGATCGTGAAGAATGTGACCGGACTGACCTATGAGGTGGTCGTTGTGGATAACGGCTCTGTGGATGGAACTCCCGATATAATGAGAGATGAGTTCCCTGATTTTATCTTTATCCGAAACCAAAGTAATGAAGGAGTAGCCAGGGCACGCAACAAATGTCTGGATGTAACCGACTCCCGGTATGTTATTCTCCTGGATGTTGACACCATTATTCATCCCGGCTCTCTTGAGACGCTGGTTGAGGTCATGGACCGCCACCCCCACGCGGGTATCGGCGGCCCTATGTTACTGAACCCTGATAACAGCATTCAGTTGTCGTGCAGGACTTTCCAGACACCGTTGACGGTTTTGTTTAGAGGCACCTTACTGGGTAGATTATTCCCAAAGTCCAGCTTTGTAAAAAGCCATCTTATGACTGATTGGGATCATAGGGATATCCGGTCGGTAGATTGGATGATGGGCGCCTGTCATATCATAAGACGGGAGACTCTTACCGATATCGGCAAACTGGATCAGGGCTTTTTCTACCTCTATGAAGATGTCGAGTATTGTTGGCGGGCCAGAAAAAAAGGATGGGATGTCCTTTATATCCCTCAGAGCCGAATTACCCACATCTACCAGAGGCAAAGCGCCTGCCGGTTTAATATTATGACCATCAGACATATAAAAAGCATATTCCGGTTTATGGGGATCAGGTATTTAGGGTATCAGGGTTCCATTCAATATCCCCCCTCCCCTTCAGTTGCAGGACAAAACCTATTTAAGAGGAATTGAGAATACTATGAACAGAACAGCGAGAGAAAAACGTACTTACTCAAGGATCTTATATGTCTTAATGTTTGTTCTGGCCGCTATGATTAACCTTACAGGCTGCGCTTCTCAGCTTAAGGGATCAGAGGCTGGAGCAGAAGTTTTGCCGCCCTCCCTATCTGTACAGGCAGAGGAACCGGAGTATATACTAAGGCCAAGTGATGTGATCTCAGTGTCGTTTTTCTACTTTCCCCGGCTTGATACCACCCTTAAAATCAGGCCTGATGGCTATATCTCCATGGCCCCTATAGATGATGTCAAGGCGGCAGGCCTCACGGCGCGCGAGTTGGACGAAAGGCTTACCGGACTCTATGCGGAACGGGTAGAAAATCCGGAGCTGACGGTTACTGTTAAGGAATTTGCCTCCCAGAAGATCTATGTGGGGGGCGAGGTGAGGGGCGGGGGAATCTATGACATGGAAACAAACATGACGGCGCTGTCGGCTATTTTCAGGGCAGGCGGGGCATTGGATACCGGCAACCTGGAGACTGTAATAGTTATCAGAAAGAAGGCAGACGGCGCGCCTCTTGTTATGTCCATCAACCTGGAACAGGATATAAAATCAAGGAAGATCCAAAATGATATTTGGTTGCAGCCTCTTGACGTGGTCTATGTACCCAAGACCTTGATTGCCAAGATCGACCAGTTTGTAGATCAATACATTGACAAGCTGCTTCCGATAAGCTTGAATGCCGGGTTTAGTTTTATTAAAGACATAGATGGAAATGACAGCACTGTAACCGTTGTTTCTCCTTGATATATTGTATTGAATTTGTAGGTATAAAAATTTACTTATAATTTGGGTTGTATTTCCAGATACCCTTACTGAATATTGATGGGTGAGAGTTATGAAGGTTAATCAGTCTCTATTGGAAGAAACACTGCGGATCAAAGTCAATTTGGCGCAGACGAGGATCGGCAAGCCGCTGAAGTCAATTATGGTTACCGGCGCCAATCACGGCGAGGGGACCTCTGTCCTGGCGGCTAATCTGGCATTCGCCTTCGCGCTTAGTGACAAATCGCGGGTGCTGTTAGTGGACGCAAATGTCCGGCAACCAAGCCTGCACGCCTTGTTCGGGGTTGAACGCGAGACCGGGTTCCTTGATTTTATCAGTGGTGAGATTGAGCTGATTGCAGGCATCAAGGAAACGCATTTCCCTAATATCAAGGTGATGACCGCCGGCCGGCCGGCTGATGATAATAGTCTCACCGCCTTTACCGCCATTTCTCAAGATACCAAGGGTTCTATTGAAAGGGATTTTGATTGGGTTTTATATGATACGGCCCCGGTCAATTGCTGTCCTGATACCTTAATGGCGGCTACGCTGGCAGATGGAGTTATTCTTGCCATTCAGGCTGAAAAAACCAGATGGCCGGTGGTCAACAAGGCCAAGGAGACATTGGAAGCCATAGGCGTACACATATTGGGCGGCGTTCTGACCAGACGCAAACATATTGTTCCGGGGATTATTTACAAACGGTTCTAAAAAGAAACCGGCAGTTATGACGGGGGGAACTATGACATATTATTTTTTTTATATAGTCTTCAAAAGAAAGCGGCTTATAATCTCTCTCACCATCCTGGGCATTGCCTTGACTGCCTTGGGCACCTATCTATGTACGCCGCTGTACAAGGGAACTTCTAAGATAATGGCGCATTCCAATGTCAGCCAGGAAGTTATTCTTTTCAACGATCTTTATCAGCAGGTCCCCAAAAGCACGAATGTCGTGCCGGCCAATAATTTTATTGAGGTGGCCGAGAGCCAATCCCTGGCCAGGGTTGTTGTAGATAAGTTTCAACTGGACAAAAAAAAGCAGAGAAAGCTGGAAGAACCTGAAGACTTCAGGGAATATTTCTGGTCTTATTTGAGGATATTGGAAGACGGGATTAAGGACGCCGTCAAGTATCCCTACAATCTTTATAAGCAGTGGACTACCGGGATATACCCCCAGAAATCAGGCCCTGATTATAGGACCGAAGCGATCGAGGAATTCTTAGAGGATATGACGGACATAGACTGGGTGTCTGAATCGGATATTATAAATTTGACGATTTGGGCTGAATCTCCCGCTGACGCCGAAGGTATTGCAAAAGAAATGACAGACTTGGTTATCCAGAAGAGTATTGCTCTGGAGCAAAATGCGGCGGGCTATGGCTATGATTTCTCTAAAGGCGAGGTGGCAAAGGCCCAGGGTGAACTGACAAGCGCAGAACAAGCCCTCCATCAATTCAAGCAAAAATGGAATGTAAGCAAGCTTGAGAAGCAGAAAGAGATCAAACTCGATGAATTGGACGAAGTGGAGAGGAATTTAATATCCATAAATGCCGAGTTGTCTGCAAAAAAGGCAAAAATGGAAGAGGGTGAGCGGCAGTTAAAAGAGCAGAAAAGGTTGCTCACCTCCTTAAACTCTTATGAGAGCCTGCTCGATGAGAATGTTTCACTCAGTGTCGATATCAATGCCCTTATGGCGAAAAAGAAAGAGTATGAATCGGCGAAGGCGCAGATAACATCCGAACTCGGCGAATTAGTTCAGAGAGAAAAGGAACTGACACAATTAGAGCGGACGGCAACCCTCAAGGAACAGCTGTTTACCCAATTAAGCAGTAAGCATGATAAGTTGGCTGTACAAAGGGTATCCAATCTCAGTGGATTCGATCTAAGAGTGATCGACAGCCCGGAAATTTCAGAAAATGCCGAATCCGACTGGCCCTATTGGGATCTGAATCTGGAGATCGGAATCCCAGCCAGTATACTGGTGGCCATAGGGTTTGCCTTTTTACTGGAGTTGAGAAATGAATCCTTCTGGATCGGTGAGCAGATTGAAAAAAGATTAAATATCCCATTACTCGGTACAATCCACGAGGTAAAAAACTTAAAGTAAGGAAAAAATAAACCAGGCCCCTCCTCTGTAACCAGTTGTCCGGGCAGAAAAGATTTATGAATGTACTCCAGTTAACCAAGGGCGCTTTAATGGGCGGAGGAGAAAGGCATATTTTGACCCTCCTGGAAGGTTTCCAGGGCCGGCCGGTGAATATGTCCCTGGCTGTTTTCATGGAAGGTCGCCTCTCGGCCGCGGCCCGGAAACTTGGCATCGAAGTCTATGTAATCCCCAAGAGATACCGCGGGGATATGGCGCCGTTGAGGGATTTAATACGCCTTATCGGGGCCATGCATATTGATATAGTTCATACCCACCTCGTCAGCGGCAACCTCTATGGCCGTATGGCCGGGAAGATTGTCGGAGTCAGGGGTGTCGTCTCTACGCTTCATCATTCAGACAAGGGGGCTCTGGGACGGCCCTCACGGTCGCTCTGGCACGAATTCCTGTTCAGACTGGATATACGGATGGCAGCCCTTTCCGATCGAATCATTGCACCTTCGGCAGACCTGAAGCGATTACTGATGAGACGAGGGGTTAAGGGAGACAAAATTGTCCATATTCCAAACGCCGTTAATCTCGACCGTCTACGGTTTTCGGAGGAAGAGCTGGATGCCCGCCGGAGGGAATTATGCCTTCCGCAGGGTATCAGGCTGGTGGGTATGGTGGGGCGTCTGGCCCCTGTAAAGAATTTTGGTCTTTTTCTCAGGGCAGCCAAGCGCGTTATCGATGCGGGGATAAAGGCCATGTTTGTCGTCATAGGTGACGGTCCATTGCGTCCGGAGTTGGAGGCCATGGCAACGGGATTGGGGATCCGCAACCACATTATCTTTACAGGCTTCCGGGAAGATGTGTTGCAACTAGTTTCCTTGTTGGATCTTTTTGTCCTCTGCTCCGATTCAGAGACTTTTCCGCTCGCACTCATTGAAGCCATGGCCCTCAAAAAACCGGCTATTGCCACAAACGTCGGAGGAGTGCCGGAAATTATTGATCACGATGTGGACGGATGGTTATGCCCGGCAAGAGACGAACTGTCCCTGGCCGATGCCGTCATCCACCTGCTGACCGATGAGAAAAAGGCCGTAGAGATCGGCCGCCGGGCTTACCATAAAGTCACGGCCAACTTTGCCTTGAGCGGCATGACGAACAAATTACTGGATGTTTACCATGAGCTGGCGCATTAATTTTTCCCAAACGGCAATGTCCGGGATATTCCAATCACAGTAAAGAATATGTCAACAACAAACCATGGCGGCGACTCCAGTGCACCGGAAGGCATCCTTACCTTAGCCAAAGGGACTACGCTTTCCTTTCTGGGAGAAGCAGGGCATATTGCCATAACTTACATATATGGAGTCATAGTAGCCAGGTTTCTGGGCACACGCGATTTCGGGGTCTTTTTCCTTGGCATAACCATTTTTAATTTGGCGACCTTGTGTTCCTACTGCGGCATCGAAGACGGCCTTATGCGTTTCCTCGGCCGCTATGTCCAGAGTAAAGAAATACCCAAGGCAAAGGGAGTAATCCGTTTTAGTCTTATGCTCTCGTTAAGTCTTGGGATTCTATGCGGCGCCTTTTGTTTCTTTCTCGCGGATTTTTTTGCGGGGAAGGTCTTTAATGAACCTAACCTTTCTAATGTATTGCGCTACCTGAGCCTGGGTATACCAATATTTTCTTTCCTGACGGTTTCGGTTGCCTCCATAAGGGGGTTTAAGGTCCTGGCGCCTTACGTCCTGATACGCAAGATATTTTTACCAATCATCAGCTTCACCCTGGCTATTGGGGCGCTTACCATGGGCTATGGACTGCATGGATTGACGATATCTTATGTTATCTCTATGGGCGCTTCAGCCGTGCTGGCTGCTTTTTTACTTATGTCATTTCTTTCCCGGTTCAACGAAGAGGGCAGTTCTACATATGATTTAGGCAGCTATGTTTCTTTCATCAGCGCCACCTTTCTAGTGAATATCCTCCTGTTTCTCTTTAATTGGAGTGACATGATCATCCTGGGGATATTCCGGTCCTCCCAGGAAATAGGGATTTACTTCGCCTCCAAGAGGACGGCTTTGGTCTTAAGTCTTCTCCTTATATCTCTCAATGCCATCTTTGCCCCTGTGATTGCACATCTTTACAGCGGCAATAAAATTACCCAGCTAAATCGTGCCTATAAAGCCAGCACCCAGTGGATGTTAATGTTTAGCCTGCCGCTTTTCCTGATCATGGTTTTTTTTGCCGAGGAGCTTTTATCACTTTTTGGTCCGGCATTCGGTGACGGCCGCATGTGTTTGATTGTTCTGGCTGTCGGACAACTGGTCAACGCCTCCTTTGGTTCAAATGGTTATCTCCTCATGATGACCGGCCATCATAGATGGATGGTGTTTAACGCCATAATATTTGTAATACTGACAATACCCCTGACTCTAATCCTCGTTCCCCGCTACGGCATGCTCGGCGCTGCCTATGCCAACGGAACGGGAATAGCCTTTGCTAACTTGGTAGGCATGGCGGAGGTATATTTAGTCCTGCGGTTGCATCCCTACAGTATCTATTATTTCAAGATACTGCTCATGGGCGCTATAACCGCCGTTATTACCTGTATCGTACGGTACTACTTTCCAACCGACGGATCTATCGTTTTTTTGTTGGCAGGGTCGGCCTGCGTCTTCAGCCTCTTTTTTGTCCTGGTAATCCTTCTTGGCCTCGATGAAAATGAACGGCTGGTCTTGACGGCGATAAAAGAGCGGCTGATGCCCTCTTAGGCTTGAGAATCCAGAGATCATACTTTTTAGGATAATCACTAATGAATAGAGATAACAAAATAAAACAGAAGCGGAAAACCTGGAGGAGACGCCTAGTCTCCCTGAGCAAGATCATCCATCAATTTCCCCGTGTGGCGCTGCGTAATCCGAAGGCAGCGATCAAATGGCTGGAAATCGGGCTGTTGAAGCAGGCTGCCTCGCCTTATTGTTATAACTACCCGTTCGTATTGCAGATAGAGATTACCAACCACTGCAATCTGCATTGCAGGATGTGTCCACGTGAGCGTGAATTTCAGGCGGCCGGTATCAAGCCCAGTAATATGCCTTTCGAGGTATTTGACAAGATCATGCGCGGATGGATACGGCATGTCTTTCAGATACACCTCTTCGGGCGTGGCGAGCCACTGCTGACCCCGGAACTGCCGAAGATGATCGAATATTCGGCTAAACATGGGGTGCCTTATATCACGTTTACAACCAATGGACACCTGCTCCGGGGAGAGGTAGCCGAGGCTCTTGCCTGTTCCGAACTGGACGAGCTGCGCGTAAGTATTGATGGCTCTGACGAAGAGGGTTATCGGGCAATCCGCAAGCTCCCCCTTCAAGATATAAAAAACAACCTGAAGGCATTTCGGTCAATGTGCGATATCCCTATTTCCGTCACAACCACCCTCTGTAAAGAAAACTGGGACAGTGTTTACAATATGCCGGAATTAGCTGCCGAACTCGGGATTACCTGCCTGCGCCTCCTCCCGGTATTTCCATACACATTTTTTGGTATGGATGATATCATGTTAACAGAAGATAAAAAAAAGGATTATAAAAATTTTTGCCGGGACCTGGGCCGCCGGTGCCGGGAAAAAGGCATTAATTTTATACCGGATCACTATTATGTACAGGATTGCAAGTTACCGTTTCTCATGGCTTTTATAGATGTCAAGGGGAATCTTACACCATGCTGTAAGCTTGAAACTATGGTGACAGGAAACGTTCTCGAAGAGGATTTTTTTGAGGTATGGAATGGACCCAAGATGATTAACTGGCGTAAACAACTTTTGGCGGGAAGATTCCCCAAGCAATGCAAAGAACTGGGATGCATTCGCGATTGGCGTTAGCTTTACGGGCGCAGTGAGAGCCGAGGAAAACATAAGAATGAAAAAATGGATAAAGGATACGGGGCTTTCATTCTGCCTGGGTCTGGGTCATTTATTTAAACCGCAGGGCACCCCGGTATTGGTCTACCATTCCATAGATGACAGCAATTCAAATATCAGCATTTCCCCGGATATATTTGCCGTACAAATGAAATTTCTTAAGGAAAAAGGATTTCAGTTGATATCCCTGGGGCAATTGATGGCAAAGATTTGGTCCAAACAGCATCTTCCCGGGAAGACCATTGTTCTAACCTTTGACGACGGACTCAAAAATTTCTACACTGCCGCCTGGCCGGTCCTGGCCCGGTACGGATTTTCTGCAACGGTATTCGTCCCTACCGATTTCATAGGCAAACAGTCATGGTGGTATGCGGATTATGACCTCAAGCCGGTTCCCATGCTCGACTGGCCTCAACTCCGGGAGCTTTCCGCAAACAACGTGGATATCCAAAGCCATGGCTGCTCCCATTGCAAGCTGACGGAGGTTGCTCCACCGGATTCTCAGCGTGAGCTTAAAGAATCCAAGAGGGTCCTTGAAGATGGACTGGGAAGGTCCGTTGATTTTTTTTGCTATCCGTTCGGAGAGGTAACCCAAGATATTGCAGCGGCTGCCGGAGCTGCGGGATACAAAGGAGCCACATGCATGGACCAGGGACTTTATAATCCAGGGGACGATCCCTATTTAATCAAACGTGAGAGTCTCGATTACATATCGATCCCGGATAAGCGCACGGCCCTCCTCAGTATAGCGACCTGCGCGCAGGGGACCTTTGCCTGGTATGTCAGGACGAAAAGGAGACTGAAGGGTTATGGTTAACAAGGCCATGAGTAAACCTGCATACATTACCATACTGATCCTTCTTTTTTTAGTTATCAGTTGCTTCAGCCCTCCCAGGCCATTGGCCGAAAAAGCGCAAAAACTGATAAGCGATTACCAGATTAAAAAGGCGCAGGGTTATGATATGAGGGAGGCAGAAGAAACCCTGCGTTCTCTCCAAGAGGCAAGGGAGAGAGGAGACAGGGCCCGGGTTGCCCGACTCCTGGAGAAGCTGGAGGCACAACTGCAGGCAGTCAAGCCGCATAAGTCCCGGTCGGTCTCCCAGGCTAAAACAGCCGGAAAAAAGGGCGCTACGATAAGCGTTTCTCTAGATAAAGGGCCATGGCCTATGTACTGTCATGATCCCCGTCATACCTGCAGAAGCCCCTATAGCGGATTGACCGAGCAACCGAAAGGGCCGAAGTGGACATTTACCAGTCCCGGAGGCCACGGTATTTCCTCACCTACCGCTGTCGGAAGCGATGGGAAGCTCTATGTCGGCACCTGGAAAGATGAATCTTATGTGAAGGATAAAATGAAAGGGCACTCGGGACTGCTTTGCGCCCTCTTGCCTGACGGCAGCCTCTACTGGCAGCATAACAGCCACCGGGGCAGTCCCCTGGCCAGCGCCGTTGAATCTTCGCCTTTGCTTACCTCTGACGACAAGGTTATATATGGAAAAGATGACGGCCATGTCTATGCCCTGGATCTTAAAGGCAATCTGCTATGGGATTTCTCCTGCGACGATGCCTTTGATCCAACGTCTCCCTACGACGATAATGAACAGGTCATCCCTTCTCCGGTTTTGGGGACGGACGGCACTCTTTATATATGCAGCCATTGGGGTAATGTCTATAATCCAACCGTGATGAGGGAATTAAGCCGACGGATCCCGATGATAAAGAAATTCGGCATCAAGCCGGTTAAGAAGCCGCTATGGGGCAAGGTTTATGCGTTAGATGTAAAAACCGGTTCAAAGAAATGGACCTATGACCCTTCTCTTGATCCTCCCGCCGCTAAAAGGGTGATATGGGGATCGCCGGCGGTCGCGGATGACGGTACTATATTTTTTGCAGCTTATGACGATGATTCAGGCAGGGGCTATCTTTACGCCTTGTATCCGGATGGAACCAAAAAATGGAGATTTCCGGGAAGCGACAGGGAGAAAATCAGCGCGCTGCAATCCTCGCCCTCTATAGGTGACGATGGAACGATCTACATCGGTTCTTTTGGCGGGAAAAATAAGGCCAAATTGTATGCAGTGAATCCTAATGGAAGCCTGAAATGGAGTTACGAGACAGGCGAAAACCGTATAACCTCGACCCCGGGGATCGGTCCCGACGGCACAATATATGTCGGTTCCCACAATTGGGGTTTTCTTTTTGCCCCGAACATGCCTAAGGAAGGCTTTCTCTACGCCCTGGAAGATATGAGAAACAAGCCCGGGCTGAAATGGAAATTTGCGGCCGAATACGGTATCCTTGCCCCTCCGGCAATCGACAGTCAGGGGAATATATTCTTTGGGACATATGGTGACCCTTCTATCGCCGGAAGCATGGGATCATATCATATCTATGCCTTGAATAATAAGGGTAAAACATTATGGTCGTATCCCTTGAAAGGGCATGTCTATTCGCCCCCCGTCATCGACAAAGACGGCACTATTTATATAGGAACAACCCAGATGGATGCCAAACTGTATGCCTTTGGTCCAGGAAAAAGTAAATAGCATCCTTATCATGACGCCGCCGGTATCATATTTCTAAAGCAGGCTGCTGTCATGCGAGCAACTGAATGCATAGAACGGCTATAAGTGCCGACTTAGGTCCAAAATACAACCGCTTCACTAAACTGGATAGGCTGTGATTTCTCAATCGAACTCTGAACCCAAGACAAAACTAAAGACATTACAGGAAATCAGTCTGTTTTGTGTGTTTTTTACGGTTCCATTGTTCCGACTGGGGACGGAGTTACTGGGGACACAGACCCTTACCCCTGCCAAGATATTTGTAGGCCTTACCCTGTTGCTCTGGACCGTTAATATCCTGACGGGTAAAGAAGGTTCAACTATCATCACCTTAATGCGTGAGAAGGCCAATATCCTGCTTTTGTTCTTTCTTGCCCTGACCTTTATATCGCTTATCAATGCAAGATATTTCCAGGATGAGGCGATTAACGAGATAACCGCGCGTGTTAAGATGCTGGCCCTTTATCTTCTTATTGTTGGAATTATAATGGACCGCAGGACCTTAAAGATTGCCATCCTTGCCTTCGTAGGCGGCAGCCTTCTCACCACAGGCGTGGGCCTATATGAGCTGATTACAGGTAAGGCCTTCTTCGCGGAATCTTTTCGGTACGGGATGGTCGCGCAAAAAAAAGCCGCGGGATTAATGACTACTACATACGGCCATGCCGCCCGAGTCCAAGGGCTTTACAGTGACGCCGGTTTTCATGCCCATGCCATGGTGATTTTTTTCGGTCTGGCCCTGCCCTGGCTTTTTTACGGCCACTCAAAGTTTGTAAAAGTATCGGCGTTTATTCTCTTGGCCGCTTATTTGGCAAATATTATAGGCACAGGGGCCAGGGTAGGATGGGTCTCTCTTGGTTGCGCACTGGTTATGTTTCTCATACTTTTAAAGCACCGGTTTAAATATTCGCTATGGGTGATCTCCATTTTTTCGGTAGTCACGACCTTCTTGGCCTTATCATTGCTCCCTCATCTGCCGACATTCGCCCGGCTTCAGTTTACTAAGGATGCGTCTTACAGTTGGCGTATGGATACCTACCGGCAGGCCCTGGAGATGGTGCGGGACCATCCCTTGCTGGGGGTGGGAACAGGCAATTATCTCGCCGAATATCATAATTATCTGGGGACAACCCCCAGACTTTCACGTTATTTCATGGGTTGGTTACACAATTCCTATCTCCAGATCTGGGCGGAAAACGGCACTATCGGATTTTTGATCTTCCTCTTTTTTATGCTGGCCATATTCTTTGGGCTTCTCCATGCCTATCTGAAAGCGGCAGACATGGAGATGAAGGCCCTGGCCCTGGGACTGCTGACCGCCTTTACCGGGTATGCGGTCGAATTCTCCGGTGTGCCTGTCCTTGCCCAGGAGCCAGGATGGATAATATTGGGATTTTGCATGGCCCTTATAAATATAGCCAGGCACGAGAGAGAAGACAGGCCGGGAATTCAGGCGGGTGGAGCATTAAGATATGGCTGAACAACGTTGTAGCCGGTGCGTCCTCCCGGAAACCTACCCGGGCATCGTTTTTGATAAAAACGGGGTCTGCCACCTGTGCCGGTCGTATCATAAACCCCATGTTAAGGGAGAGGATGAACTTCGCCGCATTATAACCCCCTCTAAAAGAGGAAAATACGACTGTCTGGTGACACTGAGCGGGGGGAGAGATAGTTCCTATGTCCTCTACTACGCGACGAAAATTCTGGGCCTCCGGGTTCTGGCTTTCAGCTATGACAACGGGTTTCGCCATGTACAGGCCCTGAAAAACATAAAAGCGGCGTGCCGACGCTTGGGCACAGACCTGGTCGAGTCTCATTCCAGGGATAACCTGAATGCCCGGATTACCGCCCAGGCCCTCCATGCGACTATACCCTTCGGGCCGGGGGCGGCCTGCCGGTTCATGTGCCGCCCTTGTTATAATGGCGGGCTGGCCTTCTTATATTCGCTTGCTGAGGAATACAATATACCTTTCGTGCTTTGGGGAGATTCCCTGGTTGAAAAACTTACCTTCACCCAGGTCCGGAACAAGGCCCTTGGCGCGGGAACTCCGCTTCAATACGTCTGTTCCTCCAGGTGTCTGTCATTTTTTAAATTCCTATATCTACTCCTGGTACAACGAAATGAGAGACTCCCTTCCGGTAACCTTCCTTTTGACCCACGCTATCCGAGGCTCAAAAATCGGAACATTTTAGAGTTACATTTATTTGATTACATAGAATGGGACCGCCGGGAGATCAAGAGGGTCATAACAGAAGAGTTGGGGTGGCAGAAACCTCCGGAAAGTCTGTCCACATGGCGTTTTGATTGTCATTTGCACGGCCTGTTGAACTACTGCCACAAAAAGGCGATCGGATTTAATCACGACGTGGACGGCCTGGCCAACATGGTCAGGGCAGGCAAGATGGACCAGGCCGAGGCGTTGGATCTAATCGAAAAGGGATTTGATTCCGCGGAATGGACCGGGGAGCTTGAAGAATTAACCGGAAGGGTGCTCCGGCTGCCTGAATCGGATATAAACGCCATGAAATCGTGGTGATCCCTTTCAACAAAAGCGACAGAGGGATATAACATGTTTGATTTTTTGATAGTGGGGGCCGGGCTTGCGGGGTGTGTTCTGGCCGAACGGATCGCAAGCCGGCTTGATAAAAAAGTCCTCATCGTCGATAAAAGAGACCACATTGGCGGCAATTGTTATGATTTTTACAATGAAGATGGCATATTAATACACGCATACGGCCCGCATTACTTCCGAACCAACGACGGCAAGGTCTTTGCTTATCTTTCTCAATTTACTGCGTGGCACTATCACCAATATAAGATTCTGGCCTCTGTGGACGGTCGACTCCTTCCCTTCCCCATTAATCTGGATACCGTCAACCGGCTCTACGGCCTGAACCTCTCCAGTCTTGAGATGGAAACATTTTTTAAAAAGGCGCGCCAACCGGTCAAAAAGATCAGGACGTCTGAAGATGTTATCGTATCTCAAGTAGGGCGTGAATTATACGAGAAGTTTTTCAGGAACTATACAAGAAAGCAATGGGGGCTTGACCCCTCGGAACTGGATGCGTCTGTATGCGCCAGGATACCGGTCAGAACCAACCGGGATGGACGGTACTTCAATGACAAATACCAGGCCATGCCGCGGCACGGTTACACAGAGATGTTTAGAAGGCTGATCGCCCATCCCAATATACATTTACTGCTAAAAACCGGCTATAAAGAGATATTAGACCTCATTCCGTTTAATAAAATGATTTATACCGGGCCTATTGACGCCTTTTTCGACTATAAATTCGGGCGGCTTCCTTATCGTTCGCTCAGATTTGAATTTGAAACACTGGATCAGGAGTGGTATCAGCCTGTCTCACAGGTTAACTATCCCAATGACTACGATTTTACAAGGATCGTAGAGATTAAACATGCCACAGGACAGAAACATCAAAAAACAACCATAGCGAGAGAATATCCCAAGGGAGAGGGAGAACCGTATTATCCTGTCCCAAAGGAAGAAAACCACGTTTTGTACGGGAAATATGAAAAAGAGGGCAGCCGCCTGAAAGGTGTCTATTTTATCGGACGGTTAGCGCATTATAAATACTATAATATGGATCAGATAGTAGCCCTGGCCCTTGAACTGTTTAAGACTAAAATTGCAAAGGATGCCGGATGACGGCGGGGAAGGACGCCGGGTCTATCTTGCCGAACGCCATGGATAAGAAGATATTAATTGTAGGCGGCGCCGGTTATATCGGCTCCCACACCAATAAGTTCCTCCATCAAAAGGGCCTTGAGACTGTTGTGTTCGACAACCTGATCTATGGCCACCGGGAGTTTGTTAAATGGGGTGAGTTTGTCTTGGGCGATCTTGCCGACAAAGAACATCTGAGGCTGTGTTTCAAGAAATATCCCATTGAGGCAGTGCTGCACTTCAGCGCCTTTGCTTATGTGGGGGAGTCCGTGGTTAATCCTGCAAAATATTATCAAAACAATGTGGTTAATACGTTAAATCTCCTGGAAGTAATGCGGGAATACGGGGTAAAATATTTTATTTTCTCGTCAACCTGCGCGACATACGGCATCCCGAAGACCATACCTATAACGGAAAGCCATCCGCAGCGACCGATAAGCCCCTACGGCAAAAGCAAGCTCATGATAGAGCAGATATTGAAGGACTATGACCCGGCGTATGGAATAAAGCATATTAATCTGAGATACTTTAACGCCGCCGGCGCGGATCCTGAAGGCGAGATCGGGGAGTCGCACGATCCGGAGACACATCTCATACCACTCGCGATATGCGCTGCACTGGGCATAACGGACGGTATTCAGATATTCGGAACCGATTATCCGACCAAAGACGGCACTTGTATAAGGGATTATATCCATGTCACGGATCTGGCGGATGCGCATGTCAAGGCGCTGGAATATTTACATGCAACGGATCAAAGCGATGCCTTTAATCTGGGTAATGGAAGCGGGTATTCCGTAAAGGAAGTTATAGATACCGTAAGATGCATAGCGAAAAAGGAATTTCGGGTGCTTGAGGCCGGGAGAAGGGAAGGAGATCCGCCGGTGCTCATCAGCGGGATGCAGAAGGCAAAGGATATACTGGGCTGGGTCCCCCGGTTCAGTCGGATAGATGAGATCGTGGAGACCGCGTTCAGGTGGCACAGCAGTCGTAAGAAATTTTAAAAAATTACCGCAAACAACCGAGTCCCTCCTGCAAACCCCCTCATCACCTCCAATCCCATCCAGTCCTTTATCCAGCCTCCTCCAGCCTTGTTTAAAACCCTGTAGTTTTCTTAATAAGTTTGCTATGATATTATTTATTATGAAGGGCAGCAACACGACTAAATGGAGACTTAAAATGGAGGAGTCCCATGGATAAAAGCCAACACGGTAGAAGAAGAGACAAGCTGGTCCAGGAAAAAAGGCACGATACTTATAAAGAATGGGGCAAGTGGCCGGAGCCGACGGTATGTACTGAATGTGGTTCCCTTTTTCAGGACGGACGTTGGTCATGGGAAAAACCGCCGAAGGGAGCCAATAGGGTGGTCTGCCCTGCCTGTCAGCGTATCGCTGATAACTACCCGGCCGGGTATGTGGAAATCAAGGGTGATTTTTTCAGACAACACCGTGAAGAGATGCTAAACCTTATCCATAATGAAGAGGAGTTGGAAAAAGCCGAACACCCTATGGAACGGATCATGTCCATTAGTGATAAAGACGACCACACCCTGATTACGACAACCGGAGTGCATATGACCCGCCGTATCGGGGAGGCCCTATCCCGGGCCTATCAGGGCAAATTTTCCTTCCAGTATGGCGATGCCGAAAAAACTATAAGGGTTTATTGGAGCCGATGACTATACGCCAATATCTTCATCTCCGGAAAGGCGTTATCTTCCATGAAAAAGGACTAGGCAAGGCATAGCTTATTTAACCATTAGTGCTTTTTAAAGGAATAGGGGGTTGAGGCCGTCCATCTCAGCCCGAAAGTAACAACATGGCACCAGGCGCGGAGATAAGGTCTCTATGTCGGAGCCTGATTTTGTTATGGGCAGCCGTTGTTGCCCTCTGGTGTTGTGAGGGCCCCGGAGAAAGAAAGACTATCAGCCTGGAGAAAAAGGCTATAGGTGATATAGTCCATCACGCGCCGGACCAAAAAACCAAAATTTTCTATTTTGGTTTTGATCTCCGCCTTACCCCGGAAGAAGATGCAAAACAATACATCCCCCTTCTTCGGTATCTGGAAAAGGCCACCGGTTACCAGTTCAGAATCTATTTCCTGCCCAAGGGTCGGACTGTCACTGATTGCCTGCAAAACGGCCCGGTTGATTTTGCCGTTATAGGCGCCGGTTCATATCTTTATACCTACACAAAGGACGGCGCTATACTCATGGCGCGAGGCAAGGATGAATACGGGCGCGATACCTACCGGTCCGTGATCTTTACGCGTCCGGACAGTCCGGTCCGCAGAATCAAGGATATCCGCGGCAAAAGGATGGCCTTTGGGGATAAGCTCTCCACCCAAGGGCACCTCATACCCCGCATTGTACTCTTCGAGCACGGCATTACCCTTAAAGACCTGGCCGGCCATACCTATACCGGCTCCCATGAATTCTGCGCACGGGAGGTTATAGAGGGCCTAGCCGACGCCGGCGGCATGCAGGACCGTCTGGCCAAAGAACTGGCCGAAAAAGGGAAAATACGCATTATTCATACATCAAAATATTATCCGACCAGCGGCGTTGTAGCCAGGAGGGGTGTTGCTCCCAAGGCTATAGCCGCAGTCCGGAAGGCGCTTCTGGACTTTGACCCTAAAGGAAGACATGCGGAAGGACTTTATAACTGGCATCGCACAGAAATGTCCGGCGGCTTTGTCCCGGCTGCCAAGGATGACTATGCGGAACTGTCGCATTGGGCAAACCGGCTGCGAATTATCGATCTTGGAGACCAAGCTGTAGAATGAAAATACGCACCAAGCTCATAGTGATTCATACATTAACCTGTCTTGCCCTGGCCATCCTCCTGGCTATAGTACTCTCCTGGCATCTTAACCGGGTGCTTGAGGAGGACTTTAAAAACCGCGGCGTAGTAATGAGCCGCGCCATAGGAAAGACCCTTATCTATCATATCTTCAACAGGGACTTCCATGCCGTCAGAGAGGCTATTAAGGGCTTCAAGGCCGAACAGCCCGGTGTTCTTTATATATTTGTGGTCGATTTTGATCGCCGGATTATAGCCCATACCTTTGAGAGCGGCTTCCCGGTGGCGTTAACTCACCACCCGGTTTATCATGGCATTACTGTTTCCCGGTATGCCACTGAATGGGGTGACATTACAGATGTGGCATGCCCGCTAATTGAGGGACAGGATGCTCATATCCACATTGGCCTTAGTGAAAGCGACATACATCAGGCTTTACAGACAAACTTGCTAATTGTATTGGGGGCTTCGGTTTTTTTCGCCCTTTTCGGAATTATTGCAACTGTACCTTTCACCCGCGGCATGCTCAAGACCTTGGATGACCTGACCAAGGCGGCGAACGCCATTGCCGGGGGGGAGAGAGATGTAACCGTCTCTACCCGGGAAAAAGGTGAGATCAGTCTGCTGGCGGCAAATTTTAACGCAATGAACGCGGAGTTGGCCCGGCATGAGAAAGACCTTTTGGCCGAGCGCGGCAAACTTAAATCGATCCTGGATAATGTAACTATCGGCATCGGCGTCATTGATCCCAAAATGCGCGTTCTGAGTTTAAACAGGCAGATGAAGGCGTGGTTCCCGCATATCGACCAACTGAAGCGGCCATTGTGCTATCGTTTCTTTAACGTTCCGCCCAGGGAAGAAATATGTCCTTACTGCCCGACCGTGGAAGCGTTTAAAGACGGTCAAATCCATATAGCGGAAACGGGAATACCTTCTGCAGAAGGCATCCGTAATTACCGGATTACCGCCATACCTGTAATAGAGGCAGGCGAACGCATTATTCACGTTATCGAATTGGTGGAGGATATAACGAAGCAGAAGAAAGACGAAGCGATGCTTAGATATAATGCCGGAGTGCAAACGGCGCTAAAAGAGACCTCCAGCCGGCTGATCGAAGAGTCCATGGACATAAAAGAAATAGCTCACTTAATACTCACCCGCAGCCAGGAGATAACCGGCAGCCGGTATGTATTTGCCGGTTATATAGATCCCGCCACCGGCTATTTTGTATCTCCAACCCTGAGCCTTGATGTCTGGGAACAGTGCCGGGTAACCGATAAGGATATGATTTTCCGGGAATTTACCGGGTTGTGGGGATGGGTGCTCAGAGAAGGCCGGCCGCTTCTGACAAACGATCCCAATAATGACCCTCGATCCGCAGGCATCCCCACCGGCCATATGCCTATTGATCGGTTTTTGGGAGTGCCCTGCAAATATAAAGGAAAGCTGTTGGGCATGATGGGCCTGGCCAATCCACCCCAGGACTATACGGAACAGGATATGGCCGTAGCCGTACAGTTTGCCGATCTTCTGGCCATCGCTCTCCAACGTCACTATGCGGAAGAAGAACGCATCCGCACGGAACGACAGCTTTCCCACGCTCAAAAAATGGAGGCTGTCGGTACCCTGGCCGGCGGCATCGCACACGATTTCAATAATATATTAACAGGCATCATAGGCTATGCCAACATGCTGGAACTGGAATTGAAAACAGTGCCCAAACAATTTAAAAAGGTCAGGGCCATAAGTGTAAACGCGGAACGTGCGGCTACCCTTGTCCGTCAAATACTGGCCTTTAGCCGTCGGCAGCTTTTAGATATGAAAACTTTTGATCTCAAGGAGTTGGTAGGTTCGCTTACTGATTTCCTCGGACGAATTATAGGAGAGCATATCCGGCTTAAGACCAATCTTCCGCCGGATGCCTTGATAGTGAAGGCAGATTATTCGGCTGTGGAACAGATAATCACTAATCTGGTCGTTAACGCCCGGGATGCCATGCCGACAGGCGGTGAAATGACAATCGAGGCAAGCTCTGTTAATCTAACTGCGAAAGAGCCAAAAGCGCCACCCTGGATTACGCCGGGAAGTTATGTCCTTCTTTCGGTCGGCGATACGGGCATAGGTATGGATGCGGAGACACGCAAACACATCTTTGACCCGTTCTTTACTACCAAGAAGACCGGAACCGGCCTGGGGCTGGCCATGGTGTATGGATTGGTTGAACAACACAAGGGGTTTATTGATGTACAGAGTGAATTGGGCAAGGGAACTATATTTAATATCTATCTTCCTGGGGCGGCCGCCACGACAACGCAAGAATCCGGTCATGCGCCAAAAATCAAGGCGGCAGGCGACGGGACCGAGACCATACTGATCTGCGAAGATGACGAGGTCGTAAGGGATCTGGCGCAGGTTCTACTCACCGAGAAAGGTTATACTGTATATGTGGCCGCCAGCGGTGAAGAGGCATTAGAGTTGTTTCACAGACATAAAGACGAAATCGATCTTGTCCTCCTGGATACGGTGCTACCCGGGATGAGCGGAAAACAAGTGTCCGGAAAAATTCGCACCGTAATGCCTGGAATCAAGATACTGTTCACAAGCGGATATAGCGCCGATAGTATCTATCAGGATTTCATAATAGAAGAAGATATAAATTTCATCAAAAAGCCTTTCTCCCCGTCCGCGTTGTGTTTACGGATAAGAGAGGTGCTGGACAGAGATTGATCTGGCCACAAAAATATGTTAGAACCCCTCTACCCTCTCTGCTTGCAGAACAAGATTTGTCTTATATAATCCGGATGAAATTGCAAAAAAATAAATTTTGAAAGCACAACCATGCGCATTATGTGTCTGGACATAGGTACGAAGACTATAGGCATCGCCGTAAGCGATGAACTGGGCATTACCGCTCAACCGCTAAAGACCTTGCCCAGGAAGACCGAAGAGGAAGATATAGACGCCCTGAAAAGGCTTATCAGCGAGTTAAAAGTCACAGAAGTGGTCGTAGGGCTCCCCAAAAAAACGGATGGGAGCCTCGGACCGGCGGCGGTTTTTGTTCTGGAGTTTACAGAAAGGCTGAAATCGGCTATTCCGCAGCCTATCCACACCTGGGATGAGCGTTTTTCCACAGCGGCGGTTACCAGGACATTGCTTGCGGGTGACGCCAGCCGCGCCAGGCGCAAAAAAGTGGTTAATCACCTGGCCGCGGCCTATATACTCCAGGGTTTCTTGGACAGCAGATGATAAGGATACCTGATAGCATCAGGAAATATGTCAGGTGGCGGGCGCTGGTGGGTGTATATGTTGCGCTCTTTCTCGTTTATCAGGTTTTCACGTTTTTCTATATCCCGCCCGAAAGACACGCGAAGTCAAAGGTTATTTATATCCGGCCCAAGACCAAATTTCTGACTATTTCCCGTCAATTGGAAGACGAAGGCATTATCAGAAGCAGTTTTAAATTTGCTATATTGGCAAAACTCACCGGGTCAGTCAACCGGATAAGGGCCGGAGAATATGAACTAAGCCCCTCCATGCTCCCCCGGGAAGTGCTCAATAAATTGGTTAATGGCCGGGTTATTCAGCACATGGTCACTATCCCCGAGGGCTACAACATCTATCAGATTGCCGACACACTCGCTAAAGAAGGATTGATAAAAAAACAAGAATTCCTGGCCAGGGCCTTTGACCAGGATCTTATATCATCTCTCGGAGTTGAGGGGTCAAGTCTTGAGGGTTATCTCTTCCCGGATACCTATGAATTTTGGAGGGATATGCAGGCGGAAGATGTCCTTCGTAAGATGACAAACCGGTTCAAGAAAATATACTCTCAGAACTATGCGGAAGAGGCCAAAAGGCGAGGTCTGTCCATGCATGAGGTTGTAACTCTGGCCTCCATTATTGAGAAGGAAACCGGCATCCCGGACGAGAGGAGGCTTATTTCGGCCGTTTTCCATAACCGGTTGCGTCGCGGCATGCCCTTGCAGGCAGATCCGACGGTTATTTATGGGCTACGCGATTTTAACGGCGACCTCACCAGAAAGGATCTACGGACGCCAACCCCTTATAATACATACATGCTCAAGGGATTACCGCCGGGGCCCATAGCCTGCCCTGGAGAAGCGGCAATTAAAGCAGCCCTTAACCCTGTAAAAAAAAGGGTCCTGTATTTTGTGTCCAAAAACGACGGTTCACATCATTTCTCAAGCACCCTTAAGGGCCACCAACGGGCCGTCGCCCTATACCAAAAAAAGCCTGCCTCAGACGTCCCGGCCTCTGACACTACTGATTAGTTATTATCCGGAAACCAAAATGTCCGGACCGCGGTCGGCCTAAGGCCGGACAAAGCGGTCAGCACTCAGCTATCGGCATGAAGCCGGTCCACCGTTCACTGTTTACCGTTTACCGAAAGAAAATGCCGGACAACGGTTAACGGATAACGGATAACAAACATGCTGATCGCTGAAAGCATGAATTCTAACCGTAATTTTCGGATGAAAACCATTTAGTTTTTAAGAAACATGGGGCTTCATAAAAATAAAGAGCGAATCCGGAATCTTTTAGCTTGACAAGCTCAAGCCATTTTATATAGAATTTGCGAAGTGTTTTACTCCGTAACTACCCGGTTTTGACAGGCAAGACGCCTGCCTGACCATTTTAAGATGAGGGTATTTGGTAATCCGGCCGGGCGAATTAGGCGTCTAAGTAGATAAAATAATCAGCATTCAGCTATCAGCGGTCAGCTTAAGGCTGACGGCCGGTAGCTCTTTTGTTTCGTCAGTTGTTGAACTTAACAAGAAAGGAGGTGAACAAAATGAAAAAACTAGCAATTATTATGGCTGTAATCGCCTCTTTTTGTCTGGTAGCGGTGGCCTTTGCGGCAGAGCCGGATACGGTCACTATCAGCAGTAAGGCCTATGCCAAGCATACCAAGGGCCTGGTTAAATTCACCCACAAGAAACACGCCGTTGATTACAAGATCGGCTGTACCGATTGCCATCATGTCTATAAAGCGGGCAAGAATGTTTGGAAGAAGGGTGATGCGGTAAAAAAATGTGACAGCTGCCACAGTGTAGCCAAACCCATGGCCCAACTCTCCCCACAGGAGAAGAAGCAAATGGCCTCACCGGAACTGGCATTCCACAAAAATTGTAAGGAGTGCCACATGGCGGCCAAAAAACAAGGCAAAAATGCGCCGGTGGCCTGCGGACAGTGCCACGGTAAGTAGATAAATCGGTTTTAAGGACATGAGAGCGGGGATTGAGGGGGCGTGCCTCCCAATCCCCGCTTTATTTGACAGCTTCGCAAGAAGTCAATTTCTCACGCGAAGGCGCAAAGCTATAAATCCGAAATCCTAATATCGAAATCCGAAACAAATCCGAAATCAAAATGCTCAAATGTCCGAAACATAATTGTTTGGAATTTTGGTCATTTGAATTTATTTCGTATTTCGAATTTCGTGCTTCGAATTTCTTGCATCTTTGCGTCCTTGGCGGCTTTGCGTGATATTTGAGACCTTGCCATTCTCTCGCCAGCAAAAAAGTAGTGTTTTTCCGGTCCCCTTCTGCTATAAAATCCAGACAGAAAGAAACGAAGGCTGAAATTCAGACTTTCTATTCTGACTTCTGTATTCTGAATAAATATGATTTCTCCGAATACGTTATCCAGGATCGAAGACATCGTCGGCAAAAAAAACCTCCTTACCTCTCAGGAGGACCGGATTTGCTATGCCTATGACGCTACCAACCTCTTCTATCTGCCGGACGCTGTAGCCGTCCCCGGAACAGCAGAAGAAATAGATGCCATTATACAACTCGCCAACCGGGAAAAATTTCCGGTCATACCCCGCGGTGCCGGAACCGGCATGACCGGGGGCGCTCTGGCGATAAACGGAGGATTGGTCCTGGCGCTCACCCGGCTTAACCGTATCCTGGAAATTGATACGGAAAACCTGATAGCGGTAGTAGAACCAGGGGTAATAACCGGTGATATACAAAAGGAAGTGGAAAAGGTTGGACTTTTTTACCCCCCCGATCCATCCAGTCTCAAGTTTTCTACTATAGGCGGAAATGTGGCTGAATGTGCCGGCGGCGCACGGGCCGTCAAGTACGGTGTGACTAAAGATTATGTAACCGGCCTGGAAGTAGTGCTGCCCACCGGCGGGATTATCAGGACGGGTGTGCGCACCCGAAAAGGTGTGGTGGGGTATGACTTAACCAAGCTCTTTGCAGGTTCTGAGGGGACACTGGGAATTATTACCAAAATCATCCTTAAATTACTCCCCCTGCCGGAGGCACGAAAGACCCTGTTAGCTATATTTGACAGACTGGATACGGCTATGCAGACCGTCTCCGGTATCATCAGCGCCCGAATTATACCGGCGGCCCTGGAGTTCATGGATCAGACCGCTATCTCCTGTGTTGAAGATTACCTGCGTCTAGGGCTACCCAGGGAAGCCGGGGCGCTGCTTTTAATAGAAGTGGACGGCCGTAAAGAAGCGGTAGAAGCGGAGGCAGACACAATCTGCCAAGTATGTAAAAAAATGGGGGGCCGCGATATCCGGACAGCCGGAGACGAAAGCGAAGCGGCTCTCCTATGGCAGGCCCGCCGGGCCGTCTCCCCGGCCCTGTTTAAACTTAAACCCCATAAAATAAGCGAAGATATTGTTGTCCCGCGCAGCCGCATAGCGGAGATGGTTTCCCGCGCCAAGGCCATAGGTACGGAAAATAACTTAATTATCCTCTGCTTTGGCCATGCCGGAGACGGTAATATCCATATAAATATCATGATCGACCGGGAAGATAAGGTTGAGGTGCAGAAAGCCCAAAAAGCCAAGGAGCAGATATTCCGCACCGCAGTGGAATTGGGAGGGACATTATCGGGTGAGCACGGCATCGGTATAACGAAATCACCCTTTCTGGGGCTTGAACTCAGCCCCCTGGCTGTCGAGACCATGAAGAAGATAAAGGCAGCGCTCGATCCTAACAATATCTTAAATCCTGGAAAGGTATTCCCATATTGAGCCGGGAAAACCATATATCCGCCGGGGCGGGCTTGTCAGCGACAGAGACTTCAAATCACCTGGAGCGGACTATACTTATTATAGCCGTAGCCGCCTTTTTCCCTACTGTCCTCTTTCTCCGGTACTTACATGATATCGGGATTACGCTATCAATAACAAAAGTATTCCCCTCCCTCCATCTCGTTGCCGAATTTTTAGGGGTATTTGTCTCATTATCTCTTTTTTTGCTGGCCTGGCATACCTATCCCGACCGGCGGGACACGTTCATATTATCTCTGGGAAATGCCTTTCTGCTGGTCGGCCTTTTGAGCCTGCTCCATATCATGCACTACCAGGAAAGTCTTACCCTTATCAAAAACAACGGGTCACTAAACAATCCCCTCTGTTTTTATGCTATGGGTCAACTTTTGCTGCCGTTAGGTCTTCTGTTCAGTATATTTGCAGGGGGCAGGACATTCTTCAGGCGCAGACGCCTTTATTACTTATCAGGCGTTCTCGTCCTTCTTGCCCTGTTATTGGGCGCCAATTCATACCTGCAATCCCACCCCTCTGCCCTCTCCCCGGCAAATATGTCCCGCCTTATCAACCGGGATCTCCTGACCGTACCCCTTTACGCCGTGGCTATATACCTCTGCTATAAGAAAAAACTGTTTACCGAATCCAAATCCAACGCCTTATTCCTGGGCGCCCTGGCCCTGCTGGCATACAGCGAGGCCTTGAGCAGCGGATTATGCTTCCAGTGTAAGGATTGTCCGCTAAAAAATCACAATCCCTTTTCTCATTTCTTCATGATTGCGGCTTATGGCATTATCTATTGGGTAGTCTTTGTCTCATCTATTCGCTATCCGTATAAGACACTTTATACGGTTAAAGAAGACCTCTCCGAAAAATATCAGGAACTTTCCGCCGCCCTGGAGATGTTAAAACAATCGGAAGAACGGTACCGTTTGCTGGTTGAAAACTCAAATGACTTGATATACACTCTCGACTCATACAGTCGCATTACCTTTGTAAACCGGAACATAAGCGCCCTGACCGGTTATACGCCTGCCGAGTTACGGGGTAAAAGTGTTTTTGACATCCTTACTCCGGAGTCGCAAAAAAGGGCCATAGCGCAGATCAGGACGCTGGTAAAGACCAGACATGCCCTGGTTGAAGATCTGCAAATACTAGCTAAGGATGGGAAGAAAAGAACCATTATGGTCAATATCCAGCCTATAGATGACGCCGGAGGCAGAATAACAGGATTTCAGGGCATAGCCAGAGATATTTCCGAACGCAGGCAACAACGGGAGCAGATGATCCACTCCGAAAAACTGGCTACGGTGGGGCTTATCGCCTCAGGGATTGCCCATGAAATCGGTACGCCCCTGAACATTATCTCCGGTAATGCCGAGTTCCTTTTGGCTGACCTTCCCGGACATCACCCCATGCGTGAAGAGCTGGAGACCATAATCGATCAGTGCCAGAGGATATCCGACCAGGTTAAGAGCCTCCTGGATTTTGCCCGTCCTTCGTCCCTACAGTCTGCCCCGTTAAATATCAATGAGATCATCCATGACACCCTCCGCCTTTTAAAACATATGATTAAACCGGGTCATAACATACAACTGAATTTGACCCCGGACCTGCCGCCCTTAATGGGTGATAAATACAGGCTGCGACAACTATTCACCAATCTCCTTTTGAATGCCTTTCAGGCCATGCCCACGGGTGGGTCTTTGCAAATAAACACCACTCTATTATCAGCATCCACCGCTTCCAGGATAGAGACGCCGTGTATCTGTATACAGATAAAGGATTCCGGTCATGGCATTGAAAAAGAAAATCTCAAATCCATATTTGACCCCTTTTTTACTACCAAGGCCATGGGCCAGGGAACCGGGCTGGGGCTGGCCGTTTGCCTGAGGATAATCAAAGATCACGCGGGTAGCATCGAGGTGGAAAGCGAGGTTAATAGGGGCGCTACATTTACAATCCATCTTCCACTGCGTGCACTTCTGAAGGGCAGCGGAACAGAGGAGACTATTAGCCATGTCTGATGTCCCTTATTCCGTACTCATCGTTGATGATGACGTGCAAATGACCAATATGCTCAGGAAGGTACTGGAAAAAGAAGGTTATGACGTGGAAACCGCCCTTGACGGGCAGGACGCTATGGCTAACTCCGCTGTGGGAGATATCGACCTGGTAATCACTGATATCCGCATGCCGGGGATGGATGGCCTGGAATTCCTGAAAAGGATAAAGGAAAATCATCAGGATGTCCCGGTTATACTTATGACCGCCTTTGGTTCTATCGAGGCCGCAGTGGAGTCCATGAAAAAGGGAGCTTACCACTACATAGCCAAGCCGTTTAAAACACAGCAGTTCCTGTCTGTGGTACAGGCCGCCCTCCGGGAGCGAAAGCTCCAGCTTGAGGTGGCCGGTTTGCGCCAGGAGATAACGAAAGAGTTTTATTTCTCAAGCATTATCGGGAAAAGCCCGGTCATGCAGGAATTATTTTCCCTGATCCGCCGCGTGGCCCAGACTAAAAGCACTGTCATAATTTACGGGAAGAGCGGAACCGGCAAGGAACTCGTGGCCCGGGCCCTGCATTATAACAGTCCCCGTGCGGATAAGGCATTTGTCGCCTTCAATTGTGCGGCCATACCCGAGACCCTTCTGGAAACAGAGCTTTTTGGTCATGCCAAGGGGGCATTTACGGATGCCAAGTATGCCAAAAGGGGCCTTTTTGTCGAAGCGGATGGCGGGACCTTGTTCCTGGATGAAATCGGCGATATGCCTGTTTCCATTCAGGGCAAGCTGCTAAGGGCTATCCAGGAAAGGGAAATCCGGCCGATGGGCGCAACGAAAGATATTAAAATCGACGTAAGACTTGTCGCCGCTACACACCATGATCTCCAACAACTACTCAAAGAAGGGAAGATACGGGAAGATCTCTATTTCCGGTTAAACGTAGTCCCCATAAGCCTCCCGGAATTAAAGGACCGTAAAGAAGACATCCCCCTGCTGGTGAGACACTTTCTTAAGAAACATGCTGTAGAGAACAACCAAAAGCCGCTTGGTGTCTCAAGAGAAGCGATGCGCATTCTTATGGAATATGCCTGGCCGGGAAACGTTCGGGAGCTGGAAAATGTCCTGGAACGGGCAGCTATCCTCACCGAAGGCCCCGTAATCCAGCCTGAAAACCTGCCCGAGGGTCTTCGCTCAGTCCCCTATGCTTCCGGCGAAGAAATACCCATAACTTCCAGTTTAGAAAATCTGGAGAAAAAACATATCCAGGATATACTCAACTTAACCCGCGGGAACCAGTCGGAGGCTGCGAAGATATTGGGAATCGATCGTCGCACCCTCTATCGCAAGATAAAGGCCTACAATCTGCAGGTAACCTGATTTTGATCAATTAGTAAAAATCCTTTTCACCGCTGAGCATGCAGAGTGCGCAGAGAAAAACTTTGGCCACCAAGGCACCAAGACACAAAGCTAAAAAATTTGAAATTCGAATTTCGAAATTAATCTGATCTCTTAGTGGCTTGGTGTCTTAGTGGCTGAATAGTTATAACTTCCTTTAATATGTTATCTCAGCGATCTCTCACGCCTTCGGCGTATCTTCGAGCGGTAAAATTTTACTTTTTACGAGACCATCAATTTTTATATCGGGACAAATTGTCCCATCAAGGTGGCAATTTGTCTTATTCCGCCTATATCATACAATAAGCGCATTATCTAACCAATAAACCCCTCCCCCTGTGACATTTTGTCCCATCGGCCCTTCCCCTCACCACCCCCCACCTACTACCGGAAATTGCAAATACCCGGGCAATTAGCCTCCTTTTGAACGAGTATTCATTCTGGCATTAAATTTGATACACTATAAAAAAGATATTAACCACAGAGCACAGAGAAAAGAGAAGGCTAAGTTTTGACATTACGCAGTATAATAAGAGGAGGAGAAAATGCGCAGCCATTCTATCCATGAAAAAGAAAAAATATCGAAAAATAAAACACTTATGATCTGCTTTTATAAAGTTGACCAGACAGGTGACCAGATCGATAATATCGGACTATCCGACCATATCATAAAGATGAAGAAGGCTTATCGCTACTGCGATATCCCCAGACACATAGAAATGGAAGAAGAAAAACTTAAGAAGACGGAATGGTGCGAGACCTTCAAGGCCAAGATAGCGCCTCAGGTTTGTATGCTTCGGCAAAAATATGACACGGCCGGATATTGTAACAAATGCAAGGGAACGAAGAAATCAGATACCAAATAGTGTCCCTCCGCAAACTACCGTTTCCGGCCTACGGTCGGCCTAAGGCCGGTCGTGCCTTAGGCAGATTTCCGCCTCGGCGGATCTGCCCATGGCATGACGCCTGGGCGAAATTCAGGCTTTCAGCTATCAGCCTCTGGGTTACGGGTTTCGGATTAACAGACTCGTAACCCGCAACCCAGAACGCCCTTACCGACCTCTGCATTCTATATTCTGTATTCTTAAAATTTACCCTCCCCACCCTTTCTTTTTTGCCCTGATTCTGTTAGATTCCAATAGCTAAAAGTATTGAAAAAGCTCAAGGGCAAAAAATGCGCTACATAAGCACCAGAGGACAAATAAAGCCGGTATCCTTCCGGGAAGCAGTCATTATGGGTCTGGCTACGGATGGCGGACTTTTACTGCCTGAATCCATCCCTTCAATAAGCGCCGGGGAACTCAGAAATTGGGCCAGGCTATCCTATCCGGAACTGGCCTTTAAGGTCATGTCCCTGTTCATCACGGATATCAAGGCCAACGACCTGCAAGGACTGGTAAAACGTTCTTACGCTGCCTTTGACCACCCGGAGATTACGCCTGTGTTCAAAAAGGACGGGATTTACGTACTTGAACTTTTTCACGGCCCGACCCTGGCCTTTAAAGACGTGGCCCTTCAATTTCTGGGGAATGTCTTTGAATACCTGCTCTTCGAAGGCGGCCGGAGGATGAACATCCTGGGGGCTACCTCAGGTGATACCGGAAGCGCCGCTATCTATGGGGTAAGGGGGAAAAAGAATATCAATATCTTTATCCTCCATCCATACAAACGGGTCAGCCCTATTCAGGAATTGCAGATGACCACAGTGACCGATGCCAATGTCTTTAACATCGCCATAAAGGGGACATTTGACGACGGTCAGGCCATCGTCAAGGCCATATTTAATGACCTCCCATTCAAGGAAACCCATGCCCTGGGGGCCATAAATTCCATAAACTGGGCGCGCGTCCTGGCGCAGATCGTTTACTATTTCTATGCCTATTTCCGGGTCAGGGAAGAGACGGACTGCGAAGAGATCAGTTTTGCCGTTCCTACCGGCAATTTTGGGGACATCTTTGCCGGCTATATAGCCAGGCGGATGATGGGAAAGGGATTTCACAGGCTGGTACTGGCCACCAACGAAAATAACATCCTGACCCGCTTTATTAATGCCGGGGATTATTCTATCGGTAAAGTAGTGCCAACCGTAAGCCCATCCATGGACATTCAGGTAGCCAGCAACTTTGAACGTTATCTTTATTATTTCTATAATGAGGATGCAGAGCGGGTCAGAGAGGCCATGAAGGCCTTCAGCAAAAGCGGCCGACTGAAATTTACAGAAGAAGAACATGAAGTTGTCAGGAGGGATTTTGCCAGCCGGAGTGTGGATCAGCCGACCACACTTAAGACTATCCGTTCCTTTTATGAAGAAACCGGCTATATTCTCGATCCTCACACGGCGGTCGGGGTAAGGGCGGGACTGGACCTTCGTGAGCCGGATGTCCCCATGGTGTGCCTGGCTACCGCTCATCCGGCCAAATTTGGCGAGGCCGTTTTTCAGGCCCTGGGCAGAGAACCGGAACTGCCGCCAGCCCTGCAAGGCCTTGGGGAACGCGAGGCGCGGTGCGAGGTATTGGAAGCCGATACAGACGTTATCAAGGATTATCTGCACAAGAACGCTATCTGTTAAGAAGTTCAAAGTTCACAGTTCAGGGTTTAAGGTTAAAAAACCGTGAACGTGGAACCCGGAACCGTGAACTTTTTTGCTCGCGGCTTTGCCGCGTGGTGTACTATATGGACAAAAAAGTCTTCCCAGCAGGTATGTCGCCGATTGGTGAGGGGACGTTTCGATTCGCCTGCCATCCGGGTGTGGCCTGTTTCATGCTCTGCTGTCGCAGAGTTGACCTGCTCCTCTATCCCTACGACATTATCCGTCTGAAAAGTCGCCTGGGGATTTTTTCAGACGCCTTCCTGGATAAACATACCGTTATGGCCTACCGGGACAATCCTTTTTTCCCAACAGTGACATTAAAGATGGCAGATAACGCAGAACGCACCTGTCCATTTCTAGGTGAGACCGGTTGCACCATATATGAGGACCGCCCTACGGCCTGCCGCATGTATCCCCTGGAGCGCGCTGTGGATAGAAGCCTGCCTGAAAGCGGACCAAAAGATTATTATTTTGTTCACCGGGTCGAGCACTGCCTTGGTCATAACGAAAACCGGGAATGGACGGTGGCGGAGTGGATTAGGGATCAGGAGATTGCGACTTATAATCTTATGAACGACCTGTGGGTAGAGTTTGACACGTTGATCCGGAATGCGCCCTGGACGCTGGAAAAGAATGCGGAACAGAAGCGAAAGATGGCCTTTATGGCCTGTTACAACCTCGACGCCTTCAGAAGTTTCGTCTTTGAAAGCACCTTCCTCAAAAGATTCAAAGTGCCCTCCAAGGTCATAAAAAAACTGAGGGCAGACGACGTCGAGCTGATGAAATTCGGCCTTAACTGGCTCAAGTTTTTTTTAGGTCACGAAAATACGTTCGTTTCCGCCCGATGACAAAGTCCTGAATGGTCTGGAAGTAAGCCTCGCCGCACCTGGTTATAATATCATTGTGGTCTGCGCCCGGCACCACGATGAGTTGCCTCTTCTTGGCTCCGGCATAAGACATGAGCACCTCTACGTCGGTTAAAGGGATGAGGGCGTCGCGCTGGCCGTGGATAATAAGCGTGGGCTTTGTGACCTTGGCTATGTTTTTGACGTTGATAAGGCCGTCTTCTTCTGATATTCCCAGATCGGAACCCGGAACACCGATGCGCCCCAGAAGGGCGACCGTACTGGCAAAGGCGCTGTCCAGAATAAGGGCGGCGATCTCATCGTTATAAGACGCTGCCAGTTCAATGGCGGATACGCTGCCCAGGGAACGTCCCATCAATACAAGCGGGCCGGTTCGGTTGCTTTCCTTTAGAAACCCTTCAATATCCTTATACACAGCATGGGCGTCACGGAGCATGGAGCCGGCCGTAGGTTCACCCGTGCTCTTTCCATATCCACGAAAATCAACGGCAATAAAACTAAAGCCGCAGCGATTATATACAGGCCCGATGTCATCATAGTCTCCGGCTATCTCGCCATTGCCATGAAAAAACAGAATATGGGGGGCATCGGGAACAGTGAGGTGCATACGCGCGCCGATCTGTACGCCTCCATCCACAGGGATGAAATGTTCTATGATACCTTCCGGCGCATGGTCTGAGTAATCCTTGCGGGGGTGAAATATGTACTGCAAAATCTCAGGCCGGTCCAGCCTGGAAAATTTCTCCTGTAAGGTGTCCATAATGTATATCTCCCAAGAAATGAAGCTGTCAGCACTCAGCTATCAGCGTTCAGCTTAATGTGTTGTTTGTCTTAGGTTTTTGCTGACAGCTAATCGCTGATCGCTAATTACTATACCCTAACGGTCATAAATGCAAATACTTTTTCCCGTTGTAAAGGTTCGAACGTCTGAACATGTTTTAAGATTAAGTTTGCCGCATCCCCTGCCGATAGTACATATATAACTGAGAATCCTCCCATAGAGGAATCACCCATGCATAGCGTCTTAACCACCTGCCCTTTCTGTGCCTGCGGCTGCGGATTATATCTGCACGTAGAAAACGGGAGGATAATGGGTGTCACTCCCAGTAAAAAACACCCCATCTCCCGCGGCAACCTGTGCGTAAAGGGATGGAACAGTATAGAGCACGTCCGGCATGCGGAGCGGCTGCGCGAACCATTGATCCGAAAAAACGGAAAACTGGTCAGGACCGGCTGGGACCAGGCCCTAAAGCGCATCTCCCATGAACTTCTCAGGATTAAGAAAAAAAATGGGGGCGAATCTATAGGCATACTCTCCTCGGCCAAATGCACCAATGAAGAAAATTATCTCTTGATGAAGCTCGGCCGCGCCGTATTGAAAACCAACAACATCGACCATTGCGCCCGCCTCTGCCACTCTCCCAGCGTCCTGGGGTTGACCAATGCCTTTGGTTCCGGGGCCATGACCAACTCCATCTCTGAACTGGCCGGGGCCGAGGTTATTTTGGTCACCGGCTCCAACACCACCGAACAGCATCCGCAGATTGCCCGCTTTATATTCGAGGCCCTGGACAAAGGCGCCAAACTGATCGTCATAGACCCCAGACGCATTGAACTCAGTAAATTTGCCCATATCTATCTAAGCCCCCGCCTGGGTACAGACGTAATATGGCTGAACGGCATGATGAAAATCATTCTGGATGAGGGGCTGGTAGATGACTCTTTTATCAAGATGCGTACGGAGAATTTCTCAGAATTCAGGAAATTCCTCTCCCGTTTCGACCTGGGCCAGGTAGAGGCGATAAGCGGCATATCCCTGGAAGACCTGAGACGGGCCGCCAAGATGTATGCCGGCGCCAAAAGGGCCATCATTATATATTCCATGGGGATTACCCAGCATGTTTCCGGCACGGACAACGTGGAATCCATCGCCAACCTGGCCATGATGACCGGCCACGTAGAACAGGAAATTACCGGTGTATTTCCCTTGCGCGGGCAGAACAACGTGCAGGGAGCCTGTGATATGGGCGCCCTGCCCGGAATGCTGAGCGGCTACCAGAGGGTTGATGATCCGGCCGTTCTGGATAAATTCTCACGGGCCTGGAATACCGATCTGCCTGACGCCCCTGGTTTAAGCAGTGTGGATATGCTCCATGAGACAGGGAGAATAAAGGGGATGTTTATCATGGGCGAAAACTCCATGCTAAGCCACCCGGATATGAAAAACGTCAGGACTTCCCTGGAAAGCCTGGATTTCCTGGCCGTGGCGGATATTTTCCTTACCGAAACCGCGGAAGTCGCGGACGTGGTCCTGCCCGCCGCCGCCTTTGCCGAGAAAGACGGCACGGTAACCAGTACGGAGCGGCGCATTCAGAGGATGCGGAAAGCCGTCCCGCCCGTCCACCTGTCTAAACCGGACTGGCAGATAATTATCGAGATGGCCCGGCACATGGGATACCCTATGGACTACGAATCTCCGGCCGAGGTCATGGAGGAAATTGCCTTGCTCACCCCCATCTACGGGGGCGTTTATTATGACCGGCTGGAGACAGTCCATGGTCTGCAATGGCCATGTCCCGACCGCAACCATCCCGGAACGCCATATCTGCACAAAAAATCATTCGCGCGGGGCAAGGGGCTGTTTTCCTGTATCGCTTACCGGCCGCCAGACGAATCACCTGATAAGGAATATCCCTTTGCCTTGACAACGGGACGCGTCTATGAGCACTGGCATACCGGCAGTATGACCAGAAGGATATCCATACTGAAACGGGAATGCCCGGAAGGTTTTATAGAAATAAGCCCGGGGGACGCGCGGGCATTGGGAATAATAAATGGAGAATCGATCAAGGTAGTCTCTCCCCGCGGAGAAGTGACTACCAAGGCCAGATTAGTCGAGGGCCTACCCGGTAAAACGCTCTTTATGCCCTTCCATTTCCGGGAAGCCCCGGCCAATGTATTGACCAACAATGCCGTCGATCCCCAGGCCCGGATACCGGAGCTGAAGATATGCGCAGTTCGTCTGGAAAAGGTGACCTGATGGCCGATAAACTCATCCTGTACAAAGAACACCTGAACAGCTTCCTGCGCAAGATAACCAAGGGATTTGAACTCATAGCGCCGGTCCAGAATACCTATGGGGATACGTTATTCGAGGTTATTTCATCTGTAGATGATGCCCACATCGACCTGACCGATCGTCCCATCCTCTCTCCCAAGCGTTTCTTCATGCCACAAGTGGAGACACTTTTTGCGTACCGTTATGATAAATCCGGTTATACATTCAAAAATGCGGCAGACAATACGCCCCGGGTCATCTTCGGCCTTCGCTCCTGTGACACGCGGGGGATACTCTTTTACGACCTGATCTTTCAGGAAGGCCTGAAGGATAAATATTACCTGGAGCGGCGAAAGAACACCATCCTTATCAACTTGGGCTGCAATCAGCCCGGAGAAAACTGCTTCTGCAAGAGCGCCCAGAGCGGCCCCTTTTTGACTTACGGCTATGATATCCAGTTAACGGATCTCGGAGATAGATTCTTTGTGGAGATCGGCCGGCCGCGGGGGCGGGAACTACTGGCCGGATGGTCTTACTTTTTCCGTCCGGCTACGCAAACGGACATAGACGCGCAGTATGAGGCAGTCCTGGAATCGGAGGGTAAATTCCGCCACCGCCTCGATTTCGATGCCGCCATAGAAAAACTCATAAACCATGAGGTTGACCCGGCGGTATGGGAAGAGATGGGCAGCCGCTGTCAGAACTGCGGGGGCTGTGCCTACGTCTGTCCCACCTGCTACTGCTTCAATATCTTCGATAGCCCAAGTTCCGAGAAAGAAGGGGAACGCATCAGAACCTGGGATGCCTGCACCTTTGCCGGCTTCAGCAGATTGGCCGGAGGATACAACCCGCGTCAGGATAAGGCCCAGCGGATAAAAAGGCGCTTTTATCACAAGTTATTCTATGACAAGCAGAAGTATAGCATCCCCAGTTGCGTGGGCTGCGGCCGCTGCGCGGACATCTGTTTCGGCCGTATAGACATGCTCAGCTTCATCCGCCTGATCTGTGAACAGAAAGAGAGGGCGCTTGCCCCCGCCCATCGGAGACTAGGGGAACTGCTCCTTGAGGCCGGGATCATCAGCCGGAAAGATTTGGATTTGGCAATAGAGAAACAGGCCACGACCGGAAAACCCCTGGGCGCTCAATTGGTTGAAATGGGTATGGTGGATAAGGAGGCGATTGCCAGGGCCCTTGGCTACCAACTGAAGATACCCGACACAGCAGAAAATATAGAAGACTAAGAAGTGTTCATCCGGAAACTACCGTTTCCGGCTTCACGCTTTCAGCGATCAGCGATTAGCTTTCAGCAAAAACCTAAAACAAACAACATATTAAGCTGAACGCTGATAGCTGAGTGCTGAGAGCACATCCGGGATTCTTGGGTTTCCGGATGAAAACTAAGAAGTTCGTAAGGCAACAGAGATGAGCAACAATATCTATCTCCCGCATATCGCCGTTATTAAGGATATAAAGGAAGAAACCGGCGATATAAAAACCTTTACTCTGGCGTTTAAGGACAGGGGATTGAAAAAGTCCTTTTCCTTCCGGCCCGGGCAATTCATGATGGTCTCCGTCTTTCAGGCCGGTGAGGTCCCGATATCCATAAGCTCTTCCCCTACTCAACCGGGGAATTTGCAGTTAAGCATAAAAAAGGCCGGATCTTTAACCGGGAAGATACATGGGCACAAGGTCGGTGATGAGATCGGCCTGCGAGGGCCTTACGGCCGGAGTTTTCCCGTGGAAAGGCTGATCGGGAAGAATCTCTTGTTTGTGGCCGGAGGCATAGGGCTGGCTCCCTTGCGCAGTCTGATTAACTACGCACTGGATAAGAGAACGGAATTCGGCCGGGTTACTATCCTGCACGGGGCAAGAACCCCATCCGATATCCCCTTCAGGCATGAACTGTCCCGCTGGCCCAAAGAAAGGGACGTCAAAGTCTTGGTGACTGTGGATCGTCCGGATTCAAAATGGAGGGGGAGCGTAGGACCGGTCACTACCTTATGGAACAAGGCCGACCTCTCCGGTCAGGACACCCTGGCTATTATCTGCGGCCCACCGGTAATGATCTCCTTTGTGGTTATGGATCTTCTCAAGATGGGATTTTCTGAAGATGATATTATCTCCACCCTGGAAAGACACATGAAATGCGGGGTGAGCAAGTGCGGGCATTGCAGCATCGGTCACCGACTGACCTGTGTGGACGGCCCGGTCTTTACCTACCGGGAGATGAAAGAGCTGCCGACAGATTTGTGATTGGGCTTTTCGATGCTGATATAATATCGCCGAAGTTATAAGTTGTCATACATGGCGTCCTTTTCAGAATAGCCTTTCATAAATTCGGCAACTGTAAAGTTGCGCCAAATTGATTCCTCATCTTCGAGGAGCAGCATAACACGTATTTTTGATTTCCCGGTCAGCAGGTTCTTCAGTTTTTCAGGGATGGACAAATGACCATCCGGCAATATCTCAGCATAGTATTCATAGGCTTTCATGTTTTATCCCCCTCTTGTTCGATTCAGCCCGATGCCTTCCAGACATCCTTTTGGAGTGTCCTTCTTCATAAACCCAGTATTCCTTGGGTTCTTCAAAAGGATTGTTCAGAATTGGTTCGTCAACTGCAAGAGACATAGTCTATCTAACTTAAGCTTTAAATTATTTCTCCTTATGAACAAACAAATTTTGCCCATGCAAGGAGTACATTGATAGTTTGTTTTTTATAACTAGCTGATGAAATTCCTGAAACTACATGCGACAGGGCAGCTGCAAACTCTTTCTTTGAACTATTTGGACTAATTGAGAGAAATTTTACTGCTTCTCCAATCTTCTTGGTCTGAAGAGCCTCGTTAGATATTAATTTATTAAGTTCAGGTGTTCCAATTATTTTTGAGGCTATAACTCCTTTCTCCGTTAATCTAATATGATGGCCAGAATATGCAATTAAGCCAAGTGCCTTCAAGTCATACAGTTCATGATAGTACTTCTTGAAGTCAGAGATTCTCTTATTTACCACATTTGAAAATACTTCAATAATTTTTTGAGGTCGACTTTGAGGTGTAAAAGTTTCTCTATTAGGATATTGCTCGAAAGACTTGGATCCTCTTTTAAGAGCAGGCATTAAGCGTCCATTGAAATCCAATCCCACATAATTTAACCAACTGACAAAATATTTACTATATATATCCCACGTTTTTTCTGCAAAACTTAATTTAAATATCTGTTTAAACGTTGTAACGATTTCTTTTAAGCCAATTGATTTCTGCTCGGAATCTCTGAGTCTTATATATGCAGTATGTCTGTATAATTTTGATTTTATGTATTCTTTAAGACTTGTAACATCTCTAATATCTTGGCGCTTTATCCGAAAATGGTCACCTTCCTTCTTAATTAATCCTATGTTTCTCAGTTCACGAAGAATATTATCAAGAGTTCTGATATTGCCTTTTGAATATGACTGACTAAGTTCGTCTAATGTCAGTTCACTTTTATCAAAACTTCTAAATACATCAATACAAACTCTTACATATTGTCTCAAAAGATAACTCTCTCCAATGGGCGGCACCTTATTTGTAACAACATAATCTCGGAAAATATCCCAGTACACATTATATTTTGTTCCTGATTTTACAACTAATCGCTTATTGATTAATGGGGTTATATCATAACATCGATAACTGAAAAAATATCATAAGATCGATAACCGAATCTATTTAATCGCCTAAACTTCTTCCACAAAGAATTTGGAAGGAGAAAGAGGCGATGAAAGGTCAAAA
>JBFMFO010000008.1:0-109739 GCA_040754095.1 Thermodesulfobacteriota bacterium | reverse complement strand
GTGGGCGACAAAGTGACGAGTGAAACGATAAAGAAATATATTCAGTACCATAGACATGAAGAAAAAAATCCTAAGCAGTTAAGATTTGACTTCTAATGCCCCGTGCGGAAGCACGGGGTTCTTTACTTATGATGAAGATGCCCGTTACAGCAACGACAAATCCTACATCCTTCCAACCGATGATCTTGCACTGCTTGGCATACTAAACTCACAAGTCACAAACTTTTTACTCCGCCAGATTAGTCCACCTGTCAGAGGGGGTTTCATGGAAATGCGCGTCATTTTCATGGAGCAACTTCCGATCCCTTCTGCCACCGCCACCCAGAAAGCCCCCGTCATCGAGCGCGTCAGAAATATTCTCGCCGATCCCGACAGCCCCGCCGTCCCAAACCTGGAGGTCGAGATCAATAATCTTGTTTACAATCTCTACGGCCTGATGGATGAGGAAATTGTTTTAATTGAGGAGAAAAGCGGTTGGCACGGAGGCAAGGCAATGAATAATTCAGGGAAAACATTATGGACGTCATGACGCATTTGACATACGAGGATATTTTTGACCAAATAGAAAAAAGTGGTCTGACTCTTCCGTTGTCATGTCTTGGCGATGAGAGAGTTCTTGATGAAATAATAGATGAGTTTACAAGTGGGTTGGACCCGATAGAGGCTATTTCATATAGTTCGTTCCTGAACATGATTGTGCAGACCTGTGAACCCAAAGAATCAGCGCGATTAGGAAGAAAAGAGATCGCGGCCGTTCATTTCCAAAAAGATATACGGGGCAACAAAGTGTTCTTCCATAGGGATTGCCTGCTGCATATGATGTCGCGGATCATTACGGGTGGTAACAGTGGAACTATGCGGATAACTGGGGGCAGCGACAGGCGGGGAACAAGAAAGTACTATAAATCATTGCTCCTCATAAATAGCAAAATCAACCACACCACTGGGAATACACGACTAACACTTCTTAAAGACTATTTTATTCGAGATTACCCATTGTCTTATGCGCCCCAGGCCACAAGTACCATCTTTAAAAATAGATTAAAGCGTTACTGGCATATCTACAGCCGGATATTACCCAGCATGAATGGGCCCGAAGGTAAATTAATCTCTGAGGGCATACGTGTTTTGGAAAAAAATTCGGGATTGACCCTGCGCGAACATTATTCAGTCTTAGCCAGCGTACTGAGTTGGTTTTTGTTACTACCGGTTGAAGAGCGGAAAAATAAAAACGAAAACATCTCTGCTCGGGGATTTGATTACCGGAATCATGCCAGTTTTTATATAGATCGGAATAATTTCCCCGATACCGACCGGTTGATTCGCCTTATCAATTTTATCGCGCAGGATATAAATTGCTTTCAGAAGCATTTTGTCAAGGAAAGGCGAGATAAGGTCTCCGGTTTTTACAGGAATTTCAGAGAGTTCTTCGACCGGCCCATATTTAAGATTGACGATAACCGGTTCTGTATCCTCGACCTGAAATTTCTCATAGAAGGTCTGTGCTCTGGATTCCTATGGCGCATCGAAGACATGGCATCTTTACAGGATGTCCATCAAAAGCTGAAGGGATATTACGGGCAACTTGTCGAAAAATATTTTGTCTTTCTTCTTGAACAGATATTCGGTCGGAACAGGGTTGAGAAAACTCAAGGCAGCGGTCCTGATGCTATTGTCAAGACCGAGGGCTGTACGATTATTTTTGAATTTACGACCGAATATTACAAGTTTGCGTCCCTGTATAATAAATCAACAGACTCTTTTTTGAAGGATTTGAAGCGGTTGCTTTTTAATCAAGGGAAGGATGATCCAACTGGCAGAAATAAAAAAGACAAAGGCAAGCTCTTGAAGCTCAATGAATATCTGAATACTTCAGAAAAACAAGGGGAAAAAATAACACCCATTCTGGTCACCGAAAACTATCTTGGCGATTATGACCTTCTGAATCAGTTCGATAATGCCCTCGATAACGAGATACAAAAATGTGGGTTAACAAACATTCAGAAACATAAGCCGTTAATCCTTTGCCTTGATGACCTTGAAATATTCTGGGCGGTGAGCAACGAAGATAAAGCTGTACAAAAGTTGGTGGAATGCATTCGGGAATGGGAAGAATCTGACAAAGGAAAATTTCTGTACAACTTTTCTTATTTCATATCGAGTCGAAGCGACGCCATTATAAAGAATGAAAGCTACATAAGTTTTTTCGATTATTCCAAATTTTGGGATAAGCTTGCTGAATAGGAATTTTAAAGCAATATCTCCCATCGCTGACTGTTTTCATTCTGGAAAGAACCCCTTATTGCTCAAATAACTCTTGACACGCCCGTCGTGTTGTATAATATTATACAACATAAGAGGGAGGTGAGATAATGATTGCAAAGACATTCGGTAACTTCTTTAAACAAAAAAGAATTAGCCTTGGCCTGACTCTAAGAGAATTTTGCCGTATGTTTGAGTTAGACCCGGGAAATATCAGCAAACTGGAAAGAGGCCTTTCAACGCCGCCACAGTCAAAAGAGTTGCTGGCTAAATACGCCGCCATGTTAGGAATTAAAGAAAACTCCGATGAATGGCGTGAATTCTCTGATTTGGCTGCAACAAGTGCTGGTAAGTTACCGGAGGATATGATTTCTAACGAAGAAATTATGAGCGCACTGCCGGTTCTTTTCAGGACGGCCAGAAAGGAAAGTCTGAATGAAGAGACCTTGATGAAACTTGTGTCGGCTATTAAAAAGGATTTGCGTTGAAGCTTAAATTGCCTCGTTATACCTATTCAGAAGTAGGTAGAATTGCAAATAATTTCCTTAAACAGTACCATTCTTCCCTGGAAATTCCTATTCCTATCGAGGACATTCTGGATTTGCAAATGGGATTCCATATTTTCCCTTTTCCAAGGTTGTTCAAAGACTTCGGGCTGAATGGCTTCCTCAGCGCCGATATGTCGACGATTTATGTAGATGAAGTCCAGTATGATCAGTACAATGAAAAATACCGCTACACCCTTGCCCATGAATTGGGACATTACGTTTTACACAAGTCGGTCTATGAAAATCTGCCATATAAATCGCCCGAAGAATTTGTTTATTGGAGACTACATGTCCCTCCAGAAGAGATAGGGTGGTTTGAAACACATGGGAATTGGTTTGCTGGTCATTTACTCGTGCCGACAAGCAGCCTTGAAGAGGTGTGCCGAGATATTGTTCTTAAATATCAAGATACTTTTTCGGAATTCGATACTATTCCTGATGACATCTGGTCATATATATCCAATGAGGTTGCTACCTATTTTGACGTTAACCCTCCAGTTGTTGAAGCACAGATCAGAAAGGAAAACATCATCCAGAAAATCCCGATTCTTGGAAAGGATCTCTAATCCTGGAAGTATTAAATATCTCGAATATCGGAATAGAATGAATATAACGGCATATACACGAGTAAGGATCGGACAATCGTAATATATCCAGAGGTAGCAAGGGCGAAATGGCTGGCCTAATAAACATGGAGGTAAAACAAGATGGTTGAATCACAAAGTCACAAACGCGCAAAAGGGAAGGCTCCGGGTGAAACTGAAGTAAAAATACCCGGTGGAAGACGATTAGACTCTGCTACCAAGAAAACGGCTACTGAGGTCGAACGAAATCCTCAAAATATTCTGAAGGCAGTTAAACGGTTAAAAGACAGTGACAGACCACGGAGGGTTTTACAGGTTCCCCAGAATCTCATGACTGATGCCGTTGAAGCAATGAAGAAGCAAGGCGTGTCCGGAACAGTCAAAAACCTTTCAAGTACTAAACGCCGTTTTGTTCGAAAGAAAGCGTAATAAACGTATATCGATAAAATGAGGCGCTGACCTATGTTATCAATTACTGACCGGCAGGATACGCTTGGTATGAAAGAAAACCAGAACATTGAATGGAAAGAATCCTGGCGGGACGAATACATCAAATGGATATGCGGTTTTGCCAATGCGTCCGGCGGCACACTGGTTATCGGCAAAAACGACAAAGGCATAGTCACCGGTGTTGACCATGCAAAAAAACTCCTGGCAGACATTCCTAACAAGGTTAGGGATATCCTAGGCATTATCGTCGATGTGAATTTGAAAACATCCAGAGGCAAAGACTATCTGGAAATTCTGGTCGAGCCATATCCCTATCCGGTGAGCTACAGGGGTGAGTACCATTATCGCAGCGGCAGCACCAAACAGGAGTTAAAGGGCGCGGCTCTGGATAAATTTTTACTGCAAAAGCAGGGGAGGCGCTGGGACGGTGTTCCGGTGCCGCAGGTAAGCGCCGCGGATTTCAGAAATGAATCTTTCGAGTTATTCCGGACAAAAGCGGTAAAAAGCGGGCGCATGAGCGATGAAGTGCTTGGTGATAGCAATAAGGCGCTGCTGGATAATCTGCAACTTGTAGAAGGGCCCTACCTTAAGCGAGCGGCGATACTGTTATTTCACCATGACCCTGAAAAATATGTAACGGGCGCATATGTGAAAATAGGCTTCTTCAGAACCGATGCCGACTTGCTGTACCAGGATGAAGTTCACGGCAATCTCTTTCAGCAGGCCGATAAAACCCTTGACCTTCTATTGACCAAATACCTGAGAGCCAATATCAGCTACGAAGGCATTACCAGGGTTGAAAAATATCCTTTCCCGAAAAATGCCTTGCGCGAGGTTCTGCTGAACGCCCTCGTCCATAAAGATTACAGCAGTGGTGTCCCGATTCAAATCAGTGTTTACGAAGATAAAATTATCTTTTGGAATGACGGGCGTCTGCCGGAGGACTGGACCGTTAAGCAGTTGCTGGAAAAGCATCCATCAAAGCCGTACAACCCTCTCATCGCCAATGCTTTTTTCAGAACCGGACTTATCGAGTCCTGGGGCCGGGGAATAGAAAAGATAAATAATGAATGCAAACTGGCTGGTGTTCCTGCCCCGGAGATCAATTATGATTTTGTGGGGTTGATGATAACTTTTCAGACCGGCATCGAAGGTAAAACGCATATAGAAACTAGGGAGAAAACTAGGGTAAAAACTAGGGAGAAAATTCTAAGGCTGATTTTAGAGGATCCCTCAATTTCCACCGAGGAAATGTCTGAAAGAATAGGAATTACCAAAAAAGGAATTGAATGGCAAATCATGCGGTTGAAGAGAGATGGAATTCTTCAACGCATAGGTCCGGCCAAGGGTGGATATTGGAAAATAATTGGGGAAAAATCATGAACGGGTAGGACAACCGGAACGGCTTACCCAAAACCGGATGGTGCAATTATTCAGAGATGAACTGAAATACACCTATCTCGGCAACTGGGAAGATCACCCGAACAACAGCAATATCGGGTAAGAACGTTTAACCAACTATCTCACAAGAAAAGGGTGCAGCCCAACCCATATTACCAAGGCGCTGTACGAACTGCGGGTTACCGCCAGCAACTATAATGAAAGCCTTTATACCAACAATAGAAATGTCTATAAACTGCTTCGCTACGGTGAATTACTGACCGGGAAGACGAGGCTTGTGTAGAGGCGATTCATGAATCGCTTTATCTAAAATAACACGTTGCGCTATTTTAGTTTTTGCGTATTATCTAAAATAACAACCGTGGTTATGTTAATGCGCAAACACAAATTACACCTTACATACAGGAGCAGAGAACATGAAAAATGCAGAGATGAAAGTTGAAGGGAATATCTTAACCATTACAGTGGATTTATCCAAGGAATTCGGCCCCTCATCCTCCGGCAAGACCATCATTATCGCCTCCACGGAAGGGAACATCAGCGTCCCCGGCGCTGAGGACAAGAAAGTGGGCCTGAACGTTTACCGCAGGAAGTAAGAGTCAGAAATTTCGGTTATACGTAACGTCATAAATAATTGCGTATAAATCGTCATCTCCGCTCTCAATATCATAACCAAAGACCTTTATAATGCCTGCTTTCGCTGTAAGTGAAGAGAAAAATAAGTGGCTAACGGAGACTATGGAGGCCCTCGGTATCCAGGAAAAGGATATCGAGGAGAAATTCATCCGGTCTTCAGGAAAAGGCGGGCAAAAGGTGAACAAGACCTCCACCTGTGTCTATCTGAAACACCTGCCTACCGGGATAGAAGTAAAGTGCATGAAGGACCGGAGCCAGTCTATTAACCGGTTCCTGGCCCGGCGCGAGCTTGCGGAGCGGATCGCGGCGCTATCAGGCCGGGTGACCGGACGCGGCCTTGCGCAGGAGAGAATAAGGAAGCAAAAGGCAAGGAAGAAAAAGAGAACAAAGAGTAAGTACGGCATCAACGCTGAGTCCTCATGATAAGCAGAGAAGCGCTTCAGATCCTGGAATTCGATAAAATCCTGAATACGATTTCCGGCTTTTCCCATAGCGATGCCTCGCGGCAGGCTGTTTTGGATATTTCCCCACTAAGCAACCGGGGCGATATAGAAGAAAGATTCGGACAGGTCAAAGAGATTCAGGGGCTTGCCCATGCCGGCGCCCCGCTCAGGTTATCTCATTTTCAGGACATATCCCAGGCCCTTGAGCAGGCAAGGCTTGAAGGCGCTGTCCTTGATCCCGGCGAACTTATAGCCTTTGTGCCTGTTCTACGGATAATTTCTGAGATAACCGCGCAGATTGCAGAGCCAAACAGCCTGCCCGGGCTGACCAGACTGGCCGGCCATTTAACCGGGTTCCCCGATATACTTGCCGCTATCGGGAGGTCTATCGATAGCGAAGGGAATATCCTGGACAGCGCGAGTCCGACCCTTTCTTATCTGCGAAGCCGAATAAGAGGCATGGAGGCGAAGATAAGAAAGAGGTTGGAGGAGACAGTAACGGACCGGGGTGTGGCTCCCTTTTTACAAGATGACTTTATTACTCAGAGGGCCGGCCGGTGGGTTATCCCGGTGAGAATGGATGCCAAAGGTCAAGTGCCGGGCGTGGTCCATGATGTCTCAAGATCAGGCGAGACGGCCTTTACAGAGCCATTAGAGATAATCGGAATTGCCAACGAGTTGGAGAATCTTGTTGCCGAGGCCAAGGCAGAAGAGATCCGCATCTTGAAAGTTATCTGCAAGATGATAAGAGCGGAAGCGGACGAGATTAAGGCGCAGTACAAGACCATCATCTATCTCGATGTCATGGACAGTATCGCCCGATTTGCTGATTACCTGCAAATGGGAACTCCCCGGATAACCGGTTCATCTGAATTTAAACTGGTGAGGGCAAGACACCCGCTTCTTATGCTGTCGCAAAAAGAAAGAGGCATGGGAGAGGTGGTGCCCCTTGATCTCAGCCTCGATGGCGATCATACCGTGATGGTCATAACCGGCCCCAATGCCGGGGGCAAGACCGTCGCCATCAAGACGCTGGGGTTGCTCCTCCTCATGGCCCTATCCGGCATTCCGGTGCCGGCTGATTCCTCGTCCACCTTTCCCCATGTCACCCGGCTCCTCGTTGATATAGGGGATGAACAATCCATAGAAAGCAGCCTGTCCACTTTCTCCGCTCATGTCTCTCATATCGCGGAGATACTCAAAGAGGCCGATGCAAAGACGGTCGTCCTGTTGGATGAGCTGGGCACCGGGACGGACCCGGTGGAGGGGGCGGCCATTTCCTGTGCTGTTTTAAAGGAGCTAAAAGGCAAAGGCGCCCTTGTTTTCGCTACTACACACCTCATGGATATAGTGGGTTTTGTCCACAGGACAGCGGGGATGGTGAATGCCTCTATGGAATTTGATTATGACACGCTGAGCCCTTTATACAGGTTGAAGGTAGGAGAGCCAGGCCAGTCCCATGCCCTCGAGATAGCCAGGAGATATGGTCTCCCCGCGCATGTCCTTGACATTGCGAAACATGCGCTGGGTAATGTGAACGTGGAATTCCACAAGCTTCTTGCAGAGTTGAAGGAGAAAAGGGCCGCGCATGAAGAGGGGCTTAATGAGCTACAGCGGCAACGGGCAGAGGCTAAAGAAAAAGAGAGGCTTTTAAATGAAAGATTGGCCGAGGCAGAAAAGCTAAAGGCGGAGATAATGGAAAAGGCATACCGGGAGGCCAAAGATATTATCTCGGAGACAAAGAGGCAGGTCTATGCCGTCCTGGAAGAGGCGAAAAAGCAGAAAAAAGGCCGCGAGGCCATGAAGAGGGTTGTAAGGATACAGCAGGAGGTCGAAGATAAGCTGCGGGAATTCGACAAGGAGCCTCCCCTATCAATCAGTGAGATAAGAGAAGGGGACACCGTATTTATCAGGTCCGTGGGCTATGATGCCACGGTAGTGAGGATCGACCGAAGTCATAAGCGGGTGCGGGTTAAGGCCGGGAAGATGGAATGGGAGGTACCGGTTTCGGACATTGTTACTAAAAAGGGGAAGGTCCCCACGACGAAAGTAACTGTGGAGAAAAGAGAGGCTGGAGAAGATATGGCGCCGGGGGAGTTGAATCTTGTCGGCTTGAGGGTTGACGAGGCCTTGTCCGGACTGGAGCCTTTTCTTAACCATGCCTCCCTGGCGGAACGCAAGGAGGTAACTATTATTCATGGACTGGGGACAGGTATCCTGCGGAAGGCCGTGCGTGACTACCTCACCGGTCACCCCCTGGTGGAGCAATGCAGGGGCGGAGAGTTGTCCGAAGGAGGGGATGGGGTGACGATAGCGATCCTGAGGTGATATTGGGATATTCTTCGGAAGGTGTTCACAAAGGAGTGATAATCAGAGGGATATTATTTCTCCTCCGGGATCTCCCCGCATATAAGGCGGCGTAAGAAGTCCGCCTTTTTGGGTGACAGGTCAAAGCGGATACAGGCCTCTTCCAGTAAGACGTGCAACGGGACATCCTTCTTTTCCAGCCGGCACTCGGATATCCACTTCACTGCGTTGCGGATGTCTTCGCCTTCCGGCATTATATCGCCAGCATCGGTCATTTTATGCACTCCATAGTAAGGCTATATGGCTAAATTATTTGTAACTACTCAGCCGCTGATCTACGCTGATCATCACTGATATTTTTTCTTTTATTATCATATACAAAGACAGATTCCAGAAATCCATCACCAAGCTCATTATAAACTTCATAAAAACTTCTAAGAATAATATCTGTGATTTCTTTGTATTTAAACCTATCTGCATTCATCTGTGTGAATCTGTGGCTGAATAGTTACTATTTTTCTACAATTACACCTTTCTTTTTCATTTCTCTCAAAAAAGATTCTATATCGCCGGAGCCGCATCCTTCCAACTCAAATTCGTCCGTTATGTTATCCATAAAGAGTACGGATAAGCGATTTTTGCCGATCAGGGAGATTTTTCGGATGTGTTGTGCGTCCAGCCACAGGCCTATCTTTGCCCTGAAATCGTCAAGATTACATTTTCTTCTGCCCATTGCAATATCGCTCCCTGTTTTTATGTGCCGCACGGAAAAAGCGAAAAGCGGCACAAACGCTCCCGCCGTGCCGCTTTCCACACTCTCAGATCAGATATGTCCCTTATTTTTTCTCTTTCTTCTTGGCGGGCTTCTCTTCTTTTTTGGCGGTTGTCTTTGCTTTTGGTTTGGCGTGGGCCTTACAGGTTTTACACATTGTGCCATCCCCCTTTAAGCATTATTTTTAAAAATGTTATCAGCAAGTATAAGATAAGTCAATAAATTTTGATAGTAATGGGGGGGTATTTTTGTTCCAAAAAACATATAACAGTGCTATAAAATGACCAAATATCGTGAGCTAGTATTTATCCGGAAACCCCTATATTCCCTCCCCCTTTGACGGGGGAGGGTTAGGGTGGGGGTGAAAAGGTTGTGCAAATTCAAGATGCTCCCCCTCCCCTTCATCCCCTCCCGCCAGGGGAGGGGAAGTTTCCGGATGGGAACTAAGCTAAAACTGTGGCACTCATGACCACTTTATTTGCGAGGAAATAATCTATATGAAAAAAAGCCGTGTTGTTTCTGTTCTGGCAGCCGGGATTGCTATCGCCCTGGCAGCCATTATCCTTTATTCCAATAACAAAGAAGATGGGGATTTCATCAAGCTCTCCGGCAACATAGAGACTACAGAGGTAGCCATAAGCTTCAAGATTCCGGGAAGGCTCATAAAGAGAAGGTTTGATGAGGGTCAATGGGTCGAAAAGGGCGAGGTCATGGCCCGCTTGGATGACGCTGACCTTAAACATCAGGTGAATTTGGCCAGGGCCGATTTGGCCGCGGCCCAGGCCAGGTTAAAGGAACTGCTGGCAGGTTCGAGGGTACAGGAAATCAGGCAGGCCGGGGCCGCATTGAAGCAGGCCGAGGCTGAGATGCAAAACAAAGAGCAGGATTTAAACCGGGTGTTGCCACTGTACGAAGCCGGGATTGCATCTAAAAAGACGCGGGATGATGCAGTGACGGCCTATAAAATAGCTCAGGAGGCCTATCAACGGGCTGGAGAAAACTACGCATTGGTAAAAGAGGGGCCCCGTAAGGAGGACATAGAGGCCGCCCGTGCCCAGGCAGCATCGGCGGATGCCTCTTTGAAGCTTGCCGAGACCAACTTAAGTTATGCCGCCGTATATGCCCCCATCTCCGGGGTCGTGTTATCCAAGGCGGCGGAGCCGGGCGAAGTCTTATCTCCAGGCAGGCCTGTTCTTACGCTCGGAGACATAGACCATGTCTGGCTCAGGGCTTATATTGATGAAAAAGACCTGGGTAAGGTGAAATGGGGGCAAGAGGCCCTGGTGACTACAGATTCTTATCCCGGAAAGGTCTATAAGGGCAAGGTATCTTTTATCTCATCTCAGGCTGAATTCACCCCCAAGACTGTCCAGACAGAGAAAGAACGCGTAACGCTTGTTTACCGGATAAAAGTGGATTTGGAGAACAGGGATCGGGAGCTAAAGCCCGGCATGATTGCGGATTGCCGGATAAAGGCTGGGTCTTAAATTAATGACAAATGCTGAAGCTAAAATTCACCACAGAGCACACAGAGTTCGCAGAGAAAAATTTTTGCCACCGAGGCACCAAGACACAATGTTTTAAAATTCGAATTTCGAAATTCGAAATTAATCTGACTTAGTGGCTTGGTGTCTTAGTGGCTGATAATTACAAATTCCTTTAATATGTCATCTCGGCAATCTCGGCGGTAATTCTGACTTTTTATAAGTCCGTCAACTTTGGGCTTTGTCATTTGAACTTACCGGTTATTATCATGTTTGCCATTGATGTCCAAAATCTGACGAAGAATTTCAGAGACGTTACGGCCGTGGATAATCTCACCCTTCAGGTCAAGGAAGGAGAGATATACGGCTTGGTCGGTCCTGATGGCGCCGGCAAGACCACCACACTGCGGCTCCTTTCCGGTGTCCTCAAGCCGGATAAAGGGGAGGGGACAGTAACCGGTTTCAGGCTTTTTCACGACCGGGAAAAGATTAAGGAAAACATATCCTATATGCCGCAGCGTTTTGCCCTTTATACTGACTTGACCGTGGAAGAAAATATCCGTTTCTATGCGGATGTCTTTGAGGTTCCGGGCAAGTTGTGGCGTGAGCGCGCCGAACGCTGGCTGAAAATGTCCAACCTTTTTGATTTTAAAAATCGCCTCGTGCAGAATCTTTCGGGCGGTATGAAACAGAAGGTGGCCCTCATCTGTGCGCTCATCCATACGCCCAAAATGCTCCTCTTGGATGAACCGACCAATGGCGTGGATCCGGTGTCACGGCGCGACTTTTGGGGTATCCTTTACGGGCTGCTCAAAGAGAGGGTGACGATCCTGGTCTCGACTGCATACCTGGATGAGGCGGAAAGATGTAACCGCATAGGACTTCTCCACCAGGGGCGGATGCTCCTGGAGGGGGATCCGGCCGCCGTAAAGAGCCGGTTTCCCGGGCAGGTAGCCGAGATTGTTTGTGGGGAACGCGAGCGGGTCAAGTCTCTACTCCGGGACCTGGAGGGCGTTCAGGACGTTATCGTGAGCGGCGACCGCATACACGTCCACCTTGACGACTTTAAAAGACGGGAATCTGCGTTGAGAGAGAGATTAAAAGGGGCCGACATACAGGCAGAGTGTTTTACCCCTGTGTCCCCTTCTTTAGAGGACATTTTCATGTCCCTGGTGCAACGGGAACAGAAGAAGGGCGAGGCAGGATGACTCCGGAATACTCGGTAAGTGTAAGTGAACTCGTAAAGCGATTTGGGGATTTCACCGCCGTCGATCGCGTGAGTTTTAATGTGCGAAAGGGTGAGATATTCGGCTTTCTGGGGCCGAACGGCGCGGGAAAATCGACTACCATACGCATGCTCTGTGGCCTGATCAGCCCCACAGGCGGAAATGGAACGGTGGGAGGATTTGATATAGTCAGGGAATCCCAAAAGATTAAAGAGCACATCGGCTATATGTCTCAGAAGTTTTCTCTCTACGATGACCTCAGGGTAGGAGAGAATATCGCATTTTTCGGCGGGGTATATGGGCTCTCCGGTCGAAAAATGAAAGAACGCACAGATTTCGTTCTGGATTTTGTCGGCCTGGCGGAAAAGGGGGAGAGCGTCACTGCTACACTCGCCACCGGATGGAAGCAGCGGTTGGCCCTGGGTTGCGCCATTCTCCATGAACCCTCTATCGTGTTTTTGGATGAACCCACCTCCGGCGTCGATCCCCTCTCCCGACGCCGTTTCTGGGATCTTATCTATCTCATGGCCTCTCAGGGAGTCACGGTCTTTGTCACTACCCATTACATGGATGAGGCAGAGTACTGCGATCAACTGGCCTTGATATATCGCGGCCGGCTTATCGCCTTAGGCAGTCCGCAGGAACTTAAGCGCCGGTATATGCAGGAAGCGATCCTGGAGGTCACCTGTCATCCTCTGGTGGAGGCCCTGGAGGCGCTTCAGGGTGGGTCGCCTCCCTTTGATACCGCCATATTTGGAAACACGCTCCACGTGAAAGTACAAGATCCGGTCTCCGGGCAAGATGCCGTCCGGGAAAGGCTGGCCGGTAATGTAATAGAGGTCCGGAATATACGGGCCATAGTCCCTTCTCTGGAAGACGTGTTTGTTACCCTGATCGAACAGGAAGACGCAAAGGAATCCGTCCGTGTTCAGGCTTAGACGTCTTTACGCCATTACGCTAAAAGAATTCATTCAGATCTACCGTGATCCCCGCAGCCTGGCCATGGTTATCGTGCTGCCGGTTTTGCTTATTGTCCTTTTTGGATATGCAGTCACCCTTGATATCAAACACGTCTCCATGGCTGTTTTTGATCAGGATCGAACCCAAAAGAGCCGCGACTTCATACAACTCTTTGCCAACTCCCAGTATTTTTCCGTACATAATTATCGAGATAACTATCAGGAAATCATCGGTGATATAGATGCCGGGCGTATCAAATTCGGCCTCGTCATCCCGGCCAGGTTTTCCCGGGGATTATCTGCCTGCCGGGAAGTCCCGGTGCAGGTACTCCTGGACGGGAGCGATCCCAACACGGCCAACATCATCCTGAGCTATGTCAACGGGATTACCGAGATATTTAACGGCACAATCCGGGGAGAAAAAATTCCCGTCACGGCCCGGGTGCGCGTCTGGTTTAATGAAGAGATGGAGAGCAAGAATTCTATAGTCCCGGGCCTGACCGCAGTCATTATGACCGTGATCGGGGCTCTTTTAACCTCCCTTACGGTGGCCCGCGAGTGGGAGAGGGGCACCATGGAAGGTCTCATCTCGACGCCGGTAAAAAAACTGGAGCTTATCCTGGGAAAGCTTATCCCGTATTTCGTACTGGGCATGGTGGATATGTTTATCGCCGTAGCCGCAAGCCGATTGATTTTTGATGTGCCTCTGCGCGGCAGTTTCGCGGTGCTGGTATTTATCTCCGGTATATTCATGATCGGTTCCATTGCCTTTGGCTTCTTCTTATCGGTCATCGCCAAAAATCAACACATGGCCAATCAATTAGCATTATTTACCACTTTTCTGCCTGCCTTTCTTTTATCCGGTTTTCTCTTCCCGATCATGAACATGCCCACTATCTTACAAATTATTACTCAGGTTATACCGGCCCGGCACTTTGTTGCGGCCCTGAGGGCCATCTATCTCAAGGGGCTTGGGTTAGACTTGTTATGGATGCAGACCGTGATCCTGGCCATAATCGGCCTGGTCGGCATAGCCGCGGCATATATGAAGTTCAAAAAATTTCTGGAGTAAGCACACCTTGTTCAACCGCATACGCACCATTATTATAAAAGAGTTCATTCAGTTTTTACGGGACAAACGTATGCGCTTCACCCTTTTGGTCCCGCCTGTCATGCAGCTAATAGTTTTTGGTTATGCGGCCAATTTTGATTTAAAGCATATTCCCACGGCAGTAATAGATTATGATCAGAGCGTGGAGAGCCGGGAGATACTCTCCCGCTTTGACAGCACGGCCTATTTTGACATAAAACACAGGGTGGGGACTATGCCGGAGCTTAAAGAGCTTATAGATCGAAGCAGCGTCATTCTGGGTATAGTCATTCCGGCCGGGTATGCCAATGACGTGCGGAGCGGTAACCCTGCCAGTATCCAGGCGCTTCTGGATGGTACGGATTCGAATAGCACAATGGTCATTGTCGGCTACCTGAACCGGATCCTGGGCGCCTATAACCGTGCGCTTTCTGCCAAATTAGTTGCAGAATATGGCGAGGTCACGGTTGAGCCGCGTACCTGGTATAATCCGAACCTGGAAAGCCGGGTCTTTTTCGTCCCTGGAGTCATTGCCCTGGTGGTTTTCATGGTCACCATGATACTTACCGCCATGGCTATTGTGAAAGAATACGAGATCGGCACTATAGAACAGATTCTCGTGACGCCGATACGGCCGATTGAGCTTATCTTGGGAAAACTCTGCCCATTTGCGGTGGTCGGCATCATCGATGTCATTTTGATCAGCATAGTAGGCCTATTATTATTTCAGGTTCACATAGTCGGCAACCCTCTGGTGCTCTTTTTTGGCGCTATAATGTTTCTCTTAAGTTCTTTAGGATTTGGCCTTTTCCTTTCCACGGTGTCGCGTACCCAGCAGCAGGCCCTTATGGCCAGTTTCTTATTCATTAACCCGGCCGTCATGCTCTCCGGCTTCGGCTTTCCCATTGAGAATATGCCTCAGTGGGTGCAATACCTGACCTATCTGAATCCGCTACGCTACTTTGTGGCGGTTATCCGCGGAGTATATCTAAAAGGCGTGGGCCTTGACATCCTCTGGCCTCAACTGCTGGCGATGGCCGTGATAGGCATATCCGCGATCGGCATAAGCGTCTTACGATTTAAGCAGAAACTCGAATAGGGAAGATCACAGTCCAGGATTTAGTCCCGGCCTGCCCGGATATATCCTTTTTTGGCATTAGGAACCCCTAGTCTCTTCGCTGTTTAATTTTAACCTTTGCAATGGTTCTTTTAAAGGGTATACTATCAGTTTTTAATTTCGCCGTGTTTTAATCTTGAGGAAGGAAAGAGGAAAGTAAACAGATGAAGAGATATGCAAAAAATGAAAAGCTGAGAAATATTGCCATCATCGCCCATGTTGACCACGGAAAGACCACGCTTGTTGACACTATGTTCAGACAGAGCGGCTTGTTCAGGGTAGGGCAGGAAGTGGACGAAAGAATAATGGACAGCATGGACCTGGAACGGGAAAGGGGCATCACCATTGCTGCGAAAAACTGCGCCGTAGTATGGAAGGGCACAAAAATAAATATCATAGACACCCCCGGACATGCGGATTTCGGGGGTGAAGTAGAACGGGCGCTCAGCATGGCCGACGGTGCGCTTCTCCTGGTGGACGCCTCGGAAGGCCCTCTCCCCCAGACGCGTTTCGTTCTGAAAAAAACGTTCGAGGCAGGTCTGAAGATTATCGTGATGATAAACAAGATCGACCGCAAAGATGCGCGTCCTGATGAGGTCTTGAACGAGATATACGACCTGTTTATAGACCTTGGCGCCACAGAAGAACAGCTTGACTTCCCTCTGCTCTACGCCATAGGCCGTGACGGCATCGCACAAAAGGCGCTGGAGGAAAGAGGCGAGAACCTCCATGTACTGTTTGACACGATTCTGGAGGAGATGCCGGCGCCTTCCTATGACCCGGAAGAAACATTCCAGATGCTGGTCGCGGACCTGGGTTATTCCGATTATCTCGGCCGGTTGGCTATAGGCAGGGTTTTCAACGGCAAGGCAAAATACAACGAAAGCCTGGTTTGTATCGATGAGCAAGGCGAACAACTCCCGCTCAAGATTTCAAAACTGCAAATTTATGAAGGGATGAACCTCAGAGAGGTTGATTTTGTGGAGCCGGGCGATATTGTGGTCCTCTCAGGCCTGGAATCCGTCAATATAGGCGACACCATCTGCACGAAAGATTCCCCGAAGCCGCTGAAACGGATAACGGTTGACGAGCCTACCGTTTCCATGAAATTCACCATAAACAACTCGCCGCTTGGAGGGAAAGAAGGCAGGTTCGTACAATCCAGCAAGATATGGGAGCGCCTCGGAAAGGAGATGCAGAAGAACGTGGCCATAAAGGTGGAAGAAGCCGAGGACAAAGAGAGCTTTATCGTCAAGGGCAGAGGCGAATTCCAGATGGCCATACTCATCGAGACCATGCGAAGAGAAGGATTCGAGCTATGCGTGGGCCGTCCCGAGGTCATTTACAAATACAAGGATGGAAAAAAGCATGAGCCGGTAGAACAGCTTTCTATCGACTGTAGCGAGAATTTTCTGGGGATTGTGACGGAAAAGCTCTCTATCCGGAAAGGCAAGATGACAAATCTGGTCAATAACGGCCGGGGCCGGGTAAGGATAGAATTCAGCATCCCTTCACGGGCGCTTATAGGCTACCGGGACGAATTCCTTACCGACACCAAGGGCACGGGCATCATGAATTCTTATTTTGCAGGCTATGAGGAATACCGGGGCGACTTTCCCGCGCGCACAACCGGTTCCATGGTGGCCGACCGGCAGGGAAAGGCCGTGGCCTATGCCCTTTTTAACCTTGAGCCGCGGGGGCAGCTTTTTATCTCACCCGGCGAGGCCGTTTATGAGGGCATGGTGATCGGCGAGCATAACCGGGAGAACGACATCGACGTAAATCCCTGCAAAGAAAAGAAGCTGTCCAACATGCGCGCGGCAGGGAGAGACGAAAATGTAATCCTCACACCGGCCAGACCGATGACGCTAGAAAGCGCGATACATTTTATCGGCGAAGACGAACTGGTCGAAGTTACCCCGCTATCTATACGGCTGCGAAAGGCCGTGCTCCCCGCCCAGCAGAGGCACATGATGAGGGCATCGAAGAAAAAGGAGAACGGCAGGTAGAGGAGTTAACGCCGTTCTCTTGTCTCTCTGGATTTTTACAAAATGACAGTGGATGGCCGGAAAAGCTTGACAGAAAGAGTGAAAAAGGGGGCAATAAGTGACAGTTTTCAAAGACGCCCCCCTCGTGCAGGGTTTCCATTATTATGTGAAAGATACTCTGCTGTGGGATCTATGAGTAGGATATCGTACAGTACTGATCCATGATGGCTTTCCCATTGGCACCGATAATTCTGCCCCTATACGGTTTTTCTTCCTTGTAGCATTTAGGGCAGTAGTATGTATAATCCCAGACTCCATCATAGTAGCCCCGTATAGCTTTAGTATTAACTAACTCAAACTCATCAAAACAACTGTCGCATCTGCCAAATCTGCCCCTTTGAATTTCTTTAGAAGGGCCATTGAATTCTTCATAAGTCAAAGATCTGCCGGTGGATAATTCGCGCCAGGTCGCTGTCACTGCCTTCTTAGATTGGATTGGTTGGCATTGAGGCCGCCGTATTAATCTTATTAATTTTGAATGAACTTCAGTTACAAGAGAGATCCCTCCAATAATGGCTAGAGCTATGAATATCAACGCAAAGACGATGGCAAGAATATAATCGTCCATCAAATCAGTTTTTCTCTCAGCTAGGATTCCCTTCCGTTAAGCTCAAAAAAGACAAAGGCATGCTATTCCGGAGTCTCAGGCTTCTTTTCATCAATAATCTTGCGGCATTCATCTGAAATTTTTTGACACCTCTCATACATATCGGAATACTTCTTCTCCAAGCAGTCAACTTCTGAGGTACTGACAGGTTCTGGTGGATTATTATAACTGCTTCTAGGAAATGGATATGCAGTTTTGTCAGTACCATATAAGACCTGGCGATTGTGTCTAATCACATCTTGTTGGCTTGCCTTTAGCATACCTTGCCCAAACGCTTGAAGGAATCCCTTCACTGCTAATTTTCTTGAAGTTTTCTTTATCTGTGGTGCAGCCTTTTCGGAATACTCAGCGGCTACGGTAAGATGTTTGATAGCGTTTTCCGTATCTTTTCTGTTCAGATATTCATCGGCAGCTAACTTATAAATGACCGCTGTTGCATAGGTATTTTCAGGCGTGTTTTCAACTATACTTGCGGTAGAACCAAGCCTGATAAGCTTCTGAGCCAATTCTTCCTGGTCAGATAACACAGCCATATGTAAGGGAGTTAATGATTCCTTTGTTTTTGTGTTAACCTTGGCCCCCCTATCCAGTAATAGATCAACAATGTCAGGATGTCGGGAAGAGATAGCTATAAATAAGGGTCTTTCGCCGTTATTGTTTTCAGCCTCGATGTCAGCGCCTTTTTCAAGAAGAAAATCGATCAACTCTTTGTTCCCATTTTGAACCGCAGACATCAGAGGTGTCCACCCGTTAGCATCCTTGTCATCGATATGGGAACCGTTACTTATTAATAATTTCGCAATCTCAAAATGATTCTGCATTACAGCGAATCTTAACGGAGATTGGCCCGCGATACTCCTTGTATTGACTTGAGCCCCTTTCTCAATGAGAAGTTCTACAATATTCGGATGCCCATTATAACTTGCGACAATTAGAGGTGTTCCACCTTCCTGATTTTGCGCTTCAATGTTGGCACCACGAGAGATTAGGAAATTAACCATTTCAGTGTGCCCTTTCTCAATGGCTAACATTACAGGTGTCCAGCCTTTATTTAACAACCATCCGCTATCGACTTTTGTATCGACGTCAACACCGGCGCCTAGCAGGAGCTTTGCGATATGCAGATCTCCGTTAATGGCTGCCAGATGAAGTGGTTTAAACCCATTTATTTTGGTTGGCGTATTTATATCTGCACCCTCATGAATAAGCCGTTCGGCAGTCTGAAAATCACCTTCCTTAATTGACTTGTGAAGTGATTTGCCAAAACACCCCAAAATAAAACCTAAACAACATATCATGATCAGAGAAAGAACCTGGGTCTGAATTAATTTCTTTTTTCGCATTTCCTATATCCTTTCTCAATATAAATACCACATATATCGGTAAGCCGTTAATCTAATCTCATGATATATTTATCTTCCTATGAACGATTTTCCGGCTTTTTCCATTGAGGAAGTATTCTTTTTTTGATGACCTGATTGGAAAGAACAGGATACTTTTCTTTGAACCTTTGGATGTCTTGGTCAAAATTATCATAAATTTTTACATCGAATGTTCCTGTTCCGAAACCAGAATGTCTCTGAGGAAGCCGCGTAATCAGGTTATCTCCTGATGGGATCTCATCATCTGAGACCCTTTCGCGGTTCGTCATTTCTATTCTTCCCATATAGACACACTCCCCATTCTCGACCTGAAAAGGAATATCAAATGGAAAATCAAACGACGCCATGCCAACCACAATTCCTATACCTTTAGCACAACCGCCCCTAATAGCTGATAAGTGGTATGAACCAGGGGGCAACTGAAAGCTGATTAAACCTTCCCATGACGAGGAACCTTTGTTAACTGTGAAAGCATCACTAAACGCTTTTTTTAACAAGGTGCCCGTAGCCATTGACTGAACTGCGATCTTGATTTTCTCATTTGTTTCTTTATTAATTATTTCAATACCATAAACTTCAGGCGGCCAATCTGGTTTGAATTTGTTTTCCGTCTTCAGTGAAAACAAGCAAACAGATGCCTTTTTGATGTCTAAGGTAGTTGCGCCAGGTTTCAAAGCCATTTCATGGACGGAAGAGCACCCCGCATTTAACAAAAGTACAACAAAGACGAAAAACACCGTAGCCAGCCAACGCCAGAAATGATTACCGAATATCCTGCCAACTTTCATAATAATCCTCCTTCGGGTTGATTATTTTGGTCCCTAGACCCCAAGTAACGGTCAAGAACAGAAAAACTTATCAACGTTACAGCTCAAACCAATACCTCAAGCCCAACAATATTTGAAAATTTATTTGATCTGTGTAAAAGCCTCCGAAATTTTGCTCGTTCGAAACAGCACAACCGGCCATAAATCAAATTCCTCACGTTCTTACATGAGGTTAGGGGTCCAAGGCCATCTTTCAGGAACTTGCATAGCTGAATGGCGATTCATTGTCAAGAACTATTTGATTGTTCTAACAAACGAATTTCCAATAGGTTAAGTGGCGCCTACCCTTCAAATAGCCAGCGTTTTTAAAAAATTGAAACTGCGGAAGTTGGGCTAAAATATAAAATATTCTTACAGTCAGTATTATAGGCGGAATTGCCGTTCAGTACTGGGGAGAGCCGCGTTTTACCCGGGATGTGGACGTTACGGTCATTATTCCGGCAGAACAAGAAGATATGGTTCTTAGGAGGCTTTTCTTCACTTACTTACTGTTTGATGTATCCAAGACTTCTCTTACCTTTTGTGAAAATTGCTCCATATTGAATGGCTTCTGTATAAAACCATTACACCCGCGTTCCAATATCTCGGTCGCCTGGCCGTTCATACTGTACCCGCTGGCCAGCAGGCATCTTACATTAGGATTGATCTCCTTCAAGCGATCATAGACTGCACCACCGCCCATGCCCGGCATAATCATATCAAGGACGACGACGTCAATCGCGTCTTTATGTTTTTTATAGACCTCTAAGGCTTCATGCCCGCTTCGCGCCGATAAAACCTGGTAGCCCAGCGCCTGCAACATCTCCCGGCTAATATCGATAACCATATCTTCATCGTCAACAAGAAGGACTGTTTCGTTACCGCTCAGCAGCGTTTCAGATGCCGTTTGTTTTTTTACTATCTTTTTTTCCGAAGCAGGCAGGTAAATAGCAAAAGTGGTTCCGTGACCTATTTCACTGTAAACATTTATGATGCCGCCGTGATTTTTGATGATTCCGTAGGCAGAGGCAAGGCCCAAACCAGTTCCCCTTCCTATCTCTTTGGTAGTGAAGAACGGCTCAAATATTCTTTGTTGAGTTACCTTATCTATACCAACTCCGGTATCGGTAACCGAAATTTTGACATACCGGCCTGACTTGACATTGAAGGGCTGGACATAGCTCTCATCAAGTATAACGTTTTCAGTTTGGAGATATAAATCTCCACCTTCAGGCATGGCCTGCCAGGCATTTACATAAAGATTCAGCATTACCTGTTCAATTTGACCCGCATCCACCTCAGTTGTCCAGATGCTTTCCCGGAGTTTTTTGTGGATTCTTATCTCTTTTTGGGTACGGCCGAACATCCCGGAACCCTTATCGATCAATTCATTGAGATCAGTAGGTTCAACCTCATATTTCCCACGCCTGGCAAAGCCTAGAAGCTGTTTGGTCAGATGGGCTCCCTTTTGAACTATATCCTCTAGTTCCTTGAGGTATTCGAAATGGGAGTGATCGGTACGCATGAGCATCAACGAGACACGCCCCTGAATACTCATGAGCAAGTTGTTGAAATCATGGGCAATACCACCGGCAAGGGTCCCGATGGCCTCCATCTTTTGGGCCTGAAGTAGTTGGGCCTCGATTTTCCTTTTTTCTTCCTCAATCCGTTTTCTCTCGGCAATATCGACAGTTACTTCAGCAACCAGCCATTCTCCCTTATCGTCCTGGAACGGTATGGTGGTAACCTGTATCGGCCTATCACCTTCCCTGACCAGGATTTCTTCAGTGACGGTAATGGCCTTTGTTTTTAAAGCCTTGGGAATTCCACAACCAGGGCATATCTCGCTTCGTCCCATAAAGTATTCATAACACTTTCTCCCAGTGGGATTGCCATATAGCTTTTCCCATTCCGGATCGATGTATCGGATGTTGAACTGTGAATCAATAATGTCGAGGCCGGTTTTTGTGGCCCCAAGGATGAACTCCATCTGTTGTTTGAGTATCTTGATGTCCTTTTCAGCCTGTTTACGGTCCGTGATATCGCGTAGAAATTCTACCACCGTCCTGGGACGGCCATCCTCATAACGCGCAGCCACACTCGCCGTACCCCAGAAGACTCGCTGTTTCCCATCCGGCCCAACGATTTCCGTCTCAAATTCGTGGACTTCGCCGTCTTTGAAACATTCCTTCACGATGCATGATGCACAATTTTCATTACTTTTATGGTAAGCAGTATAGCACTTCTCACCAACCGGATCCGCGCGGCAGAAATTAGCTGCCAGGTCGTTTGTCCATATGATATTAAAATGCTCGTCCACCATGATCATGAGATCGGTTATCGAATCGACGATCCCCGCCAGTTTTTCCTCACTTTCTCTCAGGGCTTTTTCGGCCTTCATTTTTCCCGTAACATTTCGCGCTATCTCAATGAGTCCAACTACTTCGCCGGATTGATTCTTGAGCGGTACCCCATAATCTTCCCAGTAGGATTCTCCTACAACGTTCATGGCCGGCTGATACTTGATACCGTGCTCAATCTGTTCGCTTTCCAAGGCCCTTTTGCATGGACAATCAGGGCAGGGAGTGTCGGAGTTTTGATAAACTTTATGACAGGTATGTCCTATGAGATTCTCTGGTTTTTCATTAAGTATGGCCCCGGCCGTCTTATTTGCCCAAACTATCCGCATCTCCTTATCAACCTGCACAATCGCATCAACTGAAGCGTCCAGAATAGTCTGTTTTTGTCTTTCGCTATCCCGCAGGGCTGCCTCTGTCTGTTTCCGTTCGGTGATGTCTTTAAAGTCCTCAACTATACCAACTAGTTTTCCACCGGGAGTCCGAAACGGAGTTGCTGTCAAAATACACGGCACTGTGGTGCCATCACATCGTTCTTTTTCAACATCACATTCGACGCGCCCTTCGCCCTGGAGAATACGGGTCAGTGGGCAGGCAGGAGAATGACACAGAGGGCCGCGAAACACCTCATAGCACTTTCTACCTATGGCGTCATCCTTGTCTATGCCTGATAGAGCCGAGAATGTGTCGTTAACCCGAAGTATATTGAAGTCGCTGTCAACCAGACGCATCCCGTCAGCTGCAGTATCAAGAACCTGATTGAGTTCTGCGTATGCCTGTCGGGTTGCCTCCTCAGCCCGCCTGCGAACATTAATGATGGATTCAACATAAATGCAAAACGCAATGAACATACCCACTACTATTAAGCGCATCCAGGCTTCGTGTGTTTCCGGGCTAAGTATCTGTTGCAACAAGGTGCCGTCGTGGAAGATATAAACATGCATAGCAGCCTCAATAATCCAAAAGATTGCGCTAAGCACGATTCCTGTCAGTATCACCTTGTTATGTGCCGGATATATCTTATTGATCATCGTTTTTCTCTTGTTATGGATATACGGTTTAATTACGAGTCGGAGAATATAATCCCTCTTTTAAGTCTTCGGCATGCTTATTCCCGTTGTTTAATCTCCAGCCATCCTTGGTTCTCAAATTCAAAAGCGCGAGGAATAATCCGCGTAAATGTTATCGTCTGCCACGTGGATGATAAGATATTAAGAACACCGTGCATAGTGAGTCAGCCTCTTTACAGCCTCCATCTTTTCCGTTCTTCCCACTTTCGATTGTGAGATTGCTTTCTGGAGTACTTCAATAGACCGGTCATAAATTTCTCTGTCCACCGGATAAGGGTGGCCGTCTTTGCCGCCGTGGGCGAAGCTGTAACGGGCCGGGTCACGGAAACTGGGCTTTACCCCATAGACCAGTTCGGCTATGAGGCTGAGGGCCCGTATGGTTTTGGCGCCGACCCCGGGCATCCCTAAAAGTACGGAAAACTCTTCCGGCTGGCGGTCATAGGTTTTGAGGAGGACCTGACCCACCCGATCCGGATTTATGTCACCTCCCTGTATCTCATGGCGGGTAGGAAATGACAGCGTCTGAATCTTCGTTAATTCCCGAACTAAAGTATCGGGTTTTTCTCTGGATAAGGCGGTGACGGTTTCCCTTGCGGGCTGACTTTTCCGGGCCACCATGTTAAGGGCAGTCTTTTTCTGATCGCAGCAAATAGCGGCATGCGGTTCACAGACGAAGTCCTTTACCCCTTCGCCGAGCCAGTGATATCTACGCGCATAATGGGTACTCTCGTTCATGCCCTGCTGTACAACCGCCCAGGAACCGCTCTTCGTAAGTATAAAACAGTGATGATAAAGTTGATAACCATCCTGGAGGGCGTTGTTATCCACCTTGGCCGACATGCGGCTGGCGTATATGAGCGGTGACGGTTCGATTTTAAAGATATCCCCGGTTTTCAGGATTTCGTCCGGGGTCTTTCGGGAGGATGCGCCCTTGCCGCCGGCAACCATCAGCCCCAGATCAAGGGAGATATCTTTGATGCCTTCTTTTAAGGCCCCGCAGACCGTGGTCGTAAGGCCGGAGCTATGCCAGTCGAAGCCTAATACGCAGCCGAAGGCCTGAAACCAGAAGGGATCAGAGAGCTTTTTTAACATCTCTTCCGGCCCGAATTCGCTCACAATGACTATGGTGATCTCACGGGCCAGTTTGACCATCCGGGAAAAGAGCCATCTGGGGGCCTTTCCGTAATGTAGAGGCAGGTTGGCTATTCCGGTGCGCATTTTTTAAGGGCTGTCAGCGGCCATGTGTTTTTTCACCGCAGAGGCCGCAAAGCACGCAGAGAGTATATTTTGTCTTTCAACTTTCCGGCTCCCGGCTGCTGTGGACTGCTAACTTAAATTATTTTACACCTTGCAAGAGAGCGGATAAAGGTTTTTCTAGTGGAAGGGTAGTTTCTCCAATTCTGGCCACGGGTATAACGCCCAGAAGCGAATTGGTTAAAAAGACCTCTTCGGCCTCCAGCAGCATGGAAACCGTGGTCGGCATAGTAACTATCGCCCGTCTCTGTTTCTTTAAAAACCTTATTACCTGGCCTTCCATTACACCACGCAGGTAATGCGGCGATTCAGGCCGGATGATATTACCCTCTTTGAAATAGAAAATATTAGTGGTTGCTCCTTCCGAGACCGTGCTATCGATGTTTAAAACGAGGGCTTCATCTGCGCCATTTTTCTGCGCCCATTCTCTCGCGGCCAGGTAAAACAAGTAATTTAGGCTCTTATGATCGGCCAGAAAGGAATGGCGAGGATAGGGGAAGACCTCAACTATGATTCCGTTTTTATACTTTTGGGGGACCGGCGGCACATACTCTCGGGCATAGATGATGGCTGTGGGCGCCTTCTCTTTGGGAAGCCCAAGCTGAGGCTTACCGGGACCGCGCGTCACCACGATTTTTACGGCGGCAACAGTTTCCTTGAGGTTGTTTTTCTTGATCAGAAGGTCGATCTTATCCGACCACTCGCTCTCTTTCATGTTTTGGAGGCCGATGTGGAAGAACTTGCATGACTGATAGAGCCTTTCCAGGTGGGCTTCCAGGAAGAGCACACGACCGTTTTCGGCGCGCATGGTCTCAAAGAACCCGTCTCCGTATAGAAATCCTCGATCAAATGCCGATAGACAGGCCTTACGGCCATCTGTAATATCGCCATTGAGAAGTACAAATTCCTTAGTCATGTTTTCGCTCGGTTTAACTGCATGGTGTAAGGCCACGTCAAAGTAAATCGCAGCGTAATAGTGAAAATTCCCCTACATCCCCCTTTGGAAAAAGGAGGTCATGAGAGATCTTAGCGTCACCGTGCTGCCTGGTGTAGCAGCCTAAAAAATGTCTCTCCTTTGTGTAGTGTCTCCTGATATTCCTTCTCGGGGTCTGAATTGTACACTATTCCGCCTCCAACGGACAGGTAAATGCGCCGGTCTTTATACACGGCGGTGCGTATAGCTATGCTGAGGTTCATGGTATCATGGAGACTTACATAGCCTATAGAGCCCGTATAGATGCCTCTTTTTGCCGGTTCCAGTTCTTCAATAATCTCCATAGCCCGTATCTTGGGACATCCGGTGATAGAGCCGCCCGGGAAAACGGCCCTTAAGACGTCCGTCTGGGTACAATCTCTTCTTAGCATCCCGGTGACAGTAGAGACAAGGTGAAAGACGTTCTGATAGGCTTCTACCCGCTTATGTTCTTTTACCTGAACGGTTCCGGGGAGGCACATTTTCCCAAGGTCATTTCGCAAAAGGTCCACGATCATGGAGAGTTCCGCATCTTCCTTGGGACTCTCGAGGAGTTCCTTTTTCATTCTTTCATCTTCTGCCCGGTCTTTGCCGCGCGGCCTCGTCCCTTTGATGGGCCTGGTCTCGATATAACTTCCTTCCCGCCGGATGAAGCGTTCCGGAGAGGTGGAAAGCACGCAGAAATCGCCGCAGTTCAGGTAGGCATAAAACGGGGCCGGGTTATCGGCGAAAAGGGCGCGAAAAAATGAGTATGGAGGCCCGTCAACTTCAAAGGTAAAGCGCTGGGATAAGTTGACCTGGTATATATCTCCCTGGCGGATGTATTCGCGCACCCGTTTGATGGCGGAGACGTAGGACTCGTGGGTAAAGTTGGAGGCAAAGGGGGATGTTGACGGGGGACTGGTGGTTTCCAGTCTCGCCGCGCGAATTTTGTTCTGAAATTTTTCTATCTTTTGCTGGCTTTTTTCTACTTCCTTTCCAGGTAGCTGATGCTCAATAGTGACGAGCCGGTAATTTTGTTCTATGCGGTCATGGACAAGGATAATGCCTGGGAATATCAGATACAGATCAGGGATGGAAAGATCATTTTCTGCTAAGTCCGGCAACTTTTCCAGGTGATAGCGGAGATCATAACCAAAATAGCCTACGGCGCCCGCATAAAAGGGTAGTTGGATATCGACACAGGGCATTTCGAGACTGTCTAAGATCTTTTGCAATATGTCAAACGGATTCCCAACAAGTTCAATAGTGGTGTGGCGGTTGGTTATCTCTATTTTTTTACCCCAGGCCCGCACTGCCAGGAATGGGTCGCAGACAAGGAACGAGTACCTTGAACAATCTCCCTGGCCGCCGCTTAGGAGGAGAAGGGCATTCACATTGCTGCTTAAGGGGGCGAAAATGTCCTCTATTTTTTCATCTTCCCGGATGAAGTCAACCGGTTGAGATTCTATATTTACAATCTTCCCTATTACCTGTTTTAGCTTATGCATGTGATTGTTTGACCAGGCGCAGAAAGTTTCCTGCCATTTCATGGCCATGTTCTGTCATAAAAGATTCCGGGTGGAATTGGACTCCCCAAATAGGGTAATGCCGGTGCGTAACACCCATGACCAGGTTTTCCTCATTCCAGGCGGTTACCTGGATATCCTCCGATCTTTTTCGGATGGTCAGCGAATGGTAGCGTGCCGCCCAAAATGGGGTGGGCAGATCAGCAAGGATACCCTCTCCATTGTGAAAAATCCTGTCCTTTTCTCCATGCACCGGGCGAGGCGCCAGGACCGTCTCACCGCCGAAGACCTCGTTTATAATCTGCATGCCCAGGCAGACGCCCAGGATAGGGCAGATGTCTCTAAATCGCCGGACCAAGTCCTTGCAGATTCCGGATTCAGCCGGGGTCTTTGGCCCCGGAGAGATAATAATGCCGTCCGGGATTGCCTTCTCGATGTCGGATAGGCTTATGACATCGTTGCGCCACACGACAATCTCTACCGGGAATTGGCCGAAGAGCTGCACCAAATTATAGGTGAAAGAGTCGTAATTATCGATGAAAACCAGTTTCACTGTCGTCTCCAAAAACAAAAAGCCACCCGAGTCTGGGTGGCTTACGCCTGGGACATAACTCTTTTTTTGTATACTACCAGCCTTTCTTATAGTCAACTTTATTTTACCTTGGTGATTTACATCCTGCCCCATTTTGGCGTATATACTGACAGGGGAAGAAAACAGAGAAGATAGACATGGAATTTATCGCCGACCTACATATCCATTCTTACCTTTCCCGTGCGACGGCCAGGAATCTTAACTTGGAGAACTTATACCTTTGGGCGCAGCTTAAAGGGATTACCGTGGTCGGGACGGGGGATTTTACACATCCCCAGTGGTTCGCCGAGATTCGGGAAAAACTGGAGCTGGCAGAGCCGGGGCTTTTAAAATTAAAGCGTGAACTGGCGAGTAAGGCGGAAGAGCAGGTTCCTTCGACCTGCAAGATGCCGGTGCGCTTTCTCTTGAGTGTTGAAATAAGTAATATCTATAAAAAGAACGGGAAGGTTAGAAAGGTTCATAATATCGTCTTTGCCCCGGATATCTCCGTCGCCGAGAATATCAACGCCCGCCTGGCCCGGATTGGAAATATCCGTTCCGACGGGAGGCCCATCCTGGGTCTTGACTCCAAGGCACTTCTGGAGACGGTTCTGGATATCTCAGAAGATGCCTTTGTAATTCCGGCCCATATCTGGACTCCCTGGTTTTCGGCGCTCGGTTCTAAATCAGGGTTTGATTCCCTTGAAGAGTGCTTTGAAGAGCTTACGCCCCATATCTTTGCGGCGGAAACCGGTCTTTCCTCTGATCCGGCCATGAACTGGAGGGTATCTAAACTGGACGGGGTGACCCTGGTATCCAATTCTGACGCCCATTCTCCGGCAAATCTGGGACGCGAAGCGAACCTTTTTGACACGGAACTTTCTTACTTTGCTATTAGAGATGCCTTAAAGACCGGCGACCCCAGACGGTTTTTGGGGACCATTGAATTCTTTCCTGAAGAAGGGAAATACCATTTTGACGGCCACCGAAAATGTGGAGTCCGGCTTTCTCCCCGAGAAACGATGGGCTGCAAGGGACTCTGCCCGGCCTGCGGTAAGCCGGTAACCATAGGGGTAATGTATCGCGTAGAGGAGCTGGCCGACCGCGAAGAGGGGCTAAAGCCGGAAAGAATCCATCCATTTACCAATCTTATTCCATTGACAGACATTCTGGCAGAGGTATTGAGATGCGGGCCGAAGACTAAAAAAGTGGAAAGCTTTTATCGGCAACTTTTAAGGACGCTTGGGCCGGAGCTCGGCATCCTCAGAAAATGCCCTCTAAACGAGATTGAAAGTAAGGATTCTCCTCTACTGGCCGAAGCGATCCGGAAGATGAGGGGTCAGGAGGTCCATATCGATCCGGGGTATGATGGCGAGTTCGGTAAGGTTCGTTTATTTACGGAAGAAGAACTGGCACGCTTTTCCCGGCAGCAATCTCTGTTTCAATCGCCTGGGGAGACGCCCGTGTATCAAAAAGACGCAGGGGACAATGAAAATAATCCCCCCTCACTCCCCTTTCCGCACCCAGGCGGGTTCGCCGGGGCGAAGAAAAAGGGAGATATAGGGGGATTTCCAGAACTGCCGCCAACACAAGAAAACGTATTATTTTCTCCTCAAGATACCCCGCAGACTGAAGAACTCTTTTTGAGCACCCTAAATTCAATTCAGCGAGAGGCGGTACGGCATACAGGCAGTCCTCTTCTGATTGTGGCCGGCCCCGGGACCGGAAAGACACGTACCATCACCCATCGCATAGCCTATTTACTCTCACGCCATATCGCGCAACCGGAGGAGATACTGGCGGTTACCTTTACCAACAAGGCCGCGGAAGAGATGAGGGATCGCCTGACCTCACTCATTAAGGATTCAAATATCCTAAAAGAGTTAACCATCAAGACCTTTCACGCCTTGTGCCTTGATATCCTGAAGAGGGATGGCGGGCCGGTCGGGGTAAAGAAACCGTTTACCATACTGACCGGGGCGGATCGAGACTATCTGATCAAGGGTCTTCTGCCTTCTGATTGCAACTTGAGAAAGGTGGGCGAGGCCATTTCCAGGGCGAAACAGGATCTCGTTTTTCCAAAAGACGGCCGGCAGGATATGGCCGGAGATACCCCACGGGATTTGTTTGGCCGGATTTATGAAGCCTATCAGCGGGCGCTCGATGAGGCCCATCTCCTCGATTTTGAGGATCTGATTTTTAAAGCAGTGCGACTCCTTGAGGGCCACGAGGCTATCCGGGAGAAGTATCAGGAGAGATTTCGTTTTATTTCCGTGGACGAATATCAGGACATCAATTATGCCCAGTACCGGCTCATTCGGCTCATGGCTCCTTCAACCCATGACCTTTGTGTTATCGGCGACCCGGATCAGGCGATTTATGGTTTCAGAGGCTCATCGGTTCGATATTTTCATAAATTTCAGGAGGATTATCCAACGGCCAGGGTCCTCTGCCTGGAGCAGAATTATCGCTCCACAGAGACGATATTGCGGGCGTCGAGGCAGGTGATGGGGGAAGGTGATGTCCGGGAAGGCCTCTGGTCCGGTATTCAGGGGACCCGCTGGCTAACTATTGCGCAGTTGCCTACGGAGAAAGCTGAGGCCGAGTTTGTGGTTAAAAGCATCGAGACGGAGGTCAGGGGGATCAGCCATTTTTCTATAGAGAGTAGAAATATCGATACCTCAGAAGAGGGCGGCGAACGGAGTTTTTCTGACTTTGCCGTACTTTACCGGATTAATGAGCAGGGGAAGGTCCTGGAAGAGGCATTCGTCCGTTCGGGGATTCCATTCCAGAGAGTGGGGAAAGAAAAGATCGTGGACCGGAAGGGGACATCTCAACTCCTTTTTTGTTTAAGGATGCTGGAACCTTTGGGGTGCGGTCTGAACAAATTGGAGTTTTTTAATAGAAAGCGAATACAGGGACTTCAAGATGGGCTGAACGCATTGAAAATAACGTTAAAAGGAAAGACCGTTCGAGAAAAATTGGAGCGGATTTGCGAAGGTGTTGATCTCTTTCGTAATCTATCAAAAGAGGCGGAATTCCAAGAAGATGTACGCCATCTCCTCTCTTTTTCTGAACGGTTCGGAGGCAATGTCTCGGATTTTCTCAACCGATTGGCCCTTCAGGGTGAAGCAGACCTCTATGACCCCAGGGCAGAAAAGGTAACCCTGATGAGCCTCCACGCTGCTAAGGGCCTGGAGTTCCCGGTGGTATTTATTACCGGCTGCGAAGAGGGCCTGATCCCTTACCACTATAATAAAGAGACACAGACAGATATTTCAGAGGAGAGGAGACTGTTTTATGTGGGGTTGACTCGGACACAGGAAAAGCTCTTTCTGAGCTACGCCAGAAAACGCCTGCTTTTCGGCACAAAGTCATCGCAAAAAATCTCTCCTTTTCTGCAGGATATAGGGCAGAATCTCAAAAAATACGAAACCCCTTTTTCCAGAAGACTGTTGGCAAGGATTCAAGATGCACAACTCAGCCTTTTTGATAAAAATTAGTACCGTGACTCTGACGGCCTGACTAAGCCGACTTAATTTAAGACCTTTAAGTCTTATGGCATAGTGAAAAATGTCACAGCCACAGCATGCGTTTTATTCTTGACACGCAAACGGAATTTGTCTATAGAATTCTAAACTGAGTGAGCCGCCATTCATAGAATATTTTTTATTGACAGTGAAAGAAATAACGTGCTACAAGGGTAGCCGTATCTAATTTCAGGTGGATTTAAGAGCATGTCTTCGCCCCAACAAGTTCGGGATATAACCTTGGCCCGCCTCTTATCACAAAAGAAATCCGCCATTGTGAGAAAGTGGCTCGACGCGATCTTAGAGACCTATCCGGCTGACACGGCCAAATTCTTGAAGGCACAAAAGAACCAGTTCGCTAATCCCGTAGGCGCTATGATATCTGAAGGGATAGAAGGCCTGTTCGAAGAGCTTCTCAATGGAGTGGATACTGAAAAAGTTTCTCCCTTTCTCGACAGGGTTATTCGAATCAGGGCAGTTCAGGATTTTACTCCCACGCAGGCTATCGCCTTTGTTTTCGTGCTCAAGAGACTGATTCGGGAAGAGCTGGAGTCTGATATCCAACAGCACCAGCTTTCCGGCGAGCTGTTGTTTATCGAGTCCAGAATAGATGACATGGCCCTCCTCTCTTTTGACATCTATATGAAATGCCGTGAGCAGGTCTATGAAATCAGGGCAACCGAGTGGAAAAACAGGCTTTTTAGATTGTTGCAAAAAACAAATATGATAGGCGAGATCCCGGAGGAACAGCCGGATCCCAAAGATACTAATATTGATAGCCTAAACGAAGTGAGGTAACGGTAAATGAGACTTTTGCTTCCCCTCATCGCAGTCCTGGCGCTCACCTTAATTGCTTACGCGGGAGTGAGTGGCGCCGGAATGAACTACCTTTTTGGTGTTTTTATACCCTATGCCGCCTTTCTTATATTTCTGATAGGGTTCATTCGTCGCGTTGTGCAGTGGGGACGTTCGCCGGTTCCATTTCGGATACCCGCCACCTGCGGCCAGCAAAAAAGTCAGACATGGGTAAAACGGAATAGGTTCGATAACCCGTTTACTACCGGTGAAGTTATCATAAGGATGTTGTTGGAGATCTTTCTCTTCCGTTCACTGTTCAGAAACACAAAAGTTGATTTGAGGGAAGGGCCGGTACTCCGATATGGTTCTTCGAAGTGGCTCTGGCTGGGTTCTTTAGCCTTTCATTACTCCTTCCTGACTATTTTAATTAGACACCTGAGATTTGTTACTGAGCCGATACCTTTCTTCGTAAAATGGGCTGAGACGCTGGACGGAATTTTACAGATAGGTGTCCCTGTGTTCTATCAGACGGATATGGTTATTTTGGCGGCCGTGGCGTACCTTTTCTTGAGAAGGGTCTTAGTCCCCCAGTTGCGGTACATCTCGCTGGCGAATGATTACTTTCCGCTCTTTTTGATCATGGGCATAGCTGTGAGCGGCATCCTGATGCGTTATTTCTTCAAGACAAATATCGTAGGCGTGAAAGAGCTGACCATGGGACTGGTCACTTTCAGCCCCAAGATACCAGAGGGGATCGGGGTTATTTTTTACATCCATCTCTTTCTGGTCAGCACCTTGTTTGCATACTTCCCATTCAGCAAGCTGATGCATCTGGGCGGGGTCTTCCTCAGTCCCACCAGAAATCTGGCTAACAACAACCGGGCCGTAAGACACATCAATCCCTGGAATTACCCGGTAAAGGTTCATACCTACGAAGAATATGAAGATGAATTCAGAGAACAAATGAAAGAAGCTGGATTACCAGTGGAAAAGGAGTAACCATGGCAGGTCCTGCAAAAAAGTTTAGACCAGATCAGATGGGTTATTACGACCGCACGGAGTTACCTAGGGTCGATCATAAACCGCCACGAGAAGACTGGATGGATACCAAGCCGGAGTTCAAGATCGGCAACTTTATCTATCCGGCAAAGCCAAAGAATCTGAAGTATGTCGGCCTTCCGAATCCGCGGGAGTGGGCGCCGATGGATGAGGACTGGAAACTGCCTGAAAATTGGAAAGAGATTCTCCTGGAAGGGATGGCCGAGCGGCTGGAAAAGTACCGTTCCTTCCGGCTCTTTATGGATATTTGCGTAAGATGCGGTGCCTGCGCGGATAAATGTCATTTCTTCATCGGCGGAGGAGACCCCAAGAATATGCCGGTTCTGAGGGCAGAGCTTCTCCGGTCGGTATATAGAAAGAATTTTACCACTGCCGGAAAAATCCTGGGGAGGCTGGCCGGGGCCAGAGACCTCACCTATGACGTGGTAAAAGAGTGGTTTTTTTACTTTTTCCAGTGTACGGAATGCCGGCGTTGCTCGGTATTCTGCCCCTACGGTATCGACACGGCAGAGATCACGATGATCGGCCGGGAACTCCTTAACCTGATCGGACTTAACGTCAACTGGGTGCTCGAGCCCGTGGCCAATTGTTACCGGACTGGAAACCATATGGGTATTTTGCCTCATGCCTACAAGGAGATGACTGAATTCCTTTTAGAAGACCTGGAGACCGTAACCGGAGTCAAGGTGACGCCAAGTTTCAACCGGAAAGGGGCGGAGATACTATTTATTACTCCTTCAGGGGACATCTTCGGTGACCCCGGTACCTACACCTATATGGGATATCACTACCTATTTCATTACTTGTCGAGTATGGGACTCGACATCACCTGGAGCACCTATGCCTCTGAGGGAGGGAACTTTGGCCTGTTTACCTCGCATGAGATGATAAAGAGGCTTAATGCCAAGATGTATGCCGAGGCCAAAAGGCTGGGGGTGAAATGGATCCTGGGTGGGGAGTGCGGCCACATGTGGAGGGTAATCAACCAGTACATGGATACTATGAACGGACCGGCCGATTTCCTGGAGGAACCGGTCTCTCCCATTACCGGCACGAAATTCGAAAATGCCAAGTCCACCAAGATGGTCCATATCTGTGAATTTACTGCTGACCTTATCCAACACAACAAATTGAAACTGGATCCGAGCCGGAACGACCACATAACGGCAACCTTCCATGACTCCTGTAATCCGGCCCGGGCTATGGGATTCTTTGAGGAGCCGCGCTACATCATCAAGAACGTGTGTAATAATTTTTATGATATGCCTGAGAATACCATCCGGGAGCAGACCTTCTGTTGCGCAGGCGGGGCTGGACTGGGGACGGACGAGATGATGGAGATGAGGCTGCGGGGTGGGTTGCCCAGAGGAAACGCGGTGCAGTATGTCCAAAAGAAACACGGCGTGAACCACTTGGCTTGTATCTGCGCCATTGACCGGGCTACGCTGGTGACTTTGTGTAACTACTGGGCGCCAGGGGTGGAGGTAACAGGTATCCATGAAATGGTAGCGAATGCCCTGGTCGTACCTGGAGAGAAGAAGAGGACTCAAGATTTCCGTTTTCGACCTTTAAAGGGAATGGAGGAAGAGGCTGATGTATGACGGAGGCAAAATCATAACCGGACTGGTCGTTTTCGTTGGCCTGGTAACCTTCCCGCTTTGGAGCAATGTGGGCAAGGCCGCTAAGAAGCCGGACCCCAAAATCGACACCCCTGTAATCCAGCAGTTGGCGGAGAAGAAATGTATAGAGCCTAAGGCCTTTATGCAGGCCGAGCACATGAAGATTCTTAATGACTGGCGTGATTCCGTGGTCCGTGATGGTAGCAGGTTGTATGTGAGCAGCAGCGGTAAGACGTTTAATATGAGCCTTCAGAACGAATGCATGAACTGCCATTCGAATAAAAAGCAGTTCTGTGACGAATGTCATAATTACACGGACGTAACACCGTACTGCTGGACTTGCCATATCGAACCGAAAGAGAAGGAGAAGGTGGCATGGGCATCAATAGAAGAGAATTCTTAAAGATAGTCGGAATCTCCGCTGTAGCCGGGCTTGGGGGTACGTCCGCTATTGAGTTGCTTCGAAGGGCCCCGGTGGAGGCTTCGCAGGTCTCGCCCAATCCAAAGGCGTTAACGGCGAAGAGATGGGCCATGGTCATTGATACGCGGAAGCTTACAGAGGCCGATTGCAAGAGGATGATTGAGGCCTGCCATCGCGTTCACAATGTCCCGGACATCGGAACGAAACAAGAGGTGAAATGGATCTGGACCGAGGAATATGAACACGCCTTCCCGGATGATATGAACAAATTTGTTTCGGATGAGGTGAAGCATAAGCCGTTTTTGTTGCTCTGCAACCACTGTGATGAGCCGGCCTGTGTGCGGGTATGCCCAACCAAGGCCACATATCAGAGGGCAGACGGCATCGTCATGATGGATATGCACCGATGCATAGGGTGCCGTTTCTGTATGGCCGCCTGTCCCTTTGGCGCCAGGAGTTTTAACTTCGGAGACCCCCGGCCGTATATCAAAGGGGAGAATCCGAAATATCCGACGCGGATGCGCGGAGTTGTGGAAAAATGCACTTTTTGTACGGAGAGATTGGAGGAAGGGTTGATGCCGGCCTGCGTGGAAGTCTCCAATGGGGCGCTGATCTTTGGCGATCTGGATGACCCGAACTCAGAGGTCAGACAGGCGCTTCGTTCCAATTACAGCATCCGGCGTAAACCAAACCTGGGTACGCAACCTTGCGTTTATTACATAGTATGAGGTAAGGGCTATGCTTGAGAAGGCACTATACGGAAGTAAAGGCTATTATGTATGGATATTGTTGCTGCTTGGCGTCATTGGGTTGGGCTCTATTGCCTACTACACACAGCTCACGCAGGGGCTGAAGATAACCGGTATGAGCCGGGATGTCTCATGGGGTTTTTATATCGCCCAGTTTACCTATCTGGTCGGCGTGGCCGCCTCGGCAGTGATGTTGGTTTTACCTTACTACTTTCATCACTACAAGGCGTTTAGCAAGATGATTATTTTAGGCGAGTTTATGGCCATTTCTGCGGTGAGCATGTGTATGCTTTTCATCGTCGTGGACCTTGGCCAGCCGCAGCGTCTCTTGAATGTCATCCTGCACCCCACACCCAATTCAATCCTGTTCTGGGATATGGTTGTTTTGAATGGGTATCTCTTTCTGAATATCATCATAGGTTGGACTACACTCCAAGCGGAACGCAAAGGTGTAGCGCCGGCCTCGTGGATAAAGCCCCTTGTGTATCTTTCTGTAATCTGGGCCTTCAGCATTCACACCGTGACGGCCTTCCTTTATGCCGGTATCCCGGGAAGACATTACTGGCTTACTGCTATTATGGCTGCACGGTTCCTGGCCTCGGCGTTTTGTTCCGGGCCTGCGATACTCCTTCTGCTGGCCCTGCTGTTGAGAAGGTTGACAAAGTACGATCCTGGGAAAGAGGCGATCCAATCATTGGCAAAGATTATTACCTATGCCATGTGTGTGAACGTCTTCTTTTTTGGACTTGAACTATTTACTGCCTTCTACAGCAACATCCCGGGTCATATGCATTCATTCGAATACCTTTTCCACGGCCTGGAAGGGCACAATCTCCTGGTCCCCTTTATGTGGGCTGCCGTAGTAATGGCCATTGGTTGTCTGATCTTACTGATCCCGCCCGCCTTCCGGAACAACGAAAATATATTGGTCCCGGCTCTTCTTATGCTGGTTGGCGCGAGCTGGATTGATAAAGGACTGGCCTTGCTGGTGGCCGGGTTTGTTCCGAATATGTTTGAAAGGGTAACAGAGTATGCACCGACGATCCCGGAACTGGCGGTTTCCATGATGGTGTATGCGACCGGCGCACTGATATTAACTGTTCTCTGGAAGATAGCTGTCTCGGTCAAGAAAGAGATAGCATAGGAGCTTTTTTCGGTAAAGTTTGTATAGGTTAAGGTGGTTTGGAGGGGGGGCTCATTCTGTTATGGAATGAGCCCTTTTATAATTTTCCAGAAAAGCCTTTATATTAGCCGCTAAAGAGGGATTTATCCCCTTGACCGAGGCGATTTCTTCAACTGAAGCCCTTCTCGTTTTCTCTACGCTGCCGAAATGTGTAAGCAATCTTTTTCTGAGCACACCGCCGACCCCCGGTATCTCATCCAAAAGCGACCGGGTCAAACTCCCTTTGCGTAACTTGTGGTGGTATCCTATGGCGAAGCGGTGGGCCTCATCCCGAATGCGTTGCAGGTAAAGGAGGAGCGGGGAGTTCCTTTCCCATAGAACGGGATTTTTACGTTCCGGGAGATATACTTTGTCTATTTCGCCCTTTTTCCCTTTGGCTAGAGCGACCAGGTCCACGCGGCCACTGCAGCCCAGGTCTTTCAATGCCTGCCTGGCCACGTTAAGCTGGCCTTTCCCGCCATCTATGAGTAGCATATTCGGCCATGAATTTTCTTCGTTGGCCCGGGTCAGACGCCGTGAAACCACCTCGCGCATCATGGCGTAATCATCCGGCTGTTCCGATAGTTTTATTTTATACCGGCGGTAGAAGTTCCGATCAGGAGAGCCATTGACAAATGCTACCAGAGAACCCACGGCCATTTTCCCGCCGATGTTGGATATATCAAGGCCCTCGATACGTTCGGGGTAATACCCGAGGCCCAGTTTTTCCTGCAAAAGTGTCAGGAGATTACGGATATCCCCTTCCTCCTTTAGTTTTTGGCGGAAGGAACCTTCGGCGTTTTTCATGGCCAGCAGCACGAGTCGATGCCTGTCTCCTTTTTGGGGTATCAGGATCGATACCTTTTTCCCCGTCCTTTCCCTGAGCCAAGAGGCGATCACCGCCTGGTCTTCCATGGCCAGCGGTATAAGAATTTCCCCGGGTATGTATTTCCCCTCACCATAAAACTGCCTTAGAAGATGGGATAATATCTCTTCGTTTGCCGCTGGCGCTTCCCGGAAGGGAAAGGTTTTATGGCCGATCACGGCCCCGTTACGGACGAAAAGGATGGATATCTGGACAGACCCGTCCTGCCGGTATAGCCCGATGACATCTTGGTCAACAAGGCGTGTGGAGGTCACGGATTGCTTTTCTAAGGTCCGTTTTATGGCTGATAAGCGATCCCGATAAAGGGCGGCCTTTTCATATTCCAGGCGGTCGGCGAGGGCCTGCATCTCTTTTTCGAAGATTTTTACGAGGTCTTGGAGTTGCCCGCGAAAGAACAAAACAACCTGGTCAACCGGTTTTCGATATTCTTCTTCCGAAATCAGACCAACGCAAGGGGCCGCGCAGCGTTTGATCTGGTAATTGAGACAGGGGCGGGTACGTGATTTAAATACGATGTCGCCACAACGGCGTAGCGGGAAGATATGTTGCAAGAAACGCAGCGTGTCACGCACAGACGCGGCGGAGGAAAACGGGCCGAAGTACATGGCGCCATCATCGGCCAGGCGCCGGACGATGGTAATGCGGGGGAACTTCTGACAAGGGTCGAGACGCAGCGAGAGATAGTTTTTGTCATCGCGTAAAACTACATTGTAGCGAGGCCGGTGTTTTTTAATCAGGTTACATTCCAGGATGAGGGCCTCTTTCTCGTTCTCCGTCAGGATAGTCTCGATAGAGGCAGCCCGGGTGAACAGGGCCTCCAGCCTGGTCCCTTGTTCCCGTCTTTTTTGAAAATATGAAGCGAGCCTTTTTCTTAAGTCTTTGGCCTTTCCCACATAAAGGACGTGGTCTTTAGCATCCTTGAACAGATACACACCTGTTCCGTGGGAAATAGTAGAAAGAATATCCTCACTTAACGCCATGCCAACTCCTGCTGTCTGAGGGCGCGTATGCGGTCACGCAATTCCGCGGCCCGCTCAAATTCCAGGTCCCTGGCGGCGCGCTTCATCTTTTCCTCCAGGGATTCTATGCGCCGGGCGATGTCTTCAACAGTTAAAAACTCCTCTGCTTCTTCTGCGGCCACGGGCACCGTATAGTAATCAGCCTCATAAACCGAGGTAAGGACATCCCTTATGGATTTTTTGACGGTGGTCGGGGTGATATGATGCCGGCGATTATACCCGGCCTGCAGTTTCCGCCTGCGTTCGGTTTCTTCTACCGCCCGCTTAATAGCCGTGGTCATATGATCGGCGTAGAGAATAACCTCGCCGTGCACGTTCCGGGCGGCCCGGCCACAGGTCTGGATGAGGGAACGCTCCGAACGTAAAAAACCTTCCTTGTCTGCGTCCAGGATGGCTACCAGCGAGACTTCCGGTATATCCAGACCCTCCCTGAGGAGGTTGATACCGGTGAGTACATCAAAGACTCCGAGGCGCAGGTCCCGTATAATTTTTGTCCTCTCCAGGGTGGCAATATCGGAATGAAGATACTTTACCCTGAGCCCCAGCTCTGCATAGTATTCGGTCAGGTCTTCGGCCATACGCTTGGTAAGTGTGGTTACGAGGACCCGTTCTTTTCGCTTAAGGCGTTTTCTTATTTCTTCCAGGAGATCATCGACCTGGCTTACTGCCGGTTTCACAGTAACCCTGGGATCAACCAGACCGGTAGGCCGGATGACCTGTTCGATTATATAGCCGCCCGCCTTTTTAAGTTCGTAGGGGCCGGGTGTGGCGGAGACGTAAATTACCTGCCTTACGTGTTGTTCAAACTCGGCGAAGTTCAGGGGTCGATTATCCAGGGCCGAGGGCAAACGAAAGCCGTACCCCACCAGGGTTTCTTTGCGGGACCGGTCTCCCCGGTACATGGCCTGAAGCTGAGGGATGGTGATGTGACTTTCATCGATAAAGAGGAGAAAATCTTCCGGAAAATAAGACAGGAGGGTGGGCGGAGGTTCTCCGGGTCTTCGGCCGGTCAGGTGGCGTGAATAATTTTCTATGCCGTGGCAGTAACCAAGCTCATGCAGCATCTCCAGGTCAAAATTGGTGCGTTCCTCGATGCGTTGAGCCTCTACTAGGCGTTCCCGATCTCTGAGAAAAACGATTCTTTCCGTTAACTCGGCCCTTATACTCTCGATGGCCTCCAGCAAGCGTGGACGTGTGGTCACGTAGTGGCTGCCGGGGTATATGAGCGCCTCTTTCATAATCCTTCTGACTACCCCACGTAACGGGTCTATTTCCTTAATGGCCTCGATGGCGTCGCCAAAGTATTCGACGCGGATGGCACGGTCCTCTTCACAGGAAGGGAATATCTCCACGATGTCGCCGCGTACACGAAAAGTCCCCCGATGAAAATCCATGTCATTACGCTCATAAAGCATATCGACCAGGGCCCGCAGGAGCTCTTCCCGGCCAAGTTCCTGCCCTTCAACGAGGGCCAGGTGCATGCTGCGATATTCCTCGGGAGAACCAAGGCCATATATACAGGATACACTAGCCACGATGATTACATCCCGCCTTTGCAGGAGGGAACTGGTTGCGGAATGGCGCAGGCGGTCTATGGCATCGTTTATAGAGGCGTCTTTGGCGATATAGGTATCGGTCTGCGGTATATAGGCCTCCGGCTGATAATAGTCATAATAGCTGATGAAGTATTCCACGGCGTTTTCGGGAAAAAGCTGTTTGAATTCATTGAAGAGTTGGGCGGCCAGGGTCTTATTGGGGGCTATAACCAGGGCGGGACGCTCTGTCCGGGCAATGACGTGGGCCATAGTAAAGGTCTTGCCGGAACCGGTGACACCGAGGAGTACCTGATGCTTGTGGCCTTTCTGCAAGGAACGGGTGAGGGCCTCAATGGCCTTAGGCTGGTCGCCAAGCGGTTTGAAGTCTGAAACCAGATTAAATAGAGGCACTTACTCCTTTATCTCCCAGGTTGTTCCCTGTGGGCTGTCTTTGAGAATTATATTGGCTCCGGCCAGCTTTTTGCGGATAGCATCGGCAGCAGCCCAGTCTTTCTTCTCACGGGCCTCTTCCCTCCAGCGTATGAGATCGCTGATCTCTTTTTCGGTAAGGGGGATTTTTTTTAATTTTTCTGTCCGGCGGTTTTCCAGATAGACCCCGGGATCAGCAGTTAAGACCCCCAGTACCTTGCCCACTTCCCTGATGGCAGAGACACCAAACCCAATAGCAGCCCGGCAGGTCTGGTCCGGCCCCTTTTTGCTGATCTGTAAAAGGGTGTTTATTCCTTTTACCGCATCAAAGATATGGCCCATGGCCTGGGCCGTGTTAAAGTCATCGTCCATGGCCTGGTAAAATAGTTTTTTAATATCTTTGATCCGGGCACAGGCGGCTTCTGCTTCAGGCGGCAGCGAGACTCCTGTTGCAGATGCGCGGGGGCGTATAGCCGGCGGAATTGCAGAGGATATGGTGTTTCCCAGGGCCTCACCTAATGTAGCGTATATTCGATCCAGACTGACCTGCTTCTCCCGGATCAAGTCTTCTGAGTAGTCCAGGGGGCTGCGGTAATGTTTGGAGAGTAAAAACAGGCGCAGGGCCTCAGGATGGTAACCGGACAGGATATCCTTTATAGTTAAGAAGTTGCCAAGGGATTTGGACATTTTTTCACCATTTATGGTCACAAATCCGTTGTGCACAAAATAGCGTACAAATGGTTTTCCAGTGGCGGCCACGGACTGGGCTACCTCATTTTCATGATGAGGAAAGATGAGATCCTGTCCCCCTCCATGGATATCGAAGGTCTCCCCTAGGTAGCGGATACTCATGGCCGAGCATTCGATGTGCCATCCGGGCCGGCCTGGCCCCCAAGGGCTTTCCCAGGCGGGTTCGCCCGGCTTGCCGGCCTTCCAGAGGGCAAAATCCATGGGATGGCGTTTTCGAGGGTCGATTTCTACTCTGGCGCCGGCCTGCATCTCTTCCAGACTGCGATGGGAAAGCCGTCCATAACCAGGGAACTTTTCCACAGAGAAGAAGACATTACCTTCAGCCGCATACGCATACCCCTTGCTTACCAGGGTCTCAATCAAACGGATGATATCCTGGATATGCCCGGTGGCCTTTGGCTCCACGTCCGGCCGGGCCACGCCCAAGGCCTCCATATCCCGGTGGAATCTCCCGGTATAGTATTCGGAAAGCTCTTCGCAGGAGACTCCCTTTTCTCTGGCCCGGTTGATGATCTTGTCGTCTATATCGGTAATGTTTTGTACGTGGGTCACCTTAAATCCACGGTGGCGCAAGTAGCGAATGATGACATCAAAAACTACGGCCGCACGGGCATGGCCCAAATGGCAATCATCATAGGCCGTAATACCGCAGACGTATATGCCGATCCGGTTATCGACCAAGGGTTTAAAGTCTTCCTTCTGGCCGCTAAAGGAGTTGTACAGTCTAAGCGTCATAGTATCTCTCTTCTTCAGTCTTTCAGGGGGTCTTCTTTGAGTAGCACCACGGCAAAGGCCGACATGCCCTCTTCTTTTCCTGTAAACCCTAGGCCTTCAGTAGTGGTGGCCTTTATGTTTACACAAAGAGGGGATATTTTTAAGGCTGAGCTGATATTCTGTACCATTTGCGGGACAAATTTTTGAATCCTCGGCCTTTCTGCCACGAGGGTCAAGTCTGCGTTGAGCACACAAAGTCGCTTACGGTTGATGATATGCATAACTTCTTTTAATAAGTACATACTGGAGCTATCTTTATAACGCAGTTCATCGTCCGGGAAATGACGTCCGATATCACCTTCGCAGGCGGCGCCCAGTAAGGCATCACACAGGGCATGGATAAGGACATCAGCGTCAGAGTGGCCCAACAGCCCCTTTTCAAAAGGTATTTTCACACCACCGATCACGAGTTTTCGGCCCTCTACTAAGCGGTGTACGTCATAGCCAAAACCTACCCTATGTGCTGTTTCCATATCTGTCTCTGAGCAAGATCTCCGCTAACGTTAGATCAGCAGGCGTGGTTACCTTTATATTGGTGAAAGCTCCCTTGATTATATAGACCGGCACTTCCAGCCTTTCCACGAGCGAGGCCTCATCCGTACCATAGAACTTGTCTTTTTGGGCCTCTGTAAATGCCCTTCTTAAGAGTTCAACACGGAAGGCCTGCGGCGTTTGCGCCTGCCATATAAGACTTCTTTCTACCGTTCTTACAATACACCCATCGGCCGAAACCTGCTTTAACGTATCGTTCGCCGGTATGGCGGCGATGGCTGCCCCTTTTTCTCCGGCCAACTCTATGACTTTTTTTATAGTATCCTCATCGACCAGCGGACGCACCCCGTCATGCACAACGACTATTTTGTATTTTTCAGGTATAGCCTGTAGCCCGTTACTTACAGACTGCTGTCTGGTTTCTCCACCGGATACCACTTTCCATAGTTTTTTAAATTCACCCTTAGCCTGGAATAGTCCCCGGCCGATTTTAACCATATCAGGAGGGAGCACCAAGATGATATTATCAATACCCGGAGAATTTTCAAAGACCTTGATTGTATGCCAGAGAAGAGGTTTCCCAAGGACAGGCAAAAATTGCTTGGCGACGGTCGCGCCAATCCGCACCCCTTTGCCTGCTGCAGTTATTATAGCTATGGCGCTCATTTTTCAAAGAGAGGAGGAGATACACTTTCCCCTCTGGGAGAGGAGATTGAGGGGGATTTTGGCTCTTATGGCGCCTTGCTTAGGCATATTTTCAGAAAGCTAAGGTATATTTATGGAAAAACAAGTTAGAGTAGGCTGTAAGCCGAGTTCTGTTATCCACCGGAGGCGGACGATGGTCATTCCTCTACGACGTCAATTGCTTGACGCCTCTAGCAACCAACCCGGGAACCTCGGACGGGCCGCCCTCAAACGTTCCCCTATTTGGTTTTGCTCCAGGTGGGGTTTGCCTGGCTCCCGGTGTCACCACCGGGACGGTGAGCTCTTACCTCGCCTTTTCACCCTTATCACGCCGGAGGCGGACGGTATATTTTCTGTGGCACTTTCCTTGGGGTCACCCCCAGTCCGCGTTACGGACCACCTTGCCCTCTGGAGCTCGGACTTTCCTCTTATCCCCTCGCTTTGCAGGAAGGGACGAGCGACCACCCTGCCTACTCTAACTATGTCACTGTAAAAATAGCACAGTTAAGCAATTTATTCAATAAGATCCATTGCCGGATGTGTGTTAGGCCGTTAATTCTCCGTCTTCGGCGGATCCAGGTTAGGGCAAGAGAAAAGAAACTATTATTTTTCATTTGCCGCCTTCGGGACATCCTGGTAGTAAATTATGCGTTGGCAGCTTGGGCAGTATATCATCTTTTTTTCCTTAAGCAGCTCATTATACAATTGTGGCGGGATATTCATGTGACATCCCAGGCACACGGCATTCAGGACACCCACTACGGCCAGGCCGTTTCTCTTGCTTCTCAAAAAATCATAGCGTTTAAGGAGATCCTCCGGTATGTCTTTGACCATTGTTTTCCTATTTCCTTCAAATTTAGCCAATTCTTTGTCATATTTATGAAAAAGCGAATCCAATTTTTCTTTTTCAATGGTTGTCTCTTCCCTAATTTTGCTTAGCTCCTCTTGTTTTTCTTTGATTTCCTTTTCCAGCCGCTCTATATCTTCCATGACGGCTACGATTTCATCTTCCCGTTTGCGATTCGCCTTTTTAATTTCCTCTATTTCTTTTAAGAGGGCCTGGTATTCCCTGTTTGTCTTCACTGCCATTAACTTGCCCTGGCATTTTTTGAGATGAGCTATTTCGTCTTCTAACTCTGTTTCCTTTCCTTTTTTCTTTTGTTTTAATTCCTCTTGTTTTCCCAGGACAGCCTTTAGCTCTTCTTCTTGTTCTTCTGCCTTTTTTTCGATATGGCGCAACCCTTTTGGGCCTTCCTCCTTTTTGTCCTGAATGTGTTTTACTTCCAGATCAACGGCCTGGAGCTTGATGAGCAATTTTACCTCTTGTTGCAATGTGGTTTCCTCCAATCATTTTATTAACTGTAAAGGACTTTTTTCTGCTGGATTTTCTATTATGTCAACCTTTAGACCCTGTTTTTCCAGCCGGTTACGCATTAATCGGGCCAGGGCCATCATACCAAACTTTTCAGAATGGAAATGGCCAATGTCCAGGGCACAAAACTTGAGTTCTTCCGCCATACGGGCGTGACTATGTTTTAGTTCGGCGGTTATGTACAGGTCTGCACCTGATTTGTAGGCCTCTTCTATAAATTGAGAACCACTTCCGCCGCATACGGCTACCTTGCTTACCCTGGCCGGGGCCTTACCGGCCATCTGTAGATATGATAACTGTAAGTCGGTCTTTATTTTAGCAATAAATTGCTTGAAGGTTATGGGTGTCTTAAATGTGCCGATGCAGCCGTAACCTAGAGGGACGAGTTTGTTATAGGGCGGGGGCGGCGTTCCCTCTTCCTTAAGGATATTTATATCTTTTAAGGCCAACCTTTCTATCAGGGCAGTGCTGACCCCGCCCGGGGCCATGTCCAAGTTGGTGTGAGCGGAATATATAGAGATATTTTTACGTATAGCCCGGGTTATTATCTTACCGGTTAAAGTTTCAAGAGATAGCTGACGGAGCGGGTGAAAGAAAAGAGGATGGTGGGTTATTATGAGCTGGGCATTGGCCTTGATGGCCCGTTCCAGGACCGAAGCGGTCGGATCAACCGTCACAAAGACTGCGCTGACCGGCTGTCTCAATGCCCCTATCTGCAGGCCGGCATTGTCCCACTTTTCAGCCCAGGCGGAGGGGGCAATTTCCTCAATGATATTTATTATGTCTTGTATTAAGGCCATAGGCAACGTTTCAATAAAGACAGCTTCGTAAAAAGTCCATTTGCTGCGTTGTCCGCCTCCGGCGGAGAGCTTTTTACTGTGCCGTCCATTTTACGAGTTCATCAATAAAAAGGGTGCATCCTGCCGATGATGCACCCTTTTTATGAACCTTTTTAAGGTTCATACGGACATAAAGATATCTTTTTAGGTGTTACATAGGGATTTTTTAGCATGAAACAAGATAATGGGCCCACCTGGGTTCGAACCAGGGACCTACCGGTTATGAGCCGGTGGCTCTTCCATCTGAGCTATGGGCCCCCCAAAGTGTTTTCTAATTAAAAGGTTAATCACCCCTTGTCAAGAAAAAATGGTCTAATTTTCAATAAATCCCTCCAATTGTTTGCTCCGGCTAGGGTGACGTAATTTGCGCAATGCCTTGGCTTCAATCTGACGGATACGTTCCCGGGTTACAGTAAAATCCTGCCCCACCTCCTCTAAGGTGTGGTCGGTCTGCTCTCCAATCCCAAAACGCATACGCAAGACCCTTTCTTCTCGTGGGGTGAGTGTGGACAGAACTTTTCTGGTTTGTTCTACCAGACCCATGTTGACTACTGCCTCCAGGGGTATAGCAGTTTTCTTGTCCTCTATGAAGTCCCCAAGATGACTGTCTTCTTCATCTCCGATGGGAGTTTCCAGCGATATGGGCTCCTTGGCGATTTTGAGTATCTTACGTACCTTATCCACGGGGAAGTCCATCCTTTCCGCAATTTCCTCCGGAGTTGGTTCGCGGCCCAGCTCTTGCACGAGATATCGGGAAGTGCGAATCAGCTTGTTAATAGTTTCTATCATATGCACCGGGATGCGTATGGTCCGCGCCTGGTCAGCAATAGCCCGGTTGATGGCCTGCCGTATCCACCATGTGGCGTATGTGCTGAATTTATAGCCCCGCTGATATTCAAACTTTTCTACAGCCTTCATCAGGCCAATATTACCTTCTTGAATCAAGTCGAGAAATTGCAGACCGCGGTTAGTGTACTTTTTAGCTATGCTTACTACCAGTCTCAGGTTGGCCCTTATCAATTCATTCTTGGCATATTGAGTTTTTTGTCCCCCTTTTTCTATTTGGAAGACTAGTTTTTTCAGGGTGCTTGAACTTATCTTAGCCTCGGATTCGATGTGCCGAATTTTCTTCAGAGAAGTGGCTAGGGTGGCAATCGTTTCTCGAAGATTGGAGGGTTTTATTTTAAGGGCCCTGGCCAGGTTACTGTTTTTCTCAGGGGTTAAGGGCTTTCCTAATAGTCTTTTTATATCGCTGATGGGAATACTTAGAACTTTTCTACATTTCTTGACCGTTTCTTCTGCTTTAGCCAGTTGATTAGCCATGCCGGAGAGCTTGCCAATGATTCTGTCGAGTTGGTTTTGTTCTAATTTGATTTCCTTAAGGAGACTTATAATATCGAGTTTATTCTTTAGAAGTTTTCTTTTGAGGCGTTTTCTATAATCAGGGCCCTCGGTAGTAGCCAGCAACTCATTTTTCATTTTCTTATTTTCTTTATTAAGTCGTCCAACGGTTTCGATCAGGCTGATCACTTTTTGTTCGCGCTGGATATTTTCCGTTTCATCTGAATTTTCTTCGTCCAGATCCTTTACTATATCCCGGAGGTTAACCCGCCCCTTTTTTAGTTTTTCTCCCAGGCCAAGAATTTCTTGCAGTCCAAGCGGTGTTTCCAGGATGGCAGCCATGATTTCCCGCTCACCTTGTTCGATTTTTTTGGCCAGTTCTACTTCCCCATCGCGACTTAATAATGAGACCAGACCCATTTCTCGCAGGTATATCTTGACCGGGTCCGATATCTCGGTAATGATTTCTGAATCTACGGTTACGTCATCACGGTCTGATTCCTGGTCGGATACAAATGCCTTTTTAATATCTACGTCCGCCTTGGCATTTTCCACGATACCTATCTCTATCTCTTCAAATGGGATAACAGTGTCTTCTATCTGGCCTGAACCTATGACGCCCTCCGGTAGTTTTTCGCTATAGCAGTAACGTCCCTCTTCGTTTATAGAAAGCAACTCTCGCAGGTCTTCCATCTCTACCTCTTTGCCCATATGGTTTCTCTCCTTAACTACTTGATTAATCATCTCTTATGCCGGACCAAAAGTTTTTTATGCTCTTCCATGAGTTCCTTGGCCGCATTGTTGGCGATACCATATTGTTTTTTTCTTTCTGCCTCTTTGATTTGTCCAAGTAGCATTTTTGTCTGACGCTGCAGTTTCCGCCCCTGGACCTTGGTTAGAAGATCCTGTACTACTGATTCCACCTCAGTTCCGGTGTATATTGGGGTATCGAGTATAATGGCTGCGATCTTACTTTCCATAGCAGGATCTTGAACCCTCGCCAGCAATTGTCTGGCATCGACCGCACCGTCTTTTTCAAATATACTTTTCAGGTGAGTAAAGATGTACTTAAGCCCTTCATCTTTAAAGAGATCTTCCCCCCTCCTTTCTTTTAAGAAAATTGGTAGATATTGCGGATAAGACAGCAGGATTTCTATAATCGTTTTCTCCAGGTATAAATCAGCATTTCCGGGTGCCGGCTTTATATTTATGAGCGCCTTTTGAGTTTCCATATTCGAATTCCATCGCAGCGCTTTTTCAATAAGCCCTTCGGTTATTTTCAGGCTGTCGGCTATCTCGGCTATGTATAGGGATCGTTTGATGGGGTCGGTTATGTCCTGGATAGCCGGTCTTATCTCCCGGAGAATTTGTGCCTTGCCCTCCAGAGACTGTCCCCATTTTTGAGTAAGTTTGTCTAACAAAAATTTAGTCAAGGGTATGGCTTTATCCGCCAGATGTTCAAATTGTTCGACACCATGGGCGCGGATAAAGGTGTCCGGGTCATGACCGCTGGGTAATATCAAGACCTTGGCAGAGCCCCCTTCTTTTAGGAAGAGAGGGATGCTCCGCAGGGCGGCATTGACGCCGGCCTGATCAGAATCAAAGAGGATTATGAACTCTTCGGCATAGCCTTTTAATATCCGAATATGATTTGGGGTCAGGGCTGTTCCCAGTGTAGCCACTACATTTTTTATGCCATAGGCGTAGAGAGATAAAAAGTCAAAATAACCCTCCACAATGAATCCATGGCCTTTATGTCTGAATTCATTCCTGGCCAGATGAAGGCCGTAGAGGGAATTTCCTTTATGATAGGCAGGCGTTTCCGGCGAATTGAGATATTTGGGCAGGGTATCGTCCATGACGCGGCCTCCAAAGGCAATAACTCTTCCTGCGACATCGAAGATAGGGAAGATTATGCGATTACGGAAGCGATCATAATACCCCCCATTTTTTTTCTGTATAACCAACCCTGCCTCTTCTGCCAGGGGGAGAGGGTGATTATGCCGTGTTAACTGGCGGCAAAGACCGTCCCAGTTAGGCAGTGCGTAACCAAGGCCGAATAAGGCGGTTAGATCAGGGGGAAACCCCCTCTTTTCCAGATAGGCCCTAGCCGGTTTGGCCTCCGGATGATTGTTAAGAATGTAAGTATAATAGGCCGCAGCTTTTTCGTTTAGGTTATAAATTAGTTCTGTTTTGTCTGTCTCATTTCGTTTATGTGGAGAGGTCCGGATATCGGGGAGGGGGATTTGATATCTTTTGGCCAGGTCTCGCACTGCCTGCACAAAGGATATGTTGTGGTATCGCATTAGAAAGCTAAAGACATTGCCTCCTATGCCGCAGCCGAAACAATGAAAAATCTGTTTTTCTTCGCTTACGCTGAAAGAGGGGGTCTTCTCAGAATGGAACGGACAAAGCCCCTGATAATTGCGTCCGACTTTTTTTAGAGATACATAGTTGCTGATGACTTCAACTATGTTGGCCGTATTCCCGATTTCGTCGATTTTACTGTCCGGTAATAGCGCCATCAAGCAACCATCCTATAGTTAATAGCTACCCGGCGGGCGTAATAATCGAAGCAAGATAACGCAGAAAAGCAGATGGGGTTGACAATCAAAAATGCCCCATGCTTCTCCGACTTGTGTGGGCGGGAAACACACTGAAATAAAAACAAATTTGAGACGCCTTTTATTTGTGTTGACTTTCTCATTATGTACGGGCCCGTATAGGAGGCCTTTTAATAATCAGAGAGAAAACCAACTTCATACGGCGAACAAGATAATATAGAAAGACAGCAAAACAAACCCTTGGACTTTAATGCCTGTTAAAGCCCCTGACAGGCCATTTTCGCTGTCTCGGTTGTGCCTGTAATAATGTTAATGACTTTTTGTCGGTCAACTTATGATATGTCTCACCCGCTTTATTTGCGGGGTGAGAACTCTTAATGCATTACAAGTATAAAATAGATTGGGCGGATATTCGCGCTTTAAGACAAACTTCCTGTCGGCTTAATGGTTCCAGCTAAGAGTATTATCTCTCTACGTACCTGCGCGTTTTCTTTAACGCCCTTTTTTTCGCGGCCAATATTTTCTTTTTTCGTTTAATACTAGGCTTTTCGTAGTGTTCCCTTTTACGAATTTCGGATAATATGCCAGCCTTCTCGCATTGCTTTTTAAAACGCTTTAGGGCAAATTCAAAGGACTCATCTGTTTTAACTCTGATGCCCGGCATCCAGCTTCCCCTCCCCCCAACAACAAGTACCCAAAAAACATAACCACCACTCCCTGTCTATGAATTGTATAGTGAATAATATTAATCTAGCAGGGCAATTTAACACTCGATACACAAAAGTCAAGTATTTTGGCCATGATTGTCTCCCGGCCAAGTACTTTTTTTGCGAATATTCAGCGGTTGGCAGGGAAAGGCACATGACGCATGGCCCATGGCCGATAGCTGAAAGTTGACGGCTGATGGATGACTTTTTATTGAAGCTCCCCCTCCGCCTGAGGTGGACGGGGAATCTCCGTATGCAAGGTAAAATGCATCGTATTCGCTCGCTAACCCCGCCGTAAGCTGCGGGGAATGCGCTCGCTATGCATGTTCAGCAGATGCGCGGGAGCGGTTCGCCGGTAAGCATATCCACGATTCGGTTGCCGCCGATAATGGTTTTCATAAATACCTTGCCCGGATGATCGGATATGACCTCGCCAATAATGCAGGCATCCCGTCCATAAGGGTTTTTATGCATAATATCAATTAGTTTTTCAGCATCCTGGGCCGCTGCGCAGGCTATCAGTTTGCCCTCATTGGCTAAATAGAGCGGGTCTATCCCTAAGAGTTCGCATGCGGCCCGTACCTCAGGACGAACGGGTATGGCCTCTTCGTGGACACGGATACCTACCCGGGATTGTCCGGCGATTTCATTGAGGGATGTGCCCAGCCCGCCACGGGTGGGGTCGCGGAGGACGTTGATTTTCCGGCTCGCCGCCAGCATCTCGGCCACCAGGGTATTTAAGGGAGCGGAATCGCTCTTTAAGGGGGCATCGAATTGCAGACCTTCCCGGCAGGTAAGGATAGTTATGCCGTGGTCGGCGATGGTGCCGCTCAAGATTATCTTGTCTCCGGGCCTGGCGTTTTGTCCGGAGATGTTGACGTCCGGATCAATTATTCCGATGCCGGCGGTATTTATGAAGACCTTGTCTGTAGCGCCTTTGGGCACAACCTTGGTGTCTCCCGTTGCAATGACTACCCCGGCCTCAGCCGCTGTATTTTTCATGCTGCCGGCTATGGCTTTAAGGTCGGCCATGGAGAACCCTTCTTCTATGATGAACCCGACACTCAGATAGAGCGGCCGGGCCCCGCGCATGGCCAGGTCGTTTACCGTGCCGTGTATGGCCAGGCTGCCTATATCCCCGCCGGGAAAGAAGATGGGATCGACTACATAAGAATCGGTAGAAAAGGCCAGTTTGGTTTCCCCGATGGCCATGACCGCACTATCGTTCATTTCTCTGAGGAATTCATTATCAAATTGGGGGAGGAAAAGGGAGGCGATCAACTCATGCGAGGCCCGCCCTCCGCTTCCGTGGTCGAGAAGTATCCGGTCGTGTTTCATGGGCTCTCCATAAATTTAATAACGTATTGTCAAAAGATTAACCGCAGAGCACGCAGAGTCCACAGAGAAAAACCTTTGCCACCAAGGCACCAAGACACAAAGGAATAATCTTAGTCTTAGTGGCTTGGTGTCTTAGTGGCTGAATGGTTACAAATTCATTTAATTTCTTATCTCAGCGTTCTCTGCGGTTAAATTTTACTTTTTACGAGATCATCAATCATGATACTTATAATAGGCCGCACATGTCCCTTCGGTCGAGACCATACAGGGGCCATAGGGATTGGAAGGCGTGCAGACCTTCCGGTAAAGGGCGCAGTCAAGCGGGGTCTTGACGCCCCGCAGTATGTCCCCGCAACTGCAACCGGGATGATCCTGGGTCCTGGGCACGGGCAGATCGAACTTTGTCTCAATATCCAGGGCGCGGTAATTATTCCTTAATGTTAAGCCGCTATCAGGTATAACGCCAAGCCCGCGCCATGGCGCGTCGCAGGTCTTAAAGACCTCCGAGAGCAGGGCCAGCGCCTTTTCATTGCCGGTGAAGTTGACCGCCCTCCGGTACTGGATCTCTACAGCCGCTTTTCCCTCTTCAATCTGGGACAATAACATGTAAATAGTCTGCAATATATCTACGGGTTCGAACCCGGCCACTACGCAGGGGATGTGATATTTATCGGCGACCGGCCGGTAGGCATCTGCGCCGATGATGACGGATACATGACCCGGGCAGATGAAACCGTCGATGGCCAGCTCTCCGCCAGCCAAGAGGGCTTCCATGGCCGGGGGGATAATTTTATGGGCCGGGATAATATAGAAGTTGTCGATCCCTTCTTTTTTGGCCTCTTTTACTGCCGCGGCAATAGTCGGCGCAGTGGTCTCAAAGCCCACCGCTAGAAAGACGACCGTGCGGGATGGATTCCGGCGGGCGATGTCTAAGGCGTCAAATGTGGAATAGACCACGCGGATATCCGCTCCATCCGCCCGCTCCTTCTGCAGGGATGACGAGGACCCCGGCACGCGTATCAGGTCGCCGAAGGTAGCAACAATCGTATCCTTTTGTTGGCCGAGTTTGATAAACTTGTCTATTTCCTCCGTGGCCGTGACACAGACAGGGCAGCCGGGGCCGGACAGCAGGGTAATAGAGGGCGGCAGCAGGCTTCGTATCCCGCTTCTGAATATAGAAACGGTGTGGGTTCCGCAAACCTCCATAAGCCGGACCGGCCGGCGCGACAACGCCTTTATCTTATCTATTAACTTCCCGGCTAAATGCGGATCGCGGTATTCATCGAGATGTTTCATCGGCAAATATTTCCTCAAAGTATTGCAGGGTGATTTTGGCCTCTTCTTCGTCGATGCAGTGGATGGCAAAGCCGGCGTGTACAATCACATAGTCGCCTACCGTGGGCGGCCTGTCAATAACGTCCAGGCGTACTGCCCTTCGCGTGCCGCCCATATCCACCACAGCTGTATTTTCCTTGAGTTCCAGGACTTGCATTGGTACGGCCAGACACATAAATAACTACTCCTTAATTATATTTCACCGCCCTTTTTCTTCTCCATGGCGCATGCTGCTACGGCCTGACCCAGGGATATTCCTCCGTCATTTGTCGGCACCATGCGGTGAGTATAGACCTTGAAACGGTTTCTCCGCAAGAGACTTGTCAGCCTTGAGAGGAGAGTCATATTTTGGAAAACACCGCCGCTTAAGGCCACTTTCGTGATGTCTCGTTCACTCCTCAGCCTTAGACATATATCTGTAAACATCCGGGCCAGGGTGTGGTGAAATTTGTGGGCGATAAGTCCCTTTTTTGTCTCTTTCTGTATGTCCGTCACGATCTGCTCAATAATCGGCCTGACATCCACAGCCCATTTGCCTTCTTTTTTTTCTATGCGGTAGTCATAGGCCGCCGCTCCGCGGCCGGTAATGGACATCTCCAATTCCACGGCGGCCTGTCCCTCATAGGCCACTTTGTCCCGCAGACCTAACAGGGCGGAGACACCATCAAATAGACGGCCACAGCTTGAGGTCAGGGGGGTGTTAATTTTTTTCTTAATGGCTGCGGTCAGAAGAGACAGGATTTTTTTGTCGTAATTTTTCACGAAGGGGATATCTAAATTGAGAAAGCCTTCACCGTAAGTTTCGTAGAGATAACTTACCGCCATGCGCCAGGGTTCTTTGATGGCGGCGGCTCCGCCGGGTAAGGGGACGTAATCCAGGTGCCCGGCCCTCTCGAACGAATCCCGTTGCGCTACCAGTATTTCGCCTCCCCAGATAGCGCCGTCTGTGCCATAGCCGGTACCGTCCATGGCCAAGCCAATCACCTCTTCATTTAAGCCATGTTCGGCCATACAACTGACAATATGGGCATGGTGATGCTGGACGCCGTATTTGGTCAGATCATTTTGTGCCAGGGCGTATTTGGTGCTTAAATACTCCGGGTGGAGGTCATAGGCAATGATTTTAGGACTAATTTCCAGAATACGTTTCAGGTGTTCAATAACCTCGGTAAAAGATTCCAGGGTCTCCAGGTTTTCCAGATCGCCGATATGCTGGCTGAGAAAGGTATTTTGCCCTTTAGTCAGGCAAATAGTATTTTTTAATTCGGCCCCGTAGGCCAGGATTTCCGGTTCGCCCCGGTCGAAGATACGCCTGGGCGTGCGAATCTGCCTATGGCACGACATATTTTCTTTAAGTATTATCGGCGCCGGGACATAACTACGGGCCCGGCGGATAGGGTGGGCCTTTCCTCTATTAACCCGCACCACCGAGTCATCGCAGCGCATATAAATATCCCGGTCGTGCATAAGGAAGTAGTCTGCAATATGGCCCAGGCGACGGAAGGCCTCATCGTTGCCGATGGCGATGGGTTCTTCACTGAGATTGCCGCTGGTCATAACCAGCGCCACGAACCCTTGTTTCAGAAGTAAGTAATGCAGGGGTGTGTAGGGGAGCATGACTCCCAAATATTTATTATGCGGGGCTACCCCGGCAGAGATGGCAGGGCGCGGCCTCTTTTTTAAAAGGACGATGGGGCGCTGAGGCGATGCGAGAACCTTTGATTCGTAAGAATTTACCCGGGCGTAGGTTTCTATGGTTTCAACATCCGGAGACATAAGGGCCAGCGGCTTTTCCTCACGGTGCTTGCGTTGGCGAAGGGTACGCACGGCCTCGTCTATAACGGCGTCAACTACCAGGTGAAATCCCCCCAGGCCTTTTATAGCCAGGATTTTACCCTGACGCAGGAGGTTGGCCGCTTGAATGACAGGATCCTTGCAGACTACCCGGTTTTTATTCGCGTCGTAAAGAGTTACCCGGGGGCCGCAGGTCCAGCAGGCATTGGGCTGGGCATGAAAACGGCGGTTAAGGGGGTCGTGGTATTCGGCCGCACATTCCGGGCACATGGGAAATGACTTCATAGAAGTCTTGGGGCGGTCGTAAGGTATATCTTCGATAATGGTATAGCGGGGCCCGCAATTGGTGCAGTTGATGAAGGGATAGCCATAGCGGCGGTTTTTAATGTCCAGGAGTTCGGCCAGACACTCGTCGCAGACACAGATATCCGGGGAGATAAGGGTGGAGCGGCCTTCCGAGGCCTGACTTTTATGGATGGTAAAATCGCTGTATCCGGCCCGGGGATGTTCGGATTTCTCCAGGGCGGTGATATTGGCCAGGGGAGGGGCTTCAGTCCGGATGGCCCTTAAAAAAGAGTCTAGGGCCGGGGACTTTCCTTCGACGTCAATATCTACGCCATGGGAGGTATTGGTTACATAGCCCTTGAGGTTGTACCGCCGCGCCAGTTGATAGATAAAAGGGCGAAACCCCACGCCCTGCACTATTCCATGCACGGTGGCCTTAACCCGGCGGGCTATTTTTTCTTTGTCTGCTGTCTGATCCATTTATACCAATTTCCCAGGCCCTCTCCGGTGCGACAGGAGACCTCGAATATCTTTATCTTTGGGTTCAGTTTAAGGACGGTTTTCTTTATATTGTTTATCTTGCAGTTTGTGTATGGCAGGAGGTCAATCTTGTTTATTAAAAGGACCGATGATTCGCGGAACATGACCGGATATTTGAGCGGCTTGTCGTCGCCCTCGGTCACGCTCAGGATCATGGTCTTCACGTTTTCACCGATATCAAACTCCGCCGGGCATACCAGGTTCCCCACGTTTTCTACGATAAGGAGGTCAAGGTTATCCAGGTCCAGGTGGGCGAGGACATTCTGAATCATATTGGCGTCCAGGTGGCAACCTCCATCAGTGTTAATCTGTATGGCCTGAACCCCTTTTTTGGCTATGCGCCTGGCATCGACCGAGGATTGTATATCCCCTTCTATTACCGCCATACGCAATTTGTCCTTCAGCGCTTCGACCGTATTTTCCAAAAGGGTGGTTTTCCCGGCTCCCGGGGAGCTCATGAGGTTTATGGTGAATATGCCTTTTCCCTTGAATAGTTTTCTATTCTTTTGGGCAATGGCCTCATTGGCCTCGAGGATATTGCGGACGACGGATACTTTCAAAGATTAATCTCCTTTCGCTGACCCTAACTTATTTAGCCACTAAGGCACTAAGACACGAAGATTTTATAGAATAATTTTGTTAAACCGTAATTCCTTCCGGTCATAAATTATATCAACCCCTTGTGCCTTGGTGACTTTGTGGCTGAATAGTTTATTTAATCATCGGTTTCGATCTCGCAAATATAAAATTCGCGACCGGTGAGGATGTCGATTTTAAGACTACGGCAACCCGGACAATTGCAGAAAGGGTCTTCCAACGTAAATTCCCTTCCGCATTGGGCGCAGCGGCCGGTAATCGGGACGGGCTCTATCTCTAATTTTGCCCCTTCGGCCAGAGTTCCTTTGGTTATTAACTCAAAACAAAAAGAAAGGGAAGAGGGTTCAACGGCGGTCAACTTGCCCAGTTTAAGCCTTACGGCAGATATGCGTTCAATAGCATTTTTCTCTGCCTCGTCCCGGATGATGTCAAGGATACCTTGGGCTATGGATAGTTCATGCATAGGTTATCGAATCTCTAACATAATAGCCATTCCGGGGTCAATGAGAACCTTTATTATTGTAAGAAGCTATCAGTTATCAGCAGTCAGCAGTCAGCAAAAAGAAAAATCTAGTGCAGTGCGTCCAACATTTCTTTACATTATATTGTGACATCAAAAACCGTCATTCCTGCGGAAGCCATCCAGGTCCGATCCTGGCGGGCAGGAATCCAGAAAGGCAAAAAGACTGGATTTCGGGTCAAGCCCGGAATGACAATCAAAGTAAAGGGGCTCATGACGCACCACACGAGTCTCCTATGGAAGGCTGACCGCTGAAAGCTGATGGCTGAAGGCTTATCTTATAACAGCCCCTCTTCGCGGAAGCTGAAACACCCATCTTCGCCTACAATTAAGTGGTCGTGGACGGCAATGCCTACGGCCGCAGCCGCCTTCTTTAAGGTCTCCGTCAGGGACAGGTCTTCACTGGAGGGTTTCACGTCGCCGCTGGGGTGGTTGTGTACGAAGATCAAGGCGGTTGCCTTATGGTAGATGGCCCTTTCTATCACTTTGCGGGGATAGACCACGGCCTGACTGATGGTGCCTTCCTGGATTATTTCATCGGCCAGCACCTTGTTTTTGGTGTTGAGAAACAGGCAGCGAAAATACTCGTTTTTGAGACCGGCCATGGCCGACCGGCAATAATCGATAAGGGCCCGGGGCGAAGAGATGGTCTCCTTCCCCAGGACTTCTTCCTTTAGGTAAAGATCCGAGCAGTCCCGGACTAGTTTGATTAATGTGGCGGTGTGTTTACCCAGACCCTGGATGTTCTGAAGCTCATCCGGTGCGGCGCTGAGGACACCCCGAAAGGACTTGAACTCCTTTAACAGTTTCTTGGCCAGGGGTTTTACGTCGCGGCGGGGAAGGGCATAGGTCAGGAGGAGTTCCAGCACCTCATATACCTGAAGCCCGGCCACGCCGCTCTTAAGATAGCGTTCCTTCAGCCGCCGGCGATGGCCAATAACGTCTTCTTTCGTATTATCCACAATGGGAAATATCGGCGGCAGCGGGGAAAAGTTAAATGCAATGCGAATCCAATACCGTATAATGCCATAGAAAACATTTGACAATTCCGATGGATACAGCGAAGATATGAGGGCCGTAACAGAGATCGGCAATATATTTGTCAGGGGGAGATTCCGGCACTTCAGCCAGCCCGTTAGGCGAGAGTCAGAGCGCAAGGAGGTCCTATGAATGTAGTCAAATTTATCAATCACGTGCTCAAAGAAGAAATCCGGAGAATCCAACAGGAGTACGAATGGAAACATACCTATCTCTCTTTTGGATTAATTTCTGGTGGTATTGAATTTTTGGGAGCGCTATGTGACAGATATGACTTGAATGAGGGAAGACACAGTGAAGATAGGTTTAATGACGCACTCATCAAATTTTTTGATCCGAGATATCACAATTATGCTCAGAGGGCGGAGCCCTTTAACCTTTATTCTAATTTGAGATGTGGAATGCTTCCCGTCGTAATCCCGACTGACAAATTAATACTCGGCGAAAGAGCAAATGATTCTGCTAACTATATACATTTGAACAAATATAGAATAATGGGCAACGAATATTTATTTTTAATGGCTGAGGACTTTTATGATGATTTTCAATCTGCCTGCGACAAGGTGATAAATATGATTAACGATAAATCAATTTTAAATCTACCAGAAGTAATTCGTGCGTCTCAAAAGAAGAAAGACATGCTGGAACTGAAGGGGGATTTGTTAAAAATTGAATGAGAATTAGTAGGGAAATTTGGGACAGCCATGAAATGAGGGACGGCCATAAATTTGTAAGTTTCTTGTTATCCGCAACAGCAGACAGATGATGCTTGAGGTCAACACCCAAGGGCTTTGCCCTTCTCAAGCGCTCGAAACGTTAGGCAACATTCGCCAGAAAAGGAGGACTTAGGGTGAATAAGTCAATAAGTGTCAAGGGTAGGAGTTTGGGGCAGGCAAGTGTCTTCATGGCGGTATTTCTTTTGTTTGGGTGGATGGCAACAGGGCAAGCCCAAGAAAACAAAGTAGACCTCAATGCGCTAATTCAAGAAACTCAAAGAATGTCTCAGAAGGCAGATGAAATGGCCCTCGCCTGGTGGATTCCAGAGGAATTCTGGCAGGTTAGTTTTGCTAGGAATCCAAATATGACAATGGCGCAGGCTGAAGAGTTCATGAAAGTTCTTCGCCCCTATACAGTCATTGTTGTCATGGATGGCAAGGCGGGTGCGCTTGGAGGGATTACATACAAGTCTGAAGCGGCTATCCGAGCTGGTATTCAGATTAAGGATAGCGAAGGGACTCGCTATCGCCCACTCAGTGAAGATAAGATCGATGCCGATAGCAAGAATTTCTTGTCGATAATGAAGCCCGTTTTTGTCAACATGCTTGGGCCGTTGGGGCAAAACATGAATTTCTTTCTCTTCCCGGCTGAGAACAAAAAGGGCCAAAAGATCGCGGAAGCCAAGAAGGAAGGAAGCTTTTCGGTCGAAATGGGTGAAAGAGAATTCAAATGGCGATTGCCTTTGGGATCGCTTCTTCCACCAAAGATATGTCCAACCTGCGGAGAGAAGTTAAGCGGGGCTTATAAATTCTGCCCTTGGGATGGAGCCAGCCTATCAGAACTGAAGAAGTAAGTCAGGGTATATTGAAAAGCCTTGCCGGTCCGTTATGCGCCATTGGTCATTAAAATATGATAAACGAGGAGTATCATGGAAAGTGGGCTTAGGAAAATTTCACCGGCTATCTTTGGAGTTGCTTTAATCTGTTTCTTCCTGCCGTTTGTCAATGTTTCTTGCGGTGGTCAGAAAGTTGCCAGTTTCACCGGGATTCAATTGGTTACAGGCACGACCATTAAACAACCTGGGATGTTTGAACAAAAACAGACTCAAAAGTTAAAAGGAGAACCGCTGGCAATTTGCGCCTTTTTATCCGTAATTGTGGGGTTAGGGTTAAGCCTTTTGAAAACTAAAAAAAGTCCTATTGTAACAGCTATCATTGGCGGCATTGGGGCTGTTATGCTTTTACTGCTCAAATCAAAGATGGATAATGAGGTACTTAACCAGACTGGAGGTATGGTACAGCTTGAATATACCTTTGGTTTCTGGTTGACATTTTTATTAAATCTTTCAGCAGCAGGTTTAAACGCCTTTTGGGCAAGCAAAAAGGAGATAATATCAAAATAGATACATGAACAACGGCAGATAGCACAGAGTGCTTGAGATTAACACCCGAAGGCCGTGCCTTTCTCAAGTACTCAAGGCGTTGTGCAAAATTCCCAGCCCCGCAGTGAAAGGTGAAGATGATGAATAAAGAAGATATCTTTAAAAAGATGACTCGCATACTTAAAAGTCAAGGTGCGAGCAAGATCGCTGTCTTTGGATCTTATGTAAGGGGTGAAGAGAAACCGGAAAGCGACATAGACATTATTGTGGAATTTTCAGAAAGAAAAAGCCTTCTTGACCTCGTAGGAATAGAACAAGAGGTATCTGATGCGTTGGGTATAAAAGTTGACTTACTAACTGAGAAATCCATAAGCCCCTATCTCATTGATAGGATTAAGAAAGAGATGGTGGTGATTTACGAATGAATAGAGATGCGGTTGTATATTTGAGACACATATTGGATGCGATACAGCGAGTCGAGAAATATACAAAGGGAGTAGAATATAGGGGCTTTATGAGTGACGAGCTACTCCAAGCAGGTGTGATTAGGGAGATTGAGATAATTAGGAGAGGCAGCTAAAGAGGGTAACTCAAGATATAAGAGAAAGGTATGCAGATATACCTTGGAGGAAAATGACCGGGATGAGAGACAAACTGATACATGATTATTTGGGTGTGGACTTGGATGCCGTCTGGGATACGGCAGAAAGGGACATCCCCCAATTAAAGGAGAAAATAAAAGGTGTAATTGAACAAGAAGGAGTATAGGAGAAGGGAGACACGTCTCTAAGTTCATAAATTATCTTGTCATCGTCCACAAAACAGTAGGACAGCGACTATTTGAAAAGGAATTTGTCCGCAACGGCAGATAGCAGCAGATGGGCGGTTACACCCTTTGGAAAATTGAGGTAATAAATGAATTTTACTTATGATTTTGCGGAAATTAACGGCAAGGTGCCGATGATAGAATTCCTGGAGAGCCTGTCTCTCAAAGAACGTGCTAAAATATTTGCGTATATTGACAAGTTGGTTGAGTTAAAGGGTAACGGGATACAGCCTAAAGAAAACTTGTCCAAACATCTCGGTGACGGGATATTTGAACTCAGGGTAAGTTTTGAGAATAGAATTTCCAGAAGCTTTTACTTCTATGAGTCAAAACGGCAGATTATTTTTACGCATGGTTTTGTAAAAAAGGAACAAAAAACGCCAAAAGGTGAGATAGAAAAGGCAATATCGATCCGTAAAGCATTGAGAGGTGAAAAATGAATACCGCAAAAAAGTATTTCCAAAAACAGCTTTCTGTTCCTGAATTTAAACAGTCCTATATGGAAGAGAAAGTTAAACTGGACATTGAATATCAATTAGAAGAATTGAAGAAAGATATTCAGTCCTGTAAACCCAGTGAAGAAATTATTAAGAAAATTGATCGTATCGAGAAGTATGTTTTGTCTGCCTGAATTGCAAAGACACTTTTGTTATTAAATACCGCCCGCGCCGGACAGATAACAACAGCTTTGCGCAGAGGGCCTGCCGGCAAACAAACAGTCTTCATATTAGATTCCTCGACCGTGGCTTGTTTGTTTCGCAAAGCCATCCCGATCAGCAGGACATCGCTCGGCAGGCTTCGGGATGCTTCCCGGAAGGGAGTAATAATCGAAGAATTACCGTCCCATTACTACGGGAGGGCACGTTTTTACAGACAAAGCAGGACTTGACCAAAAAAAGGGGGTGTATGATTGGCAAAAGCTAACGGTGGAACTCCTTGGCCGATATGGGTAGTCGTGACGATCCTGGTCGCTCTCATAGGTGCGTATGCTACGATAAAATCCAGGCCCCCTGTCTCTGGCAAGGAAGCAATTTCACCTTCAAATCACGCGGAGGTGCCCGAAAAGATAAATCCAAAGTCCGGAGATGCTTCATCTATCAGTATATCCGAGATATCTGATGTAAAGGGAAGACCGGTAAAGAGCGATGCTGCTCCACTTAAAGTTATTGTAAAAGGGGAAGTTTTGAATGCCGAAGGGTTATTTGTTTATCTTGTCGTAAAAGATAAGGGCAAGGAATATATTCAACCCACCGGTGAATCTGTTGGATTAGGTTTAATAAGACACCCCAAAGTCAACTATTCCGGGAACTGTTACCTTGGCGAGATAAACGACCCGCCCGGACTTAAGAACACTTATGAAATCTATGCCGTAGTCACGGATAGAGAATATCCTGAGTACCACATACTGCGTAGGGATGATAGATTATTGGCGGTTTCAAGAAGCATCGCACTGATAAAAACTCATAGAGGGGACCTTAGATAATAAAAAGATGGATTCTACGAATGAAATAGTTTAGAAATGTATGTTAAGACCCATAGGGAGCGGGCGTACCGGATGTGTACAGGTCAGACTGGAGGGGCGTATGAAAGTAGAAGAGGTAATGAACAAGAAGATAGAATACATAGAACCCGAGGCCACGGTGTACGATGCCATAGAAAGGATGGTTGACAAAAGGATCCGGTCTTTGCTGGTAAATCCCAAGGATGAACAGGATGTTTATGGATTGATCACGGTAAGAGACATTGTGTTTAAGATCATAAATAAGAATCTTAACCCAGGGAAAATAAAGGTCGGAGAAATTACTTCCAAGCCGCTGGTCTGCGTTACCAAGGACATGCCCATCGAGCATGTCATGGCCTTGATGGAAAAGTTCAATATCGCCAGGGTCATTGTATGTGAAGAAAAGAAAGTCGGCGGAATTGTATCTATATTTGACGTCATGGCCGGTTCATTGATAGAGAAAGCACGAGGTACCCGTGGGGCTTAAAAATCTGTTTCTGGGCGGGAAGAAGGAACAGGAAGTCATCGATAAGATGAAGAAACACATGGGGCTTCTTTGTTCAGCCTGTACGACCCTTAAGGCCGCGATAAAGAACCGGGACGAGGATTTACTGTCGAACGTCTCCGATTTGGAAAGAGAGGGAGATATAGTCCGGAGGGAGATAGTCTCAAGTATTTATGAGGGGGCTTTTTTACCGTTTCTGCGGCCTAATATATGCAGGTTCGTGGAGATAGTGGATAATGCCCTGGACGTAACGAAAGATGCGGCTATTGAATACACGGATTTATGGCTGGATGAAGAAACAAAGGATGACTGCGCCAGAATCGCGGACATCAGCGCGAAGATGTGCGAGATGCTTTTAGTGGCCTTTGGGACATTATCAGGGCCGGATGATTTAAGAGAAAAAAGCCTGGCTATCAGAATTTATGAAAAGAAAATCGATGAGATAAAATTTGACCTGATCAAAAGGCTCCGGACAAAAGTGACAAAAAACTTCTGGGAGGGCAAAATACTCTCTGATTTTATACATGACCTTACCAGTACAAGCGATTTAATTGAAGACGCCAGCGATTATCTGCAGATAATAAATATAAGCCTACGATGATCTCACCTATTGAATGCAACCGATTCCGCTTATAGCCAGCCTTCTCATAGCTCTTAGTGTCGGTTCCAACGACACCTCCAATGCCCTGGGAATATGTATAGGATGCAGGATAATATCCTTTAGACGGGCTGTAATCCTGTTCGGAATATTCGTTCTGGTTGGAATACTGTTGCAGGGCCGAAAGGTGATGAAGACGGTTGGAAAAGATATCGTAGAAATGGATTTGCGTATTCTGGGGATATCTTTGCTTGTATCCGCCATTTTGATCATTATTTCCAACTGGAAGAGGCTGCCGGTTTCCACGCATCAGGTGATAATCGGAAGCTTAACCGGCTCTGGAACTGCCCTGGGGGCAGACGTGAACTATGGATCACTTTTTGAGATTCTTCTTTCATGGGTTATATCTCCCCTGGCGGCCCTCTTTGCGTCATTGATAATATACCGGGCCATGGAAAAGACCCTCTCCAAACTACCCTTCCTGCAAATTGAAAGGATTATCAGGGTGCTGTTGCTCGCAAGCGGGATTATCATAGCCTACACTACCGGAGCTAATGAACTTGCTACCATCCTGGGACCAATCATTCATGCCGGTTTGATCGAGGAGGCATGGGCCTTTTTCGCCGGTTCTTTTTTAGTGTTTCTTGGCGCTGTAGTCTTAAGCAACCGGGTAATAGATACCATCGGCAAGGGTATAATGGCATTAGACCCTTATTCAGGATTTGCCGCTCAGTTTGGCGCCGGGTGTTGCGTTTTTCTTTTTACCTCCCTGGGCATGCCGATTTCAACAACCTATTGCATTATTGGTGGAATTACCGGCATCGGGATGCTGAAAGGAACTGGCACTGTAAGTGTTAATCTACTAAAAAAGATAGCTTTAAGTTGGATTCTGGCGCCTACACTGGCCTTTTTAGCTTGTTTTACCATCATCAGAACCCTAATTTGATCCCTACCTTAAAATCCTTGACATGTTTGTGAGAACCATAATAGAGTCCTGAACATAAGCTGCAAATGACAAATTCCAAGATTCAAAGTAATCAATGACCAATAATCAAGTCCAAATGTCAAATCAAGTTCAAAGCTCAAATGGTAAAAATTTGGTATCAGTTTAGTTGTTTGAAAAAGTATTCTTAAATCCCTCCCAACCTCCCTTTTTCAAAGGGAGGAGAAACACTTCCCCCTTTGGAAAAGGGGGATTGAGGGGGATTTTGGAATTTGAGATTATAGAATTATTTTTGGTTCTCCGCGTATGGCCGATTAGAAATTAACTGAACAGGACGTTATGCTAGAACAGTTTTTTAACCCCAGTTCCGTGGCGGTAGTCGGCGCTTCACGTCAGCCGGGCAAGGTCGGGCATGACGTTTTTAAGAACATGATGGGTTATGGATACCAGGGACAGATTTATCCCGTTAATCCCGCCGCCACGGAGATACTGGGCGTTAAGGCCTATCCGAATCTGGCTTCCCTACCCGGCCCGGTTGACCTAGCCGTAATTTGCGTGCCTGCGCCTTATGTAATTCAGGTGGTTGAAGAGTGTGCGGCCAAAAAAATCGATTCGATAGTGGTTATTACGGCGGGGTTTAAAGAGATTGGGCCAAAAGGGGCCCGGCTGGAGCGCGAGTTAAAAGCAGCCATCAATAAATACGGCATACGTATGATCGGCCCCAATTGTGTCGGCTTGATCGATACGGCATCCGGGGTTAATGCCTCTTTTGCGGCAGGCATGCCTCTTAAAGGCAACATTGGCTTTTTCTCTCAATCCGGGGCCTTGTGTGTGGCTATCCTGGACTGGTCTCTGGCCGAAGACATCGGCTTTTCCAAGTTTGTCAGCCTGGGAAATAAGACGGATATCTCCGAGATCGAGATGCTGATGGCCCTGTCGGAAGACCCGGATACCAAGGTTGTCCTGGGGTATCTGGAGGGCATAAATGACGGCTTGGCCTTTATGGACGTGGCCAGGGAGGTTTCCAAAAGGAAACCGGTTATCCTCATCAAGTCAGGCACTACGGCCTCCGGCGCCAAGGCGGCGTCCTCGCACACCGGCGCTTTGGCCGGCTCGGATGCGGCGTTTCAGGCCGCCTTTCGCCAGAGCGGCGTCATCCGCGCCCATTCCATCAACGATCTTTTCAATTACGCCCTGGCCTTTGCCTACCAGCCGTTGCCCAAAGGCCCCAATATAGCCATTATCACCAACTCCGGCGGGCCGGGCATAATAGCAGCGGATGCCTGTGACCGCTCCAATCTTATCCTGGCCTCTTTAAACAAGGAGACCATAGATAAGCTCCGGGAAATACTGCCGCCTATCGCCTCCTTTTATAATCCGGTGGATATTATCGGCGATGCGGGAGCGGAGCGTTATCGTGACACCCTGGCTATCATACAGGCAGACAATCAAGTGCATGCCATTCTGGTCTTGCTGACACCTACGGCTATGGTTGACGTGGCCGAAACGGCCAGGGCCGTTGCCGAACTGGCTAAACAATCGTCGAAGCCGGTCTTTGCTTCCTTTCTGGGAAAGAAACGTGTAGAAGAAGGGAGAAAAATATTATTACGGGAAGGCATCCCGCATTATAATTATCCTGAGGATGCCATAGCCGCCATGGACAGTATGTATCGCCAGCGTTTATGGGTGGATGAGCCCCCACGCACGCATCTTTGTTACCGGGCGGATCGGGACAAGGTATGGCGGATATTTGACCGGGTACGCGATGAAAACCGTAATCAACTTATAGAAGCCGAGGCGCGGGAAGTTCTTCAGGCCTATGGCTTTAAGGTTCCGGCCAATATCCTGGCCCGTACCTCAAGGGAGGCGGTGGCTGCCGCCAATGGTATCGGTTATCCCGTGGTTATGAAGATTGCCTCGCACCAGATTATTCACAAGACCGACATAGGCGGCGTTATTCTCGGCGTTAATACGGCAAAAGAGGTAGAGAGGGCGTTTTTTGAGATTACCTCACGGGCACGGGCCAGGGCTCCTCAGGCCCCTGTCCTCGGGGTGATGGTACAGGAGATGATCACAGGCGGCAGAGAGGTCATCCTGGGTCTGAGTAAGGATCCGCAATTCGGGACGTTGATTATGTTCGGCCTAGGTGGTGTTTATGTAGAAGTGCTTAAGGATGTATCTTTCCGGGTGGCGCCTTTAGCCAGGGAAGATGCCCATGAGATGGTGAGGGAGATAAGGTCTTTTCCCCTTTTACGCGGGGTGCGGGGAGAACAATCTGTAGATATTGAGGCCGTTGAGGAAGCCCTGCTTATAATGTCTCAACTGGCCCAGGATTTTCCGGAAATTGTGGAAGCCGACGTAAATCCCCTGCTGGCCAAATCCAGGGGCGAAGGGGTTATAGCGGTTGATGCCAGGTTTACCATAAGGGGGACCTAAGATGGTTACATTATATGTGAGTTCTACGGCCGGTTATTCCGGCAAGAGTATGGTTACCATGGGTATCGGCGCCCAATTGCAGAAGGACGGTTTTAGCGTCGGCTACCAGAAGCCTGTGGGGATACTGCCGGCAGAAGTTGAGAACGTCCTTACGGACAAGGACGCGTGGTTTATATATCGTTTTTTAAAACTTTCCGATCCCCTGGAACTCGTTTGTCCGGTGGTCATCACTCAGGATGTCTTGATAGACGCCCTGCGCGAGGATATGAAAGGCCTGGATCGCAAGATTGTCAAGGCCTTTAAGGCCCTGGCCATAAACAAAGATGTTATGATGGTGGGCGGTTCGGGTAGTTTTCATACCGGTAGTTACATGGGCATACCGGCAACTAAATTAGTAAAGAGGCTTGAGGCGAAAATTCTCCTCATCGACCGGTATCGGGGGGATTTTTATGTCGACAGCATACTGGATGCCCAGGATAATTTCAAGGAGCACCTCGCCGGTGTCATTTTGAATAATATAACGTCTGAATATATGAGCGATGTACAGGAATTAATAGTACCTTATCTGGAGAAAAAGGGGATAAGTGTCCTGGGGGTAGTGCCGTATGATCCCCTGATGGCCTCGGTCAAGGTGGAATATATAGCGGAACAACTCGGCGGGAAAGTCATCTGCTGTCATCATCGTCTGGATAATCTGGTGGAACAGTTTCTGATCGGAGGCATGCAGGTTAACATGTTCTTGCAATATTTCAGAAAGTCTAAGAACGTGGGGGTCATTGTGGGAGGGGATCGGTCGGATATCCAACTGGCTTCCATAGAAGGCGGGGCCAGATGTATTTTATTGACCGGCAACTTATATCCTAATGACATAATTATCGGCCGGGCCGAGGAAAAGGGAATTCCAATCGTTGTCCTGTCCGGCGACACCTATACTATTGCCAAGAGTATGGAGAAGCTCTCTTTTCGTATAAGGCTGCGCGAGACGGAAAAGGTGGAAAGAGGCGTCCATCTTATTAAGGAATATGTTGATTTTGATCGCCTGTATGCCAAGCTTGGTCTGAAGAAAGAATGAAATAAGCATTCAGCCATCAGCGGTCAGCTTTCAGCTAATTACTGATGGCTTGTAAGTAAACGAGGTCATACAGATAATGTCCAAAGAAATAACATTGATGGATGAGAAAGAGATTAACCGTGTTTTGACCAGGATGGCTCACCAGATCCTGGAGAGGAATAAGGGGGTAGAGGGGCTGGCCCTCGTAGGCATTCGAACCGGTGGTGTTTTTCTGGCCCAGCGTCTGAAGGGAAAAATTATGGATACGGAACAGGCAGATGTGCCCATGGGCATACTGGACATAACCCTTTATCGTGATGACTGGAGTATGATCGGTCGCCAGCCATTGGTCCATAAAACAGAGATAGGTTTCCCTGTCGAGGATCAGAAGATTATCCTGGTGGATGATGTTCTTTTTACCGGGCGCACGATTAGGGCGGCGCTGGATGCCCTAATGGATTTTGGGCGTCCCAAAGGGGTGGAGTTGGCGGTACTCGTGGATCGCGGTCATCGGGAGTTGCCCATCGAGCCTCAATATGTGGGCAAAAAAATCAATACCGCTCTTTCCGAGAGGGTAAATGTCTTTTTAAAAGAGGCGGGCGGGGAAGATAAGGTTATCCTGGAGACAGGTACAGGGTTTGAGAAAAGGTGAACGACATCTGGAATTAATTCAAGAATTCTTGACAGGGACAAGCCGGTTGCATATATAGGGACGATGCCTTGATATCCTAGGCAACGTCATTAGTCATCGGTTAAGTGTGAAAGATTGGGCACTCTTACCAGTGACAAATGACGTTTACTATAGAATTCAGGATGCTATAACAGGGGAAAGGTTTAATGGGGAGGCGATATGAGCCTGGCGATTATTGAGAAAGAAGGACTGCATTTGTTTGTGGCGGAGCTTTTGCGCCAGAAGAATACCGTGGTCGGTGTAAAGGACCAATCGGCAGTTTCTTCCATACCCGGGGATAGCGGCTTTTACACTTATGCTCCTATTAATTCACCGGAGGAGCTGACCCTTTCTTTTGATGTTACGCTTATCCCTCCCAAGAAATATCTTTTACCGGCCTATGAGCAGCTTTTGACCTTTAACCTGTCGCCGGGGTCAATCAAGGCGGATGCACCGAAAGAAGAGTTGATTATTTTTGGCGTACACCCGTATGACATTATAGCCATAAACCAGATGGATAAGGTGTTTTCCACTGTTCCCCAAGATAACCACTACCTTGAACGTCGTAAGCGGACCATGATTATTGGCGTCGATCCGGGCAAGGCAGCGCCCAGGGCATTCTGGAGCAGCATGGGGGCTGACACTGTGGCGAGTGGGTTCGATTTGATGTTGACGGATATCGGGCAGTGTTATGTAGCAGAGGTGGGCAGCAAGAAAGGGGCTTCGCTTCTCAAGATGGCTCCTCGGACCAGGAAAGCTGCGCCGGCTGAGGTGAAAGAAAGGGACAAGGTACGGGCGGAGGCAAAAAAACGCTGCGACGCCAACCGGTTGAATTTTTCCTATCTTGAACTTCCTTCTCTTTTGGACGGCAGGGAGGAAGACGTTATCTGGGAGGAAAAGTCCTATCTTTGTTTTAGTTGCGGGACCTGTAACTTGGTATGTCCAACCTGCTACTGTTTTGATGTCCGGGACGATGTCTCCATAGACCTTAAAAAAGGCAGCCGCTACCGTACCTGGGATGGGTGTCTCTTGAGCGACTTTGCCCGGGTAGCGGGCGGCGGTAATTTCCGCGGCCATCGGGCCGACCGCTATCGGCACCGTTTTTACCGTAAGGGCCAGTTCATATACAGGCGTTTTGGCGATATTGCCTGCGTGGGGTGCGGACGTTGTTCCGCACAGTGCCCGTCTGATATAGCCGATCCCGTAGCGGTCTTTAATCGTTTGAAGGAGGGTATCTGATCATGGGCGCACCATCTCCCTACCTACCCGGTCTTGCCACCATTATGAGGATCGAAGAACAGACGGCTATGGAAAAGCTGTTTGTAGTCCGTCCTAATGATGGAAAACCTCTGGGACATAGGCCGGGACAGTTTGTCGAGGTTTCTGTATTTGGTGTGGGTGAATGTCCTATTTCGGTCTCTTCGGCGCCCGACAAAAAGGCAGATTTTGAGATATGTGTGCGCCGGGCCGGCAATGTTACCAACGCCCTGCATAACCTGAAAGCGGGAGATGTTATCGGCATACGCGGCCCTTATGGCACGCACTTCCCGGTTGAGGATCTCAGGGGTAAAGACCTTTTGTTTGTGGCCGGGGGGCTGGGAATCGTGCCTTTGAGGTCCTTTATCAACTACGCCCTGGCAAGGCGAAAGGATTACGGCAGAATAATTGTGCTCTTCGGGGCCCGAACGCCGGCCGACCGTCTTTTCAAGGCAGAGCTTGCCTCCCTGGCAAGGCGTCCGGACATTGAATACCTGGAGACCGTGGATGTAGGCGAGGCCTCCTGGAAGGGCAATGTGGGGGTCATTACCACCCTTTTCCCGAAGTTTACCATTGATCCTAAAAAGACGTATGCCATTATGGTCGGGCCGCCGGTGATGTATCGCTTTGCCATAGCCGCGGCCAGGGCCAAGGGGCTGGCCGATGATCATATCATCGTTTCCCTTGAGAGGAAGATGAAGTGCGGTTTAGGCAAGTGCGGCCACTGTCAGATGGGTCCGGTTTATGTCTGTCAGGAGGGGCCGGTGTTTAATTTTGCGGCGATAAAGAATCTGGAGGAGGCCTTGTCATGAGCAAGCCAAGGGTGGCCATCTTTGATTTTGCCGGCTGCGAGGGCGATCAGTTGCAGATCGTCAACCTGGAAGAGGCTGTGCTGGATGTCCTGGGACAGGTGGAGATAGTCACCTGGCGTGAGGCCATGAAGGAGCAGAGCGACCATTATGACATTGCCCTGGTAGAAGGTTCTATCACCCGAAAGAGTGACGAAGAACGGATAAAAGCCATCCGGGAAAAGGTAGGGATACTGGTGGCTATAGGGGCCTGTGCCACTATAGGCGGTATTAACTGCATGAAGAATTTTCAGGATGAAAAATTCGTGCGGCGTTATGTCTATGGCGATAAGGCCCATTGGTATAATACTTATGCGGCCCGGCCGATTTCAGCAGTAGTTCCGGTGGACGCCAATGTCCACGGCTGCCCGATAAACCGTGAGGAGTTTGTCCGGGTACTCAAGGCCCTGTTGCAGGGCAAGAAGCCTTTTATTCCCAATTATCCGGTGTGCGTGGATTGCAAGAAGGCGGGGAATGTCTGTGTGCTTCTCAAAGGCCAGTTTTGTATGGGGCCGGTGACCAGGGCCGGCTGCGGGGCCTGTTGTATTACCGAGGGGGCCTATTGCTGGGGCTGCCGCGGCCTGGTAGATGACCCGAATATGGATGCCGCCCGCGAGCTGTTGGGGCGTTTTGGCATCTCCGCCGGTGAAGCGCTCGGGCAAATAAGGCTTTACGATGGGTATCGGGAGGAGGCCAGATGAGCAAGTCTGCTAAACAGGAACTTCATATCCGGGTGGATCATTTAACGCGGGTGGAAGGGCATGGCAATATAGTAGTCAATGTCTCCAACGGCAAGATCGAGGATTGCCGCTGGGAGGTAGTGGAGGCCCCCCGGTTTTTCGAGGCCATGGTCAGAGGTCGGAAATGGTATGAGATGCACCACATTACCTGCCGCATCTGCGGGATATGTTCCATCGGGCATACCCTGGCCTCGCTCCAGGCCACGGAAGCGGCCCTGGGTATTGAGGTCTCGGAGCAGACCGTGCTCCTTCGCAAGCTGGCTCTCCATGCGGAAAACCTGCAGAGCCATATTCTCCATGTGGGCTATCTTGTTTTGCCGGACCTGATGGGTGTGGGTAGCGTTGTACCCCTGGCCGGATCGCATCCGGCTGAGTTAAAGACGGTTATTCGTATCCACCGGCTGTCCAACGTATTCAGCGACACGATTTGCGGACGCACTACGCATCCGCAAAGGCTGGTTCCGGGTGGATTTGTTAAGTATCCAAAGGTGGATGAGTTAAAGAAACTGCGCCAGGGGCTTACAGGGGCGCTTTCTGATCTGAAAGAAGTAGCCCGGTTAGTCTGTTCAGTAGCGGGACGCTTTCCGGCATTTAGCCGGGAAACAGAGTATATCGCCCTCAAGTCAGACCAGGAATATGCCATGTACCACGGCCAGGTCGGTTCAAGCGACGGGGGGACATGGGCGCCGGGCCAGTATAAAGAGGTAACTAACGAGTTTTGCGTTCCGCACTCCACGGCCAAATACACAAAACATAATCGCGATTCTTACATGGTGGGGGCCTTGGCCCGGTTCAATCTGAACGCCGATCGGCTTACCCCGGAGGCTAGGGCCGTGGCCAGGCTCTTTAAACTTAAGCCGGTTTGTTATAACAGCTTCATGAATAACGTGGCCCAGATCGTGGAGTGTGTACATTCCGTAGAGGATTCCATAAACATTATAGATAGAGTCCTCGACCGGGGTCTGGCGCTTGAGGATATTCCGCCTATCAAGGTGTGCGCTGGCCGCGGGGTGTCTGCCGTGGAAGTCCCACGCGGGATACTCTTCCATGATTACCAGTACGATAACGCGGGGACATGTATCGGGGCCAATCTGATCATTCCAACCAACCAGAATCACAATAACATCTATCACGACCTGCAGGCCCTTTTACCTTCATTGCTGGGTAAGCCGGAGAAAGAGATAGAATTGGGGTTGGAGATGCTGGTCCGGGCCTACGACCCGTGTATCTCGTGTTCAGCACACTATCTTAAGGTGAAGTTTATATAAATAGCTAGCCACAAAGGCACTAAGACACAAAGGAATAATCTTAGTCTTAGTGGCGGTGAGATATCATTCATACCTCAAGGCATCGATGGGATTCAGGTGGGCGGCTTTGCGGGCCGGATAGAACCCAAAAAATATTCCTACTGCCGCCGCAAAGATAAAGGCGAGCAATAGGGCCTGCCATGAAATGAGCACCGGCCAGTCCGACATGGCAGCCATGATCTCGGCTCCGGTCAATCCGAGGATGACACCGATTACACCCCCGAGAAGGCTCAGAACCAGGGATTCGATCAGAAATTGGGTCAGTATATCACTTTCCTGCGCCCCTACCGCCATACGAATACCGATTTCTCTGGTGCGTTCAGTAACCGACACCAGCATGATATTCATGATACCGATACCACCGACTACGAGCGAAACCAGGGCGATAGACCCCAAAAGGAGCGACATGGTTTTGTATGCGGCCTGGGCCGCCGCCAGGATTTCAGAGAGATTGCGTACCGTGAAGTCCCGGTCGGCGCCTTTCTGAATCCGGTGCCGCTGTTCCAGAAGAGCGTTAATTTCCTCCTCGGCTTTGGCCATGAGGTCCACATCTCTGGCCTGGACCATTATGACGCGGACTGTGCCCGGGATATGGGTCCCGAACAGTCTTTTCTGCGCGGTGGTGATGGGAACATATATGACATCGTCCTGGTCGTCGCCACGAGGGGACTGCCCCTTGACTGCGAGGACCCCAACGACCTGCATAGGCATCTTTTTGATCCGTACTATCTCGCCTATGGGATCGGCGCCACCGAAAAGATTATTCACCACAGTCTGTCCAAGAAGAACCACCTTTGCCGCTGCTTTTGTCTCTTGCTCCGTAAAAAACCGGCCCGCTGTCAACGTCCAATCCCTGATGGCAAACATTGAAATTGTTGTTCCGGTGACTCCTGTACTCCAGTTCTGGTTGCCGTAAACGGCCTGGGCTACTCCACCCCAAACAGGCGCTACCCGGGCTACGCTTGGGCAGTTCTGAACAATTGCCTCTGAGTCGGCCAGGGTCAGGGTGGAAACCGTGCCGGCCCCCATCCGTACGCCGCCGGCGGTTGTCGTTCCCGGAATGACGATGAGCAGATTAGACCCTACGCTTTCAATCTGGGCAGAAATCTTGGCGCTGGCGCCGGAACCGATGGCCACCATTACCACGACTGCGGCCACGCCGATGATGATGCCAAGCATGGTGAGCAGCGACCGCATTTTGTTGGCCTTGAGGGCATTCAAGGCAATTCTTAGGCTGGTTGAAATAAACATGGCATCCTTATTTTTCACCGCCGAGAACGCGGAGTTCGCAGAGTATGAGGAAAATTATTTCTACAACGACATTTTTGTATTTTTTCGTCGTAGGGGCAACATCCGTCCACAGCGGACTTGGCGAGTTACTGCGACATAGTCCAGTCTTACAAGTGAGCGCTTTTTTCTTATTCATCTCTGCGGTCTTTGCGTGCTTTGCGTGCTTTGCGATGAAAGGTCTTCTATGACCTGTCCATCTCTGAATACTATATGCCTCCGCGTAAAGGCAGCGATGTCCGGTTCATGAGTTACTATGATCACCGTGATCCCCTGTTCAGTATTCAGGCGCCGGAAGACATCCATTATTTCAACACTGGTCCGGGTATCAAGGTTTCCCGTGGGTTCATCGGCCAGGATAATGGAAGGGTTATTGACGAGGGCCCGGGCGATTGCTACCCGCTGTTGCTGGCCGCCGGACAACTGGTTGGAATGGTGGTGTTCGTGCCCGGAAAGACCTACGATTTCCAGTGCCTCAAGGGATTTCGCGCGGCGTTCCCTTGCCGGAATGTGGCTGTAGATAAGGGGGAGTTCCACGTTTCCCACGGCAGAGGTGCGCCGCAGAAGGTTAAACCCCTGGAAGACAAAACCTATCCGGCGATTGCGAATGGTGGCCAACTGGTTCGTAGAAAGGTTGCTGACGTTTTCCCCCTCCAGCAGGTATTGACCGCTTGTGGGCCGATCCAGGCACCCCAGAATATTCATGAAGGTTGATTTGCCGGATCCGGAGTGCCCCATGATGGCCGTGAACTCTGCAGCGCCGATGGAAAGGGTGACATTGTCCAACGCCTTAACTGATATATCGCCCAGGCGATATATCTTGGTCAGGTTTCGGGTATCGATCAGCGCCGTCATACGTCTTCTTAGAAGGGCCTGAACTGCGGAGACTTGTTCGCTTCAGACTTTTTTCCCGTAGAAAGCATTTCTGTTGCCAGGAGGTCTCCTCCCGCGATGTTGCCCTTGAGGAGTTCTGCGTATTGACTGTTGGCTATTCCAAGTTTGACGGCTATTGGCTCAAGGCGATTATCGGGATGTAACTTCCATACGAGAGGACCTTGGGGAGTTTTCTGCGCGCCCTTTTTGCGTTCTTCTTCCGGTGGCGTGAACCGCAGCGCCGCAGTGGGAATCTTGATGACGTTTGACCGCTCGTCAATCAGGATGGAAACATTAGCGGTCATTCCCGGTCTCAGCTTAAGAGAAGGGTTGTCCACGCTGACTATGACATCATAGGTCACTACGTTCTGCACCACTTGAGCCGCGTTGCGTACCTGCAGCACTTTCCCTGCAAAGGTCTCGCCTGGATAAGCGTCAACGGTGAACGTCGCTCTCTGACCAGGCTTAGTGACGCCGATATCGGCTTCATCGACGCTTGTATCCACCTGCATCTTAGTCAAATCTTTGGCAATGGTAAAAAGCACCGGCGCTTGAAAACTGGCAGCGACCGTCTGTCCCGCGTCCACATTTCGTGACACCACGATGCCGTTTACGGGTGAGCGTATCGTTGTGTACCGCAAATTTGACTCCGCCAGGTTAAGGGCGGCCCTGGCCTGCGAAACGGCAGCTTCAGAGGCGTGAAAGGAGGCCAGAGCCGATTGGTAAGTGGTTTCAGCCGTGTCCACATCGCTCTGGGCAATCAGGTCGTTTTTTATTAATTCACGATAACGCTCAAATGTTCTCTTGGCATCGATAACCTGCGCCTGTTTTTGTTCCAGATTGGCCAGGGCGCTTTTGTGGTTTGCCCGGGCCTTTTCCACCTCGGCTTGAAAAACAGCGGGATCGATCTGGGCAATAATCTGGCTTTGTTTTACCCGAGAGTTAAAGTCAACGTAGATTTTTTCGATAGTGCCGGAGACCTGGCTTCCAACCGACACCAAAACAACCGGGTTCACTGTCCCGCTGGCCAGGACAGTAGAGGCGATAGTTCCCCGTGTTACTTTTACTGTCTTGTATCCAACCGTATCTTTTTCGCCCTTCAAGACATAGAAAATGACCCCGATGGCTATAAGAAAGATCAGCAGGGCTATATAAAATCGCTTATTTTTCATCTGAAACACCTTTTATCTGTCATTCCGAGCTTGACCCGGAATCCAATCGTTTAGTTTCTGGATTCCTGCCCGTCAGGGTCGGACCTGGACAGCTTTCGCAGGAATGACACGCGGGGCAGGAATGACATTTTCATTGTCCTTTGTGTCGCCATGCGGCATGTCTGTTTCATAACTTTTCCACTTTCAAAAAGTTAAGCGTTTAGCCATCGTCTGCCGGTTTTTAATTCGTGGTCTTAAGGGGCTGAACGCTGATCGCTGACTGTTGACCGCTAACAGTCAACCTCCCTACCGCCTTTAAGAGCGTTGCCACGGCCGTTTTATGGCTATAGAGGGCCTGGATATGATCCACATTTGCTTTTGTATATAGTATCTGGGCGTCCATGAACTCAATGGCTGATCCAAGCCCTGCTTTATAGCGGCCTTCAGCCAGATCCAGATTTTCCCGGGCCTGAATCACATTTTTTTCCGTAGTCTGTATTAATTCTTCAGCCTCTTTTGTGGCCCAAAAGGCCTGTTCAACTTCCAGACATACATTTTGTTCAAGAGCTTCTTTTTCTGCCTGTATCTTTTGGAGTTGGGCACGCGCCTCCGCTACCTTACCTTTTGTAGCAAAACCGGAAAAAATAGGAAAGGTTATAGTAGCCCCCAGATTCCAATTCTTGTCCTTAGGGTATTCATCTCCTTCGAGATTATAAGAGGCATTACCACTAAGGCTTGGATAATATTCTCCCAGGGCAGATTCTAGGGTTGCCTTCTGGGAATTATACTGGGCATCCAGTGCCAGGGTGTCCGGGCGGCTTTTAAGGGCTTCCCCGGTGAGAGTAGTAAGCTCTTCACGGAAAGGGACAAATTGCAGGTTATTTTCTACTGTATAAGCCACAGAAGTTCTGACTCCCATGGCGTTATTCAGAGAGGCCTTGGCGACCTTAAGGGTGTTTTCAGCCTTGATTTTGTCCAAGCGGCTATTGGCCAGGTCAACCTCGGCCTTCGTGACATCGATTTTTGCCCTGGTGCCTACCCGGTAGAAGGCCTGGGCCTGTTTGAGGTGTTCTTCCCGCTGGCGTATCGTTTCTTCGGCTACGGACAGCAGCCGTTGTGACTTAAGCAGGTTATAGTAAGCCTGCTCAACGTTAAGAATAACTGCTTGTATAACATCCAGCGCCTCATATTCGCTCATAGTGAGATTCTGGCGGCTGGCCTCTATCTTTCCACCCGTTCGGCCAAAATCATAAAATAGTTGAGTAAGGTTAACGCCCGACGAATAATTACTGGTGGTTCCGCCTGCCGACATCCAGCGACCGGAAAATTCCGTATGTACACGGTCATAGGCGGAGTTCAGGCTTATCTGCGGCAAATAATCGGCCTTGGATTGAGTTACCCGGGCCTGGCCGGCCTCAACCGAACTACGCGCCGCTTTTAGAGTGGGCTGGTTTTTTAGGGCGATTTCAACACATTGCGTTAAGGTTAGGACGTCTCCTTCTTTGAAAGGGATGCTTCCCTCAGCGCACACCGTTAACGGGAGGCAAAACACAAGAAAGATTACAGGCCAGAAAATAGTAAGGATTTTTTCCCGGAACATGGTCTGGAATGATACTAGGAATTAAGTCAATTGGCAAGGAGAAGAAAATTGATGTCGTATATTCGCCGAAGGAGAAAAAAGCCCTGCCAAGCGCTTGACAGGGCTTCCAGGTTCTTATTCCCGGACTTCTCTCCACGAGACTATGGAGATGTCGTTGGAGGCGAACTTATCTTTCAGTGATGTGTCAAAGAAAAACTGACCGGAATTTTTTATGTCCACAGTTCTACCCCAGAGTATGCCATATACCTCCGAACTGTTTTTCATGTCGATATCGGCATAGGGAGCATAAACTGTGCCCTTGAAAGTACTGCCATGTTTAAAGTCTATCTTATCCGTTGAATTGGAGTAGATAGTGAAGTCCGGCGGCGCTCCTGTAATATTGATAGCCGATCCGTTTTTGGCATCCAGACCTCCGGTTAAATAGATGTTGACCGGTCCGGCTGTCGCATCGACATTCAGTGTTGCTCCATTGTGAAGAGTGATATCGGTTAAGTAGTAATCTGCACCGCCTGTTTTTCCGTACAATATCATGGTATCGCCGTTACCCAGGCTGATGACATTACCGGTGATTCCACCCCAGGCATTATCATTGCTACCGCTGCTTACGGCCGTAAATGTAGCGGCGAGATCGCCACCTATAGCGCCGAGGGGGTCAGGATTGACCCGGTCCACATCTACTCCTTCCACGCCGGTGACGGTGGGTCCGGGACTGCCGCCATGCTCTTCATAAACCGCATCGTTTCCAGATTCGTCTTCTCCCAGAGCTATATCCCCATCGACAATTGTACCATTGTGAGTTATTACATGCTCATTAGAGCCGATATCCGCTTCGCCGGTTGAGTCGGCCGGCGTCGGATTTGGGGTCACACTGGAGTCATAGCTGTAAGCAGCCCCGGAGTTTTTCATGTCTATTTCGTCATCTCCAAATATGCCATAATTGAGTAAGGTCTCACGTTCTATGACGACTTCGATGGTGCTGCTTGTATTATTTGCGGCATGCCCCGTGGCCTGAAAGCTGTAGTTACCGGTGCTTCCCACCTGTGTGAGGGTGGTGATCGGATCGAACGAGAAGCCGGATGGCGCCGTGTAGTTCACGGCTACCGAGCTTCCGGTAAGAGAAAGGGTTTCTGCGGCGAGGCCGTTTTCGATGCTCTTGATTGCGTATTGTATGCCGGCCTCAGCATCGTAAAACGCTTGTTTGCCGGTTTTATAATTACCGCCGATCTGGATATCCGTGCTACTTATCATGATAGCGGTGGTTCCCAGGACAGTGAGAACCATTAAAAATAGGAGTGCTGTGATCAGGGCAATGCCTTTTTCATTTTTTATTATCTTGGTTTTTTGTTCTGGAGTCATGTTTTTTGCCTCCTTATAAGTAGCTATCTAGCCACGAATGAACACGAAGTTACACAAATAAGAAGCACCATTCTTTCTTTCGATTTTCTTTTCTATTTATTTGAGTCCATTTGTGCCCATTCGTGGCTAAATACTTCCCTCATCAATAAGCTAGGTTCCTCGGGGTTATAAGAGAAGTCAAGGTACAGGTCCTGTACCCGCCATTGGTAGTATAATCAGGGTCCGGATTGGCAGTCCTGGCGGTTATAGTAAGCTCTATCTGGCGGATATCGGCCGGTACGGCAGTAGTATTGCCGGCGCTATCATAATAGGCAAAGGTGAGCGCTTGAATATTCTCCGCAACGGGTTGGTTGCCGCCACCGGTATCACGTCCGATTTTTTGTATGCCGCTGGAAGTATAAAGTGAGTAGGTGATATTTTCGTTAGCATCGGCCGTGTCCCCATCAGGATTACCTGTGCCTGCATCATCAGTAATATCTTGGGTAAAATTAATAGAATCAGAAGCGGCGCTTACAATGCCTGCATTGGCAGAGCCAGTCGGGTCACATCCTGCCGTTCTTATCTCACGGGTCATAATATCCATAGCCGCCCTTGCGTTTTGCTGCATCTCAGCAACCTGTTCCTGGACGCTATAGGATTTATTTTGCATGATAAATAGACTGGATACGGCACTCAGGACGATTCCACTTATGGCTATGGCAATAAGTAATTCGACGAGCGAGAAACCACCTATTATCTTTTGTTTTCGTTGAGTTAAACCGGACATTCTCACTCCCTCTTATTCCGCCAGGATAGTTTTCAGAGCAACCGAATGGGCATCTGCGTCCCAGGAGACTGTAACGGTCACCGTTTTCATGCCGGTAGCAGGAGTATCTGCAGCTACAGTTGTAACTCTTTTGTAGGCACCATAACCGGTAATACTACTATAGTTTTCACTGCTTGAAGATGCACTGGCATAACCCTGCCCTTGAATATCTTCCAGTTTTTCCTGGGCCAGGGTCGTGGCCGTGGTCATTTCGTTGCTGAAGGCATTACCGTTCATCACTGTTGAGGCCAAGGTTGCCAAGCTCAACAATCCTATGGCCAGCACCAGTATGGCAATGAGGACCTCGATCAATGTAAAACCTTTTTTATTTTGTAGGTTGCACACCACAGGAATATCCATTTTCCCCCTCAATTTATTCTCACCCGTCCGGCGCTGCTGATGGTAATACTATGCGACCCACTGGTATTGCTCAGAGTTATAGTCGCTAAATTGCTGGCTGTGCCGTTCGCTTGGAATATTGGGTCATTATTTGAGTTAAAGGTGACATCGTAATAATCCGTCTGAATGTCCACGGTCTGTGTCGCCTCACCAGTATCGGACGCGCCATCGTTATCGTCATCGTCTAATATCATGTAGCGATGGTCGTCTAAAAAGAAGACCTTGAATTCATTATTTTGACTGACAGCCTGCATCCTTGCGGCTACCAAATCTCCCAGCACCTCTCTGGCCGCCCCGTTCAGCCGATATTTAGGCATCTGTGCAATAATACTGGGGACGGCTATGGCTGCCAGGATGGCCATCAAAGCCACCACTATCATCAATTCCGTCAGAGTAAATCCACGGTGATTCCCCGGCAGGTTCATTCTGTACTTCCTCTTGGGCACTTTAATCCTCCTGAATGTACTTGCTGGCAAGAAGCGTGCCTACTGTTTCTTATCGGTATTGTATGTTATAACTTAAAGAAATTGTTGAAAAAATAGCAGATGCTGTGAGATATGTGGGCGGGACAAAACGTTAAAAAGATTTAGCTATATTAAAAAAATTTGGTACGGAGAAGGATATTAAGTAGTGGCAGCAATCTTATATTCTTTCATTTTATAAAGCAGGGCTGGAAGGCTTACCTCCAGTATCTGAGCGGCTTGAGTTCGGTTTCCTTTAGTTTGTTCCAGGGCGCGCTTGATCAATTCCCGTTCCACGGACTTGGTGGCCTTTTTGATGGATGTTACGCCTTCCAGGATTTCGTCGGGAAAGGTATCACGGCCTTTTTGTATAGGGGACGGGAAATATTCCAACCCGATTATTTTGCTCTCTGTGAGCACCATGGCCCGTTCAATGACATTTTCCAATTCGCGCACATTGCCCCGCCATTCGTATTCCATGAGGCGATGCATGGCTTCTGGGGAAATTCCTTCAACATTGGTGCCCAGACGGCTATTGTACTTTTGGATAAAGTGATCGACCAGCAAGGAAATATCTTCCCGCCTTTCCCGTAGCGGGGGCACGTGGATGGAAAGGACGTTAAGACGATAGAAAAGGTCATCCCGGAAGGTATTTTTTTCTACCTCCCTGGCCAGATCTCTGGCGGTGGCGGCGATGATCCGGACATCGACCTTTGTAGCCTGTGTGTCTCCGAGAGGGCGTATCTCTTCCTCTTGCAGGGCACGAAGCAGCTTGACCTGGAGGGACATGGGCAGCTCGCCCACCTCGTCCAGGAAAAGCGTCCCGCCATGGGCTTCTTCAAACAAGCCCTTTTTAGCCCGGTAAGCATCCGTAAAAGCGCCTTTTACATGCCCAAATAGCTCGCTTTCCAGGAGTGTTTCCGGTATGCCGCCACAGTTTATGGTAACAAGCGGTTTCCCGCGCCGCACACTGTTATAGTGTATGGCCTTGGCGATTAACTCTTTTCCGGTGCCGCTTTCGCCGAGTATGAGGACGGTTGTCTTGTAGTCGGCAATCTTTTTGACCATATCAAATATCTGAAGCATAGCCTCACTCTTGGCTATGATGTTGCTGAAGGAATAATTTTTCTCTACTTCTTCCTTAAGCCGGGTATTTTCCCGCCTGAGTCGGGCGCGCTCCTCCGCCTTTTTCAGGGTCAGGATGATTTCATTAGGCTTAAAGGGCTTGTCTATATAGTCATAAGCGCCGAGTTTAATGGCCTCAATAGCGGTATCTATACTCCCGTAAGCCGACATGACTATAACCGTAGTGTCAAAATTCCGGGCTACGACTTCCTTTAAAAAGGACAGGCCATCCATGCCTGACATGCAGATATCACATAAGACCTGGTCATAGCACTGCTCTTCCAGTTTCTTAAGGCCGGAGACCGCGTCCGGGCACGTATCCGCCGCATAGCCTTCTTTTTTAAGGATGGCTGTCAACACGTGCCGCATGTTTTCTTCATCATCTATGACCAGAACACGACTTTTAGACATCAATTAAACCTTTCACTGCAGCCACTAAGACACAAAGACACCAAGATCATAATTTTCTTAATACCGACACCCTTTCCAGCAAAAAATTCATATTCATCCTTCGTGTCTTGGTGACTTTGTGGCTAACTAGTTGATCCACTACCATGCCTTGAGGATAAGGCTGAATTTCGTGCCCTTGCCTATGGTGCTTTCTACGGTTATCTTTCCGCCAAACGATTCCATAATGCGCAAAGAGATCGCCAGGCCGAGACCTGTGCCTTCTCCAGGCAGTTTTGTGGTGAAGAAGGGGTCAAAGATCCTGTGGAGGTCTTCCGATTTGATCCCGGTCCCGCTGTCCTCTATATCAATCACTATATATTTCTGTTGTTCGTCATTTTCTGCTATTTCCTTTAGCCCTGATTTGATACGCAGGTCTCCGCCGATAGGCATGGCGGCGGCTGCGTTGACCAGAATATTGACAAGGACCTGTTTTAACTGTTGGGCGTTGGCCCGGGCCAGTGGCAAGTCTGGCTGCAGGTCGGTCTGGACGTGGACATAACGCATGGTTTTCTGATGTGAAAGGAGGGAAAGACTGCCTTCGATAACTTCGTTAACAGACACCCCTTCGATCTTTTGGGGAGAGGGACGGGAGAAATCGAGGAGGTCGCGTATGATACCGTTTATGCGCTGCAACTCCGAGGCGATACGACCTAGAAAATCCCGCTCTTCTTCCTCGCTGACTGCGCGTTGTAAGAGAAGTTCGACGTAGCCTATGATGGCGGCCAATGGATTGCCGATTTCGTGGGCTACTCCAGCGGCTAAACGGCCTACCGAGGCCAGCTTTTCAGAACGGATTACCTCTTCCTGCACCTTCCTAAGCTCACGATTGGCATTTTCCAAGGAAGCGATGTATTCCTTTATCTCTTTTCTTTGTTCACCGAGGCGGTTGTCCATACGGGCAAAGGCGTGGTAAAGTTTTCCGATCTCATTTTTTTGTTCAGGATGTATAAAGGGGCCAGGGTCTCCACTGCCTATGGTATCCACAAGCGAGGTCAGTCGCCTGATAGGTCGGACGACATCCCTGGAGATGAGAAGATAGCCAAAGAGGAAAAGAAGCACGGCATCAAGAACGATATAAAAGAAGGTCAGTTTGTAGAGCTGTGACGTATCCTGCCGCAGGTCACTGAGCAGACTTCCGGCGTATATAATACCCCAGCGGCGGCCGTCCTTGAAGACGGGAAACACGGCGGCAAGGCGCAGGTCTCTCCTGAAAAGGGAGAAATCGTCTGCCCCGGTAAGTTTATAAGCCGGTTTCTCAGCCGGGGCCTGAAGCCTAGCTTCGGCAGATAGAGGGGCCAAATTTATGGCTTCAAATGCCGCTTCTGCGACGATCGTCCGGTCGCTTCTTACCAGGGCTATGTAATCAAAACTGGACGGGCTGAGATAAGAACTGAGCAGGGATCGAATATCACCCCGTCCGTTTTCCCGAATGTCTGAATCTCTTGACAACTCATTGATTACGTTGGCAAGGTTCTGGACCAGAATGGCCGCGCTATCTATCTTTTGCCGGGCGATGCTCCGTTCGGCCATCTTTATGGAAACAAGGGCCACCAGAAACATCCCGGTCAGCAAGAGAAACACAAAGGTAAGGGCGATTTTGGTGCGGATACTTAGGCCGTATTTTTTCATCTTTTGCCGTAATTACTTAGCCACGAATGAACACGAAACTGCACGAAAAAGGGAACTACCCTATAAAACAAGCCTTTCATATTCGAGGCGTTCTTTCCCAAAATTAAGAAGAATTGCCAGGTGCAATTCCGTTGCTTTCAAGTAGTTAAGTGTTTGAGCCCGATGGGCATCCACAATCTTTTCAATGGCCTTAAGTTCTAAAATAATCTTATCCTCAACCAAGATATCTGCATAATAGTCGCCCACTACCTCTTTATTAAAATAGACTGTTATCGGCGCTTGTTGTTTTGCGTGAATTTTTTGTTGCCGTAACAACAGCATCATGGCATTCTTGTAAACTTTTTCTAAAAAACCGTAACCGAGTTTACGATGTACTTCCATTGCTAACCCAACAATTTTGTATGATAAATCTTTATATAGGATTTTCTCTTTATTTGAGTCCATTCGTGTCAATTCGTGGCTAACAGAGGAGGCCCAGATACCATTGGGTTGCCGCTTTTCCCCAGAAGAGATAGAGCATGGCTCCAATGGATAGAAAAGGGCCGAACGGGATGGCCATCCTGGCGTCCTTACCTGTTTTGATTATAGCTATAATACCTACCACTGAGCCGAGGAGCGCACTTACCAGGATGGTGAACGGCAGGGCCTGCCACCCAAGAAAGGCTCCGATCATAGCCAAAAGCTTGATATCCCCTCCGCCCATGCCTTCCCTTTTGGCCAGTATGAGATAGCCAAGGGCGATCAGGTAGAGGATACCTCCTCCCAGAATTATGCCGATGAGTGAATCCCTATAGGTAATATTCGGCAGAATGAGGGAAGAGATAAAGCCGGCTATGATGCCGGGGTAAGTAATAATGTCTGGGATGATCTGATGGTCGAAATCGATAAAGATAATGGCGATGAGGGCGGCGACAAAGATGAAATAGAATAGGCAGGCCCAGGATACGCCATATCGAAAGAAAATAGCCAGGGAGAGCAATCCGGTTGCAAGTTCTATAAGCGGATAGCGGAGGGAGATGCGCGATTGGCAACGGCGGCATTCGCCAAGTAGTAAGAGGTAGCTTAACACGGGGATATTATCATACCACCGGATACCGGCGCCACAGTTTGGACAGGCAGAGCCGGGCCTTATAATTGATCTGCCCAACGGCAGGCGGTAGATGAGGACATTCAGAAAACTACCGATAGAAAGACCGGCAGACAAGGCAAAAATTAATTTGATATAGTGGTTCATAGGATTTGATTAGTCTTATCGGCTAAAGCACTTTGATCTGTAAGCTAATTGAGAATATACCGTACTAAGGGAAGACCTAAATAAAAAGGGCTGCCCGGTAGGACAGCCCTTTCCAGTTTTGGTGGGCAAAGCCCACGTTACATGGCTGTTACCCTAAGCTTATGGTGCAGCAAGTGTGTCAGTTACACCGCCAGTCGCGGACATAATGTACGAACCGGTGACATTGCCCGCGGTATTAGTGCCGGTTAGTGTAAAGGTAGAAGAGCTGCCGCTGCCAACGGTTACTGTTACGCCGGTAGTGGGATTAAATCCATTGGCGGTAAGGTTGGCGGTAGTCAGCGCGGCGGCGGTTGGATTATCGGCGAAATATGACATGGCGGCCGTATAGGCATTTTTTACATCCGACCGTACTTGAGCCATGTAGCCCTTTGCCCGGTAGGCATTAAATTGCGGTATCGCGATCGCTGCCAGGATGCCGATGATGGCCACGACGATCATGAGTTCGATAAGCGTAAAACCTTTTTGATTTCTCTTCATTCTCATCTTTGCTAACATTTTTTGCCTCCTTATTCTTACTTAACTTAGATTTTACTGCTTAATTTATATCAGACATGCAAATTAATTTTTTACTTTTCATTCACCTCCCTTTGTTGTTTAGAATTAAATTTTGGCTTTCAGCGGTCGGCTCTCAACTATCAGCAGATTATATGGTTCCTTATCGGTCTTTATATGATTTCTTTAAATTTTTTTTGCTTTTTATGATAGCAATAGTGATGCCAACTTTGGCTATGTCCAAGATATAGGGCTAAATAACTTGATACTACAAAATATTGTGGGTCATTGGCCTGGATAGCATACTAAGAATTGTGAGGATTAGCTGAAAGTGTCAAATTTTGTCAGGGTTTTGACAAATGTTGGCAGGAATTAGTGACGAGGGACAAGGGATAAGGGATAGATAAGAAGGCTGAAAGCTGACGGCTATTATAGCCCGTATTTGCTCAGGCGATGGCGGAAGGAGCGGAAGCTGATGCCCAGGAGGCCGGCGGCCTTCTGCTTGGCGCCCCGGCTGATCTCAAGGGCCTTAAGGAGGATATCTTTTTCTGTCCTGGCTATGTATTTCTCGAGATCGAAGCCATCTGACGGGATGGTAATAGCCGGTGTGTCGATCTTCGCTCCTTTGCCGTTGTTTATATTTATAAACGATAGGTCTTCTGCCTGAATAGTGCTGGAGGAGGCGAGAGCAACGCTTCTTTCGACAATGTTTTCGAGTTCACGTACATTCCCTGGAAAGCTGTATTGCATCAGTATTTTTAAGGCCGCGGGCGATATCTTATCCACCTGCTTCTGCGTCTCGTCTGCGTATTTTTCAAGGAAGTGCCGGACTAAGAGCGGTATATCTTCCTTCCTTTCCCTGAGGGGCGGGACCCTTATCTGGATGACATTAAGCCGGTAAAAGAGGTCTTCGCGGAAATTCCCGGCCGCCACCTCCTGTTCCAGGTCCTTGTTCGTGGCCGATATTATGCGGATGTCCACAGTAATATCTTCCGTCCCACCCACCGGCCTGAATACCCTTTCCTGGAGTACGCGTAAGAGTTTTACCTGGAGGGCCGGAGAGAGTTCGGCTATCTCGTCCAAGAATATCGTCCCGCCATCGGCTTCGGCAAAAAGTCCTTTTTGGTCGCTTACGGCCCCGGTAAAAGCGCCTTTTTTGTGGCCAAAAAGCTCGCTCTCGATAAGAGGCTCCGGTATGCCGCCGCAATTGATGGCCACAAAGTTCTCTTTACTGCGTGGACTTTCGACATGGATAGCCCGGGCTACCAGCTCTTTGCCAGTTCCGCTTTCTCCATAGATCAGGACGTTACTCCGGGTCCGGGCGACCTTTCTGATTAGCTCATATACCTTTAACATAACAGGCGAACTACCCACCAGCTTATCATATCGTTGGTGTTTCCTTAATTCCTCTTTGAGACGGTCGTTTTCTTGTCGAAGCTGCCTTTTTTCCAGGGCCTTCTGGATGATTAACTTTATTTCCTCAACGTTAAACGGTTTGGGGATGTAGTCATAAGCCCCCTGCTTCATAGCCGTAACGGCTGTCTCCGTGGTGGCATAGGCGGAGATCATAATCACTAACGTCTCCGGGCTTATCTCTTTGACCTTTTTCAGTACCTCAATCCCATCCATGCCCGGCATGCGGATGTCGGTGATAACCAGATCGTAAAAGCTTTTCTGGATGAGAGAGACGGCCTCCCGGCCATTTGGGACACACTCGGCCTGATAGCCTTCGCTCTCCAGCATGAGCTTAAAGAACTCACGCATGCTGAGTTCGTCATCGACTACGAGTATCTTGGCCATAGGAAGGATGTTGTAGCCACAAAGACACGAAGGCACAAAGATAATGAAAAAATAGCCATGTCTATTTAGTGTTCATCCGGAAACTACCGTTTCCGTCTTTACGCTTTCAGCGATCAGCTGTCAGCCGTCAGCAAGATCTAAGATAAACAACATATTAAGCTGAATGCTGATAGCTGAGGGCTGATTGCTCCATCCAGAAAACCGGGGTTTTCGGACAGAAACTACTTAGTGCCTTCGTGTCGTTGTGGCAAAAAGAGAGTTTTTAATTCAGGTCGTCAAAGACGATCCTACCATTTATTATCGTCATAACGGCCTTGCCCTTTAATTCCCAGCCGTGGAAGGGAGAGTTTTTGCTGCGGGACTGGAATTTGTGGACATCGACGATAAATTTGCGGTCAGGATCGATGATGGTGAGGTCGGCCCTTTTGCCGATCTGGATGGAAGGGATTTCAAGTCGCAGGATGCGGGCAGGATTTGCAGAAAGCTTGGCGATGGCTTCATAGAGGGAAAGATGACCGGCATGGACGAGTTTCAGGGTCAACGGGAGGATGGTTTCGAGACCTATGATGCCGTTGGCCGCCATATTAAATTCCACATCTTTTTCCAGGGCGCTGTGTGGGGCGTGGTCAGAGGCAATGACGTCTATGGTTCCATCTTTGAGGCCCCCGATAACGGCGGCTACGTCCTCTTTCGTCCTGAGGGGAGGATTCATCTTGGCGTTGGTGTCGTAGCCTGTTACGGCCTCTTCGGTCAAGGAGAAATAATGCGGGGCGGTTTCTGCGGTAACGTTAACCCCGGAGGCCTTGGCCTGTCTTATCAAATCGACAGAACCCCTGGCGCTTACATGGGCAATGTGGACTGAGCCACCGGTAAGAGCGGCCAGCCTGATTTCCCGGAAGATCATGACTTCTTCAGCCACGGCCGGGATGCCGGGTAATCCAAGCTGTGTGGATACAACCCCCTCATTCATTACCCCGCCTGAACAAAGCGTCAGCTCTTCGCAGTGTGAGATCACCGGCAAGTCAAAGTTTCGGGCATACTCCAGGGCCCGGCGCATAAGCTCGCCATTCATGACGGGCCGGCCGTCGTCTGTAACGGCCACTATCCCGGCGGTTTTCATATCACCGAATTCGGCCAGGGTTTCACCCTTTAGCCCGTTGCTGATAGCCCCGATGGGATAGACGGTGGCCAGTCCGGCCTCCTGCGCCTTTTGCATGATATATTCGGTTACAGATTTATTGTCATTGACCGGTTTGGTATTGGGCATACAGGCTATGGCCGTGAACCCGCCAGAGACCGCGGCCAGACATCCCGTGGCTATGGTTTCTTTATATTCCTCACCCGGCTCGCGCAGGTGGGTGTGCATATCAATGAGACCGGGAGTGACGATTTTCCCGGCAAGGTCGATTATTTTGGCGGCAGCCGGTATGGGTTCTTTGCCCTGTGGTGTTATGAAAGCTATTTTGCCGTTACGGATGTATATATCATAGAGTACCTTCGTTTTAATTAAGACAGGCGTCTCGTTCGCCCCGGCGGATCTGCCTATGGCATGACCTATGGCGCGACCGGTCAGAGCAGAGGGGTCGACTATTCTTGCACCTTTCAGATAGAGATTCATTGGCTTTCGCTCCCCAGGAGAAGATAAAGGAGGGCCATGCGCACGGCTACACCATTTGTCACCTGATCAAGAATTACAGAATAAGGGCCGTCGGCAACCTCCGGGCTTATTTCTACCCCGCGATTAATGGGGCCGGGATGCATAACTATAACATCCGGTGCGGCTGAGGCCAGATGTTTCGTATTAAGCCCGAAATAAGTGGCATACTCACGTATGGAAGGGAAGCTGAGCTTGTTCTGCCGTTCCAGTTGAATGCGCAAGGCCATGATTACGTCCGCGCCTTGCACGGCTTCTTTTATACCAAGAGCAACGTTAGCCCCCAGTTTTTCTATGTAAGGCGGTATCATGGTCGCCGGGCCGCTCACTACAACATTTGCGCCCATTTTTGTAAAGCCGAGGATATTGGAATGCGCTACCCGGCTGTGTGCAATGTCCCCGATTATGGCCATTTTAAGGCCTTTAATTCCCCCCTTTTTTTCGCGTACCGTGAGTAAATCCAGAAGGGCCTGAGTGGGGTGCTCATGCGTGCCATCGCCGGCGTTGATGACCGAGGCCCGAACATGTCTGCTTAGAAGGTGGGGAGCGCCTGATAATGAGTGGCGCAAGACGATTACATCGGGTTGCATAGCCTCTAAGTTCCGGGCAGTGTCGATTAAGGTCTCCCCCTTTACCACGCTGCTGGTTGAGGCGGAAATGCTCAGGGTATCGGCGCTTAGTCTTTTTGCGGCTATTTCAAAAGAGGTTCGGGTGCGGGTACTAGGTTCAAAGAAGAGGTTAATTACTGTCTTGCCGCGTAAGGTGGGCACCTTTTTGATAGAGCGGGTGGAGATTTCCTTGAAAGATTCGGCGGTGTCCAGAATATAGGTGATCTGGTCCGGGCTTAAGCCGGCGATGTCCAGGATATGTTTTATCGTAAATGGTTTTTCTTTCATCAGTCCGTATTGAAGCTCCCCCGCAGCAAGCTGCGGGGAATCTCCGTATGTAAGGTAAAATGCATCGTATTCGCTCGCTAACCCCGCTGTCCCGATAGATCGGGACGGGGAATGCGCTCGCTATGCATGTTCAAAAAAAAGCCTCCTTCCTCAGAGAGTAAGGAGGCCGGGCGCCTCATAGTTAAACAGACCTCTTGGTGGTATCTTCATGGCTTTCCCTGTTAGACCTGTTCGGTAATTTATCATCACCTTTTTACATGAGTCAAGCACTAAATTAGCTCTCAGCTTTCAGCAGTCAGCGATCAGCTATGGATTTTTTGTTTACTAAAGTCGCTCAGGCTGCTATCTTCCCGAAGGAAGACACAGGAATTTCTATTTTGGCCGCAGATGAACGCAGATTTCCAAGATTTGAAATATAGAGCCCCTTGCGAAACTCAAGAAAACCGTCACCCCGGCGAAAGCCGGGGTCCAGAATCTATTGAAAATACTGGATTCCCGCTTTCGCGGGAATGACGCCAGGAGAGTTTTGCAAGAACTTTTATAGAAAATATTTTTCTGTGCATATCAGCGAAAATCTGCGTCCTAACTAATTTTAAATAAAATAGCTTACTATGCGTCTCATTATCGTTATCCTTATTTTGTTATTACCGATGGTGCCTACCTTCCTGGCAATCAGGGATGTTGTTCATAGACCTTTCGCTGACCCACAAAAGAAGATGATCTGGCTTTTGATCATCATTTTTTTGCCGGTACTGGGCGGGTTAATATATTTCGCATTTAAGAAGTTCAGGAAAATCGCCGATAAAATTGGTTGACAGTAAAAATCCTTTTATTGTAGAAGACATTAAACTAAATGTCATTAGTCGACAGTTCTCTTGAGTTTTGCAAAAGCCTCTATTGGTATCTTTTACTGGTGACAAATGACTATTGACTGATGACGCTTATCATAAAAGGGGAAGTTCATGGAGCGAACAGGCCGATGGGTAATACTGTTTTTTATATGGATGACGTTATGTTCTTTAAGTATCGCAGGAGCAGAAGAAATAATAGCGGCTGACCTTTCTCCATTACCCGCGGGGTCTTCTGCCGAAGCGGAAGGGAATTGTAGCGAAGGCGGGTTTCCCGGATATCTTTCTGACGAAGTTTCAATTGACATTCCTATCACAATTAATGGCCGGGTAGAATACTTCCTTAATTATTTTCAAACTGAAAAAAGAAGGGTGTTTCGCAATTGGCTGGCGCGTTCCACACGCTATGTGCCACGCATGCGCGAAATATTGCGCGAAAGCGGGCTGCCGGAAGATTTAGTATATCTGGCCATGATTGAGAGCGGTTTCAATGTAGGCGCTTATTCACCTGCACAGGCCTGTGGCCCCTGGCAATTCATAGAGGGGACAGCCCGGCGTTATGGTCTCGAGATCAACTTCTGGCTGGACGAACGGCGTGATCCCGAGAAGGCAACCAGGGCTGCAGCAAATTATCTTAGGGATCTTTATCAGGAGTTCGGCTGCTGGTACCTGGCTGCAGCCGGGTATAACGCCGGGGAGAATAAGGTCCGCAGGGGAATGAACACCTATGAGACGTCAGACTTCTGGGAGATGTGCGATTACGATTTGTTCGCGAGGGAAACCAAGGATTATGTCCCCCAGATGATAGCCGCGACTATTATAGCCAGGAACCCGGAGAAGTATGGTTTTACGGATGTGGAGTACCAGCAGCCTGTTCCCTGTGCTAAGGTGCCTGTCCCACCCAAAACGGATTTAAAGGCCGTAGCCCTGGCCAGTGGAGTAGATTGTCATATTCTTAAGGAATTTAATCCTGCGCTCAGACGAGACTGTACCCCGCCTGGCGAGGCCTATTTGCTGAATATTCCCAAAAGCGCCGCACAATTCTTCAAGGATAATTTTGACCGGGTCAAAACGATTGTTAAGACCTGTTATCACCGGTACGTAGTTAAAAAGGGAGATACCTTGGCCCGGATAGCTCGAAAGTTTGGTACTTCGAAAAAAACTCTGGCCAGTGCGAATAAGATAAAAGGGAAACGTTCTATAAAGAAAGGCAGGGTTTTGCGCATTCCTTATCGGGTCAGGGAATATGCGCTTGCTCCCCAAAAACAGCAACCCAGGGTTAAGGTCGCCTCTTTTGATTTACATGAGGGTGAGGAGGCAACAGGCACGCCCAGGCGCATCTACGAGCAGAATGGGCATACTTACACTGTAAAGAAGGGAGACACCCTTTACGGTGTTGCCAGGCGGTTTGGTGTAAGCGTAAAGGCTCTTTGTGGTCAAAACGACCTGGCAGCAGATGCAAAACTTAGGGCCGGCGGTACACTTCTTGTTGACGCCTCGGAATATAAACAGGATCAGGTCGTAGATACGCCGGGACGTGTCGGAGATGCGCCTGGGTGCGATATAATAAAACCTAAAACTTCAAAGAAGATCCTGGCGGCCCGGTCCGGCAAGGGTAAGAAGATTTATGCCGGTAAGCCAAAGGCAAGATACCATAGAGTGCGCAGAGGGGATACCCTGTGGAATATCGCTCAGAAATATAACATTACCCCGGCCGACCTTCGGGTATGGAATAATATTCGGAGAGATACTATCTTACCAGGGACAAGACTTAAAGTTCGGGCGAGCTCCACGATTTAGGCTTGCAGAAAATCTCGATTCGTAGATGCGTCTTTGAGTGAATTTCAAATGCCAAAATCCATCCGCCTCAGGCGGACAAATCAAATCCAAATGACTAAAAATCCCAACATTTGCCCCGTATTAAATATGGGGTTGGCACTTTAACATTCATTTGGACTTTGAACTTCGCCAACAGTCTATCGTAGACAGGTCATGGGGTTATTAGACGAGACCGATAACCGCCGCTGTTTTTTCCATCTCTTCCTCTAATTCCTGGGTGCAAGAGTCCACAAATTCCTCTGAGAGTTGTGCCGTTTTCAGGAAGGTTTTCAGGGTAACTGCATCTGTTTCATGTAAGTCTCTGCCTATGCCTTTATGCAGGCTGAGCAGGTCGCACAGGTGTATGATAGAGCCGAAATTCTTAGACCCGAACCTGGCTTCAGGATGGTGATGCATACGAATTCCTCTGACTATGTTGTCGGGTAAATTCCAGACCTCCATAATTTGCGCGCCTACTTCGGCATGATCTATCCCCAACGTTTCCTGCTCTGCAACGTGAAATGGCACATTGGCCTCTCGAATCCGGCCGATTACCTGTTGATAATTATCTTTCATGTGGTTGTCCATGATCACTTTTCCTATATCATGGAGAAGGGCGGCGGTGTAAAGGCCGTGGTCAGGGGCAGACCCCATTTTTTTGAGAATGATTTGCGATAGAAGGGCGCAAGCGATAGCATGTCGCCACAGTTCGCCTTTTTTCATATTGTATCCTTTATGTTCGTTACGGAAAAGATGGATACAACTACTAATCATAACTAATTCTGCGAGTTGGTTTTGTCCTATGAGGACAACGGCCTGGACTAACGAATCAACCCTGCGTTTCAAACCAAAATAGGCCGAGTTGCAAAGTCTGAGGACGTTGGCGGTTATGGACTGGTCGTGACGGACTACTGCTACGATATCAGAGGCTGAGGACCCCGGGTCATTGACCAATTGGAGAACCTTTTGGCTGACCTCAGGAAGGGGCGGAAGCTGGTCTATGGATTTTAAGACCTTGGCTATGTCGAACATGGTGGCTGTTGTTCTCCTGTGAGTGCACTTTAATTTCTTATCGGAAGGCGGCCGGAAATCCAAAAATATCTTGACCCGCATCATTCAATCTAATATAACCATTAATAAAAGATGTAAATTTAGCTTTAAACTCTATGGATTCGTTTGATGACTGATTCACCTGGGGGAGGATGCCTTGCCGGTGCGTAGGGAAAAGATAACCCCTGAGGAATTTATAAAGTTATTTACTAAGAAGGCGTTGGCGCGCAGTCAATTTGCTAAAATGTATGAGGAGCTTGCAGCGGCGATTCCCGAAGCAGAATTATCGGATGACCGGTTTTGTGAATTTTTGGTTTTATCGTTATTTATTGATTACCTGTGTCTCCGGTGGACTTTTAATGGAGAGTTGGCAGACAAGCTCCGCAATTTGTATGTAAAAAAAATATCCGAACCAGGCAAGACAGGACCTGCCTACGGTAGGCCGTGGCCTGTAACTTGCGGAGAGGAGTTTAAACGTATATTGGATGAAAGGTTTCGTGAGTATCAGCAGGTCGCTTCCGGTATCAATTGTATCAATATTGATACCCAAAAGACCCTGGATAGTCTCACGAAGTTAGGGGAGACCTTTTCCAGACATTTTATAGGGCATGAGAGCCTGGAAACCATACTCAAGGTCAAGTGGTTCTTCTTAATGAAAGAGGACATTCTTTACGAAAAATTCCTCAAAGGCATAAAGCGTAACTATGAACTTGTGTTATAATAACCTTTTTCTCCTACGGTCGAAGATGTTCGCCCTTGGCGGATGTGAATCTACCGACTTTCATTTTTTACTTCCATAACCTGCATACGGTAGGCCGTGGCCTGTAATTCTTTTTTCCCGGTGGTTGTTTACTCTTCTAGAAGGGTGTGTTATCTCCTTATATGAAGGACATTATTTCCAGTTACTATCCTCATCTTGGGGGGCTATGGATATTTTTTTTTGCGATCGTGGTTTCGTTCGCTGTAAGGGAATTATTGTCTCTCTTTGGTCTGGGACTGTTTGTCCGCCCGGCAATGGGTATAATCATAGGGAGTATTACCGCCTTCTTTTTACTGGTTAGCCTGATCCTCAGGAGATGGGCGCATGTCCAGTCTGTATGGTTCAGACCGATTCCCGCAGATGAAAAGGCCAGGGCCGAGGTAACAGCGGCCCTGGCTAATCTCCCGCCGAAATGTTTCGCCTTCCATAATTTAGTTTTTAAGGATTTCGACATCGATCATCTGATCTTAACACCGCAGGGCTGTATTCTGATTTATACCCGTGGTATCTCGGGACGGCTGTATAATAATGGTAAGCGCTTGCAAATAGATGGTAAAGGGGCCGATATTTTAATCGGTGAAGTTTGGCATAAGGCACATTTATTTCAGGAGCTTATACAGAGGGAATTCCGGAAGGATATCGATATGTTTCCCGTGCTGTGCCTCCCGCGCATGTCTATTGAAGCTCCCATTACTGTCAAAGGTGCGGCCGTTATTGATCTTAAGCTCTTGCCTGAAGTTATTGGCGCTTATCAGGAAGAAATGTTGGATAAGAGCTTTCTTTTTATCTTGAGTGGTTTTTTGGCCAGACAAAGGGGCGGGATATAAAGCCGGTGGTCAGGAGACAGAATACGGAAGTTAGAAGACGTCAGAACGTTCGATGTTCGAAACGTTCGAACGACTCGAACGTAAGAGAATGCTCAAAGCTAAAGGCTGGTAATGGCCTTTCGTTTGTACAACAACCTTTCCCGAATGCGTTTTAGTTCTTTCAATTGGTATCGTAGGGCCCGGCGCCGGCGTATCATTTCTCTGAACCCGGATATCTTTTGACTGAGCTTCGGGAAGAGGTTAGACATGGCCTTGGGTTTATCCGGACAGTTTTATGTAGTATGAACAAGCCTTCAATAGTCTTATCGGTGGAAATGACAAAAACATGAATTTTTTCGGAGGCGGGCCGCCTGTTCCGAAGAGGTATTTTCATCCTTTCCCCTTGACATCACGAGGATGATATCTTTAGGATTATAGTATCTTGTTGATCCCGGGGAAATTTCATGGGAGGTTGACTCAAATGGTAGCAGAAGTTTTAAAAAATTTAATTTGGCTGGGGCATGCCGCCTTTTTACTCGTTAGCGGCGGCGAAGTAATTTATTTTGACCCTTTTCAGTTGCCGGCAAATAGCAGGCCTGCGGACATCGTATTTATTTCCCATGAGCATTTTGACCATTGTTCGCCGGAAGATGTGGCCAGGATTCAAAAGGCAGGGACGGTTATTATCACCGATAAGACCTCGGCGGCCAAATTAAAGGGCAATATCAATGTAGTAAAACCAGGTGACAAAATTACAGTAGATGGCTTCCATGTGGAGGTGGTCAGCGCTTACAACTTGAATAAAAAATTTCATCCCCGGGCAGCGGGCGGATTAGGATTTATTGTCACTGTGGAGGGTGTTTGTATTTACCACGCAGGCGATACGGATTTTACCCCGGACATGAATACCATAAAGGCTGATATCGCCCTTCTGCCGGTTTCCGGCACCTATGTCATGACTGCCGAAGAGGCGGCAGAGGCGGCCCTGGCTATCAAGCCGGCCGTAGCCATTCCCATGCACTATGGATCTATTGTCGGCACGGAAAGTGACGCTCAAAAGTTCCGGCAACTTCTGAAGGGTAAGGTAGAAGTACGTATCTTACCGAAAAGATAGCCACAAAGACACAAAGGTCTGCACTTGTGTTTTGAAAGAATAATTCCCTGATTTTTGGTGTCTTGGTGCCTTAGTGGCTGAATAAATACTCCTGCATAATTTGTACCCCCGCACTTGTACCGATACGAGATGCCCCGGCCTTTATGAAGGCCAGGGCTTCAGTCGCGTGGTGGATACCGCCGGCTGCCTTGATTTTCATGCGGTCGCGGCTAATCTCTGCCAATAAACGCACATCCTCAAGGGTTGCTCCGCCCTTGCCTAATCCAGTAGAGGTCTTAAGGAAATGGGCGCCGGTTTCCAGCAGGGCTGCGGCAGCTTCTTTTTTTTCTGATCCCGTCAAATCGCATAATTCCATGATGACCTTAACGATCATATCAGGCGCGACCTGCGTTACTTCCCGGACTTCTTTCACTACCAGCGGATAGAGGCCGTCCTTTATCCAGCCGCGATTGATGACCATATCGATCTCCTGCGCGCCGTCTTTCCAAGCCGTTTCCGCCTCTTTTACCTTGACGGCGGTTGTATTATAGCCAAGAGGAAAACTAACGACCGTGCCTGTGGCAACGGACGTGCCATTTAGTATGTCTGCGGCCAGGGATACATAGCAGGGCGGGATACAGACCGAGGCGAATTGATATTCTATGGCCTCTTCACATAGCCGGATTATCTCTGCCCGGGTGACGGTTGGGTTAAGCAGCGTGTGGTCGATATATGAGGCAAGGGAAATAACCTGTTTATCCATTTCTTGAGGCCCTCTAAATTGGTACAGTCTTTACACTGGCGAACAGTCGGTTGTAAAGTAAAAAAACTGGAGTTTTCCGGTCTGTTAGGGAACCCTCTGTGTTTGTGAGCGAAACTTGCTGGAGCAGCGGGGTACCCATCGAGGACGAGCAGGAAGGGGAAAACCAGCCCTTTAGTGGCTGGAAGGGGCAAAAGCATTCCCCGCCTGCGAGCCCCGAAAGGGTCGCTGCGCAAGCCGTGAAGCGAAGAAACCAGAGGGTGCTCAGGAAGACCACAGCAAAAATATTTTGACATCCCGGGCGGGTTTTGTTACCTCTCTGGTGGGTAGTCGTATTTTCCAATACAGGAAGGATGCATGGTATGCTGGACTTAAAGTTTGTACGCAATAATATTGATCTGGTTAAGGAGAAGCTCCTGCAAAGAGGCTCTGACCTTTCTTTGGATGAATTTATAGCTGTGGATGCCGAACGGCGCAAGATCATCCAGGACGTGGAGGACATGCGCAACCGGCGCAATTTCGTTTCCAAAGAGGTGGGGCGTCTCAAGAAAGAGGGGCAAAAAGCGGAACACCTGATGGAGGAGATGCGGGTCGTTAACGACAGGATTAAAGAGATGGAGACAGTTCTTGAAGAAAAAGAAAGCGCACTTTCCGCGATTATATTGTCTGTTCCGAACATCCCTCATCCGGGAGCGCCTATCGGAAAGGACAGCAGTGATAATCCGGTTGCCAAACGTTGGGGTGATATCAGGCAGTTCGATTTTGAACCCAGATCGCACTGGGACATAGGCGAGGAGTTAGGCATCCTTGATTTTGAACGAGGGGCCAAGATTTCCGGGGCCCGGTTTACCCTATACAAAGGACTTGGGGCCCAGCTGGAGCGGGCCCTGATTAACTTCATGCTTGATCTTCATACCAGCCGGCATCACTACACAGAGGTCTGGCCGCCTTTTATTGTGAACGATACGTCTATGACGGCTACCGGTCAGTTGCCCAAATTCAAGGAAGACCTCTTCAAACTGGAAGGCCGGGATTATTATCTCATTCCTACGGCGGAAGTGCCGGTTACCAATATCCACCGGGACGAAGTACTGGAGGAGAAGGAGTTGCCCAAGCGGTATGCGGCCTATTCTGCCTGTTTCCGGGCCGAGGCGGGTTCTTACGGTAAAGATACACGCGGCCTTATCCGCCAGCACCAGTTTAACAAGGTTGAACTGGTCAAGTTTACTACTCCGGAGACATCATATTTAGAGCTGGAAAACCTGCTCCTGGATGCGGAAGAAGTCTTACAGCAGTTGGGGCTCCCTTATCAAGTGGTGGAGCTTTGTACCGGCGATCTCGGTTTTTCCGCGGCCAAGACGTATGATATTGAGGTCTGGCTGCCCGGTCAGGGGACCTTCCGGGAAATATCTTCATGCAGCAACTTCGAAGACTTTCAGTCACGCCGCGCCAATATCCGTTTCCGGCGGTCGGGCAAGACAAAGGCGGAGCTGGTGCATACTCTGAATGGATCAGGCGTGGCCATTGGCCGCACAGTGGTAGCTATATTGGAGAACTACCAGCAGGCGGATGGCAGCGTGGTTATCCCGCCGGTTTTAAGGCCTTATCTTATGGGGAAGGCGCGGATAGAAAAAAGCGCCTGACCTCTTCCAAATTATGGGTGAGACGGGTTTGGGGAAGACTTTGCAGGAAGGTAGCGCCATAACCCCGTTTCAGGGTGCGCACGTCCAGTATGGCCAGAAGCCCGCGGTCATTACTCGAACGGATCAGTCTTCCAATGCCCTGTCTTAAACTGAGGACGGCGAGGGGCAGTTGATAGTCTGAAAAGGGATTTTTCCCCTGCCTGCTCAACCAATCGATCCGCCCTTTCACGACCGGATCAGACGGGACGGTGAAAGGGAGTTTGTCTATAATAACGCAGCTTAAGGATTCTCCCGGGACGTCTATCCCTTCCCAGAAACTGTTTGTGGCCAGGAGCACGGAATGAACGTCTCTCTGAAATAGTTCCAGGAGAACAGGGCGTGGTTTTTCTCCCTGCATTAATAGCGGGAAGGGAAGCCCGTCTTTAATGATGTGGTAAACTTCCTGCATATTGCGATAGCTGGTAAAAAGGACTAAGGCCCGGCCGGAAGAGGCATCCAGGATGCTTTCTATTTCCCGGGAGATGGTGGCGCAGAAGACAGATGACTGCGGTTCCGGAATATTTTTTGGGATGTAAAGCAGGGTTTGCCCGGCATAATCAAAAGGCGAGGGTATATTCAACTCTATGGTCTCTTCATCAAGCCCCACGCGCGACTTGTAAAAGTCAAAATCCCCTTTTACGGTGAGTGTGGCCGAGGTAAAGACAAAGGCGGGCAGTTGATTGTAGAGTTTAGCCTGAAAGGCGGACGTAACGTCCAGAGGTGATGCCGCCAGCACGACGGAACGCTCCTTCTTTTCCAGCCAGTAGATCATATTGGGATCTTCCATGGTGGCGATAGCGGCCATGTCGCGGGCTATATCAAAGAAACGGCGGCTTAGAGGAGCAACCCCCTCATCCTTTGCGGACAGGTTTTCCATCACCCCTCCCTGCTCGGCCAGTTGCCGGGTTATGGCCTCCTGTAGGGGGCCCAGAACCGGTTCCCGGTCAATGGGGCGACGGATGTTGACCCTTCCCTCGGTGACCGGCAACAGATTAAAGAAGGTCTCAACCTGCTCGCGCAGGTGGGCGAGTTTTTTCAGACAGGCCAGTTTTGTCTTTGAGGCCGGCAGGCCGGTGTTTATCTCCTTTTCGGCATCCCGTATGAGGTCGGAAAGACGGTGGCTGCTCACCGAGTAGCCCAGATATGTGGTGGCCACGTCTTCGATATGATGGGCCTCATCAAAGACGACCGCCTCATGGCGCGGGATGACCTCGCCATAACCGGAGTCACGCACTACCATGTCGGAAAAAAACAGGTGGTGATTGACCACAATGATATCTGCCTTGGCCGCCTCTTTGCGCAGGATGTTTATATGACAGGATTCCGCCTCGGGGCAGGCCGATCCCAGGCACTGTTCAGCCGAGGAACTGATGTCGTTCCAAAGGGGGTGCTTGTCCGGTAGCCAGGGCAGTTCAGCCCGGTCTCCTGTTTTTGTCTCTGCTATCCAGGCATTTAATCGCGGCCAGAGGTCAAGCTGCTCCGAAAATGGAATGTCGCTTTGCATCTGGAGGCGTTTCCATTTGTACAGGCAGAGGTAGTTCTTTTTACCCTTGAGACATACGACGGCCAGCTCCGGGAAGAGATGTTTCTGAAGGAAGGGGACTTCCTTGGATAATATCTGGTCCTGTAAATTTTTTGTGCCGGTGGCGATGACTACCCTGCGTCCGCTTAAGGCCGCCGGAACGAGGTAGGCCAGGGTCTTGCCGATGCCGGTTCCGGCTTCAACCAGGAGTTTCCCCTCATGGATGAGTACGTCGAGCACAGCCCCGGCCATCTTTTCCTGGCCGGCACGGTGCTCAAACCCAGGCAGGGATTCGGCAAGCAAACCATCCGGCCCGAAGATATCGGTTATTTTATCGGTCTTTGTGTGCATCACTATTTAATGTCAAATGCCAAAATTGAAGCTCCCCGCAGCAAGCTGCGGGGAATCTCCGTATGCAAGGTAAAATGCATCGTATTCGCTCGCTATGCATGTTCATCCGGAAATGGAATCCTTCATTCCTTCGCTTCATGGCTTCCGCAGTGACCCTATCGGGGTTCGCAGGCGGGGAATACTTGCCCTTTCCCGCCTCTGAAGGGCGGGCTTTCCCCTTCCTGCTCACCCTCGATGGGTGCCCCCTGCTTCAGCAAATTTCGCTCAAGAACATCGGATTCCATAAAAAATGAGGAAAGTCCAGTGGCAAATGACTATTGACTAATGACATTCACCCTCCGGATTTAGAATCCTATCTCATGTGCCTTCTGTATGGCCGTAAAATACAATAACAGCCTTATCTTTACCGGGTCAATCTGCTTTTGCTGAGCGAGCATCTCCCGGTAAGTCAGGAGTTGTCTACGGTAAAGCATCTCCTGTTCCTTTAAGAATTCTTCAAGGCCGATGCCTGACGGCAAGGGAGTGGTTTTGTAGTCAACGAGCCACCAGTAGGCTCCATCGAAGACTACACGATCGATGATGCCGCTCCGTACGGTTCCGGTCTCACGCCCCGGCGCATCTACGACCGGCTGGTCTTCGACCATCCACTCGCCGGCGGCAAAGGGATGATCGGGACGTAGGATGTATGCGCAGAATTCTTCCTTCAGGCAGGCCTCAACCTCGGCCAGTATGCCTTTAGCTGATCCCTGAGACGTATGCTCATCTATTCCCTCAGCCAGCATGGCGGCAGCTACGGCCCTTTCCGTCGGAAGGGTCTTCCCTTTGCCCAGATGTTCAAAAAGACGATGGATTACTGTCCCACGGGCCAGACTGTAACCATCGATCCCTGCTGCGGATACTCCCTCACCCTTGCCCTCTCCCCCGGGGATGGAGAAGGGAAAATGTGCGAGACTGGAAGGGGAAATTATCTGATAGGGCAGCCTTTCCGGGGTAAAAGGAATAGGCTCCGGGAGTTCTGACTTAATTGAAATAGCCGGGGTCGCCATCCCAGTTACGGAGAGGACAGGGTTCGGCAGGTACTCAGCCCTGGCCTTTAGTCCGGTGTGTGCCAGGAGGTAGGATAAGAAGGAGTTTTTCGTGGCCGAAGATTCGCCGTCTCGTTCTGTGACCAGGCCGCTCAGGTAGAGTTCCTTTTTGGCCCGTGTTGCGGCAACATAGAAGAGGCGCTTGGATTCAGCCAGTTGGCGTTTCTTCCGGATTTCTTTCAGGAGGTTATAGGTCTTATCTTCCTTCTTTAGACGTCGGTCGGGGCGCAGGGCAATAAGATGCTCACCTGCGGAGCCGGGCAGGTATTCCAGGAGATAAGGCGGCGAGTCTTTACCGCTGCCCCCTAACGGGTTCCAGTCCAGGTAGGGAAGGAAGAGGGCATCAAATTCCAGCCCCTTGGCACGGTGGACAGTCATTATCTGTACCGGTGAACGAACGGAGAGGGGATCCGGCGGGGCATAGGCGGTTTCCAGTAATAAGTTAAGGCGGGAGATGGTCTCTTCCGGGATACCGGCCTCGGCATCCGTCAGGATTTTTAGAAACCGGCGGCAGTTTTCCACCCCCGCCGGTCCAAACCGGGCACATACTGCGGCTGGCCCCTCAATATCTTCCCATATCGCGCCTACTACCCTGGCCAACGGCCGTCGCCCGACCTCAGACATGCGGGGAGCGATGGACTCCCATAGCCTTTTCACTGTTTCCGGGGCAGAGGGGTTTGTATGGAAAATTCCGATCTTTTCTTTCCAGGCCGTGCCTTCCTGTCCGGATACCGCATAGAGGATATCTAACCCTACCCAGCACCAGGCGGAACGAAGGAGCGAGGTCCAGGCCAGGTCATCGTGGGGCCTTGCCAGGGCCAGGGCCAGGGAGTGCATATCTACTACTTCAGGGCGTTCTTTTAGCAAGATTCCCTCTTGAACCTGCACCTGAAGGCCCTCTCCGGTCAGGGCCTTAAGATAAGCAGCCAGATAGGTGCGGGCCGGGAGCAGGATGCCTATGGTTTTATCGTCACAATTTGCCGAGATTCTTTTTACTTCTCCAGCCAGCCAACCTGCTTCCCGGCATCTGGCTTCATCCGGCCTACGGTCGGCCATGGCCGGCGAGCCGTCATTTTTGGTGAAGGTCGCCAGGACAATTCTGCCCCTGCCTTCTTTGCCCGGTGCGGGTAGAAATGCCTGGTAAGGCACTTCATCCACTTCTTCATCCGGACGGGCCATGACCGTCCGGCCGAAGACCTCATTCGTGAAATCGATCAATCCGGCACAGGAACGAAAGTTTGTGGTCAAATTGACGGGGGTGAGTTCTAGATAGCCCTGGCCGGGGATGGGGATGCCTTCCCTGGCCTCCATGAAAATTGATACCTCGGCCTTGCGAAACCCATAGATAGACTGTTTGGGATCGCCGACGATAAAGACAGTGCGTCCGTCGCCCGGTTGCCAGCCGGCGCAAAGGCGCTGCAGGAGATGCCACTGGTTGCGGCTTGTATCCTGGAATTCATCGACAAGGATATGCCATATCTTCCGGTCGAGAAGCAGTTGGAGATCGGCGGGGGTATCTTCACCGCCGAGGGCGCGCAGGGCTGCCAGTTCCAATTCCACATAGTCCATAACCCCGCGTCCTCGACATAGTGTGTTATAAGCCTGTATGGTTTTGCCGACCATAAGGATAAGGTCAAAGAGCGCCTCCGGGTCGGTAAGGGGCGTATCAGGCAACGGCAGTTCTCTAAGTGAACGGAGATGTGAAGCCACTCTTTCCGGTAAGTTCTTAATACATTCTGCCCAATGCGTTTCTCCAAAGTTTTTGCAGAAACCGTCTGCGATCCTGAACTGCTTCCGGGGCTTACCGTCTTTTGTGAGACACAGATTAGCTATGACCAGCCAGTCCGGCAGATCATCCCAGGCTGAACCGGGGATGGAGGCCGGGATAAATCCCCCCATCCCCCCTTTTAAATCCCCCCCGGCCCCCCTTTTCCAAAGGGGGGTATGGGGGGATTTTGGGGGATTATTTTCATGCAAATGGGCCTGAAGAAAGGACCAGTTGCTGCCCAGTTCTGTAGCCGCAAAAGAGCTTCGCAATTCTGCCAGTCTGTAGGAAATAAAAGCGCTCAGACGCCCGGCCAAGGTCCGGGCCAGACGATCTTTATCCGGCGCTGCTTTTACCTCGGTGATAAGGTCGGCCAGGAGGTCTCTCCTGGCAATGAGCTGCCTTAGTTCGGCTTCTAGGGCCGGCCAGTTGTTGTTCATGTGGAGGAGACGCTGTTTCAGCGCCTGACGCAGAGGGTCGTCCGGCGGCAGGCCGAAGATTTGTTGCTGAGTATTTTGAACGGCCCCGGTGAGCAAATCCCCCTGATCTTCGTCCCCGGCAACAACCGCATCAAAGGATACCTGCGCCTCCCAGGGGGATTGTCTGATCAGGAGGAGACAGAAGCTGTGAAAGGTCATGATACGTAGGCCGTCCGGGGACTTAAGCAGGTTGATATGACGCGTGTGCCTTTTTAATGCCTCCCGGGCGTAAGGTAACAGACTATCAATCCAGGGGTCACTTGACGGCGTGGCTTTTTTCGCCTGGCGCAAAAGAAAGCCGATACGCTCCCGCATCTCGTTTGCCGCCTTATTGGTAAAGGTAAGGGCCAGTATCTCATGCGGATGATCTACGACAGAAAGAAGGCGGATAAACCGTGCGGTTAGAAGAGAGGTTTTACCTGCACCGGCCGGGGATTCGACGTGAAAGCTTTTGTCCGGAGATAAGGCGCGGGTGCGGGCCGCTATGTCCACTGGCTCTCTAGACATGGCAATCGGTTACCTCACCGTTTTCTTCCTCTTTTTTCCAATAAGTGCAAAGGGACAGATAAGGGCAGTATTGGCAGGCCCCGTTCCTGCGGCCTTCAGGCATTGGTTTGGGATCGGCCGGGAAGTTACCGGCGCTAAGCCGTTGGCCGAGACTTGTGATCTCTTTTTCCCAGGCGGAAAGGCAGGCCTCCCAACCCGCTTCGTCTTTGACCGGCTCGCCGAACCGGACTTCTCCCTCGGATTTCAGGCTGATATATCCGGCCGTCAGATTTTGAAATGAACCCGGCAGGGAAATCTTTCCATTCCGGAGGGCCAGAAGATACAGGGGGAGCTGAGGGGCGAGAAAGTGGGTATGTATATCTGCGGGCGGAGGGGCGCTGCCGGTCTTATAGTCCCAGCAACATATCTTGCGTTCCCCATCGTTTATATCTATCCGGTCGATGCGACCGTGGACAGTAACCGGCCAAGAGGTGTTTTGCAGGCTCGAAAAATTGGCCTCTTCGAGGAGCCACCGCCAACCTTCCTCCCCCCGCTTTCTTTCCAGGCAGAGCCAGGCGGACAGCAGTCCTGACCAGCGTTCCCTTTCAATCTGCCAGTATGGATTATCTGTGACGTCGGCCAGCGCCTCAGCTATACACTCTTTCAGTATGGATTCACTTTGTCCTGCGTCGGTAAGGAAGACGCCCTGCTTGCGCATCCGGCTTGTGAACCGGGCAAAGAGCCGGTGCAGTCTGTTCCCCTTTTCCTGCGGTGAGATGCCGATAGCTGGTTCCGGCAGCTCACTTAGCCGCAATACGGTATCGGCAAAGAATTTAAAGGGACAGGATATGGCTTTTTCTATAGCTGTCACTGACAGTTCATTTGGAAGGGGCGCAGGTACGAGCGGTGTATCTTCAGTCGGGTAGGGGATCGGGTGGTCCCGCCAGCCTTCGTGGGCCTGGCGTAACCATCCAGCCCGCAGGGAGGCCTGCCCCGGCTCCAGCCAGTAGTTAACCGCGGTATTTTCTTCACCTTCCGGCCAGAAAGGAGATGCAGGCAGGGGATCGCTTTTTTCTTCCAGAGGGCGGGTGAGAGTAATGGCCGGAGCCGCTGTCATCAAATGGGCGAAGGCCTGCTCAGCAAACAGATGCTGACTCTCAATTGTAGCTCCCTGTACCAGACCTTTCTCTTCTCTGGCGAGCAAAGGAAAGTGGCGTACCGGTTGGGGCAGACTTCCGGTTGAAAGGCCAACTACATAGAGATGATCAAAAGACAGGCCGCGGGACTCGATGAGACCAATGACCTGGATGCCTGCTTCTTCATATCCGGGGACATTGACTTTAGTCTCCTCGATGGCGTATTTAAGCCACGCATAAAAGGTATAGGCGTCTATTTTCTCCTTTCCCAGGTCGCAGGCCAGTGCGGCCAGATTTTCCTGGAGGTGCCGGAATACCCTTTCTTCATCTTCGTTAGTTATGGCCGGGAATTGCATTATATCCCACAGGCGGGAAAGCGTTTCAATCCAACCGGCTCCTGTTCGTTTCCCCGTGAGACTTTGAATAAGGCGAGCCAGGTCATGGCCGGGGGGGTGGATAACTGATAAGATTTCCGGTTTCTTTTTTTGCAGGATATACAGTAGATCACTGAGACCCTGATCGATAGAGTATTCGCGCCAGACACGGTCCGCCTGAGCAAGGATATTCCGCTGGCGGTCCCAGAGGCCATAGTAGGGTGAAAGCAGCAGGGAAAGAAATGAAACTCGTTTTTCACCATCGAGCATAAGACGTAAGGGTAAGAGGGCAGCCTGGATGAGGGGCTGACTGAAGAGTGATTCTCCAAGGGAGATATTGTAATTTCCCCCTTCTTCAACCGTCGGGGTGCCGATCAATTCCTGGAATACCCGGGATACAAGCGGTGCGTAGGCGCTCATATTGGGTACGACTACCCCGATCCGGTGCAGCGGCATGTCCTGTGCCTTTTCCAGTACATCCTGGGCCAGCCACATGACCTCTTGCTCCACGTCCGGGAGGCTCACGGCCTTTATATGGGGTGGCTCGTTTGATTCCGTGGAGCAGATTACAGCCCCATGGTCTTTGGCCAGACAGGTCAGGAGGTCGTTTTCAACCGGCGCCGGAGATGCAAGGCCGACGCAGAGAATCCGCTTGGGCAGGGCACATCTACCGTCCCTTAAGTTATTTTTTATAAGCGCAGGCAAAAAGGCCGGGTGGACGCAGCCTTTTGCCCTCAGGCGGCCTTCGAAAATTTCCATGACCTTCTGCCGCCAGGCAATTAGGGGGTAGAGGTAATCTCCGGCTATCGGCGGTATCTTGTGGCGGATGATTGCAGAGTAGGTCTCGTCGAGAAGTCGATATAGTCCAATGTCAGATTCCAGGCCTTCGGGCAGAGTTGTTTCCTCAACCGCTTCTTTCCACAGGCAGAGGCATGCTATATCCGAAATGACACATTTCTCCGGCCAGGATTCAAGCCATGTCTCGTTTAACCAGGAATTCAGGGTTGCTATCTTTGGCGGCAGCCAGGCCCCCCGGCCGCGTTCGATTTGGGCCATACGGAAGGCATGGCGCAGACGCCTGGCCAGACGGCGGCCAGGGGTGAGGATAAGTGTTTCCTCGTCGGCTTGGTTAATGATTTTAGCCTGTAATTCCTGGGTGGTACGAGCGGTTAAGTAGCCCATTTGTATCTTAACGTAAGAAGCTCTCAGCTATCAGCCCTCAGCCGACAGCCCGCCGCCTCCACTGGATAATGAGTTACAAGACAATCTCATAAGCTTCTTATGAAATACATATTCCTGTTTTTTTCTTGTCTTGCTATTCGCTGAATGCTGAATGCATGCAAACGAAAGGTACAATATCACCGGGGTAAAAGCAAGGGAGGTCAGGCCACCCCAATATACCGTCTGTTTTATTAGCAGCCCGGATTTTTTTGAAAATACGTTACATTTCCTATGCAGGTCAATCTCAAACAAGAAATCCGAAGCATGAAATTCGAAACAATACCAAATGACCAAGATCTGAAATTAAAAACTGACCAGGCTCCGCGGCAGTTTTGGAAATTGGGGATTTAAGAATTCGAATTTGTTTAGGATTTCGAAATTCGAGTTTCGGATTTGTCCCCGTTCTGCTCGGTAGTCGGGGCTTCGCTAAACCACCCTATTAGGATTTTGATCGTGGATTCAGGACGCTGTTGCTTGTTGACAGACGTATGTCCTTTACCATATCATTACACCATAAATTATTACCCTTCACTTAACCCGAAAAGCCTTTGGAGCAATGCCGGGGATATTTTAATGGCTGGTAAACAGAGTTATAAAGAACTGGAACAACGGATCAAGGAATTGGAGAAAGAGGTTCTTGCCCGCCGGTGGACGGAGGAGGCACTACAGCGTCAAGTCTCATTGGGAAAAATCGTTGCCGCCATATCAACAGGTTTTATCAACTCGACAGAGGACATTGACAGCGAGATAACCCGCGCACTCGAATTAATAGGAACTTTTTCCAAGGTTGACCGAAGTTACCTTTTCCTGTTTTCCGAGGACGGCAGAACAATGGATAACACACACGAGTGGTGTGCGGAAGGGATTGAACCGCAGATTGACAATCTGAAAGGGCTGTCGGTCGAAGTCGTTCCCTGGTGGATGGAGAGGCTTAACCGGTTCGAGAATATCCATATCCCTCGGGTTGCCGACCTCCCGCCCGAAGCAAAGGCTGAAAAAGAGACCCTGGAAGCGCAGGACATCCAGTCGCTGATAGTTGTTCCGGTGGCCTACCAAAGTACTCTCACCGGCTTTCTCGGGTTTGACTCGGTGCGGTCTGAAAAAACATGGTCACAAGAGAGTATCACCCTGCTTAAATTGGCAGCAGAAATCTTCGCTAACGCTTTGGAGCGCAAGCGTATGCAGGATGACCTTATTGCGACCAAGATGCGTCTACAGTATCTGCTGACCAGCACTCCGGCAGTAATTTATACCTGCAAACCAACAGGTGACTACCCGGCTACTTTTATGAGTGAAAACATAGAGGATCAACTCGGCTATAAGCCACAGGAATTCACGGAAGATTCGGAATTCTGGGCCGGCCATATCCATCCTGAGGATGCGCCGCGTGTGTTCTCGGATCTGCACCTTCTCTTCGAAAGTGGGCATCACACCCACGAATATCGCTTCCGACACAAGGACGGCAGCTATCGTTGGATGCATGATGAATTAAGGTTAATATGTGACCCGGAAGGACGACCGTTGGAAATAGTCGGTTATTGGATAGACATTAACAGGCGCAAACAGGCGGAGAAAGAACTACGAAAGAGTGAAGAGACATTGAAGATGCAGGCTAACCATCTGAAAGAGGTTAACGCTGCTTTGAGGGTTTTATTGAAACAGAGGGAAGACGACAAGAAAGAACTCGAAGAAAAAATCTTGTTGAATGTGAAAACCTTAATTATGCCTTATATTGAAGAATTAAAAAAAAGGCGGTTGGACAATGACCAGATGACCTATATCAGGGTCCTGGAATCAAATATGAGAGATATTATCTCTCCGTTTATCACCAAGTTATCATCGAAATTTTTGAATCTTACAGCGACAGAAATTAAGGTTGCCGGCCTGATCAGGGATGGCAAAACGACCAAAGAGATAGGAGAATTGCTGCATCTCTCTAATAATACCATCATAACACACCGGTATAACCTGCGAACCAAGCTTAACCTGAGGAATATAAAGGTCAATCTCAGGTCATACCTTCAAACCCTCCAAAACTAACTAGAAAATATCACTATTTTGTACCTATATTTTCACTGTTGACTCGTCACTGCTTTTTGCCGATACTTTTTACAATTTACGCGTAGACTGACCTAAGGACGATGGCCTTAACAGAGGAATACGCCCCGGGGCGAAGTTTTTTGCAATTAATGAGGGAAGTGACTATCCAAGGTCGTCGTGGCGAGGAGAAAGACTCCAAGAGCGTGCAAAAAAGCGGTAGATAACATAAGAAAGGTTGAACTTGTGTATCAGTAATACCGCCGGTTAGAAAATAGGCCATTTTAGCCGATGAAGAAGTAGGCCAGGCTGACCGGCCAAAAGTAGGCCATTTTCCTTTTACTTCTTTTTTCCCCGCGCGCAAAACTTTTTTTCTTCCCTG
>JBFMFO010000007.1:0-118570 GCA_040754095.1 Thermodesulfobacteriota bacterium | reverse complement strand
ATTTTACAACCGTATCCGGAGACACTCAGCTATAGGCAACGTTGCTCCGGCTGTATTCGCACAGAAATATTTTATTAAAAGGAGAGCTGCCTAAAGTGGCCCTGTCCACTATTGACAGTACACCCCACCATAGCCTGGTGCAGGTCATAGACATTGCCGTAGCCTTGCAAGTCTGGAAGGGCTGCCATATCTTCAGGTCGGCTTGGTTTCCGAAAAGCTCTTTGCCGTTGTTATCTTTAAAGGAAAGTATTGAACGTCCGAGCGCTTAGATTACCTTTAATATCAGCTCGTTAAGCCCCTTGCGCTCCGACGTCTGATTGCGATGTGCGGGGTGGCCGATGGCTACAACCGCCATCAACTCCAGGTGCGAGGGCAGGGAAACGATTTCGCTCACCTTCTCTTTATTCTTTAATATCTCTCCCAGCCAGACTGCCCCCAGACCCTGGGCGTGGGCGGAGAGCAGCATATTTTGTAAACAGGCTCCGATAGCCTGGGTGTCCTTCACTTCGTGGTACATGGCCTTACGGTCCAGGAATACGGCGATGATAACCGGAGCGGCCTCAATTATGGACCCATAGTGGGTTTGCCCGGCTATTTCTTTTTTTACCTTTGAATCCTTGACCACGACAAAGCGCCAGGGCTGATTGTTCAATCCAGACGGGGCCCAACTGCCGGCCCGGATTATTTCCATCACCTGTTGTTCGGCAACCGGCATAGGGCTGAAATCCCGTACGCTGCGCCTTTCGTAGATGGCTTTTAACACCTCATTGCTCATCTGACCCCTAACTATCTTTCTCTTATTAGCGCGGAAATACCCCGACTACCAAAGGTATCCTGGCCTGGAGACCTTTTAGACTAAGCTCTCCGGTATAATTCGACATCTGGTATCCGTAGTGCGTGTAATTCAGACCTCCGGTTCTGATACAAAGCTCAGCCGCCATACCACCGTCCAGGTTTAAGGCATATTCAATGTCCAGCGGCAATTTTTTTAAGAAGTGGGCCAGATCATAGAGCGTAAAGTACGTCTCTTCGGTATGCACTACAATTACGCAGCCATCTTTAGCTGTACAGATAGCCGTGCGGCTGGCCCTGAGATCGCTCTGATTTACTCGGACAACGCCATTTTTGTCTATGAGCATGGGGAAAGATTGCAACCCCTGGCTCCAGGAAAAGTTGTTGGATGCCGGACTCATTTTCGTCAGATCAAGGATTGCGGCCTGCGGTGAATTATTTTTTTTGGGTTCTGCCACAAACATACCCTTCATGTAGCGATTCCGGACATGGCCTTTAATCTGCCCGTCGCTTATAATTAAGCCGCACGGGTCGAAGTTCTCGCGGAAGTAACTTCCATTAAAGATGACGCTGGCGCCCGTAACCGCCTGCCACTCCTCTATCGTCTTGACATTCTTATCATGCAGTACCCGAAATCTGTTCTTCTTCGGATCTATTTTGACCAAAATCAGCTTTTCCGCCTTTTGTTTCTCTTTATAGATAGCTACTTTCGCGAACCAAAGGCCAGCCCCGATTTCTTGATAGTTAAGCGGGGTATAAGTAATGGGCGGCGCCGCCCAGGTTGTTCTCAGGAGTAAGACGACAAGCAAAAAGCAAGCGGATAGAAAGATGGGATATATGCGTCTTGGCATGGATAAGTTTATAATACGCAGGGAGGGGGGTTGTCAATTTAATAGATTTCCCCTGATCCACCATCAAGACATCATCTGCGGCGTTGCCTTCGATCGCTCCTCCTTGCGGCGTATTGCTCCATACGCCTCAGTCGTCGCTCCTCAGCGCCTTGCATATAATATCTTGCCGGTGATCAGGAATACTCCATAACCTGCTGATTTTAATCTCGATAGCTAAATTAGACGGTGGATTTGGGTTTCTTGCAGAAACGGCAAAGGGCACCGTAAAGGCGCCCTTTAATCAAGCGTGTAATCTGCGTAATCTGTGGATTAGAAATAATGCGTCAGGGCCGCGCCCAGGCCATAATCCGGGCTGCCGTCGGACAGGCCTTTTACTACATAAACCGAGGCCTTGTTATCGTTATCAATAACGTACTCTCCGCTTAAACTGATTTCTAACGGGCTGTCAGATTCGACCGAAGCGCTTTCTGCGGCGTAGATAGAGACCGAACCTTTAAAAGCGGTAGTGCACTGATGGCTCACACCGGCCGTCATAGAGAAGAAATTATCCAGGTCTATCCCGCCGGGTGATCCGATGATATTATACTTTGCATTTCCAAAGAGCGTCCATTTATTGATTCTTTTGTCCAGGCCAACGCCTAAACAATAATCATATTCACCTGTGCCCAGGCCCTTTTCTTCATCGGCGGTGGGAAACTTGATGCTTGCCAGGGCGTAAATGGCCGGTCCATCGGACGTCTCTCCAAGCACTGTGTAACTTCCGCCGAGGCAGATGTCCCCAAGCCCGCTGTGCGAGGCGGTATCGATATACTGTTCCGTAATTTTGCTTCTACCGCCGGGCAGGTTTTTCTTCACGCGGATTGGTTTCCCGGCCACGGTGACGGCAGTGCTGGCGCTCTGGTGTATATACGGGATGCTGAGATAAAAATCCCATAGCCGGCTGGGTGAATAGCCGAGAGTAAGTGGTACGGTATATGTATCTGTGTCTGTGTTTGTTCCGTAATCGCCGGTATAAAAGTTAAAACCGATCTCAGCGTACAGCTCATCGGTAGTTGAAGTCTGCCCGTAGGTTATCCCGGTCCCACATAAAAGAATCGCTATTACCAACCCCGCCAGCCACAACCTGAGGTTATGAGTCATACCTTTCTCCATTAGTCTGAATTCGTGCTAAGATTAACCACAGAGCACGCAGAGAAACAGGATATATTACTTAGAGCCGCTTGACCTGTTCAAAATGTTCAAATTGTCTTCTCAATTACCGTCCCCGGCCGCCTCCACCGCGTAGGCCGGAGGGAGACCCGCTTCCTGCTCCGTTTTCAATCCGGTTGCGTAGTTGATTACATTTTTGCTCCTTGTCGCAGCTTTTGTCCCTTAACCGTTCCCTGGTTTGAGTCTTTTCCCGTACCTGCTTTTGCACTTGCTCCCGCACCTGTTGTTTTTCCTTTTTAGCATAATTGTTTGAAAAACGGTCTGCCTGGCCGCCTACGAAGGCTCCGGTGTTTTTCATTTCCTTTACCACCGGGCCAAGTTTTACCCCTAGATCCCTGGCGACCACTCCCCAGCCGGTGGTTTGGTCACCTTTGCTTCTGAGGTCTAATACCTTCTGATATGCGGCGTCATAAGTGGGATAAGTTACCGGGTCTTTTTCATATAATTCGGCGGCCAGGGCCCCGGCGATCATGGTCTCTCCGTAGCCCATTTTTAAATTCCGGGCGGCTGTGACTGATTGTGAAGGCTGTTTTGACCCCCAATTTTCGAAAACCGAGTTTATCTTTACATTAGCTTCTGTACCCCCACCCGCCTTTGTTGTCAACTGGTTTATCCGCTCGGCCTCGGTTCTTAGTTGAGTCTCCTCATCTACAGCTTTTGCTGTAAACGACCATAAAAGCGCTAACGTCAAGGTTAATACAATAACGCATAGTCTTTTCATGATGTTACCTCCTGGCACTTTTTATTAACATTGTTTGTCTTAATATGGCTGGGTAGTTTCCATCCGGAAATCTCCCTAAAACTCCCCTCCCTTGACGGGAGGGGGCTAGGGGGAGGGTAGATAGGGGTCTCTGGACGAACAATCGTTAATCGCCGTGTCGCCCGTGTTTATATGATTTATGCGCTTTTTTCCCGACCCTTTCCCTTTCCTTCCAATGCTTTTTTAATTGTCCATAAGGAATCCTTTCATGGCCCGGGGGTATATGCCTGTAGCTGGGCGGCACGTGTACAATTGCAATAGGCACGGCACGGCGCGCGATGTGTCTCCAAGGCCCGTTATAATGAGTAGCCCGATACCAGCGCTCCCGATATGGCCTGTACCAGTAGCCGCGATGAAAGAAAATATCCACTTCAATATCCGGGTCGAAATAGACCGGAGATCCCGGAATCATGACCACGGCGGGCGGGGACGAAATGACAACCGACGGGAGCGGCAGGCCTATGTTGACGCTGACATCTACTTCAGCGCGGCCTTTGGCCGGATAAAATAAAAAAAGGGACATAATGATGAGACCTGAACCAAGCATAAGACCTTTTTTTGTAACTGTCATAATAGCTCTCCTTTTGGATTATCGTCTGTCTAAAATCAAGCGGCTTGTTTTTTTAGAATTCGACGTTAAATTATTAAAAAGGTTTACCGGGTCAGGCAAAAATAAAAATGCTAAACTTTTTTCTTGCATTGGCCGTAAAAATCTTATAACAAAAAACGCTTTGGAATACATTAAAAACCACCCGGCAACAAGGATAGATAATTGCACGCTAAACAAACACATAGAGGAAAGAGGCCTATGCAGTGTGATCGCCTAAAAAAGCTGGCCAGGGATTGGAGTGACCAAATAATTGAGGATGCCCTGGCGCCGGCTAGAATGGTAGATTTTGCGATTCGTCATATCAAAAGTTGTCCCGTGTGTCAGGCAGACCCAACGGTTAGTATAGAACCGGCCAAGGTAAGAAAGATGCTTGCGCCTTTTATAAGCGCCCGGGATCCGCAGAAGGCAGCGCGCTTTGAAGATATACTTGCCATTTACGCTTATGCAGGTTATGAAGAAGAGCTGGAGACTGAAGAGAAGATACCTGAAGAAGAAATAGAAGAGGTCGAAGAGGAAGAAATCTGATTTGTGACGCTGAGTTAAAATTTTGTGCAGGAGGTTATTTTAAATATGGTAAAGATCGCTGTCCCTTCCAATTTTCCCGGAGGGCTTGAGGCCGGGCTTTCCGGACATTTCGGGCACTGTGATGTCTATACGATAGCGACAATAGATGAGACAACCATCCAAAATGTGGAAGTGATACCCAATCATGGGCATGAACCTGGCGCCTGTCTGGCTCCGGTTATGCTTCTGGCCAGAAACGGGGTACAGGGGATTATCTCCGGCGGTATGGGTATGCGGCCACTCCTGGGATTTAAACAGGCTGGTATTCGCGTCTTTCTGTATCGTGAAGGCGGCCAGGTAAAAGATGCCCTGGATGCCCTGCAGGCCAACAGGCTGCCTGAATTTACCGACCAGCATACCTGTGCAGGTCATGGGCATGAGAGCGCCTGCGGGAATCATTGAGAGGCAGGAGCAAGACCGGAATCTTCCCAAAATATTAACTAGTTTTCATCCGGAAACTGTCGTTTCCGAATGAAAGCCCTCAGCGATCCGCTTTCAGCCGTCAGTAAAAAAATAAGACAAACAATATGTTAAGCTGAACGCTGAGAGCTGAGTGCTGATTGCTCAGCCGGAACTTTTGGATTTTCGGGTGGAAACTAAAGAATTTTACTTAAATGGATCGGGATGCAGCAGGCACGCCACCGGCGTATCTTCGAATTGACAGCCTGCCGTCTTTAGCGTTATAAATCGGCATGGCCGAACATCCTGCTTTATTGTACCTTATTGATGCCCATTCCTATATCTATCGGGCCTATCACGCCATCTCGCACCTTTCTACGTCTCAGGGCCTGCCTACAAACGCCATTTTCGGCGTAACCAACATGCTGCTCAAGGTGCTACGGGAGAAGAGTCCCGAGTATCTGGCTATGGTCTTTGACGCCCGGGGGCCTAAGTTCCGGCACGCTCTGCTGGAGACTTATAAGGCCAACCGCCCGGCCATGCCGGATGATCTATCTGTTCAGCTACCTTATATAAAGGATATTATTCGGGCAGAAAATTTGCCGGCTTTTGAACTGGAAGGTTACGAGGCCGATGACCTCATAGCGACTATAGTCAAACGCTTGGCCTCTGATGAGAACAGGGTCGTCATCGTCTCCGGCGATAAGGACCTGCTGCAGCTTGTTTCTCCGTACGTAACCATCTGGGATCCCATGAAGGATCGCCGGATAGACATCGAGAGCCTGCGTAAGGAATACGGCATCGAGCCCGGGCAGATGGCCGACATCTTTGCCCTGGCCGGTGACGCCATTGACAATGTCCCCGGTGTTCCCGGCATCGGCCCCAAGACGGCGCTAAGCCTTATACAAAGATACCGGTCCGTAGAAAACCTCATAACCTCCATAGAGAGTATTGATAAGCCAAAATTACGGGAAAAGTTGACTGCCTATAAAGAACAGGCCCTTCTTTCCAAAGAACTCGTTAAGCTTCATGTTGATGTCCCATTAGAGATTGATCTTTCCATGCTAAGGGTCGGCCCCCCGGATCCGGCTGCCTTAAGAGAGCTGTTTGCCGGATTGGAATTTACAAAGTTACTGAAGGAACTGGAGCCGGCAGATGCCAAGGTCAACGACGATGGGCAGCAGCCGGCGGCCAAAGTCCGGTCGGTCGACACGGAAGATGCCTTAGCCGGAATGCTTTCGAGGCTTGAAGGCGCTAAAGGTTTTAGTCTGACGGTTGTAGGCACATCGCCGGATCCGATGTTGGCCGATATTTCCGGCATAGCTCTGTGTATAGACCCTACAGAGGCATTTTATATTCCTTTACCGGATGTAACATTTAAATCATCGGCTATCGATGGGATTGCTGCCTTCTTGCGAGATAACTTGCGGGTTAAGGCCGGTTACAATCTGAAATATGATCTTATTATTTTACAAAGAAACGGCGTCCCTGTCTCAGGTCCTTACTTAGATGTGATGATCGCCGCCTATCTTCTGGACCCTCTGGGCCACTCCCGGAAGGCGGATAGTTTGAAAATGTTGGCGGAACATTATTTAGGCGTCCATCCGGGTGATTTGGGCGGCCAGGCCATGTCTTCTGCCTGTGCGGCCGCCGGAATTATAGCCGGACTATCCAGCCGGTTATTGTCGGATCTGGAAGAGAGGGAACTATATAATCTTTTTTGTGAGGTAGAAATGCCTCTTCTCGAAGTTCTGGCAGGAATGGAGATGACAGGCGTCAGGATCGATCTCGCCTTTCTGGCCCGGATGTCTCAGGAGCTTGATGCACAGCTATGTGAGATTAAAAGCAAAATTTTTACGGCGGCGGGTTGTGAATTCAACATAAATTCCCCAAAGCAGCTCGGAGAGATACTTTTTGAGAGATTAAATCTGCCCCATCTGAAGAAAACGAGAAAAACCGGCGCTTATTCGACGGAAGCCGGCATACTGGAGGATCTCGCTCTTTATCATCCTCTGCCAGGGCAGATTTTAGCCTATCGCAACCTGGCAAAATTGAAATCTACCTACGTGGATGCACTGCCTAAACTGATTAATCCGGCCACCGGGAGGCTTCATACCTATTATAACCAGGCGGTTACGGCCACAGGGCGCCTGAGCAGCAGTGAACCCAATCTACAGAATATACCTATCCGTTCTGAGGAAGGACGGCAGATACGCCGGGCCTTTATTACCGACCCCGGCCGGGTATTGCTATCTTTTGATTATTCGCAGATAGAACTGCGCATTCTGGCCCATTTTGCTCAGGATGAGGGGCTTGCGAGGGCGTTTGAAAAAGGGGAAGACGTGCACACCATGACTGCGGCTGAAATTTTCCACGTCTTTCCGCAGATGGTCACGGCCGAGATGCGCCGCGTGGCCAAGACGATCAATTTCGGCGTGGCTTACGGCATGAGCCCCTTTGGTCTCGCGCAGGAACTCAGGATCGGACAAAAGGAGGCCCGGTCTTTTATCGATGCCTATTTCGCCAGGTATCGGGGTGTAGAAAATTTTATAAAGGAGGCTATCGTCTCCGCACGGGAGAAGGGTTATGTCCGGACCCTACTGGGCCGTCTCCGGCAAATCCCGGACATCAACAGCCGAAATAGCACTGCCAGACAGTTTGCGGAGCGTACGGCCGTTAATACCCCAATTCAGGGCACAGCGGCAGATATAATTAAGGTGGCTATGATCCAGGCGCACAACGCTCTAGGCACAGGCGGTTATGAAGCACGTATGATTATGCAGGTCCATGACGAATTGATCCTGGAGGCCCCGGAGAAAGAGGTGTCCGGGGTAATCCCGCTCGTTAAGGAAAAGATGGAAAAGGCTGTAACCTTAACCGTGCCATTGGTAGTCAATGTCCGCTCAGGGCATAATTGGGCCGAACTGGAATGAGGTAGTCGGTAGTCAAAAGCGGTATATCTGGACAGGCTGAAGGCTGATGGTCTCGTAAAAAAACTTTTCACCGCTGAGCATCATAGATCTGCCGCAGGAGGGCGCGGAGCCCGCAGCGAAAAACTGTAAGCTATTCACTATGTTATCTCGGCATTCGCGGCGACCTCTGCGGTAAATAGCTGAACACCTTGTAATCATTAACCTTTCTCATTGACCGCCCGGAAAGTCCCTATTTTAGTGGCCTATAACCCACTGTTTTTACTAAATATTGTATCAACAAAATTTTTTTATACAACATGTTGTTTTTTTCTTGACAAAGGAGTATGCTTATCCTAAAAGATTCCAAATCACTGTAAGGACTGTTCCTAATGGGTAACGGGACGATATTGATTGTCGATGATGACTTGGGTGTGTTAAGCACTCTGAGCGAGATATTGGAAATGGAAGGTTATTCTACCGTTGCCCAGGCCGCTAATGGAATGGAGGGGTTGGAAAAGTACAAAGAACTCCGCCCTGACTTGGTATTAATGGATATGGATATGCCGGTTATGGATGGGTATGAGTCCTCGCGGGAGATAAAGGCCTTTGATCCGGAGGCCAATATCCTGGTTTTAACCGGTAACCCCACTGCCATCCAGGCCAAAAAGACCCTCGAAGAAGGCTATGCCGCCATTCTCTTAAAGAAACCGGTCAAATGGGCCGAGCTTGGCCGGATCATCCGAAGCCATTGCACCTTAGCTGCGTAATTTTCGTGTAACTACTCAGCCGCCGATCTGCGCTGATCGTCACTGATATTTTTTCTTATTATCATAATGAGGCTCTTGCAAAAGTCGTCACACTGGTGAACCCCGGTGTCCAAGAGTGTCTTAATCTGGTTCGCCTCTGTCGAAGATACGCCGTAGGCGTGCGAATCTGCCGGAGGCATGATCGGAGTCACTGGATTCCGGGTCAAGCCCGGAATGACAGGGAACATTATTATCCGCAAAGAATTATGTCGCTCTGAATAATATCTGTGATTTCTTTGTATTTAAACCTATCTGCGTTCATCTGTGTGAATCTGTGGCTGAATAGTTCCTTTTTTGTTTAAAAAGCCAACACCAGCGTATGCACCTTCTCCGTTTCCAACTCTTTTAACTGTAAGCGTAGCTCGTTAGCTGACTTGGCCTCTCCCGGGAAGAAGATAAAGCCGTGCGCTATTTGTCCTGGCGGAATAGCATTATTTTGCAGGGTCTTCTTTTCCAGGTCATCCATTATTCGGTAGCGAGTCTCCTGGGAGCCGTAAGCCTGCGCCCCACCCAGGGTGGCGCCGGCAGCCGCACCCACAGCCGCTCCTTTGCCTATAGCCTCACCTACATTTTCACCGGTCACAATGCCTACCGCCGCTCCGATAATGGCGCCGGCAGCGCCGGCCAGGAAGGCATGTTTGGTTGCACCTGCGCTGATTTCGCCCAATTCGGTCTTCTTTTCGACCCGTTCATAGGCCAGCCTGCCTTCCATGACTGGCCAGAGGTTATGCTCTTTGTCGATTAGATAGGTATGCGTGGGGTCTATGAGAAGGGATTTACCGCCCTGGTTGTCAAAGACAACCTGCACCGGCAGGAGTCCGGCCCCACGAATATCAAATCCAAAGGCTTCCCGCGCGGTATTAGAGTCATCGTAGGCCACGGCTGCCACTTTAGCGCCGTCTATGGCCTGGACATTGTGATATGCCTCCGGCATCTTAAAAGGGACGATACGGGTCTCGTACCGGGCACAGGCCGAGGCCAGGATTAGTACCGATACTATTATTAAGCAGGGCAATCGTTTCATAGGGATACTCCTTTGAACATAGTGTATAGAAAAAAGCGTATAGCGATTAGCGATTATTGTCAAGGTCTCACATTTACTTCTAAATCCTGACTTTATTTTCTATCTCTGTGTCCTCTGTGCGCTCTGTGGCTAACCCGTGGGCACCAAAATACCACATTGGAATCTTTTTTCCCCACCGAGTGTGAAAAACACTTCCACATCAGTCAATGGCTGCAAATAATATCTAACAAAAAATATCAATTATATCAATTAATTATATATGTTAAAGGTTTTGGCATTGAACTTGCTACAGATTCAGGTCATAAACAGACTTTAAGCTGATAGCTTAGTGCTCTTTTTTTCATTGACTTCGCCCTGTTTTCTATTGTAAAAATGATTATAGTTTTTAATAGGTAAAAACGTAAATTTTACCTTAACTGGCTTATCGGCAGGGCAGGTGAGGAACTTTAAAATTTTTCTAAGCGCTAACCACTACTACACACTAATCGCTATACGCTATATTTAGGAGGCAGGATTATGGATATGAAAGCAAGACATAGAATTTCTAAAGGAAAGGAGGTGTATAGATAATGAAAAAGTTATTAGTTTGTTTACTGTCTATGGCCTTTGTATCGGCCATGGGAGGTATGGCCCTGGCAGCGGTATCTGGTCCTTGCGTCAACTGCCATACCATGCACAATAGTCAGGCTGGAGCTGATGTCAATGCCGCCGGCCCATTCGGCGCCTTGGTCAACAATACCTGCTTGGGTTGTCATACAACATCCGGCAGTGATCCTCTCAGTGGCAGTGGATTTCCTTACGTTAAGAGCACCAGCGGCGCCTTTACCGACCAAATTTGTCTGGCAGGCGGGTACTTCCCGGCGGTCGATGACGGGACAGACAACCTGGGCAAGGCACATTCCTTAGAGAGCACAGCCACCCCCCCAGGTTATAATTCGACTTGGTATCAGGGTACCGCTAATGGTTTGTCCTGCGCCGGTGTTAACGGTTGTCACGGTTCTCAGACCGTAGCCGATGAGATGGGCGCGGTCAAAGGCGGTCACCACAGCCCGACCGTGTACCGTATCCTTTGGAATTACAATGGAGGAGCGCCTGTCGGTATTACAGGACTAGGGGCGTCAGATTATGAAGAGGCGCTGAATTTAAATACTACGGCGCCGACGGGGAGTTATACGCGGACAGATGCCACTTATGCGCATAACGTTTATATCGCCGGTGGAACCGATGATACCATCAGCAAGCTTTGCGCCAACTGTCACGGCGATTTTCATGGTGCAGGCACAGGTTCGGGTTCCCCCTGGCAGCGGCATCCCACGGATGTGGCCCTGCCAACTTCCTGGGATCCGGCGGACGATGCTATCTCTTCAAACGCGGACTGTAAGTACAACCCGTTTGGTTTTGTTAGTGGAGCCACCAATACCGCAGGCGCAAAGTATGCTACTTGTCTGTCGTGCCACCGTGCGCACGGCACTGCGAGTTATGACATCCTGAGGTTTGGTTATAATACCGCTCTTGGTGACGCCTCCACAGGACAAAGTGCAGGCAGTGGCAATATGTACGGTTGTCTTGGCTGTCATAGCAAGCAGAGATAACAATTGTTGTCTTAATGAGCATGGGGCGACAAATCGCCCCATGCTCATTATTAATTAGAGGATGTCCCCCCGGAGGCCCGCAATGGCATGGAAGCATAAATTAATGGCTTTAATCAGATCAGCCGCTCTTTCATCCATTTTTCTATTTTCCACCTTCCATTTTCTTGTCTTTTCAACTCCGGCCTTGGCCAAAGTTACGGGTGAATGTGTCAACTGCCATACCATGCACAACAGCCAGGGAGGGGCAGCTATGCCTGGAGTGGGGAATATATCCGAGACGGGACCATTTGATGCCCTTACGCGCGGAACTTGTGTGGGCTGTCATTCCAATACAGTGAGCGCTACTATCAAGACCCTCGGGTCCTCAAATATCCCGGTGGTGTTCAATACCGTGCCGCCGGAAGCCGGGGCTGAGCTTGCCGGAGGGAACTTTTACTGGGTGGTAACCAATGGTGAGGAATACGGGCATAATGTGCTCACCATACCAGGAATCGTGCAAGATACAAAATTGAGTGAAGCCCCGGGTATCCCTAACCCGGCAAGCGGGAATAGCACCTGTTCAGGTTGCCATTCAAAGGTAGCCGACTGTACCAGCTGTCATAATCCGTATCACCATGGTGAAGATGAGCAGCCTGTTGTCGGGGTGACACAGGTGAGTAATACAACTAAGGCCGTTTATTATAGATTCCTTGCAAATGGCTCATCTCAGCATACCGCTGGTGGTGTAATGGGGATAGAGGATTCCGATTGGGAACGGACTAAAAGCAGTACTGACCACAATGAATACAAGGGCGGAGTTCTTACGTCAAGTGGCGGACACGATGCAGATAGTTCGATATCTGATTATTGTGCCGGTTGTCATCAGAAGTTCCATGATACCTTATTTGTAGGGACGTCCAGTCCCTGGCTGAGACACCCTAATAATTATGCCCTACCTAGCGATCCAGATAAAGAATACCGTCTTTATAACACTCAGGATGGTTCTGCAATAGGCCCTTACAATCCCCAGGCCCCTGTGGCCCGCCCTGTTCTGACAGGGTACACCGGTCCTTCAGATACTGTTACTCCCGGTACAGACCAAGTCTTTTGCCTCTCCTGCCATCGCCCACATGGCACCCCCTACAAGGACATCCTTCGCTGGGCGTATGATCCTGATGACGGCGGTCTGATCATTGCCGGGACAACCGGGACAGGCGCGAGAACCGGTTGCTTCATCTGTCATACCAGCAAGGATGGGGTGTAGTGGCGAAATTTGCGTCAAATGTAAATGCCTTGGTTCGAATTTAAGGTATATAATCAGTAAGTTCGAACAGGTCGAGATACCTCTGGACACCGGTTTTCACCGGTGTGACGATTTTTGCAAGAGCCTTTTACTGCGGCTGAATAGTAGCTATATATCTGAACCCGCCCTTCTCCACCTTTAGTATTACTGCTGGCTTGATGGTCTCCCGGCCTTTTATAGCGATCTTTCCGGTTACCCCTTCAAAGTTGGTTGTCCTGTACAGGGCGTCCTTTATCTTTTCGGGATGGGCAGAACGGGCCCTTTCAATGCCATCGAGCAGGAAATTATAGCTGTCATGGGAAAGGGCGCTTACGGAGTCCGGGGCGTCCTTGTTTATCTCACGAAATTTTTTTACAAACACTTGGCCGGTTTTTGTGGTAACCCCTTTTTCATCAAAATGGGTGGTAAAATACAGCCCTTCTACGGCCTTCCCGCCGATCTTTATCAGTTCATTGGCCTGTGCGGCATCGCCGGAGACTATAATTGACCTGATGCCAAGTTCGCGGGCCTGCCGGGCGATAAGGGCGTCTTCCATAAAATAACCCGGGACATAGATAATATCAGGCCGTATGCCGCTTATACTGCTTAACTGCGCTGTGAAATCCAGGTCGCCGCTCTGGTAAGCCGTCTTGATAACAACTCTCCCTCCCCTTTTAGTAAATTCCCGCATGAAAAAATTAGACAAGCCCACGGAATAATCCTGGCTAATATCTATCATTACTGCAGCCGTGCTGGCCTTGAGATATTCACGGGCAAACTTTGCGGCCACGTAGCCCTGAAAGGGATCCGAAAAGCAGACCCGGAAGATATACTGGCGTTTCTGTGTTACCAGAGGATTAGTGGCCCAGGGAGTCACCATGGGGATTCGTGCCTTCTCTGCTATGGGGGAGCCGGAGAGGGTGTTGGAACTGGTGAGTTCGCCGATTATAGCCGTGACCCGTTCTTTTTCGATAAGCCGTGAGACGGCATTGGCCGCCTCCATTTTATCGCTTTTATCATCAACCAGTATGAGCTGGACCGGTCGGCCGAGCACGGTTGGCCGGTCCTTGTGCACCATCTGCAGTCCTTTCCAGGCTACTTGTCCATAGACGGCAGCCGGCCCGGTCATGGGCAGATAGACGCCGATACGTATTGGCTCTACGGCGGATGCATGTGACGGTAAGGTTAATATAGCAGATACTATCAATAAAAGCAGACCATAAAAACTAATCCTTCTCATGAGCACACTCCTCTACACCAGGGGATGACAGGTATTTCATGCATAGCACAAAGTCGGCTTCGCAACAAGTCTAAGCTTAAAAACAGCTTTATCTCGTCCTTTGTGCCTTAACATTTATACTTAAGAACCTGCCGGTCTTGCAAACAGGCGCGCGCCTAATACGCCGATCTCATACAATATAATGAGTGGGATGGCCAACATAACCTGAGAGATAATGTCCGGCGGAGTAAGTATGGCGGCTATAATGAAGACAATGAGGATGTAATACTTACGCCTGGCCCGTAATTGTTCGTAGGTGAGGACATCCATTTTTGCTAAAAAGACCAGGAAGAAAGGTATCTCAAAGGCCAAGGCAAAGGCCATGAGTGCCTTGGAGGCAAAGACCAGATAGCTCTTTATGGTAATAAGCGGCTTCATAGCCGGCGTGGCAAAACCCAGGAGAAAATTGAGCGCTAGAGGCAATATCACAAAATAGCCGAAAAGGGCCCCCCCAAAAAATAAAAGGGTCGATGACCCGACAAATACTAACGTATACTTGCGTTCCTTGTCTTCCAATCCAGGCGATACGAATTTCCATATCTGGTGTATGATAACCGGGAAGGCAATGATGAAGCCCATTATCATAGAGATTTTAAAATAGGAGATAAAGGCCTCGGGCAGTCCGGTATAAATAAGCTTATTACCCCGGCCTATGGCCGCAAAGAGTGGAGCAGCAAGGATGACGAATATCCTTTCGGCCAGAGCGTAAGATATGAGAAATCCGATGCCAACAGCTGAAAAGGATATTATGAGTCGATTGCGTAATTCTTTCAGGTGGGCAGTAAAAGGCAGCCTGAAGTCAGCCATGGAGGGTGTCCTTGGGGCTTACACCTTCTCTTTCGGCCAGGGTATCTGGAGAGTCAGAGGCCTTTTCCGGTTTTTCAGTTGTAGTTGTTTCCGTCTCTAAATTACGGGGAGGGTTGTCTATTACCGGCGGTCCTACAGCGGTGTCCTGCTCATCTGCGTTAAAGCTTTCTTTGAACTCGGAAGAGGCTCTTTTGAATTCGGCCAGACCTCGGGCCAGAGAGCGGGCCAGATCGGGCAATTTTTGCGGACCGATAACGATGAGCGCCACGATCAAGATCAGGATAAGCTCTGAGATACCGATACCAAACATGCATCAACTCTAAAACTTTTTAGGCTATGCGTCAAGTAAACGATGGCATGAATGTCATTATTCAATAGTCATTTGTCACCGGTAAAAGTTGAGCGGTCTTGCACAGTTAACATGGCCGATGACTAATGACCAGTGACGTTGTCTATAGTTTTAGGCCATTGACAACCGTATATATTTCCCCTATCATGCCGGCCATGAGGAAAGCATCACCGCTCGTGCCTCAGGCAGATTCGCCTGGGCGAACAGATTTGCCGGGGCGAAAGAGGCGCAAAGGGCGCAGAGAACACATATTAATTTCGAATTTAGAATTTCGAATTTCGAATTTGATATGTATCTTCTGTGTCTTTATGGTTACCCTCTTTACGGCCTGCGCCACAGCGCCCCGGTATCAATACTCTCGCGGCATAACTCGTGGCACAAAAGGCACCCCTCCCACTCAGCGGCCCTATGAGATATTTGGTGAGGTCTATTATCCTATACCTTCAGCAGATGGTTTCGCCGAAGAGGGCATAGCCTCCTGGTACGGCCCGGACTTCCACGGCAAGGGCACCTCATGCGGCGAGGTATATGATATGTATGAATTTACCGCCGCCCACAAGCTCTTGCCCATGCACACCTATGTACGCGTCCTCAATCTCGAAAATAACCGGGAAACGGTGGTGCGTATAAATGACCGAGGCCCTTTTGTAAAAGGCCGTGTTATAGACCTGAGTCTGGCGGCGGCCAGAGAGATCGGCATACACAATAATGGAACGGCTTTTGTGCGCATAGAGGCCCTCGGGACGCCCACGGAAGTCTCTGAAAATGGACGGCGGGTTAAGCGATTCGTTCAGACCATGGACTACCGGGCAGGCAATTTCTGGATACAGGTCGGCGCCTTTACTAACAAGGATAATGCTGACCGCATGCGGGCCACTTTAAACAGAAACTATGGACAGGTCGATATCGAGGCCCATAACCGTGGAGATGCCCTGTTTTATCGCGTCCAGGTCTTTGCCTCCACCAACCTGGATAAGGCCAGGGATATTCAGCAACAATTTGAAAGCAATGGCTTCCCTGGCGCCTTCTTAGTGGCCAGGTAATATTTACCCCCGTGGCAAAAGGGGGGACGGGGGGATTTTCAAGTGAAAGTGGTCTGCATTGTTGGTCCGTCAAAAAGCGGGAAGACGCTTCTTATTGAACGGCTCGTCCCAGAGTTAAATCGCCGCGGATTAAGGGTGGCGGCGGTAAAGCATACACATCGCCGCAATGTTTCTCTGGACATCCCCGGTAAAGATACTTACCGATACAGTCAGGCCGGGGCAGAGATTATAGTTTTGGCTTCACCAGACGGTTTTTCTATACTGACAGAAGAGATGGGTAATTTTGGCCTGGAGGAAGTGGTCTCCGCACTACCCGAGGAATTAGATATTATCCTCGTCGAGGGCTTTAAACAGGAGAAGTTACCAAAGATAGAGATCGTACCCGACGATGTAGGCCCTTTATTTATCAACGACCCATCATTACTGGCCTTAGTTTCCAGCAATACTTTACCTGCAGCAAAAGTCCCGTGCTTTAAGCCCACGGATATTGCGGGCATAACAGAATTACTGGCTATATCCTTCTCTCCAGCATAGCCCGGTAATCAGCCAGATTGCACCCGCAGTCCGGCGCAGGACAATACCTCATCCCCATCCATGCTTCGCCTTTTTCCTGTTGCGAAATACAGTTGAGATCGAGGAGCTGATCCACACCGGTTATAATCATTCCGGCGTAGATGCGCACCCAGACATTGGCCCAGCGGTTGGCATCATAGCGCCTGAAATTGACGTCCCAACCGAAATCGCGCGCATACTTGGAATAGACCAGGCCGGCAATATGCTTGGGGTGCCAGTCGATAGCCATCAGCGCCCTGACTATTGTACGCAGGTTGGTAGGTTGAAGAAGTAAAGGGTTAGGGCAATGAAGCGATTGGGCTACACAGGGCGGGATAGAGCTTAAGTCAAAACGATCATAACCCTGGAGCCAGCCGGATGCGTTATCCTGCCGGGCGGCGTCGTACCCCAGATGAAAGGCGTGGAGACGGGATTCTTTGTATTCACGAATCAACCCGGGCATGCCCTTTGATTGATCAGGAATATACGTAGCGACCTTTTTTGCCCATCGGGCGGATTTCTCGGCGCTTGTTCGTGTATCCAGAACTCTGGTCAGAGAAAGTTCTGCATCCCGCAGTTTTCTGGGGACAGAAAACAGGGAACCTACACGCCTGGCTACAATATCACCCAGTACGTCCCCTCTTAACATGTGCTTGGAGTAGGCAGAAAATGGACACCGAATACTCCGGGTGTGGAGGGGATTGATGTAGAGGGAAAGATCCAGGGATATAGCCTCACGCTTCTCATTCCCGCAGACCACATCTCCTACTACTACGGGAATAGGGGGTGTGCAGGCGGATACCTCTGTCAGGATCCGGTGGCAAAGAAATTCAAACAACTTGCCCATGGCATCAAAGGCCCTGGCATCTTCTTCCGGCACCGCTCGTCCCCTTTTGGGCGAGGGGTGGCTATAGTCATATTTCAGCGTTTCTTCCACATGCCCCAGGGATGCCAGGCTGTCAAAAGCAGGGCTATCTTTGCTGACAAGTACGTCAAAATTATAGCCCTGACCGGTAGTAACAGCCAGGGGTGCGAGTCCATAAGACTTAAAGATATCTAAAATGCCCTGATACACCGGCTCCATAAGCATGAAGGCCCGCTTCGGAGCAAGATAAGGCTCTCCCGGAAATGACTTGGAAAAATACTCGACATCGAGAACGCCGAGGGCATTTTCCCGATCCCATATTGAACGGTGGATGTCAAGGCCGTTATCCAGGGTCCAACCCAGCCTGAAAGGCTTCATGGAGGCATGATCGCGGTGATTTGTCTCGAGGAGTCTGTGTCCGTAGGCAGATATGTACTCTGTAGTAGCAACACAGAGCAGTTCCTTTAATTCTATGGAATCGGCCAGAGGGTGGGAAAAATCAATACACGTAGTCAGGTCAGTAAGCAGCTCAGGGGGGACACCTAAAAATTCCAGTATGCGTGTCAAGATAGCTGGATTACGGTAGTAATGTACGATATCCATTCCAAAAGAAAATCCGAAATTCGAATATCTAAATCCTAAACAGGGGGTTGGAATTTGTTCAAGATATTTGGATTTAAAATTTGTTTAGGATTTAGGATTTTCCCTCCCTACAGCATTCTCTTCCCACAGATACGCATACCTTCGCGAGTTTTCCGCGATACGACGGGCTTTTTGCTCAATATCGTCGTATATAAGCCGGGCCGCTTCCAGCATCTCTATGTAATTCCGCTGATAGATTTCGAGCATAATGAGTACATCCTGCCGTCGTTCTATGTTGTAACGAAGGAGGCGGTTGATGACCTTGGGCAGGTTCATCTCCACCTGCGGGTTATAAGCATATACAGGCTCATCCAGCCTCAGTTTATGCAAGAACGGGCTTTCTCCCGGACGAAGACCGGGTATCTCATGAGTAAGGTGCTTCCAGCATCCGCCTAGGTGATAGAGAAAGATAGCGCCGTCAGACAGACCGGCCTCGGCGGTAAAGATATGTTCCATGGCATAATCGAGATAGTCAGTACATGATGCCTCTAAGATACGAAAGTTGGGGATAAGATGTTCGAATCTGGCCTTGTTTTCCAGTATCAGGGCACGGGAACGCCAGAAGTGGGAGATGTCAAAGCAGAGTTTAAGATTGGGAAGAAACTCCCGGCAGGTCTTGAAGATACTAACCATCTCTTCCGGCGTAGCTGGGAACTTCGGGAATTCAAGATTTTCTATAATGGGGATAAAGCTAAAACCGGATTGCTTATAAAAATCCGCCCATCCCTGAAAGGCCTTTAAGGCCACAGCAATCTGTTCGCTGCGGTTCCAGTCCCAGTAATCCTTGCTTTGCGCCAGATGAAATACAAAATAGTCAGCAGATATAAGATGCGCAAAGAGCATGCCCTGTTGGGTGCTCTCTATCGTCTCCAGTTTTTTGTGGATATCTTCGGAAAGGATGTCCATGTCACGTATGGACTGGTGCACTCCAAAGATGTGGCCCGGTCGGCGCATGGCCTCAATAATACCGGCATAAGGCCCATCAGTCTTCCCCTGTTCTGCGGCCCGGCCTAGTTTGAGCCATCTGTTATCCTCATCCGCTACATAGGAAAAATCCCCTTTTTTCTTAATCCAGGGCATTTCCGGCTGTAATTCAAAAAAGAGTTCTTCTATTTCAAATTTATCCTGGTAGCGCTGAAAGAATTCCAAAAGATCCTCGGGAAGCCGCATAGTCTCCCGGTGGTAGAACCCGGCATCGCTTAGGGCCAGACCCACTTTGATACGAGGGAGATTCTTGGGTAGGTTGATGGACATTTCAAAAATCTTTCACCGCAAAGACGCAGAGAACGCAAAGAAAACATTTTGTAGCAGTTTAGTTCTTTGCAAAAGTATTATTAAATCCCTCCCAACCTCCCTTTTTCAAAGGGAGGAGAAACACTTCCCCCTTTGGAAAAGGGGGATTGAGGGGGATTTTGGCTTTTATAGCGCTTTGCTTAGGCATATTTTTCAAAACCTAAAGTGTTACAAAGTTTCAAATTTAATATGAATCCGCTGCGTCCGGCTAAATTTTTTCTTTGACTAACTTGCGCACGTTTTTTGGAAAATAATCGAGGCCTTCCTGCTTTATCAACTGCTTGAGTTCAGAATCATTTCTGTTAATCTGCCAAAACTGGTTGAGTTTTTCCGTTTTTCCTAATTCGCCCAGGGTCTTCAGATATAGGAGCCTGGCCGTACCATGCATGGAATGCATACGCTTTATGTATTGATACGCCTCGGCGTATTGTCCTTGTCCTGCGCGATTCCGGGCCAGATGATAGAAGACAAGGTCGTCATGCCCGAGGTCTAAAGCCAGTTCCAGGGCAGCAAACTCCTTGTCAGGCCGTTCAATTTCCCGGTAGCGGTCAGCTATATCCAGATAATCCCGGATCATTCCCTCATCTTTCCGAATCCGTTCCAGGGCCGGGATCAATTCCTCAGGGACCTCATTCTCTTCCTCGCCATCAAAAAGAGTCTTATAGACCAAGAGTTCCGTGCGCATAGTCCACTCCCCGTAAGATTAATAACTTACTTTATTTTTAGCATGGAACGAGTATAAAGAAAAGGGACTTTAAATTTGAGATCTCAAATTTAAAATTTGAGATCTAAGGGAATGGAGGCGGCGACCGGATTTGAACCGGTGAATAACGGTTTTGCAGACCGCTGCCTTGCCACTTGGCTACGCCGCCGGAGGGTCTCGTATTTCAAGGATTTATTTTTAACACATGGGTAGGGGTTTGACAAGGGTAAAGTAGGCTGGAGTTTACCGAGTTTTAAAGAAGTGTTTCCTTACTATTATGGTGTTATTTATAATTTTGCGTATCTTAAAGGGACTCCTAGTTTCTTCGCTTCACGGCTTGCGCAGCGACCCTTTCGAGGCTCGCAGGTGGGGAATGCTTGCCCCTTCCAGCCACTAAAGGGCTGGCCTTCCCCTTCCTGCTCGCTCTCGATGGGTGCCCCGCTGCTCCAGCAAGTTTCGCTCAGGAAACTCCAGGAAAGTAGTCATTCTGTGCTGCGCGGATTGAGGTTGAAAAATAAAGGGAGGTTACCTATAATGCCACTGATATTCTGGCAAGTTTGGTGGAGGCAGAAAAGGTTATGTACTGGCCGGATATAATTATACTCGCAATTATAGCTTTTTTTACCATCAAAAGTGCGATTCGCGGCATTATAAGAGAAATTTCTTCGGTTGTGGCCCTGTTAGCCGGTTTCGTCCTTGCCAGCGCTTACTATATAAGGCTGGGAAATCTTCTCTCGGGGTTGATTACAAATGCTGGCATCAGGCATCTGTTAAGTTTCGCAGGCATCTTCCTCCTGGTTTATCTGATATGCATCCTGCTCGGCATGGCCGGCAAAAAGATAATGAAGATTTCATTACTAGGCTGGTTTGACCGTACGGCCGGTGCGCTCCTGGGGTTTGTCAAGGGGATCTTTGTCGTCTGCTTGATATTGATACTGATTACCGTCTTTCTTCCCCAAAAGGGCCTCTTTATACAGAAATCGAAATCATATAAGTATCTGAAACGTCCCATGGAGATAATGCTTTGCCTGGTTCCCCATACCCTGAAGGAAAGCTTTCGCGAAAAGCAAGAGGCCTTGTTTAAGTCATTCGATACCAAGGAAAAACAGAAAAGGCTGATAAAAGGTAATCCGCCGGCCAATAAGAAATAACCCGCTCATCCCCAATGCGTGATAATAAAAAAATCAACAAAAACTTTATCAGATTAGTAGAGATCATGGATCGGCTCCGTGCCCCGGAAGGCTGCCCCTGGGACCGGAAACAATCCGCAGAGACAGTAAAAAACTATCTCCTGGAAGAGGCTTATGAAGTGGTGGCGGCGGTTGAGGACGATAACCCCGGTCAGGTCTGTGAAGAACTGGGCGACCTGCTCTTTCTTATTATATTCTTATCTTTGATGTATGAAGAACCGGAAGCCTTTACCATAAATGATGTGATGGAATCTATCGCAGCCAAGCTAATCCGGCGGCATCCCCATGTATTTGGCACCGAAAGGGTTGCCGGTGCCGAAGAGGTCAGAGACCGGTGGCATAAGATCAAGCGAGAGGAGGCCAGACAGCGAGGTGAAGAGGGGTCATTTTTTGCTTCAGTGCCCCGTAATCTCCCCGCATTGCTTCGTGCCCAGCGTATCGGCACCCGGGCCGCCCGGACCGGTTTTGACTGGGAGAATGCAGACAGAGTCTGGGAAAAACTGGATGAAGAACTGTCGGAGCTAAAAGAGGCCTGCAATAGAAATAACCCGGCGCACATCAGGGATGAAATGGGCGATGTCCTTTTTACCCTTGTTAATTTAAGCAGACATCTCCATATAAATGCGGAAGAGGCCTTGCGGCTTACGGTAGATAGATTTATCAGGCGATTTGATAAGATGCGGGGCACACTGGAAAAAGAGGGCCAGCCGCTGGAAGAATTCACCCTGGAGGAGATGGATGCCGTCTGGGAAAAGATTAAAGATAGCGTATAGCGAGTGGTATGATCGCTATATCCTAATACGCTAATCGCTATTCGCTATACGCTGCCTTCTTGGTCCAAACAGGGCCGTGCCGATACGCACTATGGTAGCCCCTTCCTCTATGGCTACCTCAAAATCCCCGGTCATACCCATAGATAGCTCTTCAAGGCGGATGTTGGGAATATTCCTGGCCTGGATTTCCTTCCCCAGCTTCTTAAGACGGCGGAAATAAGGCCGCGCCTTTTCCGGATCAGCAAAGAAAGGAGGCATGACCATAAGCCCGCGCACAGAAAGATTGGGCAGCACGGCTACTTTCTCCAGAAAAGGCAAAAGGGCATCCGGTGTAATCCCGCCCTTGTTTTCTTCTCCACTCAGATTGACCTCGATCAGAACGGGCATAATCCGGGGAACGGCTGCCGCCCGCCGGTTAATCTCTACGGCCAGGTTTTCGTTATCCAGAGAGTGGATGAGGTCAAAAAGCCGGACTGCATACCTGGCCTTGTTGGTCTGCAGGCGGCCGATGAAATGCCAGGATACCCCAAGACCAACCTCTTCGATCTTGGTCCGTGCCTCCTGGACATAATTTTCTCCGAAAAGTGTAAGTCCGCAAGAAACAGCCTCTTTTATCCTAGTTACCGGCACCGTCTTGGAAACTGCCAGTAGCTTGACCCTGGATGGGTCACGCCCGGCCCGGCAGGCCGCCTCATAAATCCTCTTTTGGACGGCGTCAATATTTTCCGAAAGCATATCTTCCCTTATCCTACACGCTAAACGCTACAAGCTGCACGCTACCCTGGGCCGGATTATACCCACGGCCTGCATGGCCCCGATTAATTCAGATAAAGGCAGCCCGACCACATTGGTATATGATCCCTCTATCTTTTCTACCATAAAGGCGCCGATACCCTGGACGGCATAGGCCCCGGCCTTGTCCATAGGTTCTCCCGTGACTACATAACTTGCAACCTCGGCCGTAGTCAATCTCTTTATCTTTACGCGGCTCTGAACCGCCTTTATATATGATGCGCCTTTCTCGTGGTGCAACAGGCAGAAGGCCGTGATAACCTCGTGCCAGCGGCCGGAAAGGCGGTCCAGCATGGAAATCGCCTCTTGCTCAGTCTTTGGTTTGCCCAGGACTTCATGGCCTATAATGACAATAGTGTCCGCAGCCACTATCCATCTCCGGGGATGACTATAAGAAACCGCACGGGCCTTGGCCTCTGCCATCTCCAAGGCATACCGGGCCGGGTCGCCATCCACAAATGGAGGCTCCTCAACGCGGCTGACTACCACCTCAAACTTAAGCCCTAAAGTCCGCAAAAAGTCCTGACGCCGGGGCGAACCCGAGGCCAGAATCACCGGGCCGGTAGTTTGAAAAGGGCTTGGGCGTTTTTTCGTGTCCATTGGGCGACCTCTACATCCGAACATCCCTTTATTTCAGCTATCTTTTGTCCTACATGGATGACATAGGCCGGCTCGTTTCGCTTTCCCCGGTAGGGTACCGGCGCCAGAAAAGGGGCGTCGGTTTCAATGAGCAAACGATCCATAGGGACATTATTTACCACATCCCGCAAGACCGTGGCCTTTGGAAAAGTAACAACACCGGCGATGGAGATATAGAAGCCCATATCCAGACACTTCCCGGCAAAGGTATAATCACCTGAGAAACAGTGGAATACACCGCCCACATCTTCTGCTTTTTCTTCCCTCAAGATACGGATGGTTTCACCATGGGCATCACGGTCATGGATAATCAACGGCAACCTTAACTCCCTTGCCAGTTGTATCTGTTGCCTGAAACATATCTCCTGCTCCCGCCGCGGGGAGTATTCCTTAAAAAAATCGAGACCTATCTCACCAATGGCCACCACACGCGGATTTTTAGTCAAGTGTCTCAGACCGTCGTAAGCCTCGCTGGTTACCCCTTTCGCATCATGGGGATGTATGCCTACAGCGGCAAATACGCCTTCATACTGTTCGGCAATAGCCACTGCCTGCCGGGAGCTGGGGAGATTAATGCCGATGGTAATTATCTGCCTGACCCGGGCCGCATGGGCACTGGCGACTACCTGTGCCCGGTCTGAGGCAGCATCATACATGTCCAGGTGAGCGTGGGTGTCGATATACATGCGCCTTAATCCCCCATGATCCGCAAGACTACAATGCCCAGCTCGTATAGGGCATAAAGAGGCACGGCCATAAGCATCATGTTAAATACATCGGGCGTAGGGGTGGCGACAGCCGCCACAATGGTGACTATAAATATAGCGTAGCGGCGGTAGCGCTGAAAAAAGCCGGCTCCGCAGAGTCCGATCCTGCCGCAGAAGACCATGCCTAAAGGCAACTCAAACATGATCCCAAAGGCCAGAATAAAGACAAAACAGAAGGTAAGGAAGCGGTCGAGGGAAATAGCCGCCTTAACATGCGCGGTCTGATAACCAAGGAGGAACTTGACACCAAAGGGAAGGGTGACAAAGTAGCAAAAGGCGGCCCCGGCATAGAATAAAAGGATGCCTGTAAGCACAAATACCAGCCCTGTTTTCCTGGTCAGCCCATAAGGTTTTGCTACAGTGCGCCAGAGCATTACCATAATAAAGGGGACGAGCGCAAAGATACTGATGGCGAATGAAAGTTTGATCAACGCCATAAAAGGCTCGGAAACTGAAAAAAAGGCCAGTTCTTGATGGAGATGGTCCTGGAGGGCGGCTAGTATCCGGCCGGAAAGAAAGTAAGCGCCGATGGTGGCAACTACCAAGGCTGTGATTATCCACAGGATGCTGCGACGTAATCCTGTCAAAATTTGTAATAACTTTTCTTGTTCCATCAGGCCTATGCCGTTAGCCGCGGAGGAAAAAATGAAAATCTGGAAATCAAGAAATCAGGGATAAAAGATTTTTTCATGAGTTTTCGCCCCGGCGAATCTGCCTGAGGCACGACCTGAGTTCCAAATTTTATTATTTTTGCAGTCTTTGCGCCTTTGTGTGAAAATATGCCCCCTGCGAACGGTTTTATTTGTATTAGAGGTGCTTACGGATAAAGTTGACGGCGTTTTTAAATAATATAAGCCCCTGGCCTTCCTCAGGCAGTTTCTCCCGTGTCCAGCGAGGATGGTTGGTATAATGCAGATAGGCCTCAGGATGGGGCATAAGCCCGAAGAGCCTTCCGGTAGGATCGCAAATACCGGCGATGGCATCTGTGGAACCATTAGGGTTCCAGGGATATTCCATGGTCGGCGCATCATCCTCTGCCCGCGTATATTGGAGAACCAGCAACCCTTCTGTATGTAATCTTTCTAATACAGAGGCGTCCCGGGTAATGAATTTCCCCTCGCCATGCCGTACCGGTAAGTAGAGGCGGTCAACGCCCTTTGTAAGCACGCAGGGAGAATGGCTGTTCACCCGTAGATAGGCCCAGCGATCTTCAAAGCGGCCGGAGTCATTATAGGTCAACGTTACCTTGCGTTCCGTATAGCGGCCGTCAAAGCCAGGCAGAAGGCCAAGCTTGACCATCAACTGGAAACCATTGCAAACGCCGAAGACGAGTTTGCCCGCATTAATAAAACAAAGCAGTTGTTCCAGAAGACGCTCTTCACTGTCCCGAACCGTGGCATAGCGAAAACGATTGGCGCCGGCCTGGGCGGCGCCGAGATCATCTCCATCCAGGAAACCGCCGGGCAGATTCAAAAAGTGGTAGCCATCAAGGCGCTTGACACCATAAATAAGATCACTGATATGAACAATGTCAACTTCGTCCGCACCGGCCAAGCGGCAGGCATGGGCCATCTCCATCTCACAATTTGTGCCATTGCCGGAAATGACAATAGAACGCACTTTTTTTACCATCTGTCCTCCAAAACGAGGCCATTATAGTCCAAGGGGGTAAAAAATCAAGCTATTCAAGCGTGGACTTTCCCCACATTTTTATGGAAGCCATTGTTCCTGAGCGTAACTTGCTGGAGCAGTGGGGCACCCTTCGAGGACGAGCAGGAAGGGGCAAATACTCCACGCCTGCGAGCCTCGAAAGGGTCGCTGCTGCGCAAGCCGTGAAGCGAAGAAATAACGGTCCATTTAGCAATGTAGGGTGGGCTTTGCCCACCAAGGGAATGATGGTGGGTAAAACCCACCCTACGGGACTGCTTCACCAAGTGACGAAAATACAGGAGATCACAGAGGGGAGAAGCCAAAATCTGCTCCAGCTTATTGATATTTTTATTTCCTCTGTGCCCTGGTTAACTTTTTGACGATATTCAGATTTCTACGAGGAGGACATGGATGTAACGCGGATCGATGGGGGTGCGGGTATCAAGAAGGCCCATTTCTTCTTCTATGCGTTTAAAACAGAACTCCAGGAAGCAGTTAATGCGCCTCCGCTCTTCGGGTACAGGAGAAAAAGACGGCCCCAGCATGGTCTTTTCCATCTCTTCTTTTATATCCGGTGAGAGCTTTCGCCCCTTTTTTTTGCTGCCTTCCGCCCAAAGTCCGGGGAAAAGGGTGTGGAGTTCCTCAACCGTAAGGGGCCAAAGACGCGGAGTATTAGTTAACAGCTTCTGAGACACGACGGTAAACAGTATTATACTCCAGGTTAGGTCTGCGGCCATCTGAATATTGCATGCGGCCAGAGGAAGGTCCTTTATCAGACCATAATCGGCAACGCGTTCTTTCATCAACCTGCCGATGAGTACTGCCTCTTCCAGCCTCTCCTTAGTCTCCTCCACCTCACGTAGCGCACCAAAGTCACGATAATCGTCGTCTCTATCCATTCTGTCTTCGCCAAAGGGGTCGTAATAGAGAGGATGCCTCCGTAATACCCCGGCCAGAACCCATCGCCAGGGTTCATCCGCCGGAAAAAAGTCCTTCTCCACATAGCCCTTATTGACCATAAATACGGCCTTCTTCTTCAAGGCTATAGCCTGCGCATAGCCGAAACGAAATATCTCGGTTAGGGGCATGGCCTCAAGGAGTTGCCGGGCCTGTTTGGGTTGCCCCTGACTGATATACTCCAGGCCGATATTAAGGTAGCGGGAGGCCTTCTGGATCCCCCGCCTAATATCCTTCATCTCATCAAAGTCAAATACATCGGCCATGACCACATGGTTGCATACATGGGCCCACTCGCGCTTGATGCGGTCCAGAAGCTCCTGATCCCCTATGAGTTTGAGGACCTTTAGTAGAAAAGTAGGCCGTTCGGAGACAGTCAGTGGGTATACAGGCGCCGGAGTTCTGGACTCCATATCTGATTCGATGAGATGTGGAGATGCAGCCGGTTTTACCCGGGAAGGGTCGGGTATGGAAGGCGGTTTGTATATATCCAGGGCCTCGTGAAAGGTGGGGACACCATGCTCTGCCAGCCTGGCCAGCCGCCATTTATAGGCAGCCTCTTCACTCTCCACTTCAACGTCCCAGATCATGGATTCCATGAGATCAAAGTAAAGCTTTGGATTTATCTCCCGGGCAATCTCCACGATCCTACCCAGCGTCTCCTGAACGCCGGGCTTCTTAAAGCGAATAAAGTAATAATTATCCACGGTAAAAGGTGGGAAGTCGTCAATCTCTTCAAGCCTGTCTTCCTCCGTGCCGACCTTAAAGGCGCCGGCAAAATATTTAAACAGACTCACCAGTAAGGCAAATTCCACGGTATTAAGCCATGCGGCTACCTTGTCCTCGCTGCAGGCAAAGAGGAGGCGCAGCCACTCAAAAATCTTATCGGGTCTAAGGCGGTCCTTTTGCCACCAATCAATATCGAGGATAAGGTGCAGTTGCTCAGGAGTGGTCAGACTAATGAGCGGGAGGGCATCTGTGGCCCCGATCTCTTTTATCGTAAAAAATAGTTCTTCCGGCGGGAAAAGGGCCATGACTTTTTCTGGACGGCTCGTCAGTGATATCAGGGCCTGTCTTTCCTTTGCGGAGGCGCGCATTATAAAGTCAATCCGATCCGGCAAAGGCAACTGATCCAGAAAACGGCCTGCTTCGCCGGCGTCCAGCTTCAGCAAGTCAGTCGGTGATTTTTTTGTATATGACTTTTCTTCCATAACGTAAAAACCCTTTCGGGCCGTCAGCCCTCAGCGGTCAGCAGTCAGCTTAATATCTTATTTATGAGGCTCTTGCAAAAGTCGTCACACCGGTGAACCCCGGATCGGGGTCCGGGGCAGGCACCGGTGTCCAGAGATATGTAAGTCTGTTTGAAATTACCGAATTCCGGCCTTCGCCGGGATGACAAGAATGCTATTCACAAGACTTTTGTAAAAGGCTCTTATATCGGTTTCTTGCTGACGGCTGAACGCCGATAGCTGAATGCTTATAATCTCAATAGCTGACATCGAAGGCATTCTTGATAAGTTCAAATTGCGGCCGGCCACCTGCAAATTGGATGGCCACCACGTCGAAGCGGGCTCGTTGTCCGGAAAGCCCGGTCTTGCTCATAAATGCCAGAGCCGTTTTGGACAACTGTCTTTTTTTGTGGGCAGTAATAGCCTCCTTGGGATCTCCATACCGAAGGGAGCCACGGGATTTAACTTCTATGAACACCAGCGCTCCATTTTCTTCCGCAATAATGTCCACCTCTCCCATGCTGTCCCGGTAGTTTCTGGCCAAAATAACATACCCGGTTTTTCTGAGGAATGTTACGGCTAAGTCCTCTCCCTTTTTGCCGGCGAGTATCTTATCCAACCACATACTCCTTTACACCGCGAAAGCTCCGCCGGTGTATGGGGCAGCAGCCATATTTCTTAATGGCCTGGCGGTGTTCTCCGGTGCCATAGCCCTTGTTCCGGCCAAAGTTATACACCGGATATTGCTCATGGTACCTATCCATAAGCGCATCCCGATATACCTTGGCAATGATGGAGGCCGCAGCGATAGAGACGCTCCGGGAATCCCCCTGGGCTATGGTTTTTTGGGGAATGGCGGCGGGCATAGGCACAATGCCGTCCACCAGGAGATAATCCGGCCCGGGATTGAGCTGAGCCACGGCTATTTGCATAGCCTTAAGCGTGGCTTGAAGGATATTAATCTGATCGATCTCTTCTGACTCTACAGCGCCGATGCCTATAGATATGGCCTGGCTACGGATAAGACCATCGCAACTGGCTCGCTGGCGGGCAGAAAGGACTTTAGAGTCATTTATTCCCGTAAAGTCACCGGTAGGGGGCAGAATAACAGCGGCAGCCACCACCGGTCCTGCCAGAGGTCCCCGCCCGACCTCATCTACCCCGGCTACAAACCTCACGCCTTGAAGGTAAAGTTTCCTCTCCCAGAATAGACGTCCGCCTCCTTCGAATTCGGGCGAGGCAGGCTCCCGCATAACTATCCCTGCCTCTTTTCCTTAATGCGAGCCGCCTTTCCGGACAATTTGCGGAGATAGTAAAGTTTTGCCCGGCGTACCTGGCCGTGAGAGATGACCTCAATACGATCGATACGTGGCGAATGTAAAAGGAAAGTCCTCTCTACTCCCACGCCATAGGAAACCTTCCGCACAGTAAAGGTAGTATCGGCAAGGCCCCCGCGCATACGTATAACTATCCCCTCAAAGACCTGGATGCGCTCTTTTTCTTCGCCTTCTTTTATCTTGACATGGACCTTTACTTTATCCCCCGGTCTAAAATCAGGCAGATCGCCCCGCATCTGTTCACGTTCAATCAGTTCCATTACATCCATAAAGTACCTCCCTATCCTCTGTCACCCAAAAATCTATCTACTATAATAGCCGCGGCGCTACGCACAGAAAGGTGATTGTAGGTTGCGCATTTTTGTACCGGCTTTAAAACATAATCGGCTTGTTCTATTACCTCTCCGGCTAATCCCCAGGCCGTGCCAAAGATCAACAATAGCGGGCGATCACCCGCTAACAGTCTCCGTGCCTCTTCTATACCAAGCGCCGGTCCTCTTTCCCTGGCGCCTGTAGCCAGGACAACGGGTTCCTTGCCGGTCCCGGCCTGAATACTTTCCCGGGCCTGTTCGATGGAACCGCTAACCCGTATCAAATTAAGGGCATCTACCCGGTCCCTATTGTACACGCCGCCCCAGCCGAAAAGCCAATGGTCAAGTATTCGCTCTATAAAAGCCTGTTGTTCTTTGACCGGGGTTATAACATGGAAGGCGCCCAGATCATAAGTCTTCGCCAGCCGTGCTAAATCATGTAAGTCTAAATTAGTTACGGCTGAGGCAATAACAGAGCCCTTTTTATTATAAACAGGATAGTGGACAAGCGCTATGTCCACCCGAACCTTGTTTTGCATCAGCCGACCTTCAGTTTGCGCTCTCTTTCAATCTCTTCCAGCAAGCAGCGATCCCCGGCGGACAGGTCAGCGGTCTTCAACATATCCGGCCTCTTGAGCAGAGTCTGCTTCAGGGCTTCTTTGCGGCGCCAGAGAGCGATCTTTTCATGATCCCCGGACAATAAAACAGACGGAACCTCCAATCCCTGCCATACCTGCGGCCTGGTAAACTGGGGATACTTCAGGAGACCGTCCATAAAAGAATCTCTGGCCGCCGAATCCGGCGAACCCAACACACCCGGCAACAGCCGGGTTATCGATTCAATGAGCACCAAGGCAGCTAATTCTCCCCCGGAAAGGACATAGTCGCCGATGGATATCTCGTCATCTACAAAACGAAGAATCCGTTCATCAATGCCTTCATAACGCCCACAAATAATGAATAGATGACTATGTGCGCTCATTTCTTTAGCTACAACTTGTGTATAAAGCCGGCCTTGCGGGCTGAGCAAAACCACCCTGGTTCCGGCATCTTCAGTCTTAATGGCCCGGATGGCCCGGTAGATCGGTTCGGGCTTCATCACCATCCCCTCACCACCGCCATAAGGACGATCATCCGTAACCTGATGTTTGTCTGTGGTGTAATCCCGCAGATTTATAACTCTGACGGTGACTTTGCCTTCCTTGACGGCCTTGCCCAGAATACCTTCGGCCAAGACTGAAGATGGCAGTTGTGGGAATATGGTCAAGATATCAAATATCATTCATATTCAACAAATCTTCCAGCAGGCGGATCGTCATGATCTTATTTCTCAGGTCTATATCAACCACTACGTCTTTGATAGCCGGGATAAGATATTCTTTTGATCCATGTTCGACCACATAAACGTCATTGCTGCCGGTCGGAAAAATGGACTTTATCTTTCCCAGAACAGACCCATCTTCTAATCGGACCGTCAACCCTATAATCTGGTGCCAGTAGTATTCGTCAGCCGGTAACTCTCGAAGCCACCTTCCTGGACAATAGACCTCCGAATCTATAAATGACTCCGCCTTTGTGCGGGAATCCACCCCCGATAGACCAAGAAGTATAAGTTTCCCTTTAACGCCGGCAGATTCCAACCTAAGCTCTTGAAGTCTACCAGCTTTATCTTTCAACCAGACGGCTTTTAATACCTTGAAGCTATCAGGCGATTCGGTGTAGGACAAGACCTTCAACAGTCCTCTGACACCGTGAGCGCCAACTACTTTTCCGATGAGGATGTAATCCTCATTCATTAGCCTGCTACTCAATGATCTCGAGGACTGACCTCTTCCTTAACTTAGTCGAGGCAGCGCTTAAGATAGTACGCATAGATCGGGCAGTGCGTCCCTGTTTGCCGATAACCTTTCCCAGGTCCTCCTTGGCTACCTTCAATTCGATGACGGAAGTCTGCTCGCCCTCTATCTCATTAACTTCCACTGCATCCGGATTATCGACCAAAGCGCGTGCAATATACCTGATCAATTCCTTCATCTCTCCAAACCTCCCTATCGTTAGGCTCGCTCGACGATCATGCCCTGCAAAAATATTCTATACAGTATCCGTCCAAAGTGGAAGTTATTTTTTTAACAATCCGCCGCTGATAAGCAAGCTCCTTACTGTGTCCGTTGGCTTGGCCCCTTTCTGCAGCCATGCGGCCAACTTTTGTTCGTCCACATGGACGGCATGAGGCGTTTGCTTGGGGTCATAAGTGCCTATTTTATCAATAAATTTACCATCTCGCGGCGATTCTGAGTTTGCTACTACCAGACGATAAAAGGGGCTTTTTTTGTCTCCCCGCCGCGCCAATCGGATTCTAACTGCCATACTATTTTTTACCTCCCCGGTTGTTGGTTTTTACTATCCCGAAAACAGATTTTGTATATTTCTCAGTCCACCCTTTTTGAGCTTTTTCATCATCTTTTGCATGTGAACGAAGTTTTTCAGCAACTTATTTACATCTTGCACCGAGGTGCCGCTGCCTTGGGCGATGCGCCGCCTACGGCTTCCATTTATGATTGTATAATTGCATCGTTCCACCCTGGTCATGGAATTTATAATAGCCTCTATCCTGACCAACTCGCTCTCGTCCGGACGCAATCCTTGCAATGATTTGATCTTGTTTAGTCCGGGAATCATGCCGATAATTTGTTCCAGAGTCCCCATCTTTTTTATCTGCTGTAGTTGATCCCGGAAGTCCTCCAGGGTGAAAGACTCTTTTCTGATCTTTTTCTCAATTTCTACGGCCTTTTTGGCATCAAGAGTGGCCTGGGCCTTCTCAATAAGGGTCAGGACATCACCCATCCCCAGTATGCGGGAGGCCATGCGATCCGGATAGAAAGGCTCTAAGGCATCTAATTTTTCACCCAATCCAACAAATTTAATCGGCTTCTGAGTGACTGCTTTTATAGATAAGGCAGCTCCTCCGCGGGCGTCACCATCCATTTTAGTGAGAATTATACCCGTCAGCCCCAGGGCCTGGTTAAACTTCTCAGCTATATTAACCGCATCCTGACCGGTCATGGCATCGGCTACCAGAATAATTTCCGAAGGATCGATGGCCGCCTCGATGCCTTTAAGCTCATCCATGAGTACCGTATCAATGTGCAGGCGCCCCGCTGTATCTATGATGACGGTATCATAGGCCTTCTCCCTGGCCAGAGTCATAGCCCTCCGGCAAATATCCAGGGGTTTCATATCCGGCACAGACGGATAAGCGGGCATGTTCAAATCATTGGCCAATTTTTGCAACTGGTCGATAGCCGCCGGCCTATATATATCGGCCGGCACCAGATAAGGACGCTTCCCTTTCTCCCGCAGGTGTAAGGCAAGCTTGCCCGCCGTGGTGGTCTTGCCCGAACCCTGCAGACCAACCAGCATGATAGACACCGGCCATTTCCCCGAAAAATTAATGTCTTGTTTCTGCCCCCCCATCAGGGCGGTCAATTCTTCCTGAACTATCTTAATAAGTTGCTGCCCCGGGGTAAGACTGTCCAACACCTCCTGTCCGATAGCCCGCTGCTGAACTGTGTTGACAAAATCTTTAACGACTTTATAGTTTACATCAGCTTCTAAAAGGGCAAGGCGCACTTCACGCAGGCCGTCCTGGATATTTTGTTCTGTTAATTTGCCGTACCCCCGAAGCTTCTTGAAAACGAGGTTGAGGCGTTCAGTTAAGCTTTCAAACAAAACACTACTCCCTGAAGATTTGAAACATAAAAGAGTATTTATAAAATTTCTTTTGACAACCGTCAAGCAAATTATGTTTACAATTTCTTCATATAATAGTAAGTCCGAATTCTAACAAAAGAAAGAACAAAAAAACATTGCTAAGTAGAATAAACTTATTATAATTTTTGTTTTATGTTTTTTATATAACGATGCCAAAAATCATGTTCGTAGGCTTTTTAGGCCTGATGCCTAAAGAAAGGATGATATAGCATGGCACGAGTTACGGTTGAAGATTGTCTAAAAAAGGTTAGTAGTCGATTTGTCCTGGTTAATCTGGCGAAAAAAAGGGTTCAACAGCTACGTAGCGGCGCACAACCCCTGGTTCAATCCAGAAATAAGGAAATCGTCGTGGCCCTACGGGAGATAGCGGCAGGGAAGGTTACGCCTGAAAATGTAGATGAACTGGGAAAGGTTGAAAAAGGGCTGCAGATAGAGGGAGAGGTTAAAGAGTAGAACAGTAACGACATGATCAAGCGCGATTATTACGAGGCACTTAATGTCCCGCGGGAGGCTTCTGAGGAGGAGATAAAAAGGAGCTATCGCCGCCTGGCCATGAAGTATCATCCGGACCGAAACCCTGGAGATAAAGAGGCAGAAGAGCGTTTCAAAGAAGCGGCTGAGGCCTACGAAGTCCTTATGGATCCCCAGAAAAGGGAAATTTACAATCATTATGGACACGAAGGGCTGCAGGGCGCCGGGTTTAGGGGATTCAGCGGTTTTGATGATATATTTGCCAGTTTCAGTGATATATTTGAGGAGTTTTTCGGCTTCGGGACTACGAGGCAAGGTCGAACCGCTTCCAGGCCGGGGGCCGACCTGCGCTATGATCTGAATATCTCATTTGCCGATGCAGCCTTCGGCAGGGAGACAGATATAGAAATAAGCAGGCTGGAAACCTGTTCGGTCTGCGGAGGCAGCGGTTGTAAAGAGAATTCTCGTCCCGGCACCTGCCCAACCTGCCGCGGAAGAGGCCAGGTAGTACGCGCAGAAGGTTTCTTCCGTATCAGCACCACCTGCCCGCACTGCCGCGGCGCAGGGACCATCATCACTAATCCCTGTGAAAATTGCGCCGGTAGCGGGCAGACACGAGTCAAAAAGAAAGTGGCCATTAAGATCCCCCCGGGTGTGGACACCGGATCAAGGCTTCGATTGCGGGGAGAAGGGGAAAGCGGAGAAAGAGGCGGCCCACCCGGTGACCTGTACGTAGTTTTACATGTTGAGCCTCATGATTTTTTTGAACGGAAGGGCTATGATATTTATTGTCATATATCTATTTCATTCACCCAAGCGGCCTTGGGCGACAAGATCGAGATCCCTACCCTGAAAGGAACTAAAAAAGTCACTATCCCTGAGGGCATACAATCAGGCGAAACCATTTTCTTAAAGGGCGAGGGCATACCCTTTTTGCAAGGGCACGGGAAAGGGGATCAGATAATAGAGGTGATTGTCAACACGCCGGTATCCCTTACCGCCCGTCAGAAAGAAATTTTATGCGAATTTGCCGAAATCGAGGCAGAAAAACACGCCGGATTTTTTAAGAAAATATTCCGTAAATAAGTAAGGAGTCGTGGGCGATGCAGCCTCTAAGCCATTTTGATGCCCAAGGGAAGGCGGTTATGGTGGAGGTCGGCCATAAAGAAACCACCTGTCGTCGCGCCCGGGCCAGCGGTTCGGTACTGGTGAACGCCGAGACCCTGCAATTAATAAAAAAGGGACAGGCTGATAAAGGAGATGTTCTGGGAATAGCCCGTGTGGCCGGCATCATGGCCGCCAAAAAGACCGGCGAATTCATCCCCCTCTGCCATCTATTACTCATCAGCAGTGTAAATATTGCTTTTTCACTGGATGAAACAAATAATAAGGTGTTAATCGAGGCCACAGTCAACAGCCAGGGCAAGACGGGCGTGGAGATGGAGGCCCTGACTGCCGTTTCTGTAGCCGCTCTCACCATCTACGATATGTGTAAGTCAAAGGATAGAGGAATAATCATCACAGACATCTGCCTCCAGGAAAAAGAAGGCGGGAAGAGTGGTCACTACAAGAGACCGGTCATGGGATAAGTCCGGGCGATTGACCACACTGGAAGATTAAAATCAGATTGGTCCACGGATAACGCAGTATTATCATGGAGATACTGACCACTAAGGTTATTGAAACACTGAAGGGCAGGGGGATCCTGCCGTCTTTACCGGAAGGAACCCCTATTCCTTTACCTGCCGTCGATAAGGTGGAGCTATATCTCTCCTTCCACTGCAACGACCGCTGTGCGCACTGCATTACGGACTCGGGACCGGAGAGGCAGGAGACGCTGAGTCCAGATGATGCCATAACGGTTATAAGACACGTAGCACAATTTTCTGTGTTGAGGCAGCTTGACAGGCTCTTTGGAAAAGGGGAGTTTCGCTGCGCGCTACCGCAGCAATTTCGAGACCTGGAGGCGATGGAACGGCCGCCCCAAAAGCTAAGCGATTCTCTTAAAACCGCCTATGTGGATTGCTTACAGGGCACCGGCTGCACCTCACAATGGGTTACCGATTCTTCATCTTTTAATCTCAACTTTGGTCGGCCATCCATCCGAATAAGCGGCGGGGAGTTCTTCATGTGGCCTAACATGACGAATGGTAAAGAACTGTCCGAGGAACGGAGGTTGGAATTCCAAAGCAAACTGTTGAGGGAAATACGCATCATATTGCCTGATTATGACGTATGGATATTGACAAACGGACGGTTCGCGGTCAGTAAGGAACATGCCGACAAAGTTATCGAGGCCTGGGCCCGGTATGCAAACTCTCCAGACGCCGGAGGGAAGACACGCATCTGCATCTCTGTGGACGTATTCCACCGACCTCCGCCAGGCAGTTCCGTAGAGGAGATGTTGGACAGAATATGGGCGGCAACCCGGAAGTATGGCTTAAGCGCTCCTTTTCTGTATGGAATTCCAAATGACTGGATCGGCTATCTGGGTAGGGTATTCGGACATTTCAGAGTCGGGAGGATGGGAAAGCATACAATTAAAAATGTATCCGGAAGTTTTTTCAACCCGGTGACGGATTTGATGGTAGATCCGCTGGATCTGGTCGGCATGGATGGCTGCCGGGAGGTTAAGGGATTTTATCTGCGGCACAGCTCAGGTGTATTGATCGCCAATAACATCTATATAGCCCCATCCGGCCACATGGTATATTGTTGTGCCTGTCTAGGCAGCTATGGAAATTTTATACGCGAGCCGAAGCATTGTCTCGAAAATCTGGTCAGGGACCCGATCTCTTTGATGCTGCGTTGCGCCAAGACGGCCATCCCCCTTCTTAATACCGCCGTTGAGCTTGATCCTACAATCAAGGTGCTTGGCGCCGGAGAACACCCCGCGGTTACCGGATCAACCTGTTATCAGCTTATGACCGGAAAAAGACTACCCTTATGAGTTTTTCAGAAAGCGATCCTATAGATGTTGTATTACTTACCAGCAGGCTTAAAAACACCCCGTTCGCACAAGGAGAGGTTCAGTATCTATCAACCACCGGCTCCACAAATGATGTAGCGAGAGACCTGGCAGAAAAAGGCGCTCCGGAGGGGACTATAGTTATTGCCGAAGCCCAGACCAAAGGGCGGGGGCGTCTGGGCCGGACGTGGCATTCACCTACCGGCGCCGGCCTCTATTTTTCCATCGTCCTCCGGCCCCGGCTTGATCCATCCGACCTCCCCAAAATCACGCTGCTGGCGGGAACAGCCGTTGCCGAATCTATAGAAGAAACCATCGGCCTTCACCCTGTTATCAAGTGGCCTAACGACCTCCTGTTGGCAGGTAAAAAATTAGCCGGCATACTGACAGAGCTTTACGGCGATATCGCCTCACCCTATGTTATCCTCGGAATTGGCATAAATGTTTACACACGCCGCGAAGAGTTCCTTCCTGAACTGCAGGAAACCTCAACGTCCCTGGCCATGGTCGGCGGACAAGACATCTCTCGCGCCGATCTCATGCAGGCCATACTTATGCATTTGGGAAGATGGTATGAATTATTCAAAAAGGGGGCGTTTCAGCCCATCCTGGATGCTTGGCGTAAGAGATGTGTTATCATCGGCGCCCGTGTCAGGATATCCTCCGGAGAAAAAGAACTGGAAGGGACCATCGTCGATGTGGATCTATCCGGCGCTTTGCTCCTTCGGGATCAGGCCGGACAGATCCGGCGTATCTTATCCGGTGAAGTCATAAGGTGGGAAAAATGAGACATTGCACACCTCGGCGCATCTTCGAACCTTAGGGGAAATAGCGGCCTGAGAATTTATGAAAGAGGCGGGAGATTCTCCCGCCTCTTTTTTGCAAATATGGAGGGTATCAGGTTAGGCCAACTGGGCCATCAATTTCTCTGAGACCACATTGATGGGCGGCGCACCATCCACGGCAACTACCTTTGGCCCCGGCACCTTTTTGAAATAGTTGACTGCCGCCATGGTGCCGCTGTTGGTATCGTAATAAATATCATGCCTCTTATCAATAGCGGCCGTATCCTGGTCATCGGCCCGAGTCTTCAAATCACCCCCGCAGACTCGGCAGACCAATTTCCCATCTTTTTCTACCGGCTTGATGGCATCAATATAGACATGATTTGGATGGTTGTTGTCATTGACGCAGAGCCTTCTGCCCATAATCCTGTCCGCGGCTGTCTTGCGGTCCAGGGCGATCTCCACGACATAGTCAAGCTTGATGCCCGCATCACTAAGCGCCTTGTGCAGGGCCTCGGCCTGGACAACGTTACGCGGGAAGCCGTCCAGAAGCCACCCCTTTTTACAATCATCCTCCTTAAGCCGGTTGAGGATCATGGGGATGGTGATGTCATCCGGCACCAGATCTCCCCGGTCAATGTATGCCTTGGCCTTTTTCCCCAGCTCTGTACCTCCGCCTATATTCTTTCTGAATATGGCGCCCGATTCGATGTGGGGGATATTGTACTTCTTCTGAACAATTGCCCCCTGCGTTCCCTTGCCGCTTCCGTTTGGACCAAAAATTAAGATGTTCATGAAACTCCTCCTTTTAAAAAATTGTATTGTCAAAAGCTAACCACAGAGCACAGAGAAAACGCAGTATATCAAGAAATTAAAGTAAGAATTGCCTTCTCCCTCCATGATCCCCCAGTATTCTCGTTCTTTTGTTCCAGAATACGCCAGGAACTACACTGGAGAGCACAGAGATTCGAGGAGTACCCGGAGAAATGCTTTTTTCTTTAACTGTCGTTCTTTTTCTTTTCATTTTTTGAGAATTCTTTGCTTTCTCGGTGTACTCTGTGGTTTGTTTTTCATGGAACTTTTGACATTGCCAAAAAAATCACCGGTAGAATTATAGCAGAAAGTTATTGATTATTTCCAGTATAAAATGAATTCCCATTCAAAAAATATTTTCTTCCTTCTCTATCACCGGCTGGAAAGCTTTCTATACCCGTCCGGGCCTTTCCGCCTTTGTCCTTGACAATCATATCTAACTCATATAAAGCAAAAAAAGTTTTTTTATTTCCCCTATTTCCTTAATGACTAAAGTGGCCGATATAGTAATAGATACAAGGGGCTTTATGCTCTCAGGGAGGAGGATGCATGTACAAAATCCTTCATAAATATTATTTACTTTGTTTGTCTCTTCTTCTCGTAATCACTCTGTGCTGGAGCTGTGCCGGGCTAAAGGAAAAACATCCGGCCGAACCGATGGATAGCCGGCCACAGGGCAGACTCGTTCTGTTTTTGAATGGCCCGCCGCAGACCGGCCTGAATCTCACCTTTAGCCTCAGCAGCATTGGCGTCTTCAGCGATGAAGGCGGCTGGGAAGAGTTGCCGCTTAAACTTCAACCGATAAACTCCCGGGGTATAATCGGACGCCAGATCATCCTCGCAGAAAGCAAACTTGCGGCCAGGCCCTATGAAAGGCTGCGCTTTACCTTTGACCGGGCACAGGTCATTAAGAAAAATAAGGCCGCAGACCTTTCCATCCCTTCCGAAGGCCTGGAGATGGATTTTAACTTCAGGATAGTCAAGGGGCAGGATACGTCAGTTTTTATCAACTGGGATGTAGAGGGGTCTATAGCGGATAATTATCTGTTTATCCCAGCATTTGCGCTGAAGACAGATATTCGCGGGGTAAGAAGTCAACTGGCTTATGTAACCAATGAAGGGTCAGACAATGTAACGGTTATAAACAGAGAATGGGACGAGGTCGTTTCTACCATAGCGGTAGGAAAGGCGCCATGCGGCCTGGCCGCCGGTACAAAAAAGACCAGGCTAAGGGTATATGTGGCCAATTCCAGGTCGAATAACATTACGGTCATTGATCCAACCCTGAATCAGGTCGAGCAGACCATACCGATATCATTTGGGAGACAACCCCGGGCCATTGCCGCAGCGCAGACCCGGTCAGGCAAGGAATGTCTATTTGTGGCCAATTACGCCTCTAACAATGTCTCCATAATAGATACGGATAATTATGAAGAGATTGAACAGGTCAGGGTAGGCGTCGGCCCTATAGCCATAATCACCGATCCCTCCACGGACACCATATATAATATGAAAGGGCTGACGGCCAGTCGGTTAAATCGCTGGAGGGATTATCGGGATCAACACCTGCACATATACGTAGCCAATAGTAAGACCAACACCGTATCCGTTATCGTTTTTAATACCTCTACGCTGGCCGTGCAAGATACCCATACCTTAACTGTGGGCTGGAATCCGACGGCCTTGGACGTAGATGTAGAGCGGGGTAAGGTCTATGTAGCTAACAATGCCTCTGATACGATCTCAATCATCGACGCCTTAAAAATCATGGATGGCTCCACCTCGGACGCAGTAACCACCTTAACCAATGTGGGCACGGGCGGGGTGGACATTGCGGTCGATGCCCTTTTTCTGAGGCTGTATCTTTTAAAGGAGCGGCCCGGTGAATTGCTCTTCCTTAAGACTCCGGTGGAGGATATAGCTGCATCCTTGAAATCTATTATGACGCCCGTTACGGGAGTGATCGATGTGAGTGGGTTTCACCAATCCATGGCCCTGGACCCCGAAAGTAGAAAGCTTTATGTCGTGGATCGTGAAGATGGCATAGTTCACGTTATAGATAAGACTAGCCGGCGATTGATCAAGAATATTCCCGTAGGTAGCAAGCCTTATGAGATTACGATGGTTCCTTTTTGATAGACTGAGGATAAGGGTTGGATGTTAAACTTTTAAAGGTGATGACCAGTCGTGCCATAGGTCGTGCCTCAGACAGATTCGCCTATGGCGAACAGATTCGCATCCGCCGAAGGCGGATATCTTCGACCTGGGCGAACAAAATGCCTGCCCTACGAAGGTTGTGGAGGGTAGTTATAGCCCTGGCCGTGCTTATAACTTATCCTGGCCCATCTGCATGGGCAGTAGGTATAGGCGGCACGGCCGATCTTCGTTATAACGCAACCAAACAAAAAAAGGATGGAGTTAAAACAAGCGACAGTTATAATTTTTCTCAAAATTATTATTTAAATCTGGCCGATGAAATTACGCCCGTGCTTTCTTATACTCTCAACTTCCGGGCCAATCACAACAAAACTTCTTCTACCCAGGACAGCATAACCACCAAAACTTATAACCAGGGCGCTGAGCCGCAGATTGAATTCAGCCTGCATAATCCTTATTATAATGCCAGCGCCGGCTATCAACGTACAGAGACCTGGAGCGGCGCATCTTTGGCTGATGAGGTACGAAAGACCGGCGATTATACCTATGCCCGCTTTGATATATCTCCACATGATTTGCCGACCCTGGCCTTGCAGTGGGGCCGTAAACGGGATTTTGATTATCTTTCGCCCACGCGCCTCGATACAACTACCGACACCTATCTCCTGAATACAAGTTATAATTACGCCCCCTTCAAGCTCTACTATAATTATTACCTTACCCAGACCACAGAGGATGCCCCCTCGGGCGATGTCTATCGCACCGAGAGAGAGGCGCACACACATAATGGCCGGCTGGACTACAGCCAATCATTTTTTAACGGCAAGCTGCCGATTAACGCCAGTTACCAGGCCAACTATAACCGTAATATTACGGATACTTTTTCCACAGCCGCGGTGGTTACAGTAGAGCGAACGCCTTTTCTGGGGCTTCATAAGCAGGACAGTACAGTCAGCCCAACACCACTGACGCTCACGCTCGAGACGCAAAATGCCCTCATCGATGGGGACAAAAGCACGGCTATAACTACTATTAATGTCGGGGATACAGTGGGGGATACAAATGTCCAACATAATATAGGCATGGAACTGACCAGTACCAAGTCAGTGAAGAACCTTCGCATTTACACAAACATAGCTAAGACCTCCACTTTTAGTGATACACTGACCTTTACTGTTTACTCGGGTACCACGGCATCGAACTGGACCGCAATAACCGGCGCCGCTTCTCCGGCTCCGAGCACCTCGACGACAGAAGACGTTTATTTTTACGAGGTAAGCTTTACACCTACGACCGCCAGATTTTTCAAGATCGTCAATACCTCGGAAACAGCCACTGCTAACGTATATATCACAGAGATAGAGGCCTATGGTGACGAGACGGAAAAAACCGATATTACCGACCGGTTCGATCAGGGTCTGAATTTCAACACCAGCTTGAAGGCCAGGCCTGATTTGTCGGTTTCATTCAGTTTTTACCTGACGCGCAACGATGAAGAACCATCATCCCTTTCCGAGGCGGCGAGTAATCTTTTTTCAACCATTTTCAGCAAGACCCAAAAAGGGGGGGAAGGCGCATCAAGCGGAACTACTACGCGGAGCTGGGGTCCTTCCGTTAACTGGCAGCCCTATACAAAGCTTATGACCTCCTTGCGTTTCCAAAGGCAGGACTCGTGGGATACGGAGGGGACCACCGATTCGGCATCCAATACGTACGCCTTTTCCCTTAATTCTCCGCTTCTTGATACGCTGGATGCCACATTTTCCGCGACACGTAGTGAGCAGTACAGTTTTTCCGAGAAACAGACCATAAGCGACTCCCTTCTCTTTAGTACGCTGGCTAAATTGTACGATGGTGTCAATATGGTTACAGACCTGAATTATACGACCTCGGAGTCCTTTCAGACTAATCTCACTACCGATACCCTTTCTCTTAACGGTAATATAAATGCTATACTGACACGCAGGCTAAGTGGAACCTTCACGTATGGTTTTAGCTGGCCTTCGCCTGGTACGGCCTCCAACCAGCAGTCCCTGGTCTTGACTTATCGCCCTAGTGCGCTATTAAATTTTATGGCCTCGCTTCAGACTGCTGATACAGGAACTGCCAGTACTTTTGGCCAGACTTACAGTATAGATTGGCTCCCGGTTCCCGTACTGAATTTTAATCTAAGCGCCCAGGAGACGGACTCGGGAGATACAAAAAACCAGACCCTTACCTTCCAGAATAGGTGGCAGATAAACAAGTACATGGATTTTCAGTTTAATTATTCCCTTGGGCGTGTTAAATCGTCATCTAAAACGGATACCCATACTTGGGGATTATCCTTCACCGGACGGTTCTAAGGGAGGTAGTCAGCGTTAACCGTTCACCGAAAAAACGCTTTTCAGGTTCTTACGGACAACAGTGAACGGATACGGGAGGGCATTCTTGTTGACAGTGATACGTAAAACTGATAAAAACCAAATTTGGACAATCGTTCTGTTGTGTTGTTTGTGCTTAATGCCTGTATTTTTGTCTGCCTGCGCACCCGGCCGAAAGACTTATTTGCGTTCAGGCGTTGATATTCGTCAGATTACAAAGGTAGCGGTTATGCCTTTTGAGAATCTGACTAATGATCCGTATGCAGGCAAAAAGGTTCAAGATCTAATGATTACAGAACTTTTGCGTAGGGGGCGTGTAGATGTTATCGAGCCTGGCGAGGTATTAAATGCCATACGGAGCGCCGGCATTACCTCCCTCAGTGCCTTGCATATTGAAAATATAAAGATTATCGGACAGCGATTGCGGGTTCCGGCGGTAGTGGTGGGTTCAGTCCATGCCTTTGGAGTGGTGCGGGGTGTTACGATATCCTATCCTGAGGTAACTATTCACTGTATTGTGGTGGAAACTACCTCGGGAGCAATTATTGCTTCGACCCAATATACGTCCGGCGGAACCGGCTTCTGGAGCAGGCATTTCAAGGCGGAAGGTACTACCCTGGGCGAGACAGCCGAGGATGCGGTAAGGGTTATAGTAAGGAGTCTGTTTTTACCATGAAGCGACAGCGGGCTTATTACCTTATAATTTGTCTTTTACTGGCGTTCACCTTCTCTGGTTGCTCTCGTGCACCCAGGCCGAGTTTTTATATACGCCAGGACTTTGACTTTAGCTTTATAAAGAAAGTGGCCGTATTGCCCTTTGATAATCTTACCAATGAGAAGTTCGCTTCTGAAAGGATCAGAAGACTGGCAATTAATGAACTTCTGGCTTCAGGTTTGATGGATGTGGTCGTAGCCGGCGATCTTTCGGCTACCCTTAAGGCGGTCAAAGTGGAATCGGTAACAGCACTGCCTCCTCAGCAGATCAAGGAGATTGGCAGGGCATTAAATGCACAGGCCGTTCTTACCGGATCGGTCGAAAGGTATGAGGAACCAAAAGGTGGATCCTTTGCCGCTCCTGAAATTTCCATCTCCGTAGTCATGGCGGAGACCGATTCCGGGTCCATTGTATGGTCAGTAAGCGCTTCTACCGGTGGGGCGGGTTTTGGGACCCGCCATTTTGGGGCGCGTGTAGATACGATCAGCGAGGCCTCTGAAAAGGTAGTTAAAAAGGCAATCCGGACACTGTATCCATGATGGGTAAAATTCGAAATACGAATATCGAAATTCGAAATAAAATATTGATGGTAGGGCGGGACCTACCCTATAGTCTCTTTAATCTAGACGGTTCTAGATAGTTATGAAACATCCCTATGCGGAAAATACTGCCTTTTCTCTTCACTCTCCTTATTTTTTTACCTTCCTGTGCCGGGCGAACAGCACTCGATAGCGATGCCAGGTTGCCGCTGGCTCGAAAAGCTATAGCGCTGATGCCTTTTGAGAACCTTTCTGATAAGAAAGAGGCCGTGGAAAAGGTTATGCCCTATATACGGCAGTGGTTTAAAGATGCCGGGGCTGAAATAGTGCCTGATGAAGTAGTAGAAAGATTTCTGTTGCGGCATGAAATTAGAAGCACCGGGCGTTTCTCGGATAAAATTATTCATAGTATGGATCGCGGGCTTGGGGCCGCTTATATTCTGCTGGGAAGCGTAAATTCATGCTCTGATGAACCGTTACTATCCATCTCTACCCGTCTGGTATCCGTGCCGGATGGGAATATTGTCTGGGGCGGATATGCCGGCCGCAGTGGGGAGGAATTTAAAACGGTCCTTGGCCTGGGTAAGATTACGACACTGGATGGCCTCTCCCCTATAGTAATTGAAGAACTTTTTTCCCCTCTTAAGCGGTTTACACCGCCGGATAAGGCGGAACAAGAGAAATGGCGCTTCCGGGTGGCGGTAATGCCCTTTGGGAACTTGAGCACGCGCAGGGATGCCGGAGTTATCGCCACGTATCTATTCCTTTCGGGCATAGCGCAAAAAACGGGTTGGGCGACCGTTGAATATGGCAAGGTCTGGAATACCCTGGTTTCAGAGAATTATCCGTATCGGGGAGAAATGGACTATGATACGTTGCAGGCACTGGGCAAGAAACTTGAAGTCGATGGCATCTTGCTCGGAACAGTGGAAAAATATACCGAAGACCTGGGCGCCAAAGGGCAGGTTATACCGGAGGCAGTTATCGGCCTGCGTCTTTTATATGTTCCGAATAAGACCATCATCTGGGCAGATCGACTGGGGGCTACGGGCGAAGACGATATCTTAGTCCTGGATTGGGGACGAATAAGAACGGCCGATAAGGTTGCCGAAAAGGTAATCAAAAAATTGGTACAGCGTCTGCCCTATATTGAGGTTAGATAGTTTTCATCCGTCAGCATGATTGTTATCCGTTAACCGTTGTCCGGCATCTTCTTTCGGTAAACGGTCAACAGTGAACGGTGGACCGGCTTCATGCCGATAGCTGAACGCTGATAGCCGAGTGCTGGCGGCTTAGTAAAGGGCCAAATTTGGGGAGTTAGATATGTCACTATTTATGTCATTACGAAATTGTGTGATTATCGGGTTGCCTTTGTTGCTTGCGGCCTGTAGCGGTTTCATGATCTCAGGGGAAAAACCCGTGGCCTGGGTGGACGGCGTGCCGGTAACTGAGGGGGATTTAAAAGAGGCGTTAAAGATAACGCATCGCACTGAGGCCGTACGGCCGGATGAGCGTCTCGACCTTATGGATTATGTTAATAAATTGATCGATGACCGCCTGATTGTCCAGGAGGCCTATCGTATGGGGCTGGATAAGGATCCCTGGGTGCAAAATAAGATGCACGAGTATAAGCTCAGGGAATCAGTGGTACGCCTCTATAAAGAAGAGGTTCAGGACAGGGTCTGGGTAAGCGATGACGAGATGCGGCGTTTTTACAATGAGCAGATGGAGGAGACACATATTCGTCAAATAACGCTGGGGACTGAGGAGGAAGCCCTGAATATACGGGACCAGATAGAAGCCGGTTCTGATATGGCCGCTCTCGCCCGGGAGCATTCTATCGATATGTTTAAAGATAAGGGAGGAGACCGGGGGTTTTTACGCCGGTGGCAGGTCCCGGAATCAGTTAGAGATATAGCCTTCTCTCTTAAGGCCGGCCAGCTAACACCCGTAATTAAGACTCCCTCCGGCTATCAAATAATAAAAATTGAAGAGAAGAAGCCGGCGCCGGAGAAAAGTTTAGAGGAGATACGGCAGGTTGCAGAAAAACATTTTCGTAAGAAGAAAGAAGAGGCGCAAGGTCAGGAAGTTTTAAAGAGATATCACAAGCAGGCCGATATAGTCATAAGCGAAGATTTGTTGGCAGAATTGCCGGTTTCTATTGACGCCGCAAGGGATGAAAAGTGGGCCAAGGATGAACGGCCTATTGTAAAAATTGGGGAAGACATATTGACGGTGCGCGATTTCTATCAACAGCTAAAAGACATACCGGATTCTAAATTGGTTGCGGATAATCCGCCGGACTTAAAGAGAAAGTTTGTAGATAACTGGATCGACCGCAAACTTGTGGATATAGTTGCTTTAAATCGGCATTATGAACAAGACGCAGATTTCGGTCGCATGCTTAAGTATTACGAAGAATACTTACTAAAGAAGTTGTTTGCCCAGAAAGTTATATACTCACAGATAAAGGTTTCAGACGAAATCCTCAAGGATTATTACGATAAACACCGTGACAAGTATCTCAAGCCGGTTCAGTACCGGATAAGGCAGATTACTGTAAGTGATGAGGCGCAGTCCCGGGCCATCCTGGAACAACTGCACGGGGGAGCTGATTTTGCCTGGCTGGCAAAAAATAAGTCCGAAGACGGCCTGGCTGAGAAGGGAGGAGACAGGGGCTGGATTTCAGAAGATAAATTGTCTTTTTTATCCAAGGCTGTTTCTGCTCTGAAGGTTGGAGAGAACAGCGATGTGCTTTCAGAAGGCGGTGCGTATTATATCGTAAAGCTGGAGGCCAGGTCCGACGTTGACTACGAGGACCTTGAACAAATAAAGGACGTCGTGCAAAGGGATTATGTCAAGGAAAACTATGAGCATTTATGGACGGACTATGCCAAGGAGTTAAGGCAGGATGCTGAAGTCAGGATAAATGAGCCTTTTATCCAGGAGTTGACCGAAAGATTCCTGCCCCCGGCAAAATCTTCTTCCCTTGACAAGCAATGAAGGCTGATGATATGGTACAGCGCATGAAAAATTCGAAGCACGTCCGCCTGCGGCGAAGCTGCTTGTGGTGTGGGACTCGGGAAATAAAATTTAACGCCATAGGCATTGCAGTACTTGTAGTAGTGGTCGCCCTTATCGTTTTAAGTTGCGCTGAAAGTCCAACCAGACCTCAGCGAGGTTTTGCTCCGAAGGCATGCCTGGACTGTCATGGCAAGAAATTTGATGATCTCAAGAAACCTTATGTCCATGGTCCGGCGCTCAAAAAAGACTGCGAAGTATGCCATGATCGCCATGGTAAGATACCCATCAGGACATTCAAGAAACCGGGTGCCGCGTTGTGTTATACCTGCCATGCCGCGGAAAAATTGGGGATAAGTGAAAAAGTTGCGGTTCATACCCCTATAAAAGAAGGCAAATGCATACCCTGTCATGCCCCACACGCCGGTGATAATAAACTCTTCTTAAAAAAGCAGGGTAATAGCCTTTGCTTTGATTGCCATGAGGAGACGCTATTTAAAGGCGCTAACGTCCATGCCCCGGTAGAAAAGGGGTGCTTGACCTGCCACAGACCTCATGCCTCACCCCAGGCCGATCATCTTGTAAAACCTGAGACAGAGCTTTGCCTCGGTTGCCATAACTCAGGGGGCGCCTCTTTCCGGGCAGCGCATCAGAACTATCCGGTGGAAAAGGCGCATTGTACGGGATGCCATGACCCGCATGCCACAGCCCATCCTAAGTTACTAAGGCCTTCTATACATAAGCCTCTGGCGGAAAAAAGGTGTAGTTCCTGCCACCGTCCATCTGCAGATAAAGAGCCGCTAAAGACGGCGGCTCAGGATGGCGCCCTTTGCTATTCCTGTCACGAGCAGGCCGCCAGGCGATTTGAACAGGTCTGCCGGCATAAGCCCATACAAGAGGGTAAATGCCTGGTCTGCCATAGTCCCCATGCCACGGATTTTGTTCCCCAGTTGGTTAAAGATGTAAACTCTCTTTGCTTTACCTGTCATAAAGAGAAGGCAGGTTCTTTGAAGGCAGGTGTGCCCCATGCGCCACTAACAAAACAGGGCTGTACGGCCTGTCACGATGCGCATGCTGCGGCTAATAAACAATTGCTTAAGTTGGAAAAAAAGAAGCTCTGTCTCGGGTGTCATAAGAAGGCGGAGGAAGAGCTAAGCGCAGCTTATGTACATAAACCTCTCGCATCTGATCAGTGCACGACCTGCCACAACACACATGGATCCAATTATAAGGGAATGCTGGGCGTATCTCCGGAGGCTCTGTGCTACAGCTGTCATAAGGAGGCCAGAGATAAATTTTATAAGGCATACGTTCATACGCCCGTAAGTAAAAAGAATTGTACAGGATGTCATAAGCCGCACGGAGCGAATTATAAGTCTCTTCTCAAGCATTCAAGGACTGATATTTGTTTCTCCTGTCATACGGAAATGAAGAATATAGGCGCAGAAGGCAAGGGTCATCCGCCGTTTATGCGAAGGGAGTGCCAGGGATGTCACGACTCCCATGCCAGTAATTATCCGATGCAGCAGATAATCCCGCCTTCTGAACTCTGTCTGAAGTGTCATAAGAATTTCGTGGCCAAGGGAAAAGATGCTCCAGCCGTACATCAGCCGGTAAAGGAAGGGAACTGCATTAGCTGCCATAGCCCGCACGGTACAAAGCTTGCCAGTTTGCTTCTCAATCAAACCGGCGAGCTGTGTCTATCCTGTCATGCCCAGCTAAAGGAGGCGCTGCGTTCGGCCCGCGGGCATATGCCGGTCAAGCAAGGCAATTGTCGTGGCTGCCATCTACCCCATTACGGAGAAGAAAAAGGACTTTTAGCCAACCGTGATCCATTCCTCTGTCTCCAGTGCCATACCGCCGATAAACCTACCAATATCAAGGCGCATCAAGGGTTGCTTCAAAATACCAGCTTATGTCTGGAGTGTCATGAACCACATATAGCTGCTAAGGGAAGTTTGTTGAAGAAAAATGAGCACAGTCCTTTTGCCAAGAGAGATTGCAGGCTGTGTCATAAATAAATGTAACTGTTCACTGCAGAGGGCACAGAGATGACATTCAATAGTCAGTAGTCACTAGTCAGTTGCAACGGACAATGAGTGCTCAGCGATGAAAAGGCTTTTTTACGAAGCCGTTAGGTTCAAATGATGAAACATTGGCAATACCCGGAAAGCTTATAATATGGAGAGATGTTAACAATATGAGGGTTAAGTTTGCGATATGGTCTTTGTTAACCTTTTTTGCCTGGATACTTACAGGTGAGGCGCTGGCGGCAAGGCCTTCGGCTGATACCTGTTATAGCTGCCATAGCCAGTTAAAAAAGGAATTTGCGCAGAAAACCATACATGATCCTGTGGGCAAGGGCCAGTGCATCGCCTGTCACAATCCTCATGCCGCAAACCAGGATAAGTTTTTAAAGGATGAAATAAATAAGCTCTGCTATAGTTGCCATAAAGGGTTAGCACAGGAGCTGGGGCGTGGGCACGTTCATTCCGTTATTTTGCATGATAAATGCACACGCTGTCACAGTCCCCATGCCTCTGCACACAAAAATCTACTGGCCAAAGAAGCAAATAGCTTATGCCTGGACTGCCATGAGGGCGTAAAAAAGCAACTTGCCTTTTCCTATTCCATCCCGCCCTTCCGGGAGAAAAAGTGCCTTTCTTGTCACCAGCCCCATGTCTCCAAGGAGGAAGGGTTGGTAAGGAAAAATATAAATCGTCTTTGTCAGGATTGTCATGGTATTAAGTGCAAGAGTAAGGGAGTTTCTCTGGCCTTTGCCCTCCAGAATTCCGACTGCACCAGCTGTCATAATCCCCATGCCTCAAACAAGAAAGGGGTTTTCAACCCGATAGCCCATCAGTCTTTCGTCGATCAAAAGTGTGAGGCATGCCACGATACGATTGTAGCAAATAAGCCCCTTACAACAAAGTTGACCGGCCGGGCATTATGTCTTGATTGCCATGGTAATAAGAAGGATATGCTGTCTAAGATATATGTTCACGCCGGAGGAGGTAAGGCCTGCATTAGCTGTCATAATCCTCATGCCTCACAGGATAAGGGCCTTATCTGGAAGAAAGAGAAATGGCTCTGCATCTCCTGCCATACCGACACGGACCGGCGTGAGAAGGCATCCATCGAGAAACAAAAGGGCATCCGCTGTACGGCTATCAAGGAGGGAAAATGTTCCCATTGTCATGATCCACACGCCGCAAATATGCCCCGCTACTTTAAAGGCGACGGAGTTGATATCTGTATGAGTTGCCATAAAAAAGAGCACAGCTTATCGCATCCCCTCAGGGAAAAATCTATAGACCCGCGGACTAACCAGCCGACTTATTGCACTACCTGTCACGGGATGCACACTGCTGAAAACAAATTTATGCTCTATTTCGACCGCAAAAAGGAACTGTGCATAGAGTGCCATAAAAGAGATTAAGGAGCTTGCGGTATGGCTTTGATGTTTGGCAGGATCAGGTTTTTATTAATTATCCTTGGGTCGTGTAGCATTATATCGGTTTTTTTTGCGCCTGCTCGTTGTTTTGCCCAGCAAAAGACCCCCTTTGCCCTCCAGGTTGGTTTTACACAACTGGAAGGCATGGGCAAATTTAAGCAGATTCAGGGGCTTTTTTGGTCACCCGCCCGAAATAGACTGCTTGTGGCTGATACCGGCAATAACCGCCTGCTTTTCTTCGGCGATAGTGAGGGTAAATTCCGGTTCCTGTCCGAATTTAAGTCTGATAAAATGGCGTTACCCATTAGCGCTGTAGAGACCAGCCGGGGGACGATTATAGTCAGCGAGCGTGGCGCTCAAGGTCTTATCAGTTATAATCCTGAGACCGGCGAGAGACGCAGCATTCTTACGGATGGATTTCCCGATGCTTCATCCTTTTGGCCTACTAGCCTGGCCTTAGATGATAAGGACAATCTCTATGTCGTGGATCAAGGGAACCAGAGAATTTACATTTTTGATGGCAATCTAACGTATAAGCTCCACATAAATCCTCCTGAACCGACGTTCACGGGATTTTCAGCGGTAGCAGTTGCTAAGGAGGGTAACATAGTCGCGCTTGAGGCCCAGCGTGGTATAGTCTATTTCTTTGATAAAGAAGGGAAGATTATCAGCAAATTTAGCAAGCGCGGGGATCTTCGCGGAGAAACCGAATTTCCGGTGGACATAGCTGTGGATGGACAGGGGCGCATTTACCTCCTGGATTCTCACCGGCATCAAATCGTACTCCTGGACCGAAACGGAACCTGGCAGGGGGAGATAGGCGAAAAAGGCTGGAAGGAGGGGAAGTTCATATTCCCCTACCGGATAGAAGTGGCTTCTGATTACCGCCTGTTTATAGTTGACGCCGATAATAATCGCCTGCAGGTTTTTATCCCGGCTGGCCGGTTGGAGCAATAGTTAGTAACTTAAGAGTTAAATTCTTGCCAAGACGGCAAGGAAATTTTAGCCACAAAGGCACCAAGACACAAAAAGATCAAATTGAATTAGTAACCACAAAGCCATTCACGAATTCCTTCGTGGTGGCTTCGTGTCTTCGTGGCAAATAAATTTTAAACCCCTCCCGTAGTTCTAGTTAAGCCGCGGGAGGGGTTTTATACTAATGCGGAGGGCACAGGATAATGAAAACGTTTAAAAAAATCGGGATGCTTGCAGTTCCACTCATTGCTGGAGGGATTTTGGTGGTCGGCGGGTGTCAGAAAAAGGAAGATATGAAAACGGCGCAAGAGAAGTCCGCAATGCCGTTTGAACCGTCTATGCCCGAACCTGCTCCAGACGGGCAAGGGCAGATGCCCCCGGACATGGGAAAACAGTTCCCGAAGGAGATGCTTGAAGCCATCCAGAGAGGCGAGCAAAAACCTGAGACAAAGCCGGTTATGAAGGGCCACGCACCGGTGATTGTCCCCCGGGAGGTACAGGGCAGATGGAAAGCGGTTGTGATAGCCGTGGTCAACAAACAGACGAACGAAAAAAAGGATTATGTGGTGGGGATTGACAAGGATTTCACACTTCCTAATAGTAAGATAAAAATTAAGGTGTTAAATTTTCTGCCTGATTTTTCCATGTCTCCTCAGGGTATAACATCACTTTCTAATGAATCCAAAAACCCGGCTGCGCAGATAATCATTTACGAAGACAATAAGAACGTTTTTGAGGGCTGGCTGTTTGAAAAGTTTCCCCAGGTACATCCTTTCCAACACAGGGTATATGCCATCGTGCTGAAGAATCAAATACCGATTTAGATGTGTTAGCCACGAATACACACGAATGTACACAAATTATACAAATAAAACAGACGCGATGAAGATGCTATAAAAGGGCTTCTATCTATTCGAGTTTATTCGTGTCAATTCGTGGCAAGCAGTTCTTAGTGATTGCGGTGACAGGTGCGACAAGAGCCTGAAGCGGACATGTTTTCGTCGTAAGCGAAGCGGAGGATACTCGGATAGGGCGAACCGTGGGCACGGTGACAGGACAGGCACATCACCACCTCATTGCCTGACGAGACGTTCACTTCTGACGGATTTCTTGCACGATCGAGATCCAGTCTGGCAACGGGCACAACCGGGTTATATTCCGTATAACCGGAGAATTCCCCGTCCGGGATGGGGACGTCTGTCGGGTGTCTTAACCAGGGGCCCTTGCCCCCGGTGCCGGCCGCACCGTGAAAGTTGCCACTACTCTCGCCCAGGGCATCGCTGCCATGGCATTGACTGCATAAATAACTTATGCTCTTTGGATCACGCCAGTTATCAGATCCTTGGTATTCGTTATGCTTATCAGCGGCAGGCTTGTATTCCCATTTGTAGCCGTCTTCGTTCATTTCCCTTCCGGTAACTCCAAACAGAAACCGGTAACTTGTCGCTACCGTCTTTCCATCGGACGGTTTGGCAGGGTTGTAGGCATGGTGGGCCCCCTTCATGGCTTCGCGTGGAGAGATATTGGTACGGTCGCCATGGCAGCCATATTTACCGGCGCATGTAAGCCGGACGCCAGTGAAATTTAAGGAGGGGTTGTTTAGTCCCGGCGCATTAATAGTATCAGGCCCTATATCCGTAAACCCATCCACGTTATGGCCATGACGGTTGCCGTGGAGGCCGACATGATAGAAATTGCCGCCGGCTAAGTCTGTCCCGGTATTATGATAAACATAAGGGGTTGATCCGGCCTTGCCGGTATTGCCTGTCTGTATGGCCGTGTGGCACCGGGTACAATGCCCTGCACCTTGATCCTGTGTGCCTTTCATAACTACGGCCTTGTAAGAGGCATGGCAGTTGTCACAATTGGTATCTAAAGCCATTGCACCGGGACTTACCCATGTGAAATAAGTCCATAGCGCAGGTATTATCAACCAGCGGGATGCCGTTTTCACTATTGTCCTTATTTATGGATTAGACTGTTGATTAACGATTCTATTTTCTTATCGGCATTCCGCTGTTTTTCTTTAGCGCATGGCTTAAATTCCCTTTTCGGCTATAAGGTTAGCTAAGTCTGCAAGACGGCAGGAATAACCCCATTCGTTGTCGTACCAGCAGACGACTTTAGCCATGTTGCCTCCCAGCACCTGTGTGAATTCGGCATCGATTATGCTTGAGTGGAAATCACCCTTAAAATCAGAGGAAACCAGGAAATCCTCCGAATAAGACATGATGCCCTTTAACGGACCGTTAGCCGCGTCTTTTAGGGCCTTCCTCAGGTCATCTGTAGTGATGTTTTTTCCCAGTAGCGCTACGAAATCTACCACGGATACGGTAGGCGTAGGGACCCTTAAGGAATATCCGTCGAATTTGCCTTTGAGTTCCGGTATTACAAGCGCTACGGCTTTTGCTGCTCCAGTTGAGGTGGGAATTATATTGCAGGCCGCAGCGCGCGCCCTTCGCAGGTCTTTATGTGGCAGATCGAGGATGCGTTGATCGTTGGTATAGGCATGTACGGTGGTCATAAAACCTTTCACAATGCCAAATTGATCGTTGACGACCCTTGCCGGGGGAGCGAGACAGTTAGTAGTACAGGAGGCATTGGAGATAATATGGTGGCGGACCGGGTCGTAACCCTCCTCGTTAACCCCCATAACAATGGTGATATCTTCTTCCTTGGCCGGAGCGCTTATGATTACTTTTTTGGCCCCTGCTTCCCTGTGCATATTGGCCCTGGGCCCGGTGCGAAAGAGGCCGGTGCATTCTATAACGATGTCAACCTCGACCTCATGCCATGGTATCTGGGCGGGATCTCGTTCTGAAAAATTACGAATTCTCCAGTCACCAACGACCATTTCTCCGTCACGGATTTCTGCTGGCATATTAAATATTCCATAATTGGTATCATATTTGAGCAGGTGGACGTTGGTGGGCGCATCAAACAGATCGTTAATAGCCACTACCTGCAGATTTTCCGGGTGTCTTTCCAGTATAGCCTTTAAAGCCTGGCGGCCAATGCGGCCAAACCCGTTTATACCTATTTTTGCTTTTCTCATATATCTTCTCCCCTCTTTAATCATCATACCGTCAAAAGATTAACCACAGAGAACACAGAAAAAATGAGAATATCAATAAATTAAGATAAGACTTGTTTACTCTCCCTGTGGTTGTTTTTTATAAAACTTTAAACATTACCTTAATCGTCAAAAAGTCTGTATTCATAAGCAGCCAGAAGTTCGTAATCTGCTTTAAGGGCCTGATGTAAACGGGCATTCTCAATGGCGATGGCGCTGAGGTTAGCGATGACCGTTAAAAATTCTGCTTCCTCAGGGGCAAAATCCCTGCACGTAGCGGAATAGACACGTAGTACGCCTATAGCTCGATCTTCAATCATAAGGGGTATTACCATTACCGAGGCAATGCCTTCTTCCCTTGCTTTTTCCGGATATTGGAATCGTGGATCGGTGCGCGCATCACGGATAGTAACGCTCTTGCCGGCCAGGGCTTCCTGGTCAAGGCCACTTTTTTCTATTTCTACTGCACCCTTACGTAGATATCCCTTGCTCAACCCATAAGAGGTCCCTAAAAGCAGCCGTTTACCTTGCTTATCAAGGAGTCTTATAGAACAGGCCTTGGCTTCTATGGCCAAAGTGACTTGTTCCGCTATCTTTGCCAGGACCGTAGCCGGATCCAGGCTGGAATTTATTACCATGGCCACCTCGTACAGGGACCGGTAATAGTCCTTTTCTTTGCTTTTCATAAAAATGCCTCCCTCCTCTTAGTGAGCTTTTTTCCCATAGAAATGTCCTATAATTTTGTATTATCGGGGAAAAATATCTTTTTGTAAATGTAAAGATTTGAGATAAGAATCTTGCAACGTGCGTCTTGTTGTTTAAGACGTGAGGACTATGATCTTAAAAAGGACAGGTTTCTTACTTATTCCTCAATCGTACGACTGAAGTGCAATCCGGGCTTCTTTAAAAAGGGGATTAACCTTAAGCGCCTTTTGCCATTTTCTTCTGGCCTCAGCTATGTTGCCCATTTTTTCATAAACCAGGCCCAAATGATAGTATATTTCGTGGTCTTTTTTCATCCGGCGCTGGGCTTCTCTAAGATGGTGGATGGCCTGAGGATAATCATTTTTTAGATAATAAATCCGCCCTACTGTCTTCCAATGAAGGTTGTTTTGCTGATCGAGTTCGAGCGCCTTTTGGCATAATGTATGGGCGATTTCCAGGTCGTTTTTCAGTTCAGCATAAAGCAGACCCAACCAACTGAAGGAGAAGGCGTCAGCAGGGTTGCTCTTGACCGCCTTTTTAAATGCAGTCATGGCGTCTTTTTTTAGATTCAAGCCGAGATAAGCTTCTCCCAGGTATCGGTATATATACCCCTTGGCATCCGGGCATTGCGCTGCCTTTTGAAAATAACCAACGGCCTCCGCCCCTCTTTTTTGTTCTTGTAATAACTTCCCCATCTGAAAAAGGATGTCAAAATGATTTCCGTTCAATGAAGTCGCCTGTTGCAGGGCCAAAAAGGCCTTATCCGGTATGCCGGTTTTGAGATAGGCCAACCCCAGGTTGTATTGGGCCATAAAATTATCTTTTTCCAGGGATAAGGTCTTCTCAAAACAGGAAATGGCCTTTTTATACCATTTAAGCCGGGCATAGCAAACGCCCAGGCTATTTAAAAGATTGACGTCTTGCGGATCGAGGGATAGTCCCTTTTTATATTCCATTATGGCGCCGTGGATATGTCCTGCGTTGAAGAGCGTATCCCCGCTTATATTGAGACTTACGGCATCAAAGGCGGTAATGGTGTCCGGGCCAAAGAAATCAGTATGTACAAGCGCCTTGTAGGCGTTAAAAGCGATTTCCTCTTTTTCATAGTCAAGTAACGGATAACCGGCCAGGCCCATAGTCACGGTCTTGCCGCAGTCTTCCTTTATCTGAGATTTTAAATTCTGTCCTGTAAGAAGGGCCTCTTCCGGGCTGATATCCGGGAGGTAAACAAAGAAGGAGTTCTCGGTACACGGCAGGATTGACTGCCCCGGCGATAAGCCGGAGGCTACCTTCTCCACAAGCTGAGCATGGTCCTCTTTGCCGTTTTGGTCCTCATATCTTGCCAATATCAGGGAAAATCTCTTCGTTTTTTCCCAGTTCCTTCTCAGTTTATCCGTAACCCGATGAATATTTGCCGCTATTTTAAGGCTAGGGGTCTCTTCAAGCTCCCGGGAAAAACAAAGAGGATAATCGAACCTGCTTTGGGCCACGGCTAAAATCTCTTTACCCTTCCCGATAATAAGATCATATAATTTCCCTGGCGGCAGATTACGACATGTTTCGCCTGAAAATCCCCCCAACCCCCCTTTAGTAAAGGGGGGTGAGGGGGGATTATTTTTATTGTCCTTTGTGTCACTACACGACTTGTGTGTTTCGTTGCTGCTTATCGGATAAGATAAAAGCCCTATCGCTGTTTTAATCCCATCCTTAAAGCGTCTTTTATTAAAGAGTTCAAATATGGCCAGACTTATATTATGGCCTCTTTCCTCATCACAAAAAGGCACGATCAGGGCTAAGGCCGATTTGTCTCTGCGAAACAGGCACGAAAGATCAATGCTCTTCAGCTCATTTTTTATAGCCGGGATAATATCCACCCAGAATCCCCTTTGACGGCCTGGCTTAAGGCTCATGTCAGGGCGGCGATTTAGTGGTCGACTGGAGAGTATTTTTATAAAAATTATCACAAAATGGGGCGGAGAACCAAGCAGATCCGGAAGACTTTCCGGTTCGGAGACAGGGTTGGTATCCCTGCCTTTCAGGTCTGTACTAATAAGCCGGATAAGGGTATCTTTAAAAAGTTCCAGAGCTAGTGCGCCGCTTTCCGTATCTGTATAATAGGCCTTATATACCCGGATTTTTTCCAGGATTAACTGGCTGAGTTTCGGCCATTGGCCGGATAGTATATTTTTTTTAAATGTCCCGGCCGTATCTTTAAGTACAGCTATGCCGAGAGGCTCATTTTCCCACATAAAAGGCAAGGATACTGAGTCGGTGTTTTTTTCAACGACAGGGACACTATTTGAAAAGACCTCTTTTATCTGAAAATCCCCCCATCCCCCCTTTAGCAAAGGGGGGTGAGGGGGGATTATTTTCATTTTGTTTTCGGTAATCAGGGGGCTAAGAATATCCGGCGCACAGTTCGCAGGCCAAAGGAGTACATCTTGGGTCTGAAAGAGAAGGCTTAAATCTTTCTTTATATACTCCTGGAAAAGGAATATATCCTGTGGTTCCAATGAAGTTATGGAGAGCCTTTTTACCATGTTGGCTTACTCCGAAAGGACTGTTTTAACGGCTTCGACAATATGGGGAATTTCTCCCGTGCTCACTGTCCGCATGTCCATGATAAATTGATCGTGTTCAATGCGGCCGATGACCGGGCGGGAAAGGCCTCGCATCCTGGCCTCCAGTTCTGTTACGGAGAATCTCCTCGGCCTGACGGCTACGGCCCGGCTCGGCAATTTCTGAAGCGGCAGGGCCCCCCCGCCTACCTGGGAGTCAACATCTATAACCTGCAACGAAAGATGATCCACGGCTACCTTTGTCAGGCGGCGGTAAAGCTGTAATGCCTTTTTGTTGATCTCGGCGATGGGCACGGTCAATAAGCGCAGTGTCGGGATCTGCTTGACGGACTCTTCCTCGTCAAGGTACAGCCTTAACGTGGCCTCCAGACCGGCCAGCGTCAACTTGTCGATCCTCAGCGCCCTATTCAGGGGATTGCTTCGGATCTGCCTGACAAAGTTATCCCGGCCCAGGATGATACCGGCCTGGGGCCCTCCCAGTAACTTATCCCCGCTAAAGGTCACTATATCTGCCCCAGCCTGGAGTGCCTCCTGTACGGTGGGCTCTTTAAGCAGCCCGTAGCGGGAAAGATCAACAAAACATCCGCTCCCCAGGTCCTCCACCACTGGAAGGTCATGTTTTTTACCCAGCGCGACCATATCCGCTAATGGAACTTCAGAAGTAAAACCCATTATGTGGAAGTTACTGGTGTGGACCTTCATTAGAAAGGCCGTACTCTCAGTTATAGCCCGTTCATAGTCTGCCGGATGGGTTCGGTTGGTCGTGCCCACTTCGACCAGATATGCCCCGCTTCGGGCCATTATATCCGGTATGCGGAAAGAGCCCCCTATCTCTACCAACTGCCCGCGGGAGACAATAACCTCCTTGCCTCTGGCCAGGGTATCCAGCACCAGAAGCACGGCCGCCGCGTTATTATTGACCACGAGGGCGGCCTCAGCGCCGGTCAACTGACGCAGTATCTCTTCCACATGCACATACCGGCTGCCACGCTGCCCGGCAGACAGGTCAAATTCCAGATTTGAATAACCGGCAGCGATGGCGTTCATCTGGCCAACCGCTACGCCCGCTAATAATGACCGCCCGATGTTGGTATGGATGACCACTCCCGTGGCGTTTATAAGAGGGCGGAGACTGGGCCGGCCAGCATGGCCTAAAAATTTCTTCAACGATTCCGTGATATTGTCCAGAGAGGTATCCACATGGGATGATTGACTGTTCGCGGCCAGGAGTTGGCCGCGTATCCCTTCCAATACCTGGCGGATAGTCGATACCACCAGGCGGCGGGGATATTTTTCAAGCAATGATTGTGTCTCTGGAAGAGATAATATTTCATCCACGGAGGGGATGTTGCGCAGCAGATTATTTGTATCTTCCCTGGATGGCATGTTTTAATAGAATAGGCTTACATCGCATGTTTAATATTCTTATTTCTGTTCAAGCTGGCCGACCTTATTAACATAAGAGCTTATCCTGTCTCGATCTTCGGCTTTCAGGTCTATAAATTGTAATCCGGCCATTACTATCTTTTTATCCTTTTCCGTCCCCAGGCTTGACCATACCACCTGGCAATCCGTTTCAATAGGAAGGCTTTCGCCCGGAAGATTGAAACGTACCGCGCATCTTGTCCCCACAGACACCGGTTCATCGACTCTTACCAGTAACCCCCCGCCTCCTATGTTGACGGCATAAGCCTTGGTGAAATCCCGGCCGGATTTGAATTGAATGTCCAAGGGCCTCTCCGCCCGTTGATCCTGGCGGCCGGAAAATGCGCTAATTCTAGCAGTCGTTTCGCGCAGGCGTTTTACCAAGGCCCTGAATACCATGCGCATATCCTGCGACAGTTTATTATATTCATGGTCCAGGAGATCACGGTCCACGATACCCAGAGATACGTTACCCCTGGCTATGGCCGAGGCGGAGCGCGGCGTTTTATCGACAAAACTCATTTCTCCAAAGACGTCGCCTTCTTTTAGGGTCTCTACGATAACCTTTTGCCCCCGGCAATATTTTGAGATTTCAACCTGGCCGGATAAAATCACATAGATCCAATCCCCGTAACTTCCTTCTTTGAATATATAGTCTCCGTCTTTAAACTGCATTTCATTCACAATGGAAAGCATTGGCTTCTTTTGCTCCTTTGAGGATTAAAGGCCAAGGCACCTATCCTTAACGTAAAAGATTATTTAGTAGCCCTATAAATGGGAATATTTCTTCGTTGAATTGGTACGTTACTCATTTTACATAGGTATGTCAAGATGTTATCGCTTTGATGATTGCCGGAAGGCATAATCTATCTCTCAAGGCCTTAGCATTATTGAAGCCATGCAAGAAGTGCCAGAGGGATGACCTATAGCCTGTATTTCGTGTTCCAGTTGATATGCTATAGAATTTGATTGTAAATTCTGCTAGGATATGTCGATTAGATCCGCCTCTGGCGGGATGGAAGATGGCAGGATACCGCGCTACATGGCATATTAGACAAAAGGGATCGTTTGACAATGAACAATGGCAGGATTCGCAAAAGAGATTCGGCAAGGCTGGTGTGGGATAGTAAGCCCCGCCGTGCGCCCAATCCCAAGATATAGAGTTTCAGACCGCAGAGGTCGTTATTCCTAACCCTGTCCATAGAGAACAACTTCCTCTGTCGTTCAAAGATGGAATTTTGGGCGAGGCGGACATAGATAAACAGAAGATGAACCGTCTCATCTGGGGCGACAACCTCCTGGCCATGCAGGCCCTGCTTGCCCAGGGATACGAGGGCAAGATAAACCTTATCTACATCGACCCGCCCTTTGATTCCAAGGCTGATTATTCCCACAAGATGACCATTCCCACTAATCCCTCTCCCTCTGGGAGAGGGCAGGGTGAGGGGTTAGAATTCACCAAGGAACCCTCGGTCATCGAACGTCTTGCCTACAAAGACACCTGGGCCGGAGGCACGGATTCTTACCTTGATATGCTCTATCCCAGATTGCAGTTGATGAAAAGGTTATTGGCAGAGGATGGGAGTATATATGTACATTTGGACTGGCATGTGGGGCATTATGTGAAGGTGATGATGGATGAGGTGTTTGGGAAAGAGAATTTTAGGAATGAGATCATTATAAATAGAGGACGTCGCAAGAGTCTACAAAGCCAATTTGAATATATGTCTGGGCTCGGTAGCGAGCATGACATGATCTTGCTGTACTCTAAAACTACAAACGCACAATATCGGCATGTTAAATCACAAATTCGCGCAAAAGGGGAGCAGTGGCAATCTTTTTGGCGGGGAAATGTGGAACGTCCGACGATGCAATATGAACTCCTTGGTTTCAAGCCTACCCATGGTCAGTTTCTATGGGCGAAAGAGCGTGCCGAGCGTGCGGTAAAAAATTACCAGGAGTTCATAAAAAGCGGTGAGGCTGACTTGGTTGGTTATTGGAAGAAAACGGGAAGAAAACTTGAGTTTATTGCAAAGTTTCCTGGCCGAGCATATCCGCAATATTGGATACCGCCGAAGGATGAGGGCCTTATTGGTGATGTCTGGACTGACATCCAATCCTATTCTTACTCATCTGATTACGATACCGAAAAGCATGAAGACCTGCTTTCACGTGTGATCGAAATGGCTAGTGACCCAGAAGCCTTAGTAGCTGATTTCTTCTGCGGCTCAGGCACAGCACTTGCCGTTGCGGAAAAACTTAACCGTCGCTGGATTGGCTGTGAGCTTGGGAAGGTGGGCATACAGGTCACCCGTGCAAGACTAGTGGACCAGCAGGCCAAGCCATTCCTTATTGAGAACATAGGCAACTATCAAAGGGAGATGATCTATCTCACCGGCGGCAGGATTTATGAGATGCAACATCTCATCCTCAAGCTTTACGGCGCAACTCCCCGTGATAAATTAAGCGGACTTGGCATTCGCAGGGCAGAAGACAACGTTGAAGAGCTTGTTTATGTCGGCTATCCTGACCGGCCGGTTACCGCAGGCAAGGCCGAGGAACTGGCCCTCCAGGCACAGAAGCTTGACGGACGGGGTTATAAGAGACTGATAATTCTGGGCTGGGATTATGAATACAATTATCACCAGGCGCTGGAATCAAGAAAGAAGGCAATCCCCCCTTTACCAAAGGGGGGAAGGGGGGATTTTGTTGAGGTTATAAGCCGGGACATCCCACCGGATATATACGACTATTTGAAAAAGGCAAAGACCGAGGAAGACATCGAAGCCCTTTCAGAGAAAGTTACCTTCTATGAAAGACCATACCTGAAGATGGATGAACCAGGGATAAGGGATTTAAAAGACGGTAAGGTTGAGATCAGCCTCTCCATCAAACGCTACGTCCTGATGGACATCCCCATAAGCCAGACCTCAAAGAAGGGACAGGAAGATTATGCCGCCCTGATGAAGATAGCAAAAGACAACTTTGCGGTGCTTATAGATTACTGGGCCGTTGACTGGAACTATGACGGTTTTACCTTCAAAAGCCAGTGGCAGGCATTCCGGGGCAACGGCAAAAAGGCGAAGACCGTTGCCACAGAAGCTAAAGAGATACTCGAAAAGAAAAAACGGACGATTGCTGTGAGGGTGGTGGATATATTCGGGAATGATGCCGGGGCTACGGTTGATTTACAATCCTGAAATAATAAATAGTGTTATTGCAGAATAGACCATAATCCTGCAATAACAGGAGGTATGAGGTTTAAATGCAGGTAATTTTCCCAAAACTTTCCACCATAGCTTATGCAGATACAATAATTAAAAACTGTGCCAATGTACAAAAAACTAGAGATATATCGACTTTTGTTTTTGAAAAAACCACATTCATTGATCCATTTGCAATAACTATCATAGCAGGGGCTATTCAGGGCTGTTTGCGAACAAAGAATAGAAAAATAGCATATATTCCCCCAAAAGATAGAAAGCTAAAAGATTACCTATCTCAGATAGGATTTAACTCATTTTTTCATATTAACGGGAAGAATATTCATAAAGATACCAGTGTGGAACTAACCCAGTTAATGGCATTACGTCCTCTTTATATTGAAAAACTTATAATTTTAATTGAGTCTAAGATGAGTTTGTCTAAGGGGATGAAAGACTCTCTAAAGATGAGTTTACAAGAACTTTTAATCAATGTATTTGACCATAGCAGGTCAAATAGCGGGTGTTTTGTATGTGCACAATATTATCCAAATAAGATGCTAATAAGGCTTTGTATAACAGATTTTGGAGTGGGAATTTTATCAACTTTAAAAAAGAAGTATAAAATTACAAGTGACATCAAGGCGATAAAACTATCTGTTGAAGAAGGGGTTACAAGCCGTCCTCAGAGTGCCGGTTTTGGTCTAACGCATATCCGCAAGTTTTTGAAAATCAACAAGGGCGTCCTTACTATTATTTCCGGTAGGGGAAAGGTTGATTTCTATAGTAACAGAGTTGCGGAGTATAATATGGCGGGAGCTTTTGAAGGCACTATAGTCAACTTAGAAATAAATACTAACAAAAAGAGTTTATACTTTTTAACAGGCGAAGAAGACTATATATTTTGAAGAGGTGAAGCAATATGTTTGCTGCGGGATTAAGAGAGACCTATATAGATATTAAAAAAATAGCAGGGGTCGATACTGTTTCCAGGGAGCATGGCAAAAAAATTCGGAAAGTTATAGAGCTTTTTTGGAAAGCGAAAGATAGAATTATTGTTGATTTTTCAAATCTTTCAATAGCATCCCCTTCTTTTATTGACGAGGCGTTTGCTAAGCTGTTGCTTAAATATTCTTTAGATGCGGTTAAAAGTAAACTTTCCTTTGTGAATATGACCGATTTTGATAGAGCATTGCTTAATGATCTCGTTATGGCAAGGATTAGGGAACGTAATCTGTTAGAGCAAACGCCGAAGGGCAGATTTAAATTGGCTGTAAAGCGGAATAGATAAGTCTCAATGGCAAAAAAGAATAATCAACCCTTCTCCCAAATGTACCTCGCCAATGCCTTGGAAGGTGAAGTCCATGCATGGGTAGAGCAGGGCTGGCCTGGGGTTACTCAGACCACCTTGGAGCTTTTCAATTACTGGTTTAAAAGGGATGAAGATGCCACGGAAAGGTTTCACCTGTGCCAGCAGAGGGCGATTGAGACCGTCGTATACTGCCATGAAATCCTTCAAGCCAAGACCCTGCAGGAGGTCTTTGAGAGGGTAGCCCCGGAGTCTATTTATCAACACCTTCCATTGAAACAGGAAGTAGAGACAATCCCCTTCTCTAAATATGCCCTGAAGATGGCAACCGGCTCCGGGAAGACATGGGTACTGGCTGCCCTTCTTGTATGGCAGTATTTTAATAGACTTAATGATGAGCGGCCTGGAAATTATTCTTACCGTTTTCTGGTTGTGACCCCTGGACATGAGGTCTTGAACAGGCTTCTCGATTCCTTTAAAGGGAAAAGGGATTTAAAAACAGGTAATAGATTGCCTGAGACATCAGATTATAAACGCTCCCTGTTCATGCCGGAAGGGTCACACTGGCGTGATAGATTTCATATGGATATTCTTGAGCCTGATGATGTTAAGCCTAACACAACACCACCTGACGGTCCCTTTGTCTTTATAACGAACTGGCAACAGTTCAGGCTTAAGTCCTCTGTATCCAGCTTATGGGATAAATTTACAGGGGCTGATGTTGAAGAAATGCCGAGGGGTCAGGTAATAGCCGATTTTCTGTCTGAGTATCCCGACCTTGTAATAATGAATGATGAGGCCCACCATGTGCATGGGAAGAAGTCTGCAAAAGGCGAGGAACTTGTCTGGCGACAGTTTATGAATGTGCTTTATGCGGGGTTGAAGGAAAACCACAAAAAAGAACAGGGTGTATTTTTACAGATTGATTACTCGGCTACTCCATTTTATGGAAGCGCAGAAAAGAGGGAATATTTCCCGCATATTATCTATGACTACGACCTGTTAAGCGCCATGCAGAACATGCTGGTAAAACAGCTTTTCCTTGAGCAGCGACAGGCTATTGCCGGGGAATCTTTAGAAGAGCTTGAGTTCAGGGCTGAAAGGTATGAGGCAGAAGGCGGGCATAAGAGGGGTGAAATAAAAGCCCTTTCAACAGGACAGAAATTGCTGCTTGACATCGGCAGGAAAAAGCTGGAGCAGCTTGCTGTTGAATTTAAAAAGAAGGGCATAACCAAAAAGCCCGTTATGATGGTCCTGTGTGAAGACACAACGGTTGCTGACCTCACAGCGGAGCATTTTGCGAGGCTTACGGATGAAAACAGTCAGTATTACGATGACGCCAAGGTCCTCGTTATCCATTCCGACCTCCCTGGTAAGGAAATTGAAACGGCGAGAAAGAATCTCGACAGAATAGATATAGATGATGATCCGTTAAGGATTGTTATTTCCGTTCTTATGCTAAGAGAAGGTTTTGATAAAAACAATATATGCGTTACAGTAGTTCTTAGGGCAACAGAGGCCGACTTATTGCTTGAGCAGATAGTCGGCAGAGGGTTGAGGCTGATGTTTCCGTCTTATGAATATCCGGAATTACAGGACGCTAAAGTAGAAGCTTATCACCAAATAAAAAGAAAGAAAAATCCCTCCAATTCCTTTGATTTTCTTTTTGTCGTAGAGCACCCGAGATTTATAGAATTTTACAATAAACTTAGAGAGCAGGGATATGTATTCGGAGTGGGTGACACGAGCAAAGAGACATCAACCGGCGATATTATCCCTGTCGATGCCGTAACAGAGAGAATTCCTCTTTTTGATATCGCGTGGCCCATACAGGTCTTTGATGAAGGAAAGATGCCCGAACTTTCGCAGATTGATATTAAAAGCCTTCCTAAATACCGGGTTGACTTTAATCAACTAAAAAAATACCTCTCGAAGCTCATTATTCAGGAAACTCACGTGCAAACCGGAGTAAAGACAAGGGCCTGGAAATTGGATAATGAGTACTTTGACTACTCATTTTTCTTAAGACAGGCGTCAAAGTCCGTGGCTACAAGGGGAAAGACATCGATCCTTTCAGCAAAACAGGCACAGATTGCCGAGACCATTGATGAGTATGTGTCAGAATATTGTTTTGGCGAACCCATAGATTTTTCCTCTCCTGAAAACTATCCGGTACTCAACTATCAGCCTGTTTTCGACCATGTTGTGGAAACGACAAGCAAGTCTATTATCAAACTCATCGCAGGCTATAAATTTGAAGTCAAGAAGGGTACATGGGGAAGGCTGTCCGATGTCCCGCGCATTATGGTGAGAGAAAGTAAATCTGTTGATACCGAAAGAAGCATTTACCCGAAAAACGGCTATCAACCAAAAGGTGGGGGATTTGAAAGAGATTTTATGCAGAAGATGCTGAACAACTCCGCTGATGTACTTGCCTTTGCGAAGTTGGATAGAAGGCACAAACTTAAAATTACATATAGAGATGAGACAGGCATATTGAGAAATTACGAGGTTGACTTTATAGTTAAAGCACCAGACAAAATATACCTCGTTGAAACAAAGGCGGACAAAGATATTGACAACCCTAATGTCGCCGTCAAGGTGCAGGCTGCTACTGCCTGGTGTGAACAGGCGTCATTGGTGCCGCCACCAGAAGGTATAACTCAACCTCAAAAATGGGAATATCTGATTCTTTCAGAAAGCCTGTATAAAAGTAATAAGGGACTTTCGTTTGAAGCGCTTGTGCCTTTCTGTAAAGGGCTTAGGGATAATATTATTGCCAAGGCAAAAAGCCAACTATTTTTGTTCTAAGTAAACACAACAGAAGAAAGCGGCCCCTCCACCGTTAAATCAATCTCATAATCATGAGCCTAAGAAAGGCATACAATCAACAATGAATAATTTGATTAGCCGGATCCAGATAAACGTTCCTTTTGTCCTGCTCAAGAACAAATACCTGCCGGTGATCTTAAGGAACCGTATCAATCCGGAGATCGGCATAGATAGTCAGGCGCTGGATGAATTTTCCCTGGTTCAGTTTACAGAGATAGCACGAATCCTGCGCCAGGAAGGCCTTTCTGTTACCCTGCACGCCCCTTTTATGGATATGGTGCCGGGGTCACCTGACCCACTTATGCGAAAGGCGACGATGAAGCGGCTGCGGCAGGCATTTGAACTGCTGCCGGTTTTTGAGCCGCTCAGTGTGGTCTGCCACACCGGCTTTATCAGTCAAATCTATCAAAATCAGGTAGATTCCTGGCTGGAAAGGAGTGTTGAGACCTGGTTGCCACTGATAACTCTGGCCCAGGGAGCGGGTACAAAGGTGATGCTGGAAAATGTTTATGAAGAGACTCCAGACCTCCACGTAGCCCTGTTGTCGCAGCTTAACTCGTCCCACGCCGGCTTTTGCTTTGATATAGGGCACTGGCATGTGTTTGGCCGCGCGGATATGGGCGAGTGGCTGGAAAAAATGCGCCCTTATCTGGGACAGCTCCACCTGCACGACAATTTAGGGGACACTGATTCCCATCTGGCCCTCGGGCGTGGCAATATAGATTTCGGATCAGTTTTTTCCTGCCTGAAGAATTGCTCCCCCAGGCCGATAATTACTCTTGAGCCCCATCGCGAGGAAGATGTTTTTAAGAGTGTAGAAGCCCTTGACGCCCTGTGGCCTTGGTGAGAAAGGAACCCTTTATCCCTGAGAAACTTGCTGGAGCAGTCCGCCTTAGGCGGAAAGGGGCAAGTATTCCCAACCTGCGAACCTCGGTAGGGTCACTGCGAAGACCGTGGAGCAAAGGAATAGAGGGGTTCCATAAAAAAATGGGAGAAAACCGGTGCCATAAAGCCCTTGTAACACGGGATGCAATCTGGTAAGTTACGCAAGATTCGAAACTTATTTCTATAGGGCGATAGCACGGGCTTGTTCTGCATAAAATGGCATTAAACAGGGTTGAAATTGACCTTTCGGCCGTAAGGCATAACTTCAGCGAGGCAAAACGGCTGGTCAAACCGGTCGAAGATGCGCCGTGGCGTGAAACGGCAGTTTTCCCTGTAATAAAATCAGATGCCTATGGACATGGTCTTATTCCGGTTGCACAGGCCCTTCAAGAGCAAGGCGCTGACGGCTTCTTCGTATCCATAATGGAGGAGGCCGTAACTTTAAGGCAAGCCGGCGTCTGGACTCCTGTTATCCTGCACCTGCCGGAATCAAAGCGGGACGTATTTGAGATTGTTGAGTTCAATATCTCTCCTGTGGTCTATAACTTTGAGCTTATAGATGCCCTTTCCAGAGAATCCCAAAATAGAGACAGGGTAGCAGGCATTTACATAAAGGTTGATACGGGCATGGGGCGTCTGGGTGTAGGCATAACTGATTTGCCAGCTATCCTTTCTTACGTTCGTGGGAAGGAAGGCATCAAGGTCTTAGGGCTTATGTCGCATCTATCCTGTGCGGACAGCAGTAATGATAGGGATTACACTTTGAGTCAATTAGAACACTTTAATGAGGCTATTAATATCGGCAGGGGGTTAGGGTTTGAGCTTCCCCAAAATCATATTGCCAATTCGGCAGGGCTGATGGCCCACCCGGCGGCACGGATGAACCTGGTACGACCGGGTATCATGATCTATGGCGCATATCCCGGTAAGGACATGCAAGGCGTAGCGGCGCTAAGGCCGGTAATGACCTTTAAAAGTAAGGTGATCCAGGTTAAAAAAGTACCGGCAGGCGCCTCGATCAGTTATGGCCGGAGGTACGTTACACCCGAGGCAAAGACTATTGCTGTAGTGCCGGTAGGCTATGATGCCGGATACAGCCGCTCTATTTCCAACCGGGGAGAGGTGCTGATACGTCAGAAACGGGCGCCCGTGCTGGGTACGGTGTGTATGTGTCTGACCATGATTGATGTGAGCCACATTGAAGGCGCAGCCGTAGATGATGAGGTGGTCATTTTTGGAAGACAGGGTGATCAGGTTATCTCTGTAGATGAGGTGGCGGATCGGGCCGGGACTATCAGCTATGACCTTCTCTGTGCCGTAGGCAGCCGTAATCCGCGCGTTACAGTCAATCCTTGACAACACAACCAAACGGTTTATAAATTTAAAGACATTAATGGATTAGACCAGATGCGAAAAAAACTGCAGTTAGTTGTTTTGGATAGTATAAAGGCCTTTTTTGACCGGCAGGGAATAGAATATAAAGATGTTCCCGGCTTTCAGCTCGAAAGGCCCAAAACAGAGACCCACGGCGATTATTCGTCGAATGTAGCCTTAGTAATGGCCGGTTCTCTCAAAAAGAGCCCGCGCGACGTTGCTCGGGCGCTGTCTGAAGAGATAGGAAAAAGCGTCGATTTTTTGTCGAAAGTAGAGGTAGCGGGCCCGGGGTTCATTAATTTTTTCGTAAAAGATAGCTGCTGGCGGGAGGCATTAGCGGAGATTGACCGGGAGCGTAAAAATTATGGGCGATCTAAAATAGGCCAGGGACGAAAAGTACAGGTGGAATTTGTCAGCGCCAACCCTACCGGCCCTCTGCATATAGGGCACGGACGAGGAGCAGCCGTAGGAGACAGCCTGGCCAATCTCCTGGATGCGGCCGGATTCCAGGTGGAAAGGGAATATTACATAAATGATATCGGTACCCAGATGGAGACCTTAGGGGCTTCTACCTATCTGCGTTACCGGGAGCTTTTAGGGGAGAAAATCGAATTCCCGGCCAACCATTATCAAGGCGATTATATAAAGGATATCGCTCAGGACATTATTGAGCGGGAAGGGCAACGTTTTCTAAACGAATCTACGGAGCCGGCCATACCATATTTTACCCGGGAGGCACAACAGGTTATTCTGGAGGGTATCAAGCGGGATCTTACGGATTTCAACGTCCTTCACGATCACTGGTTTAGTGAGAAGAGCCTTTTTGACACCGGCACAGTGGATAGGGCCATAGATATGCTCAGAGAGAGAGACTTTATTTATGAAGCGGAGGGGGCGTTATGGTTTAAAGCCTCGGCCTTCGGTGATGAAAAAGACCGGGTAGTGGTGCGCGGGAAGGGGGCCACTACTTATTTTGCCTCGGATATCGCCTATCATCTCAATAAATTTGAGAGGGGTTTCGACCTCATAATCGATATATGGGGGGCTGATCACCACGGTTATGTCCCGCGGCTTAAGGCCGCGGTGGAGGCCCTCGGCCAGCCCAAGGAAAAGGTGCATATTATCCTGGTGCAGTTGGTAAACCTGATGCGCGGCGGCAGCCCGGTGGCAATGTCCACCCGCTCGGGTGAATTTGTTACGCTGCGGGAAGTCATAGATGAGGTGGGCAAGGACGCAGCCCGCTTTATATTCCTGACCCGGCGGTCAAACAGTCACCTGGATTTCGACCTTGATCTGGCCAAGAGCCAGAGCCAGGAAAACCCGGTTTATTATGTGCAATATGCCCATGCTCGCATATCCAGCGTTTTTGAGATGGCGGCAGAGAAAAGTATTGAGATATGGCCTGTAGCTAAAGTGGATACGTCGCTTTTGACTGCTCCGGAAGAGCTTCGCTTGCTGAAACTACTCTCTTTTTATCCTGAAGTAATCGAGGACAGCGCTACAACTCTTGAGCCGCACCGTATAGCCTTTTATCTGGGCGATCTGGCCGCTGCTCTGCATAATTTTTATAATAAACACCGCATCGTAAGCGAAACCGAGCCGCTTACGCAGGCGCGCTTAGCCTTGATCCAGGGAGTACGGCAAGTATTGAAAAACGGCCTCAGGATGCTGGGCGTCTCGGCGCCGGACAAGATGTGATGGGGTTTCATCCGGAAACGCAAGGTTTCCGGATGGGGCAATCAGCACTCAGCAATCAGCATTCAGCTTAATTTGTTGTTTATCTCAGATTCTTGCTGACGGCTGACAACTGATCGCTGAAAGCTTATTTTCTCTGTGTGCCCCTGTAGGTTAGGTGGGAGTAAATATGGCTTCTAAAGGGAAGAAAGACCGACGTATATATCAGTTTGAGATCAGCCGGGGCGGGTTGGTAACCATAGGTATAGCTACTCTTGGCGTCCTTCTCTGGATGTTTATATTCGGCATATGGGTAGGCCGGGATATGTTCAGCAGTGTTAACAAAGAACTTGAGACTATGACCTCGCCACCTGCGACTCAAAGCGGACAGCAACCTGAGGAAAATAAACCCCTGACGCCGGTTACCACTCAACAAGGAGAGGATCTTTTAGGGCAGGAGATGAACCAGGGCGGTCAAATTGTGCCGGTCCCTGAGGAGCTTGGCGACTTTCAGGCAGAAGAGGCAACAAGCGCTGGAAAAACAAGGCCGGCTCCTAATGTTTTTTATACGTTACAGGTGGCCTCTCTTCGCGACGCAGCTAAGGCCGAAGAATTGAAGGCCGTGTGGGAAAAGAAAGGGTATGAGGTCTTTATTATCAAGGGTGAGATACCACGGGCCGGTGTATGGTACCGTGTGCAGATCGGGCGGTTTAGTGCCGTAAGCGATGCCAATAGCGCTGCCGACCGTATAGCAGAGAAGGAAAACACCAGGCTGTTCATAACCACAGTTTCCATTCCGGTTCCCTCTGGTGAGGCTGCCAAAGCAGCAAAGGAATAATAAATGATCCGCAAAGCCCGCATATCTGATGTCGCCAATATCCATCAATTGCTTAGCACGTTTGCCAAACAAGGCGATCTATTGGGTCGATCGTTAAGCGAGCTTTACGATAACCTGCGCGATTTCTATGTTTATCAGGATGGCGACCATGGGCCGGTCATAGCTACCTGTGCTTTGCATATCTGCTGGGAAGACCTTGCAGAGATCAGATCTCTGGCCGTAGTTGAGGATTTCCAGAGGCGTGGAATAGGGAGAAGTCTGGTGGAGGCCTGTATCAGCGAGGCCATTACCCTGGGTATTTACAGGATATTTACCCTGACAAACCGGCCGGATTTCTTTATGCGCCTTGGATTTATAAAGATTGATAAAGCGACCTTGCCGCAAAAGATCTGGAGCGATTGCATAAAATGTTACAAATTCCCTCAATGTGATGAGGTGGCGTTACTGTTGCAGGTATGAGCTGTCAGCAGTCAGCTATCAGCATGAAGCCGGTACACCGTTCACTGTTGACCGTTTACCGAAAGAAAATGTCGGACAACGGTTAACGGATAACGGATAACAAACATGCTGACGGCTGATGACTGATAGCTGAAAGCCTGAATCCGGCCTTAGGCCGACCGTAGGCCGGAAACGGTGGTTTCCGGATGAAAACTAAATAGAAATTGATTATTTGTTTGGTGTAAAGATGATAGGCAGTCTATTAGCCAGGGTATTCGGCACTAAAAATGAGCGGGAAGTAAATAGATTAAGCTTAACGCTCAGCAATATAAACAGTCTTGAGCCATCCATGCAGGTCTTGAGCGACGATGTACTTCGGGGGAAGACGGAAGAATTCAAAAGTCGCCTGGCAAACGGGGAATCTCTCGATGATCTCCTGCCGGAGGCCTTTGCAGTGGTCCGGGAAGCTTCCAGGCGGGTCCTGGGGCAGCGCCACTTTGATGTACAGATTATGGGCGGCATGGTCCTACACCAGGGCAAGATTGCCGAGATGAAAACGGGAGAAGGGAAGACTTTGGTGGCTACCTTACCGGTCTATCTCAACGCCCTTACCGAAAGGGGCGTGCACGTGGTGACCGTGAATGATTATCTGGCCAGACGCGACGCCGAATGGATGGGTGGGATTTATAAATTTCTGGGACTTTCGGTCGGGGTAATAGTACACGGGCTGAACGATGCCGAACGCAAACAGGCCTATTTTTCGGACATTACTTATGGCACTAACAATGAATTCGGATTTGACTATCTCCGCGATAACATGAAGTTTAGCGTCGATGATTTTGTGCAGCGTGATTTTTATTACGCCCTGGTGGACGAGGTCGATAGCATCCTTATAGATGAGGCCCGTACTCCGCTTATCATTTCCGGACCGGCGGAGGAGTCCACAGAGCTTTATTATCGTATAGATAAGCTTATACCAAAATTACGATCAGAACAAGACTACGTGGTTGAGGAAAAGACACGCACCGTGGTCCTGACCGAGGAGGGTGTGGCCAGGGCGGAAAAATTGCTCAAGACAGACAATCTTTACGATCCTAAAAACATAGAGACATTGCACCATGTGAACCAGGCCCTGCGGGCCCATACCCTTTTCAAGAAAGACGTTGATTATATAGTCAAAGATGGCGAAGTTATTATTGTGGATGAGTTTACGGGCCGACTCATGCCCGGTCGCCGATATAGTGAAGGGCTGCACCAGGCCCTGGAAGCCAAGGAAGAAGTTAAAATTGAGAGTGAGAACCAGACCCTGGCCTCCGTTACCTTTCAGAACTATTTCCGCATGTATGAGAAACTGGCCGGCATGACCGGTACGGCAGATACTGAAGCGGTGGAGTTTCAGAAGATCTACAATCTTGAGGTAGTCATTATTCCTTCCAATAAGCCCATGATCCGCACCGATTATCCAGATGCTATCTATAAGACAGAAAATGAAAAATTCAAGGCTGTCGCACGGGAAATGAAAGAACTCCATGCCAAGGGGCAGCCGGTGCTGGTGGGAACTATATCGATTGAGAAATCAGAACGCTTGAGCAGCCTCTTACGCAAGGAAGGCATCAGGCATTCCGTGCTCAACGCCAAACACCATGAAAAGGAGGCGGAGATCGTGTCCCGGGCCGGGCAGCAAGGGGCCGTAACCCTTTCCACGAATATGGCCGGCCGGGGTACGGATATTGTCCTCGGCGAGGGTGTGCCTGATCTCGGCGGGTTGCATATTGTGGGCACCGAGAGACACGAGGCCAGGCGTATCGATAATCAGCTTCGCGGCCGGGCCGGACGTCAGGGCGATCCGGGCTCTTCGCGGTTTTATCTTTCCTTAGAAGATGACCTGTTGCGCATATTCGGTTCGGAACGTATCTCCTCCATCATGGACAAACTGGGTATGGAAGAAGACCAGCCCATTGAACACACCCTGGTTTCCAAGGCCATCGAAAATGCGCAAAAGAGGGTAGAGGCGCAGAATTTCGAGATCAGAAAACGTCTTCTGGAATATGACGACGTCATGAACCAGCAAAGAGAGGTTATATACAGACAGAGGCGCGAGATTTTGGGCAGCGATAACCTGCAGGAATATATCGGAGAAATGATCGAAGATATTGTTTCAGTTATGGTGGATGCCGTGGCGGACGAAAAGAGTCTGCCGGAAGAGTGGGATTTAAAGGGATTGGCCGACCGGTGTTACAGCCAGTTTTCTATTCACCTATCCTTTGCCCCTGAAGAAGTCCGTAATTTTAACCGGGACAGCCTGGAAGATTCGCTGCTGGCCAGAGTAAAAGAGGCGTATGCAGCCAGGGAAAGAGAGTTCGGTACGGAAGCATTTCGATCCCTGGAGCGTTTTATTACCTTACAGACCGTAGATAGTCTCTGGAAAGATCACCTGCTTAATATGGATCACCTGAAAGAGGGGATAGGGCTCCGTGGTTACGGACAGAAAGACCCGTTACAGGAATATAAGAAGGAAGGGTACGAGATGTTTATGTCCATGGTGGAACGCATCAAAGAAGAAGCGGTCTCTACCCTCTTCCGCGTTCAGTTGGCCAGGGAGGCGGATTTAGAGACTTATCAGCGTCCCAAAAGGCAGAAGTTCTCTTTAACCCGTGGCGGCGAAGGTGAAGAAGAGAAAGAACCTGTACGGCGGGAGACCGAAAAAATTGGGCGCAATCAACCCTGCCCGTGCGGCAGCGGCAAAAAATATAAAAAGTGCTGTGGAAAAAAATAACCAGCAGATAAAGGGTTTTTTATTTTCGGCTACCGGGGCCTCCATAAAAAAGCCGGGGCGCTTGGACGTAGGGCTTATTTATGCCGAGAAGCCGGCCGTGGCGGCGGGCGTATTTACCAGAAATCGCGTCAAGGCTGCGCCGGTCATTATAAGCCGGGAGCGTCTGCGTCGGGGAGCGGCCCAAGCCATCCTTGTAAACAGCGGGAACGCTAATGCCTGTACCGGAGAGCAGGGGCTGGAGGATGCCAGGGAGTCGGCGCGCGTTCTGGCCGAGCAATTGAAGATAAAAGAAGGGTTGGGGCTGGTGGCCTCGACCGGCGTTATCGGTCAGTTCCTGCCTATGGATAGGATTAAAGAGGCCATTCCCCGCCTGGCACAGTCCCTTGCGCCGAACAGACTGTCTGAGGTCGGCCAGGCTATCCTGACTACAGATAAGATGCCTAAGACAGCCTTTCGCGAAGGTAATGTCGGCGGTACTCCCATCCGTATGGCGGCTATAGCCAAGGGGGCGGGGATGATTATGCCGCAGATGGCCACCATGCTCTGTTTTGTCATGACCGACGCCGCCATAAAGGCTGATGCCCTGAGGGCGTCTTTGCGTCGTGCGGTTTCGCTGTCTTTTAACCGGATCACGGTAGATGGAGATATGAGCACTAACGATTCGGTGATAATCCTGGCCAGTGGCGAAGCCAATAATAAGCGTATAGATATTGACGATATTGTGGGCAGAAGCGTCTTTGAAAAGCTGCTGGGCGAGCTTCTTATAGACTTGGCCAGGATGATCGTACGGGATGGCGAGGGGGCCACAAAGCTGGTGGAGGTTCGTGTCACCGGCGCCGGCACTGTTGGCGAGGCCCGTAAGGCCGCTTACGCCGTGGCTAATTCCAGCCTGGTAAAGACAGCGCTGTTTGGGGAAGACGCTAACTGGGGGCGAATTATGGCCGCTCTGGGAAGGTCCGGTGTCCCCATGGATCCGGGGAGGGTGAGCGTTGCCATAAATACGTTCCCATTGGTTAAAAACGGCTTGGGCTGCGGACCGGAGGCAGAAATAGCGGCTACCGGGGCTATGCGTCAGGAAGAATTTATCCTTCGCATAGACCTGGACAGAGGTCCTTGTGATTTTAACGTCTGGACATGCGACCTGTCAGCGGATTATGTGCGTATAAATGCCTCATATCGCAGCTGATCGGTATATACTCCCTTTTTGAGAACTATTTGATTTTAATTGCAAAGGCGCTATTTTTGTGTTAAAAAGCAACGTTTTAAATACACACACCCTCTGATTAGCCTTGGTGTCCGCCTCGGGCGGGGTTAACGGTGAGATGCGGAGGGTGGTGGAACTAACCAAGGAACAGGAGGAATATTATGTCTTATGTTACCATGAAACAATTATTAGAAGCCGGGGTCCACTTTGGTCACCAGACCAGGCGGTGGAATCCCAAGATGAAGCCTTACATTTTTGGCACTAGAAACGGCATTTATATTATTGACCTGCAAAAGACTGTGCAATTATTCAAGACTGCTTACGATTTTATTGTGCAGGTGGCGACCGGGGGAAAACCTGTTTTATTCGTGGGGACCAAAAAACAGGCCCAGGAGTCTATTGCAGAAGAGGCCAACCGCTGCAGTATGTTTTATGTGAACAATCGCTGGTTGGGCGGCACCCTGACTAATTTCCAGACTATCCGTAAAAGCATCGACCGCCTTAAGACCCTGGAAGCCATGAAAGAGGATGGAAGCATCCATCGTTTTAAAAAGAAGGAAATCCTTCAAATGGAGAAGGAGATTGTTAAATTAGAAAAATCACTGGGTGGTATCAAAGAGATGGAAAAATTGCCCGGGGCCCTCTTTGTGGTTGATCCCAGGAAGGAGTATATCGCCATAACCGAGGCCCGAAAGCTGGGCATTCCTGTTGTTGCTATAGTTGATACTAATTGTGATCCCGACGGGATTGATTACCTGATACCCGGAAATGATGATGCGATAAGGGCTATCAGACTTCTCACCTCACGAATGGCTGATGCCTGCTTAGAAGGCAAGGGGCGTTTAGAGGAGGCCCTTCAGGCCGTAACTGATAAGACTGCGGCGGAGACTGAGCCGGTAGGGTTGACAGGAGATTCTGCGCCACAAGAAGAATTGATACCGGCCTCGGCAGAGGATGAAGGTTAACCCTTGCGATGTCAAGTTGAGAAGGAAGCGACAATTGGGAAATTCTAAATCCGAAGTACGAAACTCGAAACAATATCAAATGACCAAATGAGAACAATGACCAAAACGAAAAATCGAAGAAGTTGCTGATGGACCTTTCGAACATTCGATATTTGGATTTCGGATTTGTTTCGTATTTCGATATTCGGATTTGGTTCCGGCTATGCTGCGCTGTGGTTAATCTTTTGATAATATGTCTAGTTTTAAGGGGGTAAGAATAGTGGAAATTTCGGCAGGTACTATAAAGGAATTACGTGATAAGACCAACGCGGGCATTATGGATTGTAAGTTAGCCCTTAAGGAATGTCAGGGAGATATGGAAAAGGCAATTGCCTACCTTCGCAAGAAGGGATTGGCCGTGGCGGTTAAACGCGCGGGCCGGGCGATGACCGAAGGAGCTGTTCGGGCGTATATCCATGCCGGCGGCAAGATAGGGGTGTTGGTAGAGGTCAACTGTGAAACAGATTTTGTGGCCAAGACAGACCAATTCCAGGAATTTGTTAAGAACATAGCCATGCATATCGCTGCGGCCAATCCTATTTATCTACGCAGAGAGGATGTCCATGCTGCGGTAATAGAAAAAGAGAAGGAGATTTACCGCGCCCAGGCTGTTGAAACCGGAAAGCCGGAGAAGATCCTGGACAAGATAGTTGAAGGGCGACTAGAAAAATATTATGGTGAAATCTGTCTCTTGGAGCAGAAATATGTACGCGATCCTGATCTTACTATTCAGGATGTCTTAAATGAGTTGATAACCAAGACCGGAGAAAACGTATATGTTCGGCGTTTTACGCGGTATCAGCTCGGTGAAAATGGTGAATAGGCCTGTACCCCCTAAATATAAACGAGTCTTGCTAAAATTAAGCGGTGAGGCCCTGTTGGGCGGTCAATCATTTGGTATAAGCCACGATGTCCTGACTTTTATCTCCGAAGAGATTAAAGAGATAATGAGCCTGGGCGTACAACTGGCGGTGGTCATCGGCGGCGGCAATATCTTTCGGGGCATAGCCGGCGCTTCCCAGGGTATGGATAGGGCTTCTGCCGACTATATGGGCATGTTGGCTACGGTGATAAATGCCCTGGCCCTGCAGGATGCCCTGGAAAAAAAGGGCGTCCAGACCCGGGTGCAGACCGCTATTGAGATGCGGGAAGTAGCCGAACCCTACATAAGACGGCGCTCGATTCGGCATCTGGAAAAAGGAAGGGTGGTTATATTTGGAGCCGGCACCGGTAACCCCTATTTTACCACGGACACCACCGCCGCCCTCCGCGCCATGGAGATCCACGCCGATGTTATTCTTAAGGCCACGCGAGTGGACGGGGTCTATGACCGGGACCCTCTTAAAGATAACAAGGCCAGGATGTTTCGCAACCTGAGCTACCTGGATGTATTGCAGAAAAATTTACGCGTTATGGATGCCACGGCTATTTCTTTAGCTATGGATCATCAAAAGCCTATAATAATTTTTAATATTCAAAAAAGGGGAAATATTAAAAAAGCTATTCTTGGAAAACTAGTCGGAACAATAGTGCAGGGCGCCGAACCATGAAGGACGAAGTCTTAAAAGATTTAAAGGCTAAAATGGAAAAGACCATTGAGGTCTTTAAACATGAGCTGGCCAGGGTGCGTACCGGAAGGGCATCTGTTTCCCTGTTTGACGGTATTAAGGTGGACTATTATGGCTCCATGTTGCCGCTTAACCAGGTGGCCTCTCTTACTGTGCCGGAACCCAGGCTTATTACTATTCAGCCCTGGGATACCAATGCCCTGGCCAATATTGAGCGGGCCATACTTAAATCAGAACTGGGGTTGACACCGGCAAATGACGGGAAAATTATACGGATAGCCATACCGCCTCTTACAGAAGAACGGCGGAAAGAGATTGTTAAATTGGTTAAAAAAACTACCGAGGAATACCGGGTTATCCTTCGGAATATACGCCGTGATGCTAATGAAGAACTTAAGGGTTTAAAAAAAGAAAAGATAATTTCTGAGGATGAAGCCTTTGCCGTGCAGGAAGAAGTGCAAAAGATAACAGATAATTATATTAAAAAAGTGGAGCAGCTTTACGCTGAAAAGGAGAAAGAGATATTGGCGTTTTAATAAATAGCCATTTAAATGTATTTTCTCTCCCTGGAAATTATCCGGTCATTCCCTAAGTTATCTCTCGATGTAGGGGTCGCAGACTTTGCCTCATTCAGATAGTCCGTTGTTAGATCCAAAAAAGTTGCCCCGGCACTTAGCTATAATCATGGATGGAAATGGACGCTGGGCGAAATCGCGTTCTTTGCCCCGTATTGCCGGTCACCGGCAAGGTGTTGAATCTGTACGCGAGGTAGTCCGGACTTGTCGGGAGATAGGGATTAAGTTTCTTACCCTATATGCCTTTTCTCAGGAAAACTGGCAACGCCCGCCAAGTGAAGTCAATGCCCTTATGGGTCTCCTTTCCGATTACTTAGAAAAAGAACTGGCGGAGATGCTCGCCAACGGGATATCGCTAAGGGCTATCGGGGAGATAAAAAGACTCCCACGGCCTGTTTATGAGGTTTTGTTGCGTACGGTTAAACAAACAGAGTCTAATCAGGATATGGTTCTCACCCTGGCATTAAGTTACAGCGGTCGTGATGAGATCGTGCGTGCCGTGCGGGAGATCGCTCGCAGGGTAACCCAGGGCGCCCTGCTGCCGGATGAAATAAGCGAAGGATATATAAGCCGGACCTTGGATACCGCCGCCGCCGGACTGCCTGATCCGGACTTCCTTATAAGAACCAGCGGAGAATATCGCTTAAGCAATTTTCTCCTCTGGCAAATGGCCTATACGGAAAATTATATCACCGACGTCTTATGGCCGGACTTTCGTAGAGAGGACCTCATAAGGGCCCTTCTGGATTACCAGGAAAGAGAGAGGCGTTTTGGCCTGACCAGTGAACAGATTAAGGGTGGCTATGCAGCACCTTAAACGCATAATAACCGCCCTGATTGCTACGCCCCTTCTAATAGCCATTATATGGTATGGGCCTAGGTCTGTTTTTTTGTTGGTGATTCTGGCTACTGTGGCGATTAGTTTGCTGGAGTACTACGCCCTGGCCCGGAGAATCGATCTCTCTCCCCCGGTTTATTTCGGCATCTTGTTAGGCAGCCTCATTGTCCTTTCCAGTTATAATTTTTCCTTCCCCTGCACCCTGGCCGTGCTTTTTTTAGTCACGGCCCTGAGCCTTGCATATTATTTATTTACTTATGAGCCTCATCCCAAGGTCATTTATTCAATGGGCGTCTTCATTGCTGGTCTGGTGTATGTGGCCTTTTTTCTATCCCACCTGGTTCTTATAAGACATCTGGCCATGGGACGTATCTGGATTTTATTTCTTTTGGCCGTAGTCTTTGCGGGTGACGCCGGCGCTTACTGCGTAGGAGTTCCCCTGGGACGTCATAAGCTTTATCCGCGTGTAAGTCCGGGAAAGACCATGGAAGGGGCTATCGGTGGGCTGGCGGCCAGTATCGGAGCGGCTTGGCTCATGAGCAGCCATTTTTTCCCCTGGATAACGGTGAGACAGGTTGTTTTTCTGGCCCTTTCCCTGGGAATTACCGCTCAAATTGGAGACCTTGTGGAGTCCATGTTTAAACGTTCTGCCCAGGTGAAAGATTCCGGCAAACTCTTTCCAGGGCATGGAGGGATGCTGGATCGTATAGATGGGGTTATCCTGGCCGCACCCGTCCTGTTTTATGAGCTGGTGTTTTTCATCCGGCCCTAACTTGCAATAAAGGTATGCCACAGTGAAAAGATTATCTATCCTGGGTTCTACCGGGTCTATTGGGCGCAACGTGTTGGAAGTGGCAGCGCGTTTTCCGGAACGCTTCCAGGTAGCCGGACTTTCTGCCGGCAAGAACATCGGATTGTTGATAGAACAGATTGAACGCTTTAGGCCGCGTCTTGTATCTGTCCAGGATGAGAGATTGGCTGTGGAGTTAAAGGCCCAGATGCCAGCGGGGCTGGGCGTGGAGGTTGCTTCCGGTATAAACGGGCATAGAGAGGTGGCTACGCTGCCGGAAGTTGATATGGTTGTCTCGGCAATGGTGGGTGCAGCCGGTCTCGTGCCCACTTATGAGGCCATTTGTGCAGGGAAGGATATTGCTCTGGCCAATAAAGAGGTCCTGGTTACCGCCGGTTCGCTGATTATGAAAACAGCCAGGGATAAGGGCGTCTCCATTAACCCTGTTGATAGTGAGCATGGCGCCATTTTTCAGTCCCTGTTAGGACATCGAAAAGAAGATGTCAGGAGGATCATACTCACAGCTTCAGGCGGACCGTTCTTGCATTATACTTATGAGATGTTGCATAATATAACGCCGGTCGAGGCCTTAAAACATCCCAACTGGCAAATGGGCAGGAAGATAACGATTGACTCAGCCTCCTTAATGAACAAGGGATTGGAGGTTATAGAGGCTAAATGGCTTTTTGATTTCTCAGTCGAGCAGATAGTCGTGCAAATACACCCGCAGAGTATAGTACATTCTATGGTGGAGTACATAGATGGTTCTATAATTGCTCAACTGGGCATACCGGACATGCGTATTCCGATTGCTTATGCCCTTTCCGCCCCGGAGCGGATCGATATGGGACTTCCCCGGTTGGATCTCCCGTCAGTAAATAACCTGACTTTTTTAGAACCGGATATGGACAAATTTCCATGCCTGCGGCTGGCGTATGCGGCTTGTAAGCAGGGAGGGACCCTTCCCGTTGTCCTTAATGCGGCCAATGAGGTAGCGGTAGATGCCTTTCTCGAAGGCCGCATAAGATTCACGGATATTGCCCGTGTCGTGGAAGGCACGATGTATGGTTCTGAAGCCTCAGCAGTTAATTCACTGGAAGACGTCATGGCAGCGGATCATTTGGCCAGAATCCGGGCCGGGGATGAGGTTAAAACTTATTCACCGTAGAGATGGAAAATTCGAAATCCGAAGCACGAAACTCGAAACAAACTGAAGCTCCCCGCAGCAAGCTGCGAGGAATCTCCGTATGCAAGGTAAAATGCATCATATTCGCTCGCTAACCCCGCTGCAAGCAGCGGGGAATGCGCTCGCTATGCATGTTCAAATGACCAAATGAGAGCAATGACCAAAACGAAAAATCGAAGGAGTTGCTGATGGACGTTTCGAACATTCGATATTTGGATTTCGGATTTGTTTCGGATTTCGTATTTCGATATTCGGATTTGGTTGCGGCTTTGCCGCTCTGTGCGCTCTGTGGTTAGGCTTTGAGATACCGTACGTAGGGAAAGAAGATAGATGACGACTGTTTTTACCGTGATAATAGTCCTGGGCGTATTAATCCTGGTGCATGAACTGGGACATTTTTTAGTGGCCAAAGCCTGTAAGGTAAGGGTGGAAAAATTTTCTTTGGGTTTTGGCCCCAGGATATGGGGCAAGGTAGTTGGTGAAACGGAATATCGTATATCAGCCGTGCCCCTCGGTGGTTATGTCAAACTTTTTGGCGAAAACCCGGGGGAAACCGTTGAAGCCGATGAAGAGGCCAGGTCTTTTATCCATAAAAAATTGTGGCAACGGGGCCTTATTGTAGCGGCAGGGCCTTTTTCCAATCTTATTTTTGCCTTTTTCATATTTTTTGTCACCTTCATGGTCTTTGGGCAACCCACACTACCGGCGACTATAGGTGGCGTACAAGACGGGCTGCCGGCACAAGAGGCCGGCCTTAGGCCCGGCGACCGGATCACCCACATCAATGGCCGTCACGTAAAAGAGTGGGATGAACTTGCCGGGATGGTACGCAAGGGCGGTAAACAGCCGCTGGATATTTATGCGGTGCGCGACGGCAATGCCTTCAGGGTACAGATAACGCCGGTTATAACTGCGCATCGCAACATATTTGGTGAGGAAGTTACGGTTCCGGTGATCGGGATATCGGCCTCTGATCACATTATTATGGACAGGATGAATCCCCTCGAAGCGTTCGTAGCCGGAATCGACCGGACCGGGAAAATTGTCTATATAACATATCTAAGTATAGTAAAACTGATACAGCGGATTGTGCCCATATCCACCCTGGGGGGACCTATTCTTATTGCTCAATTAGCCGGTGAGCAGGCACAGGCAGGGGTGGTTCCTCTTCTCTTCTTTGTGGCCTTATTGAGCATCAATCTGGGTGTTCTAAACTTATTGCCTATACCTATCCTGGATGGTGGACATCTTCTTTTTCTGGGCATTGAGCTGATCCTGGGGCGTCCGGTCAGCCTCAAAAAAAGAGAGATTGCCCAGCAAGTCGGGCTGGTTATTCTTATTTCCCTCATGGCTGTGGTCTTTTACAATGATATCCTTCGGCTACTGGTAAAAGGATGAATAGGGCAGGTAATATTTGAAGATTCTGGCCGTCGATACATCTACTCATACCGGTAGCGCAGCCCTCACGGATAACGGAGCGGTGCTGGCTGAATACAGCCTTTTCAGCAAAGAGACACACAGCCGGCGTTTATTGCAGGCGGTAGAGTATCTTTTGGCCCAAACCGGATTAGCCCTTAACGATATTGATGGCCTAGCCGTGACTATAGGGCCGGGCAGCTTTACAGGTATTAGGATCGGCCTGGCTACTTTCAAGGGATTGGCCCTGGCCACCGGGAAACCGGTCGTGGGCATATCAACCCTGGATGCGCTGGCCGCAAACTTTCCCGTGGCCGACCGCCCGGTGTTTCCCGTTATTGATGCCCGAAAGGGAGAGGTCTTTACGGCTGCTTATTATCCAAATGAGTATGGCCGGCTGATAAAGACCTCTCCTGAGTTAGCCCTTTCGCCGCGGGACCTTGTCACACGGATAAAAGAACGGGTGATACTGGCTGGAGATGGAGTCTGGTCTTACGGCGAATTCTTTGAAAAGGAGCTTGGTGACAAGGTGTTCTTTGCTACCGGCCCCTTTTCTTATATCCGGGCTTCTAATGTGGCTTTCCTGGCGGCAGAGAAGTTTAAGGCCGGAGAGCTGGCCGATATTGTTACCATGGTTCCTGCATATATCCGGCCATCCGAAGCCGAGCTAAAATGGGCCGGAAAAGATGGGTACATATCCTGATTAGCTTTAAGGCGTAAGACAAATATGCTAAAATTGATGATAATCAGTTGACAAATCAGATGGTTATTTCTTATAGTGAACAAAGTCTGACGCGCAAGGGATGGGGATAAGGTATGGAAGAAAAAGACAAGGCGTTGATGGCCCTTTGGATAGACAAAGATGAAGAGCTTAAAAGGGCGGCAAAAGAACATCAATCTCTGGAGAGAAAACTGGAGGAGTTTAACCAAAGGCCATATCTAACCACAGAAGAAACCATGGAGAAGAGGCGTATTCAGAAGTTGAAACTGGCCGAGAAGGATAAAATAATGGCCATATTGGCCAAGTATCGGTAGGTGATTACTATGAAACTGACAGGCGCACAGATTTTGATCGAATGTTTGAAAAAGGAAGGCGTGGATCTGATTTTTGGATTTCCGGGCGGGGCGGTAATAGACATCTATGACGAACTCATGAAGTCTCCCATCCGTCACGTACTGGTAAGGCATGAGCAGGCTGCGGTGCATGCCGCTGATGCCTATGCCCGTGTAACAGGCAAGGTGGGTGTAGTTCTTGTCACCTCCGGGCCGGGAGCTACAAACACGGTTACCGGCATTGCGTCAGCTTATGGGGACTCCATCCCCGTGGTGGTTATGACCGGTCAGGTGCCTACCAAGCTTATTGGTAATGATGCCTTTCAAGAGGTGGATATCGTCGGAATTACCCGGCCATGCACTAAACACAATTATTTGGTGAAGAGTGTTAAGGATGTGGCCCAGACCGTGAGAGAGGCCTTTCACCTAGCCAGATCAGGACGGCCCGGCCCGGTGTTAATGGATTTGCCAAAGGACGTAATGGTTGATAGGACTGAATTTAAGTATCCGGAAACAATCAATATGCGTACCTATAATCCAACCTATGGGGCACATGTGGGCCAGATAGAAAAGGCCGGCAAGTTAATCATCCAATCCAGGCGCCCTGTGCTTTACGTCGGCGGCGGGATCATAGCCTCCAATGCGGCAGCCGAGTTGACCGGGCTGGCCACCCTCGCACAGATACCGACTACTGCTACTTTGATGGGTTTGGGTGGGTTTCCGGGCACGCATCCGCTTTGGATGGGAATGCTGGGAATGCATGGCACCTATTGTTCGAATATGGCTGTGGCAAATTGTGACCTCCTTATCGCAGTAGGAGCTCGCTTTGACGACCGGGTTACCGGTAAGCTGGATGCCTTTGCTTCCCATGCCAAGATTATTCATGTCGATATTGATCCTACGTCCATCAGTAAAAATGTCAGGGTAGATGTCCCGATAGTGGCTGACTGCAAAAACGCCCTTGGAAAGCTCGTCACTTTTCTCAAGGGGGAAAAAGGGATAAACTGGAAAGAAAAACATGAAGAGTGGCTGGCTCAGGTGCGCGACTGGGATAAAAAACACCCGCTTTCCTACAAAGAAGAAAAGGGAGTAATAAAGCCGCAGTATGTAGTAGAGAAACTTTATGAACTCACGAAGGGTAAGGCGATTATTACCACCGAAGTCGGTCAAAATCAGATGTGGGCTGCGCAATTTTATAAGTTTGCCGAGCCGCGTTCACTTATGACGTCGGGCGGTCTGGGAGTTATGGGATATGGATTTCCGGCTGCCATTGGGGCCCAGTTGGCAGCGCCGGATCGGACAGTCATAGACATAGCCGGAGACGGCAGTATTCAGATGAACATCCAGGAACTGGCCACGGCCATGGAGCAGCGGTTACCGGTAAAAATTGCCATCCTGAATAATCAGTATCTTGGTATGGTGCGCCAATGGCAAGAGCTCTTTTACGGAAAGAGGTATGCCGCTACCTCACTGGCTACCGCACCTGATTTCGTTAAATTGGCTGAGGCATATGGCGCGGTGGGGCTCCGGGCCACCAAACCCGAAGAGGTGGTGCCGGTTATTAAAAAGGCCCTGAAGACCCCGAATCTTGTGATTATGGAGTTCATCATCGCCCATGAAGAAAAGGTTTATCCCATGGTGCCGGCCGGTAAGGCAACTACTGAAATGCTCTTAGTTTGAGAACGGGGGACTGTTCAGATAGCCACAAAGGCACAAAGGCCTGCGCTTAGATGTTTTGAAAGGATAAATTTCTAATCTTAGTGTCTTAGTGGTCGAATAGTTTAACAACGGGAGATTGCTCATGAAACATACATTTTCAGTTCTGGTTGAAAATAAGCCCGGCGTTCTTTCGCGAGTGGCAGGGCTCTTTAGCGGCCGGGGTTTTAACATCGAGAGCCTTTGCGTGGCTGAAACCCTGGACTCGGAGTTATCCCTTATAACTTTAGTGACCCGGGGTGATGAACAAATTATTGAGCAGATCAACAAGCAGTTGAATAAATTGATCAATGTGCTCAAGGTAGTGGACGTAAGTGAAGGGGATTTTGTAGAACGGGAGATGGCTCTAGTTAAAGTTAAGGCGGAAGGGAATACTCGTGCCGAAGTTCTGCGCATGGCGGATATATTTCGGGGCAAGATTGTGGATGTCAGCCCGAGGGAATATACTATTGAACTCACCGGTGACGAAAAGAAGATAAGGGCGGTACTGGAATTGTTAAGACCGCTGGGGATAAAAGAGGTGGCCCGTACCGGAACCATTGCCATGCCACGCAGCAAAAAGACGCCGTAGTTATACTGAACGTCATTAGTTTTCATCCGAAAACCCGAAAATTCCGGATGAGCTATCAGCACTCAGCTATCGGCATGAAGCCGGTCCACCGTTCACTGTTGACCGTTTACCGAAAGAAAATATCGGTTAACGGATAACGGATAACGGATAACAAACATGCTGACAGCTGATCGCTGAAAGCGTGAAGCCGGAAACGTTAGTTTCCGGATGAACACTAGATAAGGGAGGAAGTTGGATGCGGATTTATTATGACAAAGATGCGGATCTGAAAAAGTTTAAAAACAAAAAAATAGCCGTCATTGGCTATGGCAGCCAGGGGCACGCCCAGGCCCAAAACCTGCGCGATAGCGGGCTTAACGTTATAGTGGGGCAAAGGCCGGGTTCGGCTAATTACAATCTGGCGGTAAGCCATGGATTTAAACCGGTTAGCGCTTCCGAGGCCAGTAAAGAGGCGGATGTTATTCAGATATTAACCCAGGACCACATCCAGGCCATGCTTTACGAAAAGGATGTCCTGCCTCACCTTAAGAAGGGGAAAACCCTGGTTTTTTCTCATGGGTTTAATATCCACTACGGGCAGATTACGCCTTCCAGGGATATCGATGTGGTTATGGTCGCGCCTAAGGGCCCGGGACATCTCGTCCGCTCGGAGTATGAAAAAGGAGCCGGCGTTCCTGCTCTGGTGGCTATTCATCAGGACGTCAGCGGTAAAGCAATGGAAACAGCCTTGGCTTACGCCAGAGGTATCGGGGCCACGCGGGCTGGCGTTATCGAGACCACCTTTAAAGAAGAGACAGAGACCGATCTTTTTGGGGAGCAGGTCGTTCTCTGTGGCGGAGTAACAGAACTCGTAAAAGCCGGATTTGAGACCTTGGTCGAGGCCGGTTATCAGCCGGAGATTGCCTATTTTGAGTGTCTGCACGAGTTAAAATTAATCGTTGACCTCTTTTATAAGGGAGGTATCCGCTACATGCGCTATTCGATCAGTGACACTGCTGAATATGGCGACCTGACCCGCGGTAAAAGAATCGTTACTGCTGAGACGCGGAGGGAAATGAAACGCATCCTTGAGGAGATTCAGAGCGGCGCCTTTGCCCGGGACTGGATACTGGAGAACAATGCCAACCGGCCGGTATTCAATGCCTTACGGCGCAGGGAGGCAGAACATCCGATAGAAGAGGTCGGCGAACGATTGCGGGCCATGATGAGCTGGCTGCAGGAAAAGAAGAAAAAATAGGCATTAGCTGATGTTGCAGCCTGGAATACCTGTGGCCAAAGAAGGTTACCCGTTCATTTTTATCGCCACCCTTACGGCGCTGCTGGCAGCGCTGTTAAATTGGGTTATCGTCTCGGTATTTTTTTGGGCGGCAGGCATTTTTATCCTGTATTTTTTCCGGGATCCGGAACGAGTGGTCCCGGACGATCCGCGCGCCGTGGTCTCTCCGGCAGACGGCAAGGTCATACTGATTGAAAAAGTGATCGATGAACGTTTCTTACATGGACAGGTTTTGAAGATCAGTATTTTTATGAATATCTTCAACGTCCATGTCAATCGCATACCGTACGACGGCGTGGTAAAGGAGATACGGTATCAGGCCGGGCAATTTCTGGCCGCTGATCAGGAACGGGCCAGTTTCGAGAATGAAAATAACGCTGTTTTTCTCGAGGTAGAGGATGACCGGCGTATGGTCGTCGTTCAGGTGGCCGGTGTGCTGGCCCGGCGCATTGTCTGCTGGGCGGAAAATGGCGATAAGGTACAAAAAGGGCAACGGTTTGGCATGATCCGTTTTGGGTCGCGCCTTGATGTTTATTTACCTTTAAGTGCCCAGGTAGAAGTGGAGATAGACCAGCGCGTTACGGCCGGTCAGACTGTTTTGGGGTATTTGACATGATTAGGAGAAGAAAAAAGAAGAGGGATAAGAGGAGACGGGGCATCTATATCCTGCCCAATCTTTTTACGACGGCCAGCCTGTTTAGCGGGTTTTATAGCATTATTTCCGCTATTGGAGGCCATTATTACACGGCCGCCGTGGCCATTCTTATCTCCTGTGTCTTTGACATGCTGGACGGCAGAATTGCCCGTTTGACCAGAACAACCAGCCGGTTTGGGCTGGAGTATGATTCCCTTTCGGATCTCGTGGCCTTTGGTGTAGCCCCGGCCATTCTGGCATTTCTCTGGGCGTTGCAGCCTTATCGACGCCTGGGTTGGCTGGCGGCCTTTCTTTATGTGGCAACGTGCGCATTGCGGCTGGCCCGGTTTAACACCCAGGTTAACAACATTGACAGCCGCTATTTTAACGGCCTTCCCTGTCCGAGCGCCGCCGGCCTGGTAGCTACGAGTGTTTTACTGCATCACGAATTATCAGGTAGTACGGGAACGTTTCAACATCCGGGCGTGCTCATAATGATATATATCCTTTCTTATCTTATGGTCAGCACGGTACCTTATCATAGTCTTAAAAGTTCACAGCTTTTTCAGAGGAAACCTTTTCATGTCCTGGTAGCGGCCATCCTGCTCATCATGGTTATAGCTATGGAGCCCCATATAACCCTGTTTATATTGACGGCGCTCTATGTTGCTTCCGGGCCTGTCCTTTTTGTAGCCCTTTACCGCCGCCGGAAAGCAGAAAAGCTCCTGGCCGAACAAGGCCAACCCCACCAGGCAGGGTAGATAATAGTGATGGGGCACGAGGCAACATTCAGAAGACAGCACAGAAGACGTCAGGACGTTCGGCGTTCGAAATGTTCAAACAACCGGATGACTCGCAGTTCGAACGCAGATGATGGCTGAAAGTCATTAGTCATTGGTCAATAGCAAACTACAAGAGGTTAGGTTAATTTTGATTTTTCTAACTTTGCGTGCTTTGCGGTGAATAAATAACTGAGATCTGAAGGCTGATAGCTAATTTTGGCAATACGGTAAGATCATGAAGGATAAGATTTTTATTTTTGACACGACCTTGCGGGACGGTGAGCAATCGCCCGGTGCCAGCATGAATATCAGCGAAAAGGTGCGCGTAGCGCATCAACTGGAAAAATTAAATGTGGACATCATAGAGGCGGGATTTCCTGTGGCTTCCAGGGGTGATTTTGAAGCCGTAAAGGCCGTGGCCAGGGAGATAAAAAATATTCAGGTGGCGGCCCTGGCCCGGTCCAACACCAAAGACATCGACCGGGCTGCAGAGGCCCTTAAAGCAGCTAAGCACCCATGTATCCATATATTTCTTGCCACTTCGGATATCCATCTCAAGTATAAGCTGAAAAAGAGCCGGGAAGAAATCTTAAAGATGGCGGCAGAGGCTGTAAAGTACGCCCGGCGTTTTACGGACAGCGTGGAGTTTTCCGCCGAAGATGCCTCTCGTAGCGACCTGGACTTTGTCTGCAAGGTCTTTGCCTCGGTGATAAAGGCAGGGGCCACGGTTCTCAATTTTCCGGACACCGTCGGATATGCCGTGCCGGATGAATTCGGGCAAAAGATTAAATATGTCATGGAGCATACTCCGGGTATAGAGAAGGCCCGGTTAAGTGTGCATTGTCATAATGATCTTGGTCTGGCGGTAGCCAATTCCCTGTCCGCCATAGCACATGGGGCGCGTCAGGTAGAGGTGACCATAAACGGCATAGGCGAGAGGGCCGGCAATGCCGCTTTAGAAGAAGTGGTCATGGCTATCCGGACGCGGGCGGATGCCCTGAAAGTGCAAACGGATATAGTTACCGAGCACATCTGTGCCTCCAGCCGGCTCGTTACCATGATTACCGGCATACCCGTTCAGCCCAACAAGGCCATAGTGGGGGCGAATGCCTTTGCGCACGAGGCCGGGATACATCAGGACGGTGTGCTAAAGGAACGGACCACCTACGAGATTATGAATCCCTGTGCCATTGGCCTGGCCAAGAGCAGCCTGGTGATGGGGAAACACTCCGGCCGGCATGCCTTTAAGCAGAAACTGAAAGAGCTCGGCTATAAGCTGGGAGAAGCCGACATAGACCGGGTTTTTGAGAGATTTAAGGACTTGTCAGATAAGAAGAAGACGGTCTTTGATGACGATATCGAGGCCCTGATTACGGATGAGATCTTTCGGGGAAAGGATAAGTACCGGTTGGTCTATCTGGGAGTAGTTACCGGGACTGAGGCTGTTCCTACGGCTACAGTTCAGATTGACATTGACGGGGAGCTTCAGCAGGAGGCTGATTTCGGGGTCGGCCCGATCGATGCGACTTTTAATGCCATTACCAAGATAACCAGGGTTAAAGCAAAGCTGCTCCGTTTCTCGGTGAACTCCATCACCGGAGGCACGGATGCCCAGGGAGAGGTTACCGTGCGACTGGAGGAAGATGGTCAGGTTGTTATCGGCCAGGGGGCGGATGCAGACATTATTATAGCCAGCGCCAAGGCCTATTTGAACGCCTTAAACAGACTGGAATATCTCAAGAGAAATCCGGTCAAGGTGCTTTATTAATATAGCCACCAAGGCACCAAGACACAAAGGATAAAAAAGTATAATTCTCTAATCTTAATGAATTCGTAAAAAGTCGTCACTCTCATGAAAACGGGAATCCAGAAAATGTTAAACTATCTGAAAATACTGGATTCCGGCTTTCGCCGGAATGACAGAAAATAGCCTTTTCAGACTTCCAACGAACTCAAGGAAGTTCGTTCTACATAGGATGCTGTTAGCGGTATAAATTGGCTTTTTACGAAATCATCAATCTTAGTGCCTTGGTGTCTTAGTGGCTACAAAGGGCAGGTCATAACTTGATCTGTCCTTTTTATTAAAGGAAGGCGGTATAGGAATATGGGTATGACTATTACAGAAAAGATATTAGCCCGGGGGGCGGGACTGGCTGAGGTCAAATCAGGCCAGCTCATTGAGGTCCAAATCGATATGGCCCTGGGTAATGACATTACGGCCCCTCTGGCTATTGATATAGTGCGATCAGCCGGGATTAAATCCGTATTTGACCGGGAGAAGGTAGCCCTGGTTCCCGATCACTTTGTGCCGAACAAGGATATAAAGGCCGCCACTCAGGTCAAAATCCTGCGCGATTTTGCCAAGGAGTTCGGCATAGTGAATTACTTTGAGCTGGGCGAGATGGGGGTTGAGCACGCCCTTTTGCCGGAAAAAGGGCTGGTTTTGCCCGGGGATATCGTTATCGGTGCGGACAGCCATACCTGCACCTATGGCGCACTGGGGGCCTTTGCCACGGGCGTGGGAAGCACCGATCTGGCGGCTGCGATGATTACCGGCAAGGTCTGGCTCAAGGTTCCTGAGTCCATGAAATTCATTTTCTATGGTAACCGTTCGCCTTTTGTCTGTGGCAAGGACCTTATCTTATATACCATCGGCCAGATCGGCGTGGATGGCGCCCTATACCGCGCCATGGAATTTACCGGAGAAGCCATAGACAACCTGCCCATGGCCGACCGTTTTACTATGGCGAACATGGCCATTGAGGCGGGCGGTAAAAACGGGATCATAGCGCCGGATAAGGCCACAGAGGCATACGTGCGTGGCCGCAGCCAGAGAAAGCACCGGTTTTATGCCAGTGATAAAGATGCCACGTATGTCGAGACTATTGAGTATGACGTCTCAAAGATTGAGCCGCAGGTAGCTTTCCCGCACCTGCCGTCAAATACCAGGGGCATTTCCGTGGTGGGAGATGTGTCCATTGATCAGGCGGTAATCGGTTCTTGTACCAATGGCCGTCTGGAGGATCTGGAGATTGCAGCCCATGTTCTTCGAGGGCGGAAGGTTGCCCCGCATGTACGCCTGATCGTTATTCCGGCTACGCCCTGGATTTACCGGCAGGCCATGCATCAAGGGCTTTTCGATATCTTCCTGGAGGCGGGTGGCATCATAAGTCCGCCTACTTGTGGTCCTTGCTTAGGCGGGCACATGGGCATTCTGGCTAAGGGTGAACGGGCCATAGCCACAACTAACCGGAATTTCGTCGGCCGTATGGGCCATCCGGAGAGCGAGGTCTATCTGGCCAATCCGGCGGTAACCGCGGCATCGGCTGTTTTGGGCCGCATAGGCGGGCCGGAGGAACTCGGGATAATACCAAAAGATTAACCACAGAGATGGAAAATTCGAAATCCGAAGCACGAAATTCAAAACAAATTGAAGCTCCCCGCAGCAAGCTGCGGGAATCTCCGTATGCAAGGTAAAATGCATCATATTCGCTCGCTAACCCCGCTGCAAGCAGCGGGGAATGCGCTCGCTATGCATGTTCAAATGACCAAATGAGAGCAATGACCAAAACGAAGAATCGAAGGAGTTGCTGATGGACGTTTCGAACATTCGATATTCGGATTTGGTTGCGGCTATGCCGCGCCGTGGTTGAGGAGAAAAAATGAAACTTACAGGCAAGGTCTGGAAATTCGGCGATAATATTGACACTGATGTGATTATACCGGCCAGACATCTGACTACGTTTGATCCTAAAGAATTGGCTAGGCACTGCATGGAAGACGCAGACCCATCGTTTGCGCAGAAAGTAAAGACCGGTGATATTATAGTAGCCGGAAGAAACTTCGGCTGCGGGTCTTCGCGGGAGCACGCCCCCATCGCCCTTAAAGGTTGCGGCCTGAGCTGTGTGGTGGCCAGGAGCTTTGCCCGCATCTTTTTCCGGAACGCATTCAATATGGGACTTCTAATTTTCGAGTGTCCGGAAGTGGTTGACGCCGCGGAGGAAGGCGATACCCTGGAGATAGATGTGGCTTCGGGTAAAATCTCTATCGCGGGGAAGGGGCTTTCATTCGCGGCTCAGCCCATTCCTCCCTTTATGCAGGAATTGCTGAGAGATGGCGGTCTCATTCCGCATATTATGAAGAAGGTGAAAACAGCTTGATTTTTCACCGCAGAGCACACGCATCCTGAAAATTCGAAATCCGAAGCACGAAACTCGAAACAAACTCAAATGACCAAATGAGAGCAATGACCAAAACGAAAAATCGGAGGAGTTGCTGATGGACGTTTCGAACATTCGATATTTGGATTTCGGATTTGTTTCGGATTTCGTATTTCGATATTCGGATTTGGTTGCGGCTTTGCCGCGCTGTGTCCTCTGCAGCTAAATCAAAAGGAGATAGATAGACATTATGGGAACTAGAAATTACAACATTGCGGTTATTCCGGGGGATGGCACCGGCCCTGAGGTTATTGCCCAAGGGATCAAGGTCCTTAAGGCGGCTGGGGACTTGTATGGCATGGCGTTCCATTTTACGGAGTTTGATTTTGGTGGAGAGCGTTATCTGCGTACCGGCGAGACCCTGCCGGATACGGCTATTGAGGAGTTAAAAGGCTTTCAGGCCATCTATCTGGGCGCTATCGGGCACCCGGGGGTCAAGCCCGGCATCCTGGAAAAAGGCATCCTGCTTAAACTCCGTTTTGCCCTAGATCAGTACATAAATCTCAGGCCGGTTATCCTCTATCCGGGTGTGGATACGCCTCTTAAGGATAAGAGACCGGAGGATATTGATTTCCTGGTGGTGCGCGAAAATACGGAGGGGCTTTATGCCGGCGCCGGCGGGGTGCTGAGAAAGGGGACGCCGGACGAGGTGGCCGTACAGGAATCCATAAATACCAGGAAAGGCGTGGAACGCTGCATACGCTTTGCCTTTGACGCTTGCCGGCGTCGCAACAAGCGCCGCAAATTGACCCTGTGCGGCAAGACAAACGTGCTTACCTTTGCCTTCGATTTATGGGAGCGGACTTTCCATGAGGTAGCTAAAGAGTATCCGGATATCCAGACAGATTACGCCCACGTAGATGCCATCTGTATGTGGATGGTCAAAAACCCGGATTGGTTTGACGTCATTGTCACTGATAATATGTTCGGCGATATAATTACTGATCTGGGGGCCATGATCCAGGGCGGCATGGGCATCGCCGCGGGCGGGAATATAAATCCCGGCGGCGTGTCCATGTTTGAGCCTATCGGCGGTTCAGCGCCCAAATATACCGGGAAGAATGTCATTAATCCATTGGCGGCTATAGCGGCCGGGCAGATGATGGCGGATAATCTGGGCGAAGAGAAGGCGGCACGGGCTATGGAAGTCGGCATTAAGGAGACCGTGACAAAGCTGAAAAGTTTGGCGGCGGGCAAGATGGGTTATACAACCGCTGAGGTGGGCGATCTGGTGATTTCGGCGTTGCCGAGGCCATAAGTGCGTTCAGTCCTCAGCAGTCAGCGATCAGCAGGATAAAGGAGTAACTACCATGGGCAAAAAGGCTAAATACAACGTAGCGGTGGCTGGGGCCACCGGGGCGGTTGGTCAGTGCATGATTAAGGTGCTGGAGGAGAGAAAATTCCCGGTGGATGAAGTTCGTCTCCTGGCTTCGGAACGGTCCGCGGGTAAGGAGTTGTCTTTCCGGGGGAACAAGGTAGCGGTGGCTCAATTGACCAAGGATTCCTTTAAAGGGATAGATATTGCCCTCTTTTCCGCAGGGGCGGCACGAAGTTTAGAATTTGCTCCGGCGGCTGCGGCGTCCGGGGCGGTAGTAGTGGATAACTCAAGCGCCTTTCGCATGGACCCGGATGTTCCCCTGGTGGTACCGGAAGTCAATCCCGGCGATGTCGGCCTGTACACGAAAAAAGGCATTATTGCCAATCCAAATTGTTCGACCATCCAGATGGTGGTGGCCCTTAAGCCAATCCATGATGCAGCCGGGATTAAACGTATCGTAGTGTCAACCTACCAGGCGGTATCCGGGACCGGGCAGAAGGCTATTGCGGAGCTGGAAGAACAGGTGCGCGCCTATGTAGCCGGAAAGGAAATGCCCCGGTCGGTATATCCGCACCGGATCGCCTTTAACTGTCTTCCGCATATCGACTCTTTCCTGCCCAACGGCTATACCAAAGAAGAGATGAAGATGGTCAACGAGACCAGAAAGATCATGGGTGATGATTCCATCCAGGTGACGGCCACTACAGTTCGCGTACCTGTCTTCTGGGGACATTCAGAGTCTGTAAATATCGAGACGGAAAAAAAGATCACGGCGGACAATGTCAAAGAGCTTCTGAAAAAAACCCCTGGTGTAGTAGTAATTGACGATCCTGCCCAAAATCTGTATCCTTTGGCTATATATGCTGCCGGGCGTGATGAGACCTTTGTAGGCCGGGTTCGCGAGGACGAGTCGATTGCCAATGGAATTAATATATGGGTTGTCGCTGACAACATCCGTAAGGGGGCGGCTACAAATGCAGTGCAGATAGCCGAGATATTGATTGAAAAATATTTGTAGGAGGACGGTAACTTTAGTTTTCAATTTAGCCTGTGTTAATTAGTGCTCATCCGGAAAGTACCGTTTTCAGATTCAAGCCTTCAGCCATCAGCGATCAGCTCTCAGCAAAATCTAAGATAAACAACATAGTAAGCTGAATGCTGATAGCTGAAAGCTGACCGCTCCATCCGGGAATCTTAGGTTTCCGGATGGAAACTAGTTGGTACCCCTAAAACGCCAAAGGAGGCATGGTTATGGCACTTCCAGTTACGGACAAAGTTTTGGCTCAAAGGCCGTCTTATGTGATCGGGAGACTCGGCAAGGGAAGCAAGGTATGCCTGTTAAATTCCAAGGATATCTTAAGGGTACTTAAAGATAAAAAGGCTATTGTTATGGCCTGTAACACGCGCATTAAACATGTCATTCCCGGTATTATGCGGGCGGCCGAAGAGTTGGACGCTGTGGTGGCTTTTGAGCTGGCCAAGAGCGAGGGCCATATAGATGGCGGCTATACCGGTCAGGCCCCTGAGACCTATTTTGCGACGGTTACGGGCTATGCGGAAGAGAGAAATTTTACCCGGCCTTTTTTCATCCATGGCGACCATATCACCGTCAAAAACACCTCGGATAAAGAGATCGAATCGGCTCGTCAACTCATTACTGCCGAACTGGCCGCCGGATACACCTCATTTGCTGTAGATGCCTCTTTTAATGAATTGCCGGATAACATACGTATTACTGCCGAACTGGCCCGGCCCATTATTGAACAGGGCATTGGCCTTGAGGTGGAGGTAGGGGAGATAAAGTCTGCCGGCCAGGAGTCCATGTTGACTACGGTGGAGGAAGCCGTGGCCTTTATTTCCGGCCTTAAGGCCAATGGTGTGCGCCCGGATATGCTGGCTATTAACAATGGCTCCAAGCATGGTAATTATCTGGAAGGAGAGAAGATATTTATCGATCTGGAGCGCACCGGTCAGATCTACGAGGCCGTTAGAGGGGACGGGATAGTAATTGCCCAGCATGGGATTACCGGCACTCCGCTGCATCTGGTGGGCCGTTTTGCTGATTATGGTATTCGCAAGGGCAACGTGGGCACCCAGTGGCAGAATGTCGCCCATAAGGGGCTGCCGGCCGGTCTGATGGAGGAAATGAGGACCTGGGCCGGAGAGAATAACAAAGATATAAAGATGGCCACCAAGCCATTTAAACAGAAGATAGATAATATACCGTCCGAAAATAAGAAGATAATCGAAGACATGGCTTATCAAGAGGCCAAGGAATTGATAAAGGCATTCCGGGCGGCAGGCACGGCCTCCATGGTCATAGAAGGGCTTTCATAAGGGGCATAATTGCGTATTATTGCCGGTACGGCTAAAGGGCGGAACCTGGCGCCGATAAAAGGAAAAGGGATCCGGCCTACCAGCGACAAGATTCGGCAGGCTATCTTTAATATCCTGAACCTGGACTGGGATGGGTCCAGGGTACTGGACCTTTTTGCCGGCACGGGCGCCCTGGGTATTGAGGCCCTGAGCCGCGGGGCGTCAGAGTCAGTCTTTATTGACCACCATCCCTATGCCGTTGAGACCATCAAAAAGAATCTCTCGCTCTGCGGTTTTTCCGAAAAAGGACGCGTCTTTCAGAAAAATCCGCTGCACGGACTGGGATTTCTGGAAAAGCCCGGACTCCTTTTTGATGTAATCTTTATGGACCCCCCTTACGGCCAGGGCATGGCCCTGAAGACGCTGGAGTTGCTGGCCCGGTATAATTTAATAAAACCGGATGGAGTGGTGGTAGTGGAATGCGATAAGGCAGAGGATTTATCTTCTCCTGCCGGTTTTCGGGCGCAGGGTGAAAAGCGAGTTTATGGCCGGACCACGGTCTATTTTTTTGAGAAAGAATGAAAAGAATTTCACCACAGAGAACACGGAGAAAAAGAATTTATGATAATTCATAAAAGCCTTTTCACCGCTGAGTACGCAGAGCCCGCAGAGAAAAAATTTTGCCACCAAGGCACCAAGACACAAAGGAATAATCTTAGTCTTAGTGGCTTGGTGTCTTAGTGGCTGAATAGTTACAAATTCCTTTAATATGTTATCTCGGCGTTCTCGGCGGTCTCTGCGGCAAGATTTAAAATTTCTGTGTGCTCTGTGGCTAATTTTTTTATGTGGACGGGAGGAAGCAGGTGAGTAGGCATAGAATCGTGGGAGAGGTCGTTGCTGTCTATCCCGGGACGTTTGATCCTATAACTAACGGTCACATTGATGTAGTCAACCGGGCGCTCAATATGTTTGACCGGGTTGTTATTGCCGTAGCCGTAAACCCGGCTAAAAAGCCCCTCTTTACAATTGAAGAACGTGTGGAGATAATCCGGGAGACTATTAATGAAAATCCACGGATAGAGATCGATACCTTTACCGGTCTCCTCGTAGATTATGTAGCCAACTGTCAGGCCAATGTTATTGTGCGCGGGCTGCGGGCTGTCTCGGATTTCGATTATGAATTTCAGATGGCCCTGATGAATCGCCGGCTCAACCGTAATATTGAAACGGTTTTTCTCATGACCGGCTTCCGCTGGATATTTATCAGCTCTACCATGATCAGGGAAGTAGCGAGCCTGGGGGGATCGGTAGAAGGGTTGGTCCCGGATGTGGCTTGCCGCCGGTTGAAGGAGAAATTTAAGATATCCTAAAGGGATAAATTCTAAATTCGAAGCACGAAATCCGAAATAATATCGAATCACCGAAATGAGAAATTCAAAAGCGAATTAGCCCCGCCGCAGTTTGAGACATTCTTAAATTTGAAAATTAGAATTTGTTTCGAGTTTCGATATTCGAATTTCGGATTTAAGCCACGGCACTCTGCAACTGGAACCTTAGAGGTCGAACTATTTCAAAGCGCTGAAGTGATACAACATAGCCTAATTATAGGATATCTTGTATTGCTCCAGATGCAGGTCTGAGTGGGACTGAATAGTAATTTGCTTCTTTATTTTCCGCTCAAGAAGTTCGATCTGTCTCGCTTCTTCGTTTAGAAACATCTCACTTATGTCCGGATGAACGGAGATAGTGACACCCGGGGCTATTACATCAGCGGATTCTCTTTCAATCTTTCTGAATATCTCATAACAGATAGTTCGTCTTGATTTCAGAAATCCCTCACCGTCACAGTAGAAGCAAGGTTCGCAAAGAAGCCTGCCCAGGCTTTCCCGTGTCCTTTTGCGTGTCATTTCAATCAATCCCAGCTCGGACATTTTCAATATGGTGGTCTTGCTCTTGTCTTTGCGTAGGGCTTCACGCAGGGCGTTAAAGACCTCTTCACGATGCTTTTCCCTTTTCATATCAATAAAATCAATAATGATTAAACCTCCTATATTACGCAGCCGAAGTTGATAGGCGATCTCTTTTACCGCCTCCAGATTGGTTTTGAGGATGGTTTCTTCCAGGTTTCTTTTTCCCACAAAACGTCCGGTGTTAATGTCGATAGCCGTCAGGGCCTCAGTCATTTCGATTACTATATAACCGCCGGATTTCAGCCAGACCTTTTTTTCCAGAGCACGGGCCATTTCTACTTCAATACCATAGGCATCGAAGATGGGCGTGATGTTTGTATATAGCTCTATAGAGGGTTTCAGATGGGGAGCGAATGTTTCCATGAAAGTAAGCACTCTCTGGTGCTCTTCCGGTGAATCAATAATCAAGCGATCTACTTCCTTTGCGAAGAGATCACGTGCGGCCCTCAGGGTAATATCCAGATCTTCGTATATAAGCGAGGGAACCGGTGCGGAAGCGGCCCTTTTCTGGAGATTACCCCACATTCTAATTAGAAAATCCATCTCGACCTGCAGCTTGGCGACATCCACACCCTCGCTGGCTGTACGGGCTATAAACCCGACGCCGGCCGGCTTAACGGCCTCAATGATGTCTTTGAGGCGTCTTCGTTCCTCCTCGTCTTCGATACGACGGGATACGCCGACATGCTCGGTCATGGGCATGAGCACTAAATTACGGCCGGCCAGGGTAACATAGGAAGTCAGCCGGGCCCCTTTAGTCCCTAAAGGCTCTTTGGATGCCTGGACTATTATATCCTGACCTTCGTGTAACAGGTCTTCGATGTTTAACGAGGCCGAGGGGTAGTATTCTGCGTCTTTTTCCGGCAATTCTTCCGCCGCCTCACTCTCTGTATCTCGAGAAAGCATCATCATTTCATACTCGGTTACTTGATTATAGATATCGGCGGCATGGATAAAGGCCGTCCGCTCCAGCCCTATATCCACAAAGGCAGCCTGCATCCCCGGCAGAACCCGGGTAACCCGTCCTTTATATATGTTGCCGATAATACTTTTTTCCAGGCTGCGTTCTACATAGAATTCGACAACTAAGCCGCCTTCCAACAGGGCAACGCGGGTCTCATAAGGTGAAGCATTTATAATGAGTTCTGCAGGCATAAAGAATTTCCTTCCGCTACGGGATTATCAGGCAATTTCAGTATATGAAGATTCTTTAGTTCTTCTTCGGAAAGATTGAAGATAGACTCCACTATTTCTGCAGGCTTAGCCCCGACTTTTTGCCGGTTCGCCAAGGATAGGGCAATAGTCCGGGCATCGATATACTGCAGGGCCTTCACCAGCGGTTTTATATCCACCCGCCGTATGCTATCCTTTCTTTTCTGTTCTATCGGAAAGCTTTCCGCTGAGAGGAAGCGCTGTATCGGACCGGCCGTAAAGACGGCATTATCTGACCGTATCCGGTAATAGCTTGTTTCGGCAACGGCAGTTGTAAGCGCCTTTCCCGCGCCGTAGATAATAAACCCCTCCGGCATCTCTTTTTGCAGACGGGAAGCCAGATCGTCCGGTCTAATCGGCCCCACCGTCGTTAAGTCCGCATATTCAGCTACACTCTCCGTCCCAACCGGCAGGGCAGAGCTGAAAGACATCTTCGGCATGGGATGAAATCCTTTAGAATAGGCCAGATTAATGCCGGCTCTCTTCAGCGCCCGGCTGAAAATGCGCGTTATTTCCAGGTGGCTAAGGAACCGCGCCAGTTCCAGTTTACCATAGTAAATCCTTATGCGCGTTGTCTCTGTAGATTCCAGACGTTTTGATGGGGTGAAACTATCCTGAAACGGCTCTGCAAGCCGGAGAACTCTCCCTTTCCCGTCGCAGACGCCGCAAAGGACACACCCACCCTTCCGGCAATCCGCTGTTGCCTCACCATGGACAGCCTTCTCTTTTTCTTTTATCAGGAATTTTTTATCTACGAGAGAGTCTATATGTTCCCAAGGCAATATTTCGTTAATGTCCCGTTTTCTTATATAAGATTCCAGCTCCAGGCCGGTTTCGGTTGCGGCCTGTTGCCAGAGAGAAAACCGGAATTGATCTCCCCAGCCGTCGAGTCGGCAACCAAGCCGGTATGCGCGTTCTATAAGGGCTGCCAACCGGCGGTCACCCCTGGAGAAGACGCCCTCCAGCAAACTTTGCCGCGGGTCATGCCACTTGACCTGGATTCTCCGGTTATACAAGGCATTTTTGATATAATCCAGGCGCTGCCGGCTCTCTTCGATACTTATCTGGGGCTCCCATTGGAACGGGGTATGTGCCTTGGGGACAAAGGTAGAGATGGCTACGTTGACTTGGCAGCGTCTGCCGGTGTGACGACCGCAGGCCAACACCCGTTTGGCCAGGTCAGCTATGCCATCCAGATCTTCATAAGTCTCGGTCGGTAGCCCGATCATGAAATAGAGTTTCAAAAGGTTCCACCCGGCCTCAAACGCCTCCTTAGCCGTGGCCAGGAGGTCTTCTTCCGAGATATCCTTATTAATTACGGCCCTAAGCCTGGCGGTGCCGGACTCCGGGGCAAGTGTAAAGCCTGTTTTACGAACCCGCTTTATCTCGGCCATGATCTCAGGGGTCAGGGTCCCCACGCGCAGGGAGGGAAGAGATATAGCCACCTGTTCGCTGGAATAGCGATTCATAAGGGCCTTTATAAGCGCCTCCAGATTTACATAGTCTCCCGTGCTGAGCGAGAGAAGGGAAAGCTCCTCATGGCCGGTGGCAGCCAGGGACTCTTCGGCGATCTGGAGAATAGTGCTGGGATCCCTTTCGCGGACCGGGCGGTAGGTAATGCCCGCCTGGCAGAAACGGCAGCCGCGCGCACAGCCGCGTGATATCTCCAGGCTGATACGGTCATGGACCGGTTTTGTATGCGGGATCACGGGTCTCACAGGATACCGGGCCTGATCGAGGTCGCTCACTACCCGGCGTGAGACCTTTGTATAGTCCGCCCTGAGTGATTCGATAGCACAGATATTTCCTTCCGGGACATAGGACATCTTGAAGTAAGACGGTATATATACGCCTTCAATCCTGGCCAGTAATTCTAAAAGCTCATCTTTGCCATCTGCGCCTTCTTTCCAGCGGGAATAAGCATTTGCTATTTCAACTATGGCCTCCTCACCATCACCGATCAGGATGGCATCAAAGAAATCGGCCACCGGTTCGGGATTCGCCGCGCATGACCCGCCGGCGATGACCAGTGGATAATTTTCATCTCTCTCCCGGGCATAGAAGGGGATGCCGGCTGTGTCTAATACGGTAAGCACATTCGTATAACAAAGCTCATAGGGCAGCGTGAACCCTAAGATGTCGAATTCCCGGAGCGGCTTTTGTGATTCAAGAGAAAGTAACGGATAATCCTCGCGGCGGAGCAATTCCTCCAGATCAAGGTCCGGGGCGAAGGCCCGTTCGGCCAGGAAGTCCGCATGGTTGTTTACAATATGATAAAGGATGGATAATCCCAAGTGGGACATGCCTATTTCATACAAATCCGGGAAGATAAGAGCCATGCGCACCCTGGCCTTCTGCCAGTCTTTGCGAACGGCATTTATTTCAGTGCCCAGGTAACGGCCGGGTTTTCTCACCTGTGTCAGGAAGGGGTAGGACAAATCGGGATTCCTTTTTAATAGCTATCAGCAATCAGCGGTCAGCAGTCAGTATGTTTATTATCCGTTATCCGTTAACCGTTGTCCGACATTTTCTTTCGGTAAAACGGTCAACAGTGAACGGTGAACCAGCTTCATGCTGATAGCTGACCGCTGACAGCCCTACTTTGCACCTTTGCAGTGAATGTTGTGATAACGTATCAGAAAATGGCCGGTTTCGCAACAAAATGCACTGAAGGCCAGCGGTGGGGTTGCTGAAAGCTGATGGCTGCCCGCGGACGGGTTAGACGTAGGGTGGGCTTTGCCCACCGTTATTGCGGCATAGCGTATAGGTCTGGTGGGCGGAGCCCACCCTACATAGCTGCAAAGGCGCAAAGCTATAAATCCGAAATCCTAATATCGAAACCCGAAACAAATCCGAAATCAAAATGCTCAAATGACCGAAACATAATTGTTTAGAATTTTGGTCATTTGAATTTGTTTCGTATTTCGAATTTTGTGCTTCGGATTTCTTGCATCTTTTGCGTCCTTTGCGTCTTTGCGGTGAGAAAAGCCGGCCGTTAATTTTTCGACGTGTGGCAGACGTTACAGCCGCTCAGGGCCGTAGAAAGGGTGGCGCTTTTATAATCCCAGCGGATCATCTTGTAATTCGGCGATCCATGGGCACGGTGGCAGGAAAGGCATATAACCATGCTTGTGCTGTCAACGGTCGAAGTTGATGTGGACGGCGTGGACAGTGCTACCGGCGTTGTAGTCGAGTAACTTGTATAATCATCGTATTCTGATCCGGCGTAGCCGCCTTCTACCCCACTAAATGCAAAATCCGTAGGGTGCCTGAACCACGGCGAAGAAGAACCAACCTGTGTGGAACCTCCGAGATTTGCGTGCCCGTGAAAGTTGCCGTGGCAACTGCCGCATAAGTAACTGATGCCGTCCGTCGTGGTTCCGGGTGTGGCTCCGCCCTTGTATCCATTGTGATGGGTGGAATCGGCCGTCTGTTCCCATTTATAACCGGCAGCATTTAACTCTACACCGTTTACGCCCCTTAGAAACCGGTAACTTTTGCCTGTACTGGTGCCATCTATGGCGCTGTCATCAGCATGATGGCCCCCCTTCATGGCCTCAACCACAGTGGCAGCCGTCGCGCCTTGAGTACGATCGCCGTGACATCCATACACCCCGGCGCAGTTAAGCTGGGTGGCCCATGAGGCCGGCCCGCTTCCGTAGCCACTGGGCGTGCCGGCACCGGCCGTGAAACCCGGCGGTGCATCCATCGGCGAGCCTTCCTGAGTCTTAATTCCATACACATTGTGACCATATTTATCGCCCGTGTTCACCAACCAGTAAAAATTACCACCCGCAAGGGGGGAGGCAGGGGCAGTACTGTTCAAGACTATGGGGATATTGCTTGAACCTACGCTTACAATGGTATTGGCCGTACTGGAAAAATGACAACCAACGCAGTCATAGGACAGCAGACACGGATTGGGAGTGGTATCCCCTGTCAACCCGCCGCTCCCGGAAGAATATTCCTGGGCCATGGCCGCGCCGCCCTGGCTATTGTGCATGGTATGACAGTTGTAACAAACGCCCGTGACCTTGGCGTGGCAAAGGCCGGACATACTTATTATCAAGATAACGTATGCTATGGTGAATGATATTAAGGGTATTTTTTTCATATTATCTACTTTTATATGAAATAGCTTCAAAATGTACGCCTGGTGGTAGGCGCATAATCAATCCCGCTACTTACAACTGACCCGTGATAATGGCAACAGTTGCAATTAATAGCGCTCCGGGTACTCGTACAGCCTGAACCCATTCCAGAGGTATGACAGCTATCACAACCCATGTCGTTATAAGGCTCATCCGTTGCCGAAGAACTGTGATGGATATAATAATAATGATCTTGCTGGCAGGACGTACTGAACTCGTAGTCGTCGTTGTGGCACCGGTCACAGAGGTATGCTATTTCCTTGTTTGTATCTGAATATGAAGGTGTACAATCCGTCGATGTAATAGTGTTGATGACGCCGCCCAGCGTCCCACCATTAACTTCATTTCTTATCAAGACCTTATGCGCTGAACCGTGAGGTTCGTGGCAATCTGTACAGGCAAGCACCTTGCCTAAAGTAGCATTGTATGGGTTGTTTAAACTAACTGCCTCATCGGCATTCCCTTTGCCGTGTTTCTCGTTATCCCAGTCTATAGTCTTTAGATTCCGCCCCAAGGCAGTGCTGTAAATCGTGTTGGTGGCGTTGTGACAATCGGTGCAAAATGTATTGAAATCGGTCAAATTGGACCCATTAGTGGTAGAAGAACCATCCGGCTCATACGTTGTGGTAGAACCAAAGCGATAAGGAGCTTGGTAGGAGGCAGTGTAGTCGCTCATCTTTTCACCCGCTCCATCCCCCCACAGTGCCCAGGTAAAGAGGGTGGCATGCTGGCTTGGCCGGGCGACCGGATACCCGCGGGTCGCGGCGCTCTTGGCAGTACTCCCTGAGTTCGCCGGGTCTCCCTGGACGGCGTGCGGGTTGTGACAGGCGCAGCAGGGGTTGGAGTCGGCCGTATAGCCCCACGCCTTGCTGGTGATGAAAGTACTTATATCGTCAAGATTGTGTACGGAAAGTATGCTGGTAGGCCCGCCGGTTGTAAAAGCTTCAAGGACGTCGTTCAGGGTATCACTGGTCCAGCCGCCGGCACGGAAACTGTAGCTCCTGTTCATTATGGCAGTTGCCGCCACGGTAATAGTATTGTCGTGGCATTTAAAACAGAAATTATCCGTCTGGCTGGTATGGTTGGTATAAAATAGGGTAAACTTTGAGGGTGAACCGCCCACCGGGGCCGGTTCACTCCCCTCGATACTGGCGTGCATCTCATGGCAATGGCCGCAACTTCCTTTTGTATATCCGGACGTGCTGCTTCGGTTTACACCGTAAGAGGTATTCCCATGGGCTGAATCAAGATAAGTCCCGGCATATACTGGATTTGTGGTCAAAAAGATACATATTGCAAGTGTGATTAAGGTATCTTTCATCTGATTAGATAGAGTCCCTCAGAGTTTGAACCTTACCATTTATTTTATCGGCATATTGTGACCATAACATTATTTTTTATAACAGATTAGTTCTTTGAAACGGCTATTGAACCCGAAAACGCCGATTACTTCGGAACCGGAGCTAAATCCGAAATCCGAATATCGAAATCCGAAGCAAATTCAAATTCCTAATGTCTCAATGTTCAAAACCGCAGCGGAGCCGATTCGTTTTGATAATTTGAACATGCATAGCGAGCGCATTCCCCGCTGCAAGCAGCGGGGAGCTTCAATTTTGAGCATTCGAAATTGTTTCGAGATTCGTGCTTCGAATTTCGAATTTGAATCCCCCTGTATCTGGGAAGCTAGCGCATTTTGTGCCAATAGCGTTTCAGAAACCTAACCTGTTACTTTTTTTCTTATTTTGGCCCTGTCTCCCTTATCGGCACCGGCGGTATGGATGTTACGCCCTTACTTTCTACGGCTGCGGCCGGCTCCGGTGCCTTAACCTGTTCTCCGGAGGCCTCGACCCCTTCCGGCCCTGCCGGCTCCGCCTTCTCTCCCTCTCCCATTTTTTCTTGACCCGCCGAATCTGTTCGCCCGGGCGAATCTGCCTGAGGCACGACCTCAGGCGCGACCGGTAAAACCTGTGCTATAACCTGTAACACCTGCACACGGTTATTAAAAAGATCGGCTATAAAAACCCGGCCGGTTTCATCTACGGTGATGTCCTTGGGATATTGCAGCCATCCCTCTCCCCATCCCAGGCCGCCAAATTCAAATATAAACCCGCCTTTGCGGTCATAAGCCGTCACCACATGGCGCATGTAATCAACGATAAAAAAAATCCCGGTCCGTTTGTCGAGCCCGATGCCCTGCGGCCGGCTCATTTTTCCCGTGCTGCCGCCCTTCTGGCCGAACTTAAAGAGAAAATTACGGTCGGCGTCATAGACATAGACATGGCTGGTCTCTTCACTTAACAGATATAAGCGGTCGTCCGGGCCGATCAGGACATCATTAACCGCCACTCTCTTCTTCTGGTCTTCTCCCTCTTCCTCCTGAAAAAAAGTTCCCTGAAAATTACCGAAACTGTCCAGGATGACGACTGCCGGGCTGTAAGTGCCGATGACAAATATCTCCCCGCGGCTATTTTCAGCCAATCGATACGGGATAAATTCCTCCGCCCCTATAAACCCGCTAAAATATATGTCCCGCATCCATTTAAGACAAGGGTCAAAGAGCGAGATACGGCCGCGCCGGTTATTCGGCCCCGTCCCCTGCGCTACCCATAGATAGCCGCGGGCGTCTATCATCACCCCCTGCGGGCTCTCAATGCCGTAGTTCTTATCTAATGTAAATAAAGGGAAAAAACCGGCATTGTAGATCAAAATGCGGCCCCGGCCTTCAATAATATAAATCTCGTGCTTAACAGGGTCCACATAGACATAGGCCGGATAGGAGATAGATTTACCTTCTTCGTCCTGTGTAATCTGGCCTACATAGGCTATCTTGTCCTTTGGAAAAGGTCCGGCTTGGGCGTAACTAAGAGAGGAAGAAAAATGAGGGATAAAAGATAGGATACTCAGCCACAAAGACACAAAGGCACAAAGGGATAAAACTTTTTTCTTTTTTCTAGAAATGGCCATTTTGTCTATGCCTTTGTGTCCTCGCGCACGGAACGCAGGCTTAAGCCTGCGACTACAGAACTGACAGCAATTTAGATTTTTGAAAGCGACGTAGGGTGGGCATGGCCCACCATCATTGGCGGCGTAGCGTGGTTTTGGTGGGCGGAGCCCACCCTACGGCTAAAACTGATACCCGACCGCCGATCGTTTAGTATTGATTCTGAATACTTTTTTTTTAATGCCGTGTCAAGCTTTTGCGGTCACTTACAGGCCTTCCCCCGCCCATCATAACTGAACCCGTAACCCATTCCTAATTGTCCTTAGGGCCACAAATACCACGCCTATGGCCAGCGCTATAAGACAAAGATCGGCAAGGGCCAGCACATAGTTTCCTGTGGCCAGGTAACCGTCCTTCTTAACTAAAAGATAAAAAAGCGAAAAGATGGTGGTAATCATCATGAATGAGGCCGGGATCAGGGTGATAAGGCCGACTTTTGTACCCTGACGCATAAACCAGATACTGACCGCTATAAGCGTCAGCCCGGCCAGGAGCTGGTTGGCCGTGCCAAAAACCGGCCACAGGATAAAAAACGCCTGTTTATAGGCCAGGGCGTACATTATGACCACGGACAACCCGGCATTAAATAGATACGACCTTAAAAGCCGGGGGACTTGCTTGAATATAACCCCCCATAACTCCTCGAAAAGATAGCGGTTCAACCGCACCGCCGTATCCAGGGTAGTGGCCAGGAATCCTTCTACCAGGAGGATACCGAAAATAGTCCCCAGATAAACCGGCATGTTTAGAGAACCATGCATGATCCGGCCGGTGGCCAGGGCAAAGGCCAGCACGGGGTTGCTGCGCGCGGCGGGGTCATCCGGGAAGACGATGCGTAAATAATCACTATGGGTCAGGCTGCTGGCTACCACCACCAGGACAATAACCGCCAGAAGCCCCTCCAGCAGCATAGCGCCATAGCCTATCTTTTTAGCGTCACTCTCAGAGGCGCACTGTTTGGAAGTGGTGCCGCCGCACACCAGGGCATGAAACCCGGATATGGCCCCGCAGGCCACGGTGATGAAAAGAACCGGCCACATCAAACCAAGTTTTGCTGCGCCCGTCTCCACGTTTATTAACGGCGCACCGACCGCCAGGCCTGAAAACCCTCCTATGGCGATAGCCGCGGTAAGAAGCACGATCCCGGCATAGAGGATGAATGAGTTAATGTAGTCCCGTGGCTGAAGCACGATCCAGACCGGGATTCCGGCGGCCAACAGGGCATAAAAGGAAAGGATGAGCATCCAGTGGTCAGGCGAAAGGCTCAAAGGATATTTAAAGCCTGTCAGCACGGAAAAAAGGCATACGGAAGAGGCCAGTAGAGCGGCCAGACTCGTTTTAACCTTTTTCTTATAAAGCAGATACCCGATTACAGGGGCCATAAGGGTAATAACGATAACTGAAGTAGAGGCAATCCCCCCAATAGCACCTTGCACCGCCCCTGTTCCTGCATCCGTCACCGTGCGCAGAATGGTCTGGTCTTTATCCAACCCAATAACATCAAGGTCAACCACTGAGGTCAAGGCCGTGGCCGTGAGTCTGAGAAAGGCGCCGGTCACCAGGAAGACCATAGTAAGGGTAAAAAGAATAAACAGCACAAAACCGGCCTTACCCATGGATATGCGGGCTACTTCCGCCATAGATCGCCCCTTTTCGCGCATACTGACAAAGAGGGCCGTATAGTCATGCACGGCGCCGAAGAAAACGGTACCGGCCACGATCCACACCCAGGCCGGGGCAAAACCATAAACTAAGGCCACTACCGGGCCGATAACAGGGCCGGCCCCGGCTATGGAGGCGAAATGATGGGAGAATACAACGGAAGATTTTGCAGGCACATAGTCTATGCCATTATAATAGGTAACTGCTGGCGCCTCATTTTCATCGCCGGCGCCAAGAATGCGTTCAATGCGTCCGGCATAGAACCTGTAAGCCAGAAAAAATGCGACAAGACTAACGAGAAGATAAAAGAGGATGTTCACGCGGTATCAACCTCCTTTTTTCAGCTTTCAGCAGTCAGCTATGTAGGGTGGGCTCCGCCCACCAGAACTACGCTATGCCGCAATAACGGTGGGCAAAGCCCACCCTACGTCTGTCATTCCGTACTTGTCCCCGTATCAAGTGCGGAGCAGGCTACGGAATCCATTACCCGCTCGTTGCCGGTCAAGATAGCCCTAACTTCCCTTTTTGCCAATAAGAAATTGTTATTTTAGCTTACCGGCGTATTTTACGATAAGAGACGAGGATTGATGGACAGGAATATGTTGAGATTATTGTTACATATAACTTTAGTTGTTTTCTTAGCGTTGGCCTACCTTGGTTGCAGCCCTTCAGACGATAGGGATGGGCCTATTGCAGGGCCGCCAGCGAAGGCCGATGAAAATAATCCCCCCTTGCCCCCCTTTAGTAAAGGGGGGGATATGTTAAGTTCCCCTTTGGGAAAGGGGGAAAGCCAAAATCCCCATTTGGGGGAAGACGGGTCCCCATCGATCCCCCCTTTGGAAAAGGGGGATACAGGGGGATTTTCAAGTGAAATAGCCAAACCTGACGGAAAACAATCCAAGGCTAACAGCAAACTCCGCATACGTCTGAAGCGCGATGCGAAGGCAAAGTATTCCTGGGAGATAACCGGTGATGATGTAAGGCAAATAATAGATGCGGACCGGCAATTGAGGAAAAAATTCGGGACCGGCGTGGGTGAGGATTAACCACAGAGAACACAGAGCGGCAAAGCTCCAACCAAATCCGAATATCGAAATACGAAATCCGAAACAAATCCGAAATCCAAATATCGAATGTTCGAAACGTCCATCAACAACTCCTTCGATTTTTCGTTTTGGTCAGTGCTCTCATTTGGTCATTTGAGTTTGTTTCGAGTTTCGTGCTTCGGATTTCGAATTTTCCATCTCTGTGGTTTTATTCCCTCTCCTTCTCTAAAAAATGCACCGGGCAGGAAGACCTGAACTGGCAGTAATCCAGGGGATGGGGACAGGCTGGCGGCTTTGTCTTGATGGGTTCCCGGTATTTCTGACAAAAATATTCGTCATCCTTTGATTCATCCCAGTCAATACAGCGGCCCGGGCAGGCAACAATGGCCTCGTTGATCTTGTCTTCCGGATACGTCTCTAAATCCAATATCCGGGCATGCCCGAGATTTTCATCAACCCTGAAGACCTCCGGGCATATCTCCTCACATGCGCCGCAGGCCTTGCATTCCTTCGGGTCTATATAAAGACGCTTTGACATGGTCGTTATAAAAATTTTACCGCAAAGACGCAAAGAACGCAAAGAAGAAGAAAATTTGGAACTCAGGAACTCATGAAAAGATCTTTTATTCCTGATTTCTTGATTTCCAGATTCTCATTTTTTTCTCTGCGTTCTCCGCGCGCTCTGCGGCAAAAATTCCTATTCTGTCTTCTGACTCCTGACTTCTGTCTTCCTAGAAACTCAGACGTAGGGCGGGCTTTGCCCACCATCATTGGCGGCATAGCGTAGTTTTGGTGGGCGGAGCCCACCCTACATGGCTAAATCCCCTTAACCCCCCTTTGATAAAGGGGGGATGGGGGGATTTTCCTAGAAACTCAGCGTCAGGCTGTGGTCGATCTGATAGACATCATCAGTGGTGTAGTTATCAGCCGCCGCACCCTTGAAGAAGTCGCCCGTCCACAGGTAGCCGAAGTGCAGCTCATAGGCCAGATTGCTCATAAGCTGGTACTTCAGTCCAAGGTCAAACTCGGTGCCGAACTCATCGTCCTGATAGAGGCTGTTGCTGATCTTGTCCGCATAAGCCACGCCCAGGGCGCCATGTACGGCCAACTGGGGGTTGACCTGATAGTCGGCATAGAACCAATAGACCTGTGAACCGGTTGCGGTATCGTTTGCACCACCGTCAATTTCCGGGGTGCCAAACTTAGTGACATTGGAATAGCCGGCCTTCCTCGTCGTATCCATGAGCGAGGAATTCAGGATGTTGCCGTATGGACCATAGACAATGTAAAGCGGCTGGAAGTCCAGGCCGGAGGCCGGACCCACGTCATAGTCGCTGTCACTGGCGTTGTCATCGCCGGAGGTGAAGGCCGTGGCCACACCGACCGTGAGGGCATCCTTCTTCATGCCAAGGTTGACATAGTAACCCCAGCCACCCCGGTCGATGTCCTGCGTGGTGCCGTAGTAATCTGTATAGTCGCCGTCGTTGATCATGAGTTCGCCTTCGAAGAACCAAGTGTTTGTCGGATCATTGGCCGTCAGGCCTAAGACGTAGTCATACTGATCAGCCTTCCAGGTAGTGCCGGTGGCAGACCCGCTCCGGTCACGGACGTAGTTAATGCCCGCGCCGATGGAGTAGCAGGGCTGGGCATAGCTGAGAACCAGCGAATAGCGGTCGATGTCCTCATCTGCAGCGTTGTTGCCGGAGGTGGTGCTGTTTTCCTGCCGTTTCTCCATGAAGGCGTTCAGGCCGAAGCCGTTCCACAGCGGCGAGGTATATTCGATGCGGTCCAGGCACATCTCGGTGTTGGCCCAGCCCGTAAAATAGATGTAGTTGCCGGCCATGCGGCCCACCATAAGTGTCCCTTTCGGGGTGGCCCATTCCATATAGGCGGCATCCCAACTGATGTTGGTAGCGTCAGCGCCAAAGGCGTCCACTCCTACCTCACCGGCATAGGAACAAGCACCGCTGGTCTTACTGCTTCCCCACATCTGGTTGTTAAAAATGCCGATGGCGGTATGGAGTTTCAGGTTGTCGGTTATCTTGAACACCGGCTCGATGCACAGGAAATGATCCCACCAGGCCTCCGGGCTGCCGTAACTGAAGTCTGTAGCGCCGATGGTCGGTATATCACCGGGCGTGGGATTATCCCATGGGGTTATCGTACCCCGGTCGGCATTGCTCTGATAGAAACCCCGCACCTGGTAGTAACCGCTGATGCTTACATCCACGGCCATGGCCGGGAGCGCCATGGCGGCCACAAACAGGGCTGTAGCTAAAATAATTAGACCTTTCTTCATATCTTTCCCTTCTCCTTTATCCGTTTTTGTTTGTTCGCCACAAAGGCACGGAGACACCAGGAAATTTTTACAATTATTTTTTTTCTGTGCCCTTTGTGTCCTTGTAGCTAAAAGCCTTCTGACAGCAGCCGTAGGGTGGGCATGGCCCACCATCGTTGACGGCGTTGTAGTTTTGGTGGGCGGAGCCCACCCTACATGACTGACCAACTTTCACCCCCTTTCCTGCGACGGTCTCTTATCACAAAACAAATGCGGATGACAACAGAAATGTACATCCTAAATCCACTGCCTATTTTCGTACGAGTTAGCTCCTGACCGTAAACACACTATGGTTGCTGTGCAGCATTATTTCAAATTCGAAATCCGAAGCACGAATCTCGAAACAATATCCAATCACCAAAATTCAAATCCAAAATAATCAGCGCTGCTGTCGTTTGGGACATTGGGAATTTGAACATTTGAATTTGTTTCGGATTTCGATATTCGATATTCGGATTTGAACCCGGCTGCCTGGCCATCGGAGATCACCCGTTTCTCTGTCAATAGTTTGATGGTGGATTAAGGACATTATGTTGTGTTACTTTTCGGCGCCTGCGGTTTTAAGGTTAAATGATTTCCATAAAGCAGCCGTAGGGTGGACCTTGCCTACCATCATCGGCGGCGCAGCGTGGTTTCGGTGGGCGGAGCCCACCCTACATGACTCTATTCCCCTTTTGAAGCCCTCAGAAGGATATGTAGCTTCATCTCTCACGGGAATATATATGGCCTGATAATGAACGTTTAAAAAATCATTTAAGAAAACTTTTTTTGTGCCGATCATATAAAAAACACTAAGCCACAGAGGACACAGAACGCACAGAGCAACGTAAAGAAATCAAAAGAAAAAAACAGAGCAGCCAAGAGAGAAGCAGTTTTATGGGCACTTCTGTGACCTGTGTACCCTCCAGGGCTGTGGTTGAGCCATTTTCTGGGGGGACAACAAAAAGGTTGGAGAAGTTGGGGAGGAACCAAATTATGCTTTAACGTACTGATACCTGTGTGTTCTCTGTGCTCTGTGGCAAAAGTTTTGACAGTACGAAACACATTAAAAGGAGGCACATTATGAAAAGGACAAGAAGATTGGCAGGCGTCGTGGTGACATGCACAATCCTTGTTTTTGGGTTGTCATCCGGCGTGCTTTACGCGGCGGATTATGCGACACTCACGAAAATGTTTCACGGTTATAAAGGCGCAATATCTAATTTTGCAGACGCGCTTTATGCCAATAACTGGGAAAAGGGGAAGACAATAGCAGAAGACCTGGTTAAAAGGTCCAAGGTCTTTAACAACATGGCAAATAAAGAATACGAGACAGAGTGGGGCTGGGAAACCCAAGGGATGATCAATCACTCGGAAGAGTTGGTCGAGTTATGCGATGAAAAGGCAAGCAACGACGCGTACTTTGTAAGCGCAGCGCTCTTCCTTCATCTGAACCACGTTACAGCCTCCACCCCTTACTGGCTGAGAGACCATCTTGGCGAGATGGTAAAACAGGCCACCAATGGAGTTGCAAAAAAGGATAAGGGCATGGCCCTTGATGCAGGTGAAGAGATCCACCTGGCAGCGCACGAGCTATCGCTTTCGGGACAGATAATGGAACATATGTTTGCCAACACCCGTTGGATCAAGGACGCCCGTAGGATGCATATTTTGGGTGATGAGTTCCAGGCGTCCGTGGATAAAGGTGACTGGAACACGGCAAAAAAACAATTGGATCAAATCGAAGAAGTCTACAAAAAAGTAGTCATGTCCTTCAAAAGATAGGGTTGTGGCCGGGCGTAACCAAGCAGGTGCGCCCGGCCGGCCCCCTTGTGAGCAATCAGAATAAGGTTGTTTCACTTTTAAGGAGCACGGCAATGAAAATAACAAGCGGAAAACTTGGTACCAAGCTTACGGTGGCCTTCCTTATCGTTGGGGTCATTCCCTTTCTTGTGGCCAGCATGATTTCTCTCTGGAAGGCGAGCAGTGCGCTCAAGGAGCAAGCGTTCAGCCAACTAAGAGTAGCTCGTGAGATCAAGAAAGCGCAACTCGAAAAAATGTTTTCCGAGCATTCCGAAGAGGTAAAACAGATCGCTGGATTGGACAATGTGAGAGATTTCTTTGTCGAATTTGAAAATATCGGCTTGACGCAGGGTTTTGATGCGGAAGACTATAAGGGGGCCCTCAGTGACTACGACCCTATTCTGAAGGTGTATGCCCGGGGCTTTGAGGACCTCTTCCTGATTTCTAAAAAAGGGGATGTGGTCTATTCCGTTAAACGGAATGCGGATTTTGCCTCCAATCTGGTAACCGGAAAGCATAAAGATACCGGTTTGGCCCGCGCATTTAAAAAAGCCCTGGAAGGACGGGTTGCATTTGATGACTTCAGCCTCTATCCCCTACATGGAAATGAGCTTGTTTCATTTCTTGCCGCTCCTTTGCGCGACGAGGGAGGGACCATTATCGGCGTGATGGCAACGCTCCATACCATAGATGACATCAACGGTATCATGGGCGTGCGTTCCGGCCTGGGGAAAACCGGTGAAACATACCTGGTAGGACAGGATAAACTTATGCGCTCTGATTCTTTTCACGACCCAAGGCATCGTTCTGCAAAGGCATCTTTGACTAACCCCGGACAGGGGAAAGTCGATACGCCGGCATCCGGAGAAGCCCTGTCGGGGAAAGTAGGTTCCGGAGTTATTACAGGTTATATGGGGACACCGGTCCTTTCGTCTTATTCGCCATTAAAAGTGGGAGATACGACATGGGCCGTGATAGCTGAAATTAACAAGTCCGAGGCCTTTGCAACTATAAGCGGAATCAAATGGTTCATTACCATCCTGGCTGTTGTATGCATTGCCGCTATTATAGGCGTTGCTCTCTTAATTACCCGCTCTATAACAAAACCGATCAATGCTATCATCGACGACCTAAATGCCGGCGCTGATAAGGTCGCCTTTGCCTCGGAAAAGTTATCATCGTCCAGCCAATCGTTATCGGAAGGAACGTCTGAACAGTCTGCAGGATTCGAGGAAACCTCTTCCTCGGTAGAGGAGATGGCCTCCATGATCAAACAGAATGCGGAAAATGCCGGCCAAGCAAATCTCCTCATGATCGAAACCTCAGAAGTGGTGGAGCAGGCTAACAGCTCCATGGCCGAACTGACCGGTTCGATGGGAGAGATCTCACAGGCAAGCGGTGAGACTGCAAAGGTCGTCAAGACGATTGACGAGATCGCATTTCAGACTAATCTTCTTGCCCTGAATGCCGCGGTGGAAGCCGCCCGCGCAGGCGAGGCAGGCGCGGGATTTGCCGTGGTGGCTGATGAGGTCAGGAATCTTGCCATGCGCGCGGCAGAAGCCGCCAAGAACACCGCCGGTCTGATTGAGGATACGGTCAAGAAGATACAAGACGGTTCTGAGGTGGTAGCAAAGACCAACGAGGCATTCGCCAAGGTAGCAGAGGGCGCGAGAAAGGTACGTGAATTGGTAGGTGAAATCAGCTCCGCATCTGATGAACAATCCCAAGGGGTTGAACAGATCAACAAGGCCGTAGCTGAGATGGATACCATTACCCAGCAGAACGCAGTCAATGCCGAGGAATTTGCGAGCACCTCTGATGAGCTTAGTATCCAGGCCGAGCGGATGCAACGAGTCGTTGACACGTTGACGGCTATTATTACCGGAAGCAATCAGAGAACATCAGGTCAACGCCAAGTATTCACTCCTGGGCGTCCCAAGTCCAGGACGCAAAGAGCGGTCAACACAGTGCCCATAATAAAAGAAAGGGACGGCAAAGGAATCGAGCCTCAGCAGATTATCCCCATGGAAGCAGATGTTCAGGATTTTTAGCCGATCTCAGGGCCTGATTCCGACCAGAATTCAAAACAGGAAATGGGATCTGAAGCGACCCCAACCGATCCCCCCCTCGCCCCCCCCTTTACTAAAGGGGGGATAATAAGAGGCACGCCGTTGCGGTGAATAAGCGGTGAACAAAAAGGCCGGCTTCGGTTATTCCCCGAAACCGGCCTTTTTGTTTTACCATCCAGACGTAGGGTGGGCTTTGCCCACCATCATTGGTTTTGCGGTGAAGTATTATAATTAACATTGCAAAATTACCTTGCAAATTTGCAATGACACTGATAACATTAACCCATGCCTTATATCCATCGCCATATTATAGATATTATGCTGCCAAGAATGAGGCAGGAACAGGCCATCGTCTTAACCGGAGCACGGCAGACCGGGAAGACCACCTTATGCGAGTGCCTGCTCCCCCGGCATTTGAAACGCCCTTTTACCTATATATCTTTTGATGACCCTGACGAGAGGCTGCGCTTTCAAACCTCCGCCATTGCTATTTTAGAGGCATTAGAGACCCCGCTGGTCATTCTGGATGAAGTGCAGAAGATACCATTCCTATTTGATCCCTTGAAGTATGTAATAGACAAACAACGGCGGGGGGCAAAAAAGCCAAAGCGCCTTTTCATCCTTACCGGCTCCTCACAGCTAACCCTGCTGAAAAGTATCAAGGAAACCCTGGCCGGAAGGGTTGCGTTATTAAATCTCTACCCCTTTTCCCTTTCCGAGGTATTAGAAAGCAGCAACCTTCCCCTGCTTACAAAAATCTGGACGGGGCAGGGTCTGACAGAAAAAGACCGGCAGGCATTTTATGCCCTTTCGCCGGAGAAAGTGCGCCTTGTGATAAAAGCGAGGGATGAGCATCAAACCTGGGGAGGATATCCTTCTGTATGGCAGAGGAAGGAAAGGCCGGATAAGCTTAATTGGCTGAAGGACTACCGCAAGACCTATCTGGAAAGAGATATATCGGACGTCGGACAGGTAGCCAACATAGACAGTTTTGCCCTGGCGCAAAAACTATTGTGCGCCCGCACCGCGCAGATACTTTCCCTTAGCGAGGTGGCGCGGGATTTATCCGTGGCTGTAAATACCGTAAAAAGGTACATAAATCTCCTGACCATGTCCTTTCAGTGTTATCTCTTGCCCCCTTATTATGAAAACGTAGGCAAGAGGTTTATCAAAAGCCCGAAGATATTTTTCCCTGATCCCGGATTAAACAGGGTGATACTGGGAGAGATGGGCGTCAGCTCCGGGGCATCTTACGAAAGCTGGGTTTTTTCAGAACTTATCAAATGGAAGGAGCTTCAGGCTGTAGAACCTGATCTGTTTTTCTACCGCACCGGCGGAGGCATGGAGATAGACTTCCTGATCCGGGGGGAGGAGATAACGCTGCCTGTTGAAGTGAAGGCCTCTAATAAAGTAACGCCTGCTGATGGCCGCAGCCTGGAGTTATTTATGGATAAACATAAGAGTGTTTCTCCGCTGGGGGTTATTGTTTACCGCGGAAGAGAGCTTGCAGAGATCAGAAAGAATATCTGGGCCGTGCCGGACTGGTTCCTTTTTGCGGGGCTATAAGTAGAGAAAACAATATGTTTTCACGGCCCGCCTAACCACCGGTCGGATCTTCGACAAAGACGCAAGGTATTAGTCAATATATTACCGCCGGTCAGAAAACAGGCCAGAATTGCCGGTTTAAAAGTAGGCCATTACGGGGCATGGACGAAGTAATGCGTACCTGCCATATTTGAAAGGCAAGCTGGTGCGTTACCGTCTCCCTCTG
>JBFMFO010000006.1:0-119771 GCA_040754095.1 Thermodesulfobacteriota bacterium | reverse complement strand
GTATCGTAGACCGCATGGCTCATTCGCTTTATAGTCATGCAGCATACTATACCAAACTCTTAAACAAAGGTAACCCTTTCCTCCCCGTGCTCCCGCACGGGGTATCCAGGGTTGTTCTTTCATGAACTCATAAAAAATTAAACTTGGGACAGCACAGTAAAAAACTCTCCGCCGGAGGCGGACAAGGCAATAAATGGACTTTTTACGAAGCCGTCAGCACTGACTGATCCATGAATAACTCCATCCCGGACAAACGTTACTTTAAGATCGGCGAGGTTAGTCAGATTGCGGGGGTAGAACCGCATGTGCTTCGCTACTGGGAGTCGGAGTTTAGTGAAATCAAGCCATATCGCCCGCCCTCCGGCCAGAGACTCTACAGGAAGTCGGATTTAGAATTGGTAATGGAGATAAAGAGGCTGCTCTATGAAGAAGGCTTTACCATAGCCGGGGCGCGCAAGGCCCTGGCCCAGGGCAAGGGGGGCCAACTGGAGATAGGTTTCCTTGATAGTGAAGATAGTAAGAACAGAGCCTTGTTGACAGAGTTAAAAAGAGAGCTGTTATATCTGCAGCGGATGTTTTGTAAGTAACAAGGGTAGATATAACTTGTCGTCATATGGTGGATTTCGTGTCCGGTGCGATTTCAAATTCGAAATCCGAAGCACGAAACCCGAAACAATATCGAATGACCAAAACCCAAAATATCAAGACGAATTCTTTCCGCTGCAGTTTGGAACATTTTGAGATTTGAGAATTTGAATTTGTTTCGAATTTCGGTATTCGAATTTCGGATTTAGCCTTCGTTCCCTTCAAAGCCATGGGTTCGTTTTGAAAAAAACCTAATAATGTTACTAAGTTTCTATGATTGGCCGTCACTTCATATGTTTTTTAGTCCTGGTTCTACTTATCGGGGGCGCAGCCTGTACAACTACCCCTGAACGGAGAGACAGTATTTCTTCGGGGATTGCCGTTTCAGTGGAAAGCGGACAGGAGAAATCTGGGGCAGATCAAGGGGAGCAATCCCTGGAGGATATATCTAATATCAACAAAAATACGGAAGAAGAATCGGAACAATCTACCGGGGTTATAGACAAGGTAAAATCGTTTCTTTTTAAGCTGAAGGTGCCGTTTTAATTAGTTTCCATCCGGAAAGCTTGGCTTTCCGGATGGTGCGGTCAGCATTCAGCCATCAGCATGTCTGTTATCCGTTATCCATTTTAACTGTTGTCCGACATTTTATTTCTGTAAACGGTCAACAGTGAACGGTGAGCCGGATTCATGCCTGATAGCTGATTGCTAGCGCTATGAAAGAGGTAACAAATTGCAACAGAAGGCAATCTATTTGGTCGCAGTTTCGGTTTTATTTTGTATTTATCTCCTATTCTGTTTGCCGTTTTTAAGCCTGGCCGGTGAGCCGATTCGTATCGGTGTCTATCTTCCCATGACCGGTCCGGTGGCGGCCTTTGGGCAAATGGAGTGGGCCGGTATCCAGGCAGCTCATCAAATGCGCCCTACAGTTCTGGGCCGCCAGGTAGAACTAGTTTTAGTGGATGAAAAAAGCGACCGGATAGAGGCGGCCAATGCCGTAAGCCGGCTTCTCAAGAAAGAAAAAGTCAAGGCCATTATCGGCTCGGCCACCAGTTCAAATACTATGGCCGGAGCAGCCCTGAGCGAGAAGGCGAAGATTCCGATGGTCAGCCCGACGGCTACACTGCCGCTGGTGACTCAGAATAAGAAGTATGTGTTTCGTGTCTGCTTTATTGACTCTTTTCAGGGTGAGGCGGCAGCCATATTTGCCTACCGGAATCTTAAAGCCCGGAGGGTGGCTGTAATCGTGGATCGGGCTCAGGATTACTGCGTTGGACTGGCCAGTTATTTCAAAAAGGCATTTACCCGCCTGGGTGGCAAGGTAGTATCGATAACTTATTGCCAGACCGGAGACCAGGATTTTTCGGCTCAACTGACAAGTATCCCGGCATTACAATCAGATCTCCTTTATTTGCCAAATTATTATGCTGAGGACGCCCTTATTGCCCGCCAGGCGAAGGAACTCGGCCTCAAGATGCCCATATTATCCGCGGATGGGGCACAGGCCCCGGAGTTGATAAAAATAGGCGGCAAGACCGTAGAAGGGCTTTATCTCCTGGCCCATTTTGCACCGGAAGGGGCCGCGACACCCCTGGCCAAAGAATTTATGAAGTTCTTCACAAAAACCAGGCACGAGGAGACGAGCGGATTCCACGCCCTGGGCGCCGATGCCTACTTTGTCCTTCTGGATGCCATAAAAAGGGCCGGGCGCACCGATGGCGTCGCCATCCGGACCGCTCTGGCCTCAACCAGGGGATTTGGCGGTGTATCCGGGGTAATAAAAATTGGGCCGGACGGCAATGCAGTAAAAAGTGCCGTTATCTTACAGGTGAGCGGCGGACAATTCAGATATCTTACAATAGTTAATCCCTGGTAAATGCATCAATTAATCACGTGGACCTTCCCTTATTTTTACAGCAGCTATTAAACGGCATCTCCCTGGGAAGCCTGTACGCCCTTATAGCCATAGGCTATACCATGGTTTATGGGATAATCCGCCTTATTAATTTTGCCCATGGCGATATCTTAATGATATCCACGTACTTTGCCTATTTCGGCATATCCGTCTATGCCCTTCCCTGGTGGCTTTCGGTTATTATGGCTATCTTGCTTACGGCGCTATTAGGCATCCTTATTGACCTTGGGGCCTACCGGCCAGTGCGCCATGCCCCCCGCATCTCGGCTTTAATTACCGCTATCGGTGTCTCCTTTTTTCTCGAAAATCTGGGGCTTGTGGTCTTTGGCGGCCGACCCAGGGCCTTTTACCGCCCGGATTTTTTAAATAAGACCTATGAGTTGGCTGGAGTGCGTATCTTCAGCCTCAGTATATGGGTGCCGGTAGTCACCGCCCTCCTTCTGGCGCTGGTTTTTTTACTACTCTATAGAACTAGGGTGGGAGCGGCCATGCGTGCCGTGGCCAAAGACATGGAGATGGTTCAGCTCATGGGCATTGACGTAAATCGCGTTATCAGCCTGACTTTTGCCGTGGGTTCGGCCCTGGCTGCGGCAGGAGGAATCATGTGGGCCATGAAATATCCCCAGATAAATCCGCTCATGGGCATTATTCCCGGGCTTAAGGCCTTTGTGGCTGCAGTTATCGGGGGTATAGGAAATATCCACGGGGCGGTATTGGGCGGATTATTATTAGGAATAACGGAGATACTTCTGGTGGCTTTTTTGCCGTCTCTGGCCGGGTATCGGGATGCGTTTGCCTTTATCCTTTTGATACTCATTTTACTCTTTAGACCTACCGGTCTGGCAGGAAAGGATACGATAGGTTAAAAGCCATGTCCGACCAACATCGGCGGGAATGGATATACAAGCTGTGTACCTACGGCGCGCTGGCAGGCCTGTTTGCTTTTTTACTTCAGGTTCAAAACCAGGCCGATGAGTATCAAATCCGTATCTTAAATGTCTCTGCCATCTTTGTAACGTTAGCGGTCAGTTACAATCTTATAAATGGGGTGGCCGGTCAGTTTTCTTTAGGACCGAATGCCTTTATGGCTGTGGGCGCCTATACTACGGCCCTTTTGACTATCAGCCCGGCTGAAAAGGAACTGTCTTTTATCATCGAACCCGTTATATGGCCGATTTCTGTCCTGCATCTGCCCTTCCTGCCTTCCCTCCTGATAGGCGGCGTTTTTGCCGCCCTCCTGGGATTTGTTATGGCCTTTCCGGTGTTCAGGGTGCGCGGAGATTATCTGGCTATAGTTACCCTGGGCTTTGGTGAGGTGGTCAGAGTAGTAGCCAATAATGCCCAGAGTATAACCAACGGCCCCCTTGGACTTAAGGGCCTGCCCGAATATACGAATTTGTGGTGGTCCTGTGGGGTAGCTGTCTTCACTGTTTTTTGTGTCACCCGCCTGGTCAAAAGCAGCTTTGGCCGGGCCATGCAGGCTATTCGGGAGGATGAAGTAGCCGCCGCGGCTATGGGGATCAATGTATTCCGGCACAAGATGCTGGCCTTTGTAGTTCATGCCTTTTTCGCCGGCATGGCCGGTGGGCTTATGGCACATCTAATTACTACCATTTCTCCAACCCTTTTTAGTTTCTTTCTGACGTTCAATCTCCTGGTCATAATCGTTATCGGCGGGATGGGAAGTATGACCGGTTCTATTATCGCGGCTGTAATTATTACCTACGCCGGAGAATGGCTCAGGGCCGTAGAAGAACCGATGTCTATCGGGCCGTTTAATATCCCGGGCATACCGGGAATGCGTATGGTTGTTTTCTCTATAATGCTTATCCTGATTATGATCTTCGCCCGTCAGGGGCTCATGGGCCGCCGCGAGTTCTCATGGGAATGGCTCTGCGGTTTTTTAAAGATAGGGAAAAGAAGAGGGTAAGGGCGCGTGTCCTTCTTTAAGGCCGAACATCTGACCATGAAATTTGGGGGGCTTATGGCCGTTAGCGATCTTTCCCTAACGGTGAAAGAAGGGGATCTAATCGGTCTTATCGGCCCGAACGGCGCCGGCAAGACCACGGTTTTTAATATGATTACGGGCCGTCTGTTACCCACTGAAGGGAAAATTTATTTCAGGGATAAAGACATCACCAGCACACAAAGCCATCTCATAAACGCTGCGGGCATTGCCCGCACTTTCCAGAATATTCGTCTCTTTAATGACCTAACCGTCCTGGAAAATACAATGATCGGTTACCACGGACGTCTTCGTTCCAGTCTATGGGAGGCTATTTTTCGCCTGCCGCGCTACAAGTCTGAAGAAAAGAAGATGCGGAGTATGGCCAGAGAACTACTGGCCGAAGTCCAACTCGATAATGTGGCCAACGAGAAGGCCGGGACATTGGCCTATGGACAGCAACGCAAGCTGGAGATAGCCCGTGCCCTGGCTACTAATCCCGGTTTGCTCCTTTTAGATGAGCCGGTAGCCGGAATGAACCCACGGGAAACAGGCGACATGATAGACTTTATAAACTCCATCCGCGAGGCTTACGGCCTGGCTATTATCCTTATCGAGCACGATATGCGTTTTGTGATGGGCTTATGCGAGCATCTCATCGTCCTCGATCATGGAGTGACCATAGCCACAGGGATTCCCGCAGAGATACAAAATAATCCCCAGGTCATAGAGGCCTACCTAGGAGAACCGGAAAGTGCTTGAGGTCGGTGATATTCATGTAAGCTATGGTAGCATCCAGGCCCTCAAGGGTATAAGTTTCAGGGTTAAGACCGGCCGGATACTCACCCTTATCGGGGCCAACGGCGCGGGCAAGAGCAGTATTTTGAAGACCATCTGTGGCCTGGTTAAGTCCCAGAAAGGATCCATCCGGTTTGAGGGAAGGGAAATTAAGGGCCTTGCCCCGCACTGGGTCGCGAGGTGTGGCATCACCCTGGTGCCGGAGGGGCGGAGGGTCTTTGCCAATCTCAGCATCTCGGAAAATCTTAAGTTGGGTGCCTATTTCCGCCGGGACCGGGAGGGAGTAGAAGAAGATATGGAATGGATTTTTTCCACCTTCCCCCGGTTGAAGGAACGCCTGTATCAACAGGCCGGAACGCTTTCCGGGGGCGAGCAACAGATGCTGGCCCTGGGTCGCGCCCTGATGGGCAGGCCGAGGCTTCTTATGTTGGATGAACCGTCTCTGGGACTTTCTCCGCAACTGGTGAGCGAGGTGTTCGCGGTTATGCGCCAAATCCATGAACGGGGGACAACCATCCTCCTGGTGGAACAAAATGCCAATGCCGCCCTACGCCTGGCCCATTATGCTTATGTCCTGGAAACCGGCCGAATCGTACTGGAGGGAAGCGGAGAGGAACTTCGGGCCGATCCCGTTGTTCAAGAGGCATATCTGGGTAAGATTACATTAATGTAGACCGGTTATCCATTCGTTAAGTTATGTATAGCGCAGGTAAATCAACTCCTCTGGCTGACCGCATGCGACCCCGGACTATAGACGAGGTTATTGGGCAGAGGCATGTGCTTGCAGAGGGGAAATTAATCCCCCGCCTGCTCAGGGCCAAAGAGATACCTTCTCTTATTTTCTGGGGGCCGCCCGGATCTGGCAAGACCACCCTGGCCTATATCCTGGCCCGGGCCGTAGAGGCCTATTTTGTCAGCTTTTCGGCTGTACTGTCCGGGGTAAAGGACATCAGGGCGGTAGTGGCTGAGGCCGAGTCCCAAAGAAAAGCCGGCGGGAGAAAGACCATCCTCTTTGTCGATGAGATTCACCGATTCAACAAGGCCCAACAGGATGCCTTCCTGCCGCATGTAGAGAGCGGACTAATCACCCTCATCGGGGCCACCACGGAAAATCCCTCTTTTGAGATAATAACCCCGCTTTTGTCCCGTTCGCGGTTAATTGTTTTAAGGCCACTTACTGAAGACGATCTTAAAGAAGTGCTCAAACAGGCGCTTACGGATAAAGAAAGGGGTCTGGGAGGTATTTGTGTTAATTTATCACGGGAGGCCCTTGATCTCATCATTTCCGCCGCCCAGGGCGATGCCCGCTTCGCCCTAAACAGCCTGGAAGTAGCTGTCTTGCTGGCCTCGCCGGATGAGGAAGGGGTTCGCCATATCGATCTTAAGCTGGCGGAAGAGGCGGTACAGAAAAAAGCGCTCGCCTATGACAAGGATGGGGAAGAGCATTACAATATCATCTCTGCCTTCCACAAAAGCCTCCGGGGAAGCGACCCGGATGCCGCCCTCTACTGGCTGCTCAGGATGCTGGCCGCCGGAGAAGAGCCGCTATATATAGCCCGCCGGATGATAAGATTTGCATCCGAAGATGTGGGTAACGCCGATCCCCAGGCCCTTCAGATAGCCATGGCCGCCTTGCAGGCCTACCAGTCATTGGGCAGCCCGGAAGGAGAACTGGCCCTGGCCCAGGCCGCTCTGTATTTAGCCACGGCTCCGAAGAGCAACGCCATATATATGGCCTTTCTGGAAGGACAAAAGGACGTGTCCAGAACCGGAAGCCTGCCTGTCCCCTTGCATATCCGTAATGCCCCGACCGGACTGATGAAGGATCTGGGGTACGGACGCGGCTATAAGTATGCCCATGACTTTCCCGAGGCCCTGGTAGCGCAAGAACACCTGCCGCCGGAAATAAGAGGGCATATTTATTACCGTCCGACTAAGCGAGGGATGGAAAAGATTATCGGTGAGCGCTTAAAAAAGTGGCGCGAATATCTGGCCTCATTTCAGCCCCGTACCAAAGGTGACAAAACATGAGCTTAAAGGGAGATAGGTGCGATAATTATTATCCCATAAAAATTACGTAATTACATAAAGTTCCAACTGCAAGCAATTTTTCTCTCTTTTAACTCTTGACAAAGTTTTCTGGCTATAGTAATGAGACTTTCAGCAAATGAAGTACAGTTCATTTTTTATTCGAGATAACATCTAAAAGCTAAAAAGGAGGAGTATAAATGGCAACGGTTGAACACAAAGGAAAAACCTACGAGGTAGATGAAGACGGCTTCTTGGCCGCGGGGCTTAGCGCATGGGATGAAAACTGGGTAGATTATGTAAAGGACGTAGAAGGTATTCCTGAGGTAGGCGATGAGCATTGGAAGTGCGTCAATTTCTTGCAGGATTATTACAAGAAAAACGGCATTGCCCCAATGGTAAGGATATTTTCTAAGGTAACGGGTTATCCATTGAAAAAGATCTATGAGCTTTTCCCCTCCGGGCCGGGTAAGGGAGCCTGTAAGATGGCTGGCCTTCCGAAGCCGACTGGCTGCGTATAATCAGCGTTATTTCTTGTAGGAAAAAGAGAGACAAAAGGTGTAGGTCTGCCGGAAAGCGGGCCTACGCCTTTTTTGTTGCGGAGGTACTTTTAGAGCAGGAACTCAGGTGTCTTTTAACAAAATCCTGATGGACTTTGTTGATTAATGGTATGTACTTATCAGGCCTAATCTGAGACCCCTTTAGCCCGCCCCGAAGGTTTATTTCAGACAAGTATAACTTATCGTTGGTTAGCATCAGGTCGATATGGGCGTATGGAAAATGTGCCTTTCTCATCACCCTGAGGCAAAAGGCCCGTTCTTTTTTACTTAAGGTGTAGGGACGACTTTCTCCTCCAAAGTAGAGGTTGTGGCGGAAATTGTATTGGTTGATCCTCTCATAGGCCTCCACATAATCACCGATAATTATTACCCTTATGTCTCTGACATTTTTAACAAACGGCTGGACAACAAACGGAAATTCCATCAGGCCTAATGACGCATGATTGTAAACCGCCTCAATAGACGGCCAGACGTTAATGCCCAAGCCGCAGTTGAGTCGATCTTGTTTGGTAACCACCTCCTTAATTTTATGGGCATTATAGTTGGTAATCTGCTCAATTAAATCTCGTTTATCCCTTGCTACAAAGGTATACCCTACCATAACGTTGCCCAGGATATAGACTTGTGCGGCCTTTGAACGGCTGGTAGCCTGAGCGAGGGCCGACGGGAACAACTTGACCCCATTTTCAACCAGATGGAGAAATTTTGCCTCCTCATTTTTTTTAAGATTGAGGAGTCCAACCACTATATCGCCCCTGGTCAAGGTATGATAACTCTCGGAAAAGGTTTTCATGTCGGTGATAACCATTCGGGAGCGCATTCCTGTCTGTCTCGCTTTGTGGATACGGGTTAAAAGAGCATTTCCAGAAAATGCTTGTGAAATTGGGTTAAATCTTCATCACATTCGCCACAATAGAATTTAATCTCACCGAATACCTGTGAATCATCACTTATAGGCGTAAAACTACCGTCCTCATTTTGTGTGTAGCGTGTGGTAAGGATCACTCCTTCGGCAACCTCATAGAAATCTGTATCATTGCCGCAAGTAGGGCATACTATTCTTATTTTGGTCGGGAGTTTTATTGCGGCTTTTTTAGTACTGGTTCGCATTGGCCAAGACCTGTCAGTATAATTTTCCCAAGCAATATACTTTAACTTATCTAAAAAACAAACCTTATTTAAAAAGAAGACCCCGGTTCTTTCTCCGCTATAGCGCCTTGAACCTTAATAGGAATGAACCGACGCATAATTACCGGACGAAGCGCCGTCCATAGGTTATTTTACTCATCTTGCCGATCGCTGATAGCTGAAAGCTTATTTTACAAAATACTCCAGCGTCTTACCAAATAGGGTTTGGACTCTTCAAAGACCATACATTCGCTTTCGATCTGCTCTTCTGCCTCCTGAATGGACATCTGCCCGGCCTTTTTAACAAAAGACAGCGTCTTGCCGAAGTAAAGGGGCATAAGTGCCTCTAATAACGTGCTTCGGTCGATCTTCGCCTTGTGATACGCAACCGCAAAATCAAAAAGGATCAAGGCCCAGACCAGAGGAGGGACGTTAAACAAACCCGGAGGCAGCCCTTTTATTTCAACCAGTTTCTTATAATTTTCTCTTTGCAGGACCTGTTCCCATACACTGGAGTAATTTGTAAAACCGTCCAGAAATTTCTGATAGAGATTATCCTCGTTCACCTCCAGCGGTGGAGGTTCCTCTATGTCCCCCAGGCCAAAGCCAAAGATAGACGTTGGTTTACTCCACTTAACGTGGGCCCAATAATTGGAAAACTGACCCATCATGGCAAAGATAGTCCCGATGACCTGCTTAAACATAGGCCCCAACTGTGCCCCGGGATCTTTTGCCCGGTGTATCTTCGGCCGTCCCATAAAAGACTGACAAATCGGCATCTTTTGCATCATGGCTATGGTGGTCATCCAGATATCAATGCCAAATTGTGAAACGTCCTCGCTCCAGAGCGGCAGGTTAAGATAACATGGCAATAGCCGTCCGGAAAAACCAAAATCGCCGCCGATAGGTTGACGTACCCGCCGGCCGTAAAGCATACGGCTAAAGGGGTAACCGATATTATTCGTTATAGTGCCGTCATATTTATGCCTTACGTAAAGTGGGGCCACGTATCCAAAGCCGCTGAAAATCGGCTCCCCGAGCATCTTTATCCATTTCGGCGTAATACTCTTAAGATCGGCATCAACCATAATAATGGCCCTGGCCCCAAGCCTTTGGGCCATGATGAAGAGATTTCTTATGTTATTTCCCTTGCCGGTGACACCTGGAGGGGTAGAAAGGTAGATTTTCGGCGTAGTGGTCTTTACGCCTAAGAATACCTCTTTTGTATTGTCCGTGGAACAGGCATCGCAATTTATAATAGCCGCTTTTTTATTCTTAAAATAGTTCCGCAATCCTTCATCGGCCATAGCCGTAGGCAGGGCGATACCTTCGGCCTCATTATATGAAGGAATCCCTACTACTATTTCGGCCTTTTTAAGGTCATCCGGATTCTCCAGCCCCAAAAAAGTCAAGAGCTCGGGCATCTTTTCCTTCGTCATAGCAACAATCCAGTCCTAATGTCTTTATCCTTATAACATGAAAAAAACAAAACAGGCAATAACATGCCTGTCAGCGCATAAAAATCAAGATATCAAGACTGTTACCCGGCGCCGACCAAAGCCCATATTTTAAGTCCTTTCTAAAGTATGCCGATAAGAATAAGCGGGTAGAAAGGTTTTCTAAAAAGGAGGTGTATGTCGATGTTGAATGCTGCATATCCGGCCTTATCTGCCTTTCAAGCACTGGGACAGAAGCTTGGGGTTACGGCTAATAATGTCGCCAATGTGAACACAAATGGGTTTAAAAAAAGTCGGGCAGTCCTCCAGGAAGCCGATCCGTCCGGCGTTACCGTATCGATAAACAAGATTAATACGCCCGGTGTCCCCTTGCCGGCTGAAGATGGGACTGCTGAAACTCAGGAATCATCCAATGTAACCCTGGAGGAAGAGATGACCGGCCTTATGACCGTACAACGGTCCTACACCGCTAATCTCAAGGCTATAAAGGCTGAAGATGAGCTCCTGGGAAAGCTGTTCGATGTGTTCGCCTGACCGCTTCCGGCGATAAATTAAGCTCCTCGCCATCATGCATGCCTGATCGGAAGGTCTACAATACATTTAGCGCCCTTCCCCGCTTCACTTTCGATTCTTATTGTTCCACCGTGTCCCTCAATGATATTTTTCACTATAGCCAGTCCAAGACCGCTTCCCTTGTGCTTTGTGGTGAAGAACGGCTCAAATACCCTGGATATATCCTCATGTGAAATCCCTGTCCCTGTATCTCCTACTGATATTTCAAGGCGCTCCGGCTTACCGGCGACGTTTACGCCAACTATCAAATCTCCGCCATCCGGCATGGCCTGAATGGCATTGACAAATATGTTTAAAAGCACCCGGTAAAGAAGGTCCGGATCGCCGTCAATAATGACCTCATCAGATATAAAATTTTTCTCCACACGAATACCGTTTTTGTTCAATTCCGGATCAAGAAAATTAAGATTTTTTTCTATAATCTCTATCACATTACATCTGACAAAATGCGGTACCTGGGGGCGGGCGAAATCCAGAAACTCGGTCACGATGCGGTTTAGACGACTGGACTCAGCTACTACTATTGATGCCAGGCGATTCTGGGGATCAAAGGCCTTAATCTTATTTTCCAGTATTTCTGCCGTGCTCCGGATGATTCCCAGGGGGCTCTTTATCTCATGAGATACAGCCGCCACCATCTTTCCTAAACTGGCCAGTTTTTCGGCCTGATGGAGCTGTTCCTCCAGCTTGCGCTGCTCAAGGACTCTTTTGTAGATAATCCGGTCGGCCCGGGCTACAATAAGCCTCAAGACCACGAAAAGGATCATCATAATAGCCGTAGAGGTTACAACCACCATAATCAGAAATCTTTGAATAGTCTCATAATCCAGGGAAAGGTCCTGGGTTATCTCAAAGACACCCATTATCGGCCCCGTCTTCCAGGTAAGGACTTTCTCATGCCGAAATGGTATATATGTCTTCAATTTTTTCTCTCCGCCGCCTCCTCCGGCCCAGAAAACCCGGCTATTCCCCCGGGAAACGAGCTGCGAAGAATGCTGCCCGCGCAAGGCCAGCTTATACTCCATCCCTCCCAGGTTCCTTTTGCCTACCATGGATGGATCGGTGCTGTACACGATAATGTTTTCACCGGCGTCATAGATATTAACGCTGTCAATGCGAAAACTGTGGATAGTATTGCGCACCACCCTATCTATAAGGGAAAACTGCTCCGGCTCACGCAGGCTTATCGAACCATAGGCAATAGCCGTGGGGACCACAAATTGCAGATATACCTGGTGATTCAGATTCTCAGCGAGCAGCAGGGCATACTCCTCGCTCTTCTTGAGCAAGACCGTACGTGCCCGGTCGGATATGATGTAGGTAAGGACGAAAGTAAAAATAAAGATGACCGCCAGGCTGCTGAATGAAAAAAATTTGACTAATTTAAAGGGCCTGACCGATTCTAACTTTTCCGGTGGTGGAAGCAAGGTTGCTCCTATATTAGTATCCGTTCACCGTTATCAGTTCACCGTTGTCCGTAAGAAATCGTAAGAGTCGAGTCTATGCGACCCTAAAAGCGTTTTTTCGGTGAACAGTCGATGGTGATCGTATTTTCCGTTAACCGTTATCTTGTCCCTCAAAAACGTGAAAACCGTCTTTTCCGAGAACGGTCAACGGTGAACGGTTTACCTATATTATATATTTTTCGCTCTTCTCCGGCCTTTCGGCGAATTCTTTGGCCTTGTGTTCAAATCCCTTTCGGCCCATAAGTCCATAGGCAAATTGTTTTCCCTCTTCCACTCCGGGCTGATCCAGGGGATTGATATGGTATAAGCCGCCGGCAAAAACCGTCTGTACCTCTAACATGAATAAAAGCTGGCCCAGGGTGAAGGCGTTCACCTCCGGGACAGTTATACTTAGATTAGGACGCTTATTGCGTGTCAAGGCCAGTTCCGTGGTCTTCTGTTCCACGGCAATTAATTCATTCAAGGAATGCCCTCCCAGATAGCTTACTCCCTCCATATCAGCAAAAGATCTAGGAAGGGTCATCCTTTTATGGAACCTTTCTACTATTAAAAAAGTAATGAGCTTGTTATTGGGGCCCTCCATGTAAAGCTGTAACTGCGAATGCTGGTCAGTAGCCCCAAGGGCCCTGACCGGGGTCTGACCGGTAGAGACAATATTGCCGTCCAGGTCTGTCTTCTTCCCCAGACTCTCTGCCCATAGCTGTCTGAACCAGTCCGCCACCCCATAGAGGGCATCGGTATAGGGCATCATGACCGCAATAGGCTTGCCCTTTTTAGTATCAGCCAGATAATACAGCACAGCATTCAGATAGGCCGGATTTTTCCACAGATTCGAAATGCGGCACCGCCCGTCCATATCTCGGGCGCCAGCCAGGAGCATAGAAATATCGATCCCAGCCACCGCAGCGGGCAGAAGTCCCACCGGAGTGAGGACCGAAAAGCGGCCGCCGACCCCGGCCGGCACGGGAAAGGTCAGGTAATCTTCCCTTTCAGCGATCTCCCTCAGCCTGCCCTTCTCAGGGTCTGTGGTTACCACGATGTGTGAGCGATGCCCTTCCTTACCCAATTTTTTAATCAATCTGTCCCGCACATAAATAAACTGGCTCATGGTCTCGGCCGTACCGCCGGACTTGCTTATGACATTAAAGACCGTTTCTCTCAGGTCCAGGATATCTAAAAGTGCCTGGAATCCGTCCGGGTCAATATTATCGGCGAAGAAAAGGCGTGGCCGGTGCTTGCGTTCGGCATCGGATAACAGGTTATAATGAGGATGATTCAGGGCTCGCTGCAGGGCTATTCCACCCAGGGCTGATCCGCCTATACCAAGCACTACAAAGTTGCGGCAGGCCCGGCCGATCTTACGCCCGGCTGTAACAAGACGATTAGCCTCTTTTTCTTCATAAGGAAGATCGTAAAAGGCCAGCGCCCCCTGCCCCCTTTTCTTTAAAAGCTGTTTATAGACGGTCTTGGCCTTGAGTTCAAGCTCCCTTATTTCTTTATTGCTTATGCCATTATCCTCCCCCACGAACTCCGCCATGGCATAGTTAACATCCAACCTAATTCGCTGAGCCGACACCCATTTTTTATCTTCCCATTTCTTCATCAAGACCTCCTTTTTCCGGTATCACGTATTGTCAAAAGATTAACCACAGAGATAATGGTTCATGGTTCATCGCTCTTGGCTATTAGTTACTATGAGCTATGAACCATCAGCTATGAGCCAACAGCCATCATCTTTTATACATAACACCGGATGGAAGGCAAGAAAAAAACCTGAAGAATGGCGGGATTTGAGAAACATTAGGGGCGCTTCTGTTTCTTACTGTCCAAAAGGATGGTAACCGGGCCGTCGTTTATTAGAGAGACCTCCATCCTGGCCTGAAATTCTCCCGTAGCTACCGGTACACACAGCCGGCGCACCTCGATGACGAAAAGCTCATAGAGCTGCCGGGCCAGGCCAGGCGGTGCGGCCTGTTCGAAGGACGGCCTTTTCCCTTTACGGCAGTCACCAAGGAGGGTAAACTGGGACACGATAAGGCATTCACCACCTACATCCAGGAGGGAAAGGTTAAATTTGTCGGACCCATCGGCGAATATGCGTAAAGATACTATTTTTGACGCCATATAAGCGGCATCAGACGGGGTATCGTCCTTTTCTACTCCCAGAAATATCAAGAGGCCAGGCCCTATCTCTCCTGCCTTTTTTCCATCAACAGTAACACAGGCTTCTTTAACCCGCTGCAATACGGCACGCATTTTCACTCCAAATTGACGCCACCCTACCCTAACCCCTTATATTCCCCGCCTGCGAGCCCCGAAAGGGTCGTTGCGCAAGCCGTGAAGCGAAGGAATGATGGCTTCCATTTTTCTACCTATTTTCTATTGACAAAACCTAACCCATCGATTATAAAGCGTCGTTTTGTAAAAAACGATTCTGCAAAATCTTTGTAAAGGGGGTGATTCCCATGGACTGTACAACGTTAAAACCAGGGATTAGCTGCGTCTTTATGAGCAAAAAAGGTTGTTCTTTTAACGGTGGAGCCTGCCATCAGGTTATTGATAAGTGTGAGGGTTGCAACCGTATCATAGAATTTCCCACAGGTAAGTACTGCAGCAGCTATCCTGATCCCGCCTCAAAGTGGAAAAAGGGCAACTGTAACCTGGCCACCCATCTCAAGACAGAGGCGCCCAAAACTGCCGCTAAAATCAACCCGCTTAAGGCTTCCAAACGAGGCGCTGCCGGCCGCTAATGTTCGTCCGGCCGCGGGCCCTATTTATACAACCTTGGCTCATAGAGAGCAGCACGCCTGTGTTGCTCTCGCCAAAGGTTGTTTCCTCCGGTAATCCTCCTACAAAGCCGTCTTCTTTAAATTGAAGCTCCCCGCAGTCCACCTTGGGCGGACGGGGAATGCGCTCGCTATGCATGTTCAGGACAGCTTCTTTAGCGCTTCTTTAAATCGATCCATGCCCTTAGCGATATTTTCCATAGACGTGGCAAAGGAAAATCTGATGTACCGATCATCGCCGAAGGCTATCCCCGGAACAACGGCTAAACGGGCTTCCTCCAGCAGGTAATCACAGAGGGCCATAGAATTTGTTATCTTCCGCCCCTTATACCCACGGGAGTAATACGCAGAGACGTTTGGAAAGGCATAGAATGCCCCTTGAGGCTTGACACACGTTACATCTGGTATGGCCTTAAGCCGCTTAACAATATAGTCCCTGCGTTCTTTGAAGACAGATATCATCTTGACGATGAAAGAATCCGGGCCGTTCAGGGCGGCAACTGCGGCCTTTTGGGCTATAGAGGTGGGATTGGAGGTGCTCTGACTCTGGATGTTGGTTACGGCCGAGATTATATCGGCAGGCCCGGCCAGATAGCCGATCCGCCAGCCGGTCATGGCATAGGTCTTGGAGACGCCGTTTAGAATAAATACCTTCTCCCTAAGTTTGGGATTGAGGGAGAGCAGATTAACCGGCTTTTTGCCGTCAAAGCGTAGCTTTTCATAGATGTCGTCAGAGATAACGTAACAGTTGTGATCTTGCACCATGTCCCCTATTTGTCTGAGGGTCTTGGCGCTGAAGACAGAACCCGTGGGATTTGACGGGCTATTGAGGATTATGCCCTTTGTTCTCGGAGTTATCATCTTTTCCAGCGCGGAGACATCGAGATCAAAGCCGTCTTCTTCCCTGGTCTCGATAATAACCGGTTTGGCCCCGGCCAGATCGACAATAGGAGGATAGGATACCCAGTAGGGAGCCGGGATAATGACCTCGTCGCCCTTGTCAAAAAGGGCCTGGGCCAGGTTGTAAAGGGCGTGTTTACCCCCGCAGGAGATTACTATTTCTTGACGGGTATAAGACAACCCGTGATCATCTTTCAGACGTTTGATAACGGCGTCTTTTAGCTCTATGATACCACCGACCGGGGTATATTTGGTAAAACCATCCTGGATGGCCTTTATGGCAGCCTCTTTGACATAGCCGGGGGTATCAAAGTCCGGTTCACCCACCCCGAAGTTGATAATATCCACCCCCGCAGACTTCATGGCCTTGGCCTTGGCATCGATAGACAGGGTGGGAGAAGGCTTAATCCTGCGGGCCCTTCCGGATAAAGCTCCTTTAGACATGGCGGCAAAACCCCTTTCTCTAAATAGTTTGCATCCGGAAACTACCGTTTCCAGATGCAGGCTTTCAGTTATCAGCCATCAGCAAAAAAATAAGATAAACATCATGTTAAGCTGATAGCTCTATCCGGCCTGCACCGGAAATATTTTATAATCTTTTAGGATAAAGTGGGGCGATTGTCCAGCAAAAACTATGCATTCAAGCCGGCTGAAGACGGAGGGTGCCTTGCAATGACAAGACAAACTACTTTTCATGAGAAAATCAAGATGATTGCGTAAAAAGTCCGTTTTCTGACGGCACAGTAAAAAGCTCCAGTTGCAAGGCGCGCAAATCCTGAGGAATGAGGCGTACTTGGAGCTACGCCGCAGTGACGAAGGATACAGCGCAACGCAGCAAATGGACTTTTTACGAAGCCGTCAATCAATAAATCACTTCTTTTAAAAATAGCCCCTGAGGCGGTGCGGTCATTCCGGCCATATTTCGATCTCTGGCCTGGAGGATGTCTGCAAACTTTTCCGGTGTTACCCGCCCCTGCCCCACCTCAACCAGCGTACCTACAATATTGCGTACCATGTGGCGCAGGAACCCGTTGGCCCTTATCTCAAATTCGATTATTTTATCTTTCCTGGTCAATTTTAAACCGCTCACTATGCGGGTTGTGCTCTTGACGGAGCTCCCGCTGGCCATAAAGGCGGCAAAATCATGGACCCCCTGCAAAACCGGGAGGCACCTTTCCATGGCCGCAAAAGCCAGGTCATGGGGCACAAACCAGGTAAAGAGGTGGTGGAGTGGAGACCTTATCCGTTCATTCAGTATGCGATATAGATATATTTTCTCTGAGGCCGAGTAGCGGGCGTGAAAATCGGCGGGGACTTCGCATACTTCTTTTACCGCGATGTCCTGAGGGAGGAGGCTGTTTAGCCCTCGTAAAAACCCATCTACCGGGATGTTAGAGGCGGCCTTAAAGTTTGCTGCCTGGTTCATGGCATGCACCCCGGCGTCCGTACGTCCGGATCCGATTACCTTGGCCGCCTCGCCGGTCATGACGCCAATTTTTTCTTCCAGGACCTCCTGGATGCTCAGGCCGTTTACCTGCCTCTGCCAGCCGCAATAGGCCGTGCCATCATACTCCAATATGAGTTTGATGTTCCGCATAGGCCGACTCTTACGGAAAGAGCGGTATCGCTGTCAACCCTGTAGTCTCCTCCAGGCCGAACATAAGATTCATATTCTGTACCGCCTGGCCGGATGCCCCCTTGGTCAGATTATCTATCGCCGAGAGTATAATCACACGACCGGTGCGTTCGTCCGCCTTCAGGCCGATGAAACAATAATTAGACCCCTTGACATGGGCGGTTTGTGGGTAGGCGCCTTCCGCGCAGATCTTTACAAAAGGGGCCTGGTTATAAAATTCTTCGTACTCCGAGATCAAATCCCCTGTGGTCTGCCGTCCCTTTAGATCGGCATAGATGGTGCTCAGCATCCCCCGGCCCATGGGTGCCAAATGGGGTGTAAAGGTTATGGCTATTTCTTCCCCGGCCAGCAGGCTGAGTTCCTGCTCCATCTCCGGTGTATGGCGGTGGGCAGCTACTTTGTAAGCCTTAACGTCTTCATGCACCTCGCAGAAAAGGCTGCTTAGCACGGCGGAGCGGCCCGCGCCGCTTACCCCGGTCTTTGAGTCCACCACAATGCTTTTGTTGTCGATAAGGCCCTTCTTCAGGAGCGGGGCCAAGCCCAGGATTACGGTGGTAGGGTAACAACCCGGGTTGGCTACTAGTCGTGCCTTCCTTATCGCCGCCGCATGTAATTCAGGCAGTCCATAGGCCGCCTCGGCCAGATATTCCGGGGCGCTATGGGATTGATACCACTTTTCATATACTCTGACATCTTTCAGACGGAAATCAGCGCTTAAATCAATTACCTTTTTGTCGGCCTGCAGAAAAACCGGGACATGGGTCATGGCCGTCTGATGTGGAACCGCCAAAAAAACGACGTCGGCCGCCCCGATAACCCTTTCAGGCGAAGGGGACTGACACACAATATCCACACTACCCGAAAGCGACGGGAAGACCTTGTGCAGGAGCTGGCCTTCATATTGGCGGGAGGTGGCCACAGTAATAGTAACCCCGGGATGTGCGGATAATATCCTTACCAGTTCCAGTCCGGTATAGCCGGTAGCTCCGATTATAGCGGCACGGATCATAATAACCTCCTCGCTGCGCTGGTAAAAAAAGAGGGCTTGCCCCAAAAGGCAAACCCTCTTTTAGAAGATACCCTGTTACTCAGACCAAATCATCTCTTGGAATATTGGAAGCGTGCCCGGGCGCCCTTTTGTCCATATTTTTTGCGCTCTTTAGCCCGTGGATCCCTGGTCAGCAAACCGGCCTTTTTCAGCGTCACCCGGTATTCAGGGTTAATTTCCAGAAGCGCCCTGGCAATACCATGACGAACAGCCCCGGCCTGCGCTATCTTTCCCCCACCGGCGACATTAACCAAGATGTCTAGATTAGCCATGGTTTCCGTAAGCATAAGCGGCTTTTTAAGGATGAGTACAGGCACCTCACCGTCAAAATATTCTTCCGGGGCGCTGTCGTTAATAACCATATTCCCCTTGCCGGGACGCATCCATACCCTGGCTATGGCCGTCTTTCGTTTGCCTGTTGCGTAATACAGTTTTTCTGCCATGCAAGACTCCTGCTTAAATAGATAATTCTTCCGGCTGCTGCGCCTGATGCGGATGATCCGCCCCCGTATAGACCTTCAACTTACTGAGCATAGTGCGACCCAGGCTGTTCTTGGGCAACATACCTCTAACCGCATGCCGGATTAGTTCTTCCGGTTTTTTACTTAATAGCTCCTCGGCGTTGACGGTCTTAATCCCACCTATATAACCGGTATGATGATGATACAACTTATCAGACCATTTTTTACCGGTCAATTTCACCTTATCGGCATTGACAACGATAATAAAATCACCCGTATCCACATGTGACGTGAAAATCGGCTTGTGTTTGCCGCGAAGCCTGGCCGCTATATTACTGGCCAAACGACCCAGAACTTTATCAGTGGCGTCAACTACACACCACTTCCTTTTTATATCCCTGGCCTTCGCCGAATAAGTTTTCATTACGCTCTCCACTGCCTATATAATGAATAGGCAGGCATAATTAATCGATATATATGGCTTTGTCAAGACAAAACAGACAAAATTGTTCTTTTGCGGTTAACCTGTCCTGTGTCTTTCTAAGGGGAGGGCGACATTAGGGATTTTCAGTCCGAACCTTATCCCCGATCGAAAACGGCTCTTCCGACCTTGTAACCAGGGCGGCAGATGTCTCTTCCTGCGTCTGGAGCACCAGGATATTCCCAAGGGAAAGAATTTGCCGGGTGCCTGCGACCTCTTTTGTCTTGAAGACCTCAAGACAAACTCCGGCTTCCAGACCGTCCTTCTTTCCCTTATCCAGATAAACTATATGGCCCTGGGCTATTCTTTCCGCCGGCGGCTCGGACTTGATAATGGTTGCGGCTATGGGGCCGGAGGGACATTTTAACGGTATATGGGTGGGCATCTCTTCTGAAGGCATAATCTGGTCATCAACAGAGATGTCCTGGTGCGAGGATATAATTTGACCCGTGGCCGGATTGCCGGCCTTAATGATTTCAAGTTTTCCCAACGGCAGATAGTAATAGCCTATTCTCTCCCGGGTCAAAGGGCGGCAGACCATATCCGGGGCGCGATATACAGTCCAGGTGCTTCCTTTCTGGAGCAGGTCCCTATCATTGGTAAGATATACCACATCACCCTGGCTCAGCAGCTCTTTGAACATGGGCAGGTCCCGAATGGTTCCTTTTTCTTCCAGCTTCTCTTTGGAGATAAAACCCAGGGTATTCATTCCTAAATAGATAAAGGTCTTGACCGGTGGCTTTTCAGGCGGTTCCGCGGGCCTGGTCTCTATATGAGGTATAGAGAGTGGCGGGACTGGATACTCGATCCCCGGTCTTGGGGCCTCTTTCTCTACAGAGAGTCGCAGCCGACAACCCGGAAAGACCAGATGTGGATTGGTAATGTGGGGGTTGTTTTTCCACAGGTTGGGCCAGAGCCAGGGGTCATGGAAGAACCGGCTGGTAATATCCCAGAGGGTATCGCCCGGTTGAACCGTGTAACCAGCCGTTTCTGCGCTGACTGTAGAGGCGGCTACCAAAGATAACGCGCAAAACAGGATTAAAGACCTTATGGATACTCTTTTCACTGTTATCCCCTCGATATCTCGATATGAGAATTTACTATACGAGACTGAATTTATTCAGTCTCGTATAGTTATCGGTATAATAGAAAAGAGCTTTAAGGGTTTTTAAGCGGCCGGCTATCAGCTTTCAGTATTCTGACTCCTGACTTCTGTATTCTGATAGCTAATCGCTCTAAACACTATTTAGACTCCTTTTCGGCGCCTTCTCTCTGGGTGGGAGAGGCCCCGGCGATATAAGACCGGGCGACCTTAACCCTTACTTTATCTGCAATCTCCAGAGTTATCACCTGGTCCGTCAATCCGGTTACGGTCCCATGCAGGCCGCCCACGGTCAGGACGTTGTCACCCATTTTAAGATTATCTAAAAACTTTCTATGTTCTTTGGCCTTTTTTTGTTGTGGCCTGATGAGTAGAAAGTAAAAGATAACAAAGATGATAATCAGGGGGATAAAGGCCGCAAATCCTCCCCCTTGAGCGCCGGCCCCTCCCGGTGCAGTTCCCATGGCATAAGCTGTGTCAATCATTCATTCTCCTCCTTTTGTTTATAGAATTTCCGGCGATATTCAGCGAATTCACCTTTCTGTATAGCCTCACGCATCCCGGCCATAAGTTTCAGAAAATAATGGAGATTATGTATGGTGTTCAAACGGTAAGAAAGCAATTCCCGGGACACATATAAATGCCGCAAATAGGCGCGTGAGTAGTGGCGGCAGGTATAACAACCGCAATCTTCATCAAGGGGGGCCTCGTCATCCTTATACCGGCTGTTCTTTATGACAACAGGCCCGGACGAGGTAAACAACATGCCGTTTCGCGCATTGCGTGTCGGTAAGACACAATCGAACATGTCCACTCCACGCCACACACATTCTATGATATCTTCCGGTGTCCCCACGCCCATGATGTAACGGGGATAATTTTCCGGGATAAGCGGTATGGTTTTTTCTGCCATCTGGAGCATCAAATCCTTGGGTTCACCTACGCTCAATCCTCCCAGGGCGTAGCCGTCAAAACCAATCTCCAGGATTTCTTCCGCGCTCATCATGCGCAGGTCACTGTACATGCCCCCCTGTATAATCCCGAAGAGGAGCTGGTGGTTTGTCTCTTTGGCCTCCTTGCAGCGGCCGGCCCAGCGTGAGGTAAGCCTGGTGGCCTCCCGGGTCTCCTGGTAGGGGCAGGGATACGGAATACAGGTGTCCAGGCACATTATTATATCCGTTCCTAGCGCCTTCTGTATGGATATAGCCTCTTCCGGCGAAAGAAAAATAGAAGAACCGCTAAGGTGTGATCTAAAATTCACCCCTTCTTCCGAGGTCTTGCAAAGTTTGCTCAGGCTGTATATCTGGAACCCACCGCTATCTGTGAGTATAGGTCCTTTCCAGTTCATGAATTTGTGCAAGCCGCCCAGTTTTTCGATAGTCTCATGGCCTGGACGCAGGTAAAGATGATACGTATTGGCTAAAACAATTTCTGAACCAATGGATTGCAAGTCTTCGGGGGTTAATGCCTTTACCGTAGCTTGTGTGCCCACAGGCATGAATGCCGGCGTCTGAAAGGCGCCGTGAGGGGTGGCTACTTCTCCCTGCCGGGCAAAAGATGCCTTATCTTTGCATTTAAGGGTAAAACAGTTGCTCGCGGTCATAGTAAAAACAAATCGCTCTGTTCGGAGCAAAGATTTTGCTCATCACTAAAATATCAACATGGCATCGCCATAACTAAAGAAACGATATTGCTTTTTAACAGCTTCCTGGTAAGCACGCAATATTTTTTCACGGCCGGCCATGGCAGACACAAGCATGAGCAGGGTGGAGCGGGGTAGATGAAAATTGGTGAGGAGACGGTCTATGGCCTTGAATTTGTATCCGGGATAGATAAAGATATCGGTCAGCCCCTTGGAGTCTTGTATCCGGCCGTTCTCATCCGAGGCCGATTCCAGCGCCCTGGTAGCGGTTGTACCGACGGCTACCACAGAATTTCCTCTGTTCCTGGTCTCATTAATAATTCGGGCGGATTCATCGCTGATCTCATAATATTCGGCATGCATCTTATGTTGGCGGATATTTTCTACCCGCACCGGCGCAAAGGTGCCGTAGCCGACGTGCAGGGTTATAGCGGTTATGCTGACACCCCTTTCCTTTATTTCCCCCAGTAACTTCTCCGTAAAATGAAGGCCGGCCGTAGGTGCGGCCACAGCCCCGGTCTTTTGTGCGAATATGGTCTGGTAACGCCGGACGTCCTCCGGGGAAGGCCGACTATTTCTCTTAATGTAGGGCGGAAGAGGCGTTTGACCGAGTTCCGCCAGGATTTCCCCGACATCCCCTTCCCAGGAAAGGGACATCCTTATATGACCGGCCCCGGCGGGTTCCAACACCACCCCATGTAAAGATTTACCAAAATGGATCTCATGACCGGCCCTGAATGCCTTGCTCTTCTTTGCCAGGCATATTACCGTGGCCTGGCCGGGGCGTCCATTTTCCGGGTGCGGAGGACTTAGAAGGAGTATCTCAACTGTCTTATCGTTTGTGGTTTTGCCCTGGAGGCGGGCCGGAAACACCTTAGTATCATTGATTACCAGGAGGTCTCCCTCCTTAAGGTAAGATACGATATCCCGAAAAAAGCGATGTTCTATCCGGTTATTTCGACGATCAAGGATCAGGAGCCGTGAGGCATCTCTTTCTGAGGCCGGATGCTGGGCGATGAGGGATTCGGGAAGCTCATAATCATAATCAGCTAACTTGAACACTATTTTTACGGCCCTTAGGCAGATAAATCCCTGTTGAATGCTTACAATTCGGGGACATGGAGAGAACCGGAGAATCCTCATGGTAGGTGAGCACATCGGCCATGGCCTTTAACGAACTCAGCGCATAGGACGGAAATGCATCATCAAGCAGCGCCTTATGTCTTACTGACAGGGTGCTTAAAGGGGATGACTTGGTCATGATTCGGATCGGATAAAGGTACAGAGATTTCCGGGAAAGATATAGGCCCTTGTCCAGGTCCAGGACACTACAAAGATAGTCATCCATCCTGGCAAAAGCTGACTGCCCTTTTCTCCGGTATCGGCATGCAGATTTAATAAAAAGATTATATCCCCAGCGGTTAATAGAGCAGTCGGCCAACCATTCCCAGTAAAGGTGGGTTACTCTGGTCGGCAAGGGAGTGCATCCCGCAAGACGGGGGATGAAATAACCGTGCGCCACGGTGTCGGCAGCCAGGTGGGCAAGAAATCCGGCCGCAAAGGCCTGTTCCTCATCTGTATCTGCCCCATGCCGGATGACTAGGCCGGTTTCCCAGTTGTGGTATTTCCCGCCATTGGCCCTATAGCCTTTTCCCACAAAAAAATCAGCGCTTAATGATCCGTAGAGAAAATGCTGGGAAAACTTCTTGAGCAAAGAGTACATGGATGGCAGAAGGATGGCCGCCCCGGATAACAATGTGTTTCCAAGGTAAAGATGCATGGCCGGCCCCCAGGCCAGAGCCAGGCTTGGGCACAGGAACACAAATGCAAATAGTAAATAGGTTATTCTGGCTAAATATATCTTCATATTCCGATGGTAGCGTCCAAAACGACGCCGGGGCTATTTTCCACCATTTTTCTTATTTCTGCAAGACCCAAAATCTCAACGGCAGCCCAAGGTTATAACTTCCTCAGGCTTATTCCTCTCAGCATACATAATCATAATCAAGTTAATCAGATTTACGTCTGCCCTCACCCATACACGCAACGGATAAATAACGATTCATTTCCTCAAGCAAGACCTTGTAGTTAGGTGTTAACCCAGATACATCAAGCCTCCAGATTTTCCTCTGTTATGCCATTATTGATGCGCTACCGGACGGAGTTCGTAGATTCGTCCATATTTCGCCGCCGACTCCAAGTCCCCCTGGCGAAGAGCATCTCTCACATCGTCCAATTTATAGGCATCTTCAACGCTGAGATAAGGAGACCAACCGGTGTCGTCTTCCAGCAGTGCGACCTCTACCTCGGCCACATATTGGCCTTCATGCACATACTTTGACTTCTTTCGCTCTTTCATCGTTACCGCCTCCGGGTTAATGTTTTATCCCACCGCTCAGGATCCGGGCGATAGGCAGTGACCAGAACCGCGGGCTTGTCATGGCCTTTTGGGATACCCCATACGACATGAATGGGTGCTCCGGTTCGATCCTTTTGCAAGAATAGGACGCATGACCCCTTTGGATAGTTCAGATATTCTTCGACAACCACTGCCTCCGGAATACCACTGAGCACCTCTCTTGCGGTCAGCCCATCCTCGGCCAACTCATCGTATCCGTGTTCAGATATCTGAACATCGCCAGTGCGTATCAACGCACGCACTTGCTCAACGAACTCACTCAAGCCTCATTCTCCATTTCGGCCAACATGATTTTCAAGGCATAATCAAGATAGGAGGAGCCTCACGAATTCCCCCCTCTCCCGTATCATCCGCCTAGGCGGATCCTTCGCCTAGCCTTCGGCTCCGCTAAAACCTGGATCGGGGACTCTCACCCCGATAGTCCTGTGCCATACCCGGCACACACGGCCCAGCTGAGCTGCGGCTCTTTAGGCTGTATGCTCGAGCGGATTGTTCCCGACGCGCGCAGCGCGTCGGGAACAATATAAATTATATCGACTCGACTTTTTTCATCAAAACTTGCAGATAAAAGCAATGATACTATAATTTGGCAAACAGTACAATAAAATGAAATATAATCAAATATCAATCAAATAAGCCGATAGCCTGAAATCCATAAGTCTGCTTTTTATTGAAATTATCCGAAGGCCTAGTGATAGATCGGCAGGTTAAGGCACAAAAAAGAGGGGCTGGAATCGATTCCAACCCCTCTTTTTTCCATTTTATGGTCGGGACGAGAGGATTTGAACCTCCGGCCCCAGCGTCCCGAACGCTGTGCTCTACCAGGCTGAGCCACGTCCCGACACCGGTATTTTATACTACGTTGTCTCGGGATTTGCAAGGACTCTTTGATTTATATCCTTCCATATCCAGCGTGACATAGGTAAATCCCAACTCCTGCAGGCGCTCCGTAATGTGCTCGGTGCGATCCTGTTCCATAAAGAGGCCGACCTGCCCGGCATCGGTCTCAATACGTGCCGTATCCCCATAAGACCGAACCCGAACCGGATTATAGCCCAGGCTTTTCAGGTATCCTTCGGCCTTTTTTACACGCTCCACGGCCTCAGCCACAATCGGTTCACCATAGGGAAAGCGTGTGGCCAAGCAGGGTGAGGAAGGCTTATTCCAGAAGGGTATGCCCATTTCCCGGCTTAACGCCCGTATCCCGGCCTTGGTGAGATCAGCCTCACTTAACGGGCTGCGTACAGAGAGTTCAGCCGCGGCCTTCAGCCCGGGCCGGAAGTCCTGCAAATCGTCGGCATTGGTTCCGTCTATGAGGCCGGTTATACCCTGGCTTCCGGCGTGGTTCAAAAACAGGCGGCAAAGCGCCTTCTTGCAGTAGTAACACCGCTGCGCCGGGTTTTCAGCAAAGTGAAGGACTTCAAGGGGATCAAAGTCGATAAGGTGATGCGCCGTTTGGGTCTGCCGGGCGATCTCTTTGGCATCTTCCAGGTCGCCTTCAGGCAGGAATATGGACACGGCCGTCAAGGCCAGTATCCGGCCGGGGATTGCCTCAGCCGCCACCCGGAGCAGAAAGGCGCTGTCGATACCACCGGAAAGGGCAATGGCCACCCTCCCCATTTTACTCAATATATCCCGCAGGCATCTGAGCTTATTTTCCATGCACACCGGGGATGGGGTTTTGCGGCTCTCCAAGTAAAAATTTTCCTTCTTCTATCCAGCCCTTGAGTGTCTCGGCAATCTCCCTGGCCCGTGGGTAACTCGACAACGGGGCGGCAGGCACTTCCTTTCCGTTCACAACAATGGAGCCGCTTTTAAGCTGGGCATAACTAACCTCACCATAGATCTTTGAAATGCCGTTCGGGTAGTCATATCCATAATCGACAACTTGAGTAAAAATTTCCTCATCCGAAACGCCGGTATGATTTGCTATCTCTTCGTTTAGTATGGGAATCGGCACGCCGATGCCTACGGCCAGGGAACAGCCATAGCCCTGTATGCTGACCCCGACCAGCCAGCGCGGGTTCATCTCCTTTAAGTCGCCCATGACCATAAGCGTCCCCGCGGCCTTTTTTGGAATACCGCCCGGCGTGCGGGGCACATCCGGGTTATGCTGCGTCCCCGGGCCGATGATGTAACCCTGTGCGCCACCCAGAAATATCCTGGTTCCCAGGCCGATCGTCTTGTAATATGGATCATTCATCAGCGGACTCAACTGGCCGGACGTGGCGTAATTGGCGTTTCCGGCCCTGGGCCGAAGGGTTCCCATATACGTATAGATAGTCCGATTGGATAGGTTAACGGCGCAATTATAGTTCTGGTAACAGTTTCGCGGACTGACGAGAACGGCATTGGGCAGGTCGCGAAGCGTAACCTCTTTTTCCAGCTTCCTGGAGGGATAGCAATCCGTGCCATAGGCCTCGGCCCGCAACTGCACCTTCCGGCCGGCTATAAGGTCCTGGATTACATGGCCGCCTCCATACCTGAATTCACCCGGATAAACCTTATTTAAAGGGTCGTCTTCGGCCGGCTCCGTGGCTCCGATATAGATATCAACCGCCGCCAGGCCGCCATAGGCCGGGACACCATTCAGCCAGACCCTGGAGGCTTTTATGGTAGGAACACTCTGGCCGAAGTTAAGGAATGCGCCGGAAGAGCACATCGGCGAAAATGTTCCGGTGGTCACTACATCCACCTTTTTAGCCGCGGCCACCGGCCCCTTCTTTTTGACCAGAGGGATCATCTCTTCTGCGGTCAGAATCACCGCTTTGCCCTGTTTTATCTTGGCGTTTATTTCCTGGATGGTCTTGGTTACTTGGTATTTGCTCATATTAGATCCTTGATATAACAAATTCTAACTAGTGTTCATCCGGAAACTGCCGTTTCCGGATTCACGCCATCAGCCGTCAGCATGTTTGTTATCCGTTAACCGTTGTCCGACATTTTCTTACGGTAAACGGTCAACAGTGAACGGTAGACCGGCCTAACTAGCCGGCCCGGCTTTTAATAAGTTCTTCAATAGCCGATGGATCGGCCAGGGTGCTGATGTCGCCCAATTGGTCGAATTTGCCCTGGGCAATATTTTTTAAAATACGGCGCATAATTTTTCCGCTCCGGGTCTTGGGCAGTGCATCGACGAACTGTATTTTTTCCGGAGCGGCTATAGGGCCGATCTTTTTACGCACGTGTTTTATCATCTCGCTTTGGAGATTCTCTCTCCGGGTTATTCCCTTTTTCAGGATGACAAAGGCATAGATAGCCTGGCCTTTTATCTCATGCGGGTATCCCACCACCGCTGCCTCTGCCACACCCGGGCAAGAGACCAGGGCGCTTTCAATCTCGGCAGTGCCCAGCCGGTGCCCGGAGACATTAATAACATCATCGATGCGGCCTGTAATCCAGAAATATCCGTCTTCGTCCCGTCTGGCCCCGTCGCCGGTGAAATATGCGCCCGGAAACTGGGAAAAATATGTCTCTTTGAATCGCTCCGGGTGGCCATAGACGGTGTGCATCATACCCGGCCAGCTTTTTTTGATAACGAGGAATCCGTCTTTGTTTGCCGGACATTCCCGGCCGTCCGCATCAATGACAGCGGCATCCACTCCGAAGAAAGGGAGGCCGGCCGATCCGGGTTTAAGAGGCGTAGCCCCGGGGAAAGGCGAGATCAAGGCCCCGCCGGTCTCGGTTTGCCACCAGGTATCCACTATGGGGCAGCGCCCCTGGCCGATGACCCGATGATACCAGAGCCAGGCTTCCGGATTGATAACCTCGCCTACACTCCCCAGGAGACGCAGGCTGTTTAGATCATGCTTCTCAGGCCATGATTCTCCCTCTCTGGCCAAGGCCCGGATAACCGTGGGTGCGGTGTAGAAAATACTAACCTTATATTTTTCCACTACCTCCCACAGTCGATCAGGGGCCGGATAGGCAGGTGTCCCTTCGAATAAAACACTGGTGGCCCCGGCAGCCAGAGGTCCATAAACGATATAACTATGGCCGGTGATCCATCCGATATCCGCTGTACACCAGAAGGTGTCCTCCTCACGAATATCAAAAATCCATTTCAGGGTCTCAAGTGTATAGAGGAGATAGCCGCCCGTAGTATGCAGCACTCCCTTGGGCCTACCGGTGCTGCCGGACGTGTAAAGTATGAAGAGCGGATCCTCAGCATCCATTATCTCAGGCTCGCATACAGGAGAAATATCCGGGGCTGTCATCTCGTCATCCCACAGACTATCCCGGCCTGGAACCATGTCTATGGGAATGCCGGCCCTCCGGCAGACAATACAGGATTCGACCTCAGGACATTCGGCTAGGGCTGCGTCTGCATTCTTTTTCAGTTCTATCACCTTTTCTCCCCGGAAAGAGCCGTCTGCCGTGATGAGCAGCTTGGCCTGTTCGTCATTGATACGGTCGCGTAAGGATTCGGCGCTGAATCCGGCAAAGATGACCGTATGGATAGCGCCGATGCGGCTGGCGGCCAGCATGCTGATGGGCAGTTCCGGTATCATGGGCAGGTATATGGCGATACGGTCACCCTTTTTGATGCCTTTCTTTTTCAGGACATTGGCAAACTTACAGACCAGGTAATGAAGATGCTGGTAAGTGAGGGTCTGCTCCCGTCCCCGTTCTCCTTCATAGATGAGGGCCGCCTTATTTCTTCGGGATGAGTTTAAGTGCCGGTCCAGGCAGTTATAGGAGGCGTTCAGCTTGCCGCCGATAAACCAGCTTACCCTGGGTTCGTTAAAATCGGCCTCAAAGACCTTGTCCCACTTCCTGAACCAGGCAAGGTCTTCTGCCATCTCGCTCCAGAAGCCTTCCGGGTCGCGCAGGGAACGCCCATACATCTCTTTGTAGTCTTCCAGACTCCTTAGGCGCGCCTTTTGTCTGAATTCAACCGGGGGCTCAAAAATCTTTTCTTGCTTCATAACGGAGTCGGCGAGCGTTATCATCATTAACGCATGACTGAAACAACCTTATAGCCATGCTTCTCCAGCGACTTGACAATCGGCTCCGGGTCGCACTTCTGAAGGCGGATATATTGCAACTTTTTCCGGGGAGATTGGTTCACTATGCCTATGCTTATGATCTCGCTGTTATTTTCTTTTACTATGTGTGAGATTTCTTCTATGGACCCTTCCTCGTCTTTTAATTCCAGGTCAATCCGGGAGCTGGACTTTAAAAGCCCCATCATCTCGATAAAGGCGGCGAGGATGTCGGTAGTGGTAACTATGCCCACCAGTTTTTTCTTTTCAACTACAGGCAGGCAGCCGATTTTATGGCGATGTATCAGGCCGGCCGCCAATTCAACATTGGCCTGGGGTTCTATGGTTATCGGGTTGATAACCATGGCATCCTGAACCGAGATATTTTCTACCATCGATAAGAAAAAGAACTGACGCAGGCCGCCCTCCGTGACCAGGCCCACCATGTAATTCTTATCGTTTTCTTCCACGACCGGCAGGTGGCGGATAGAGTGTTTTTTCATAAGCTTCAGGGCATCCTGAACCGTAGCCCCCTTGCCTATAGTGACAACCTTTTTGATCATCCAGTTTTTGACTTTCACTGTTGTACCCCTTTTTGCTGATGGCCGGCTACTTAGTTAGTGTTCATCCGGAAACTGCCGTTTCCGAATGAAAGCTCTCAGCTATCAGCATGAAGCCAGTCCACCGTTCACTGTTTACTGTTTACCGAAAGAAACGGTCGGACAACGGATAACGGATAACGGATAACGGATAACGGATAACAAACATGCTGACTGCTGACCGCTCCATCCAGAAAACCGGGGGTTCCGGATGGAAATTACTTAGTTTGCATCGATACTAACATATAAGAAGGAGCGAAGTAAATACCTTACTCCCGCCCCATCACTCATTACCCATTACTCTTTTTCTGACTCCTGTCTTCTGTATTCTGTCTTCCGGTAAAAATAATCCTCTGTAGTGTTGTAACATGGGTAATTAAGGCCAGAACAGGGATAGCGTATGGTAAAAGATTAAAGATGCCTCCGGCAGCCAGCATAATTATCCGTTCCGGCCTTTCCGCTATACCAATCGAGCAGCGCGGGATGATTAACTCCGCCCTGGCCCGAACGTAAGGAATAAGGGCCGTTCCGGACATGGCCATAAGCGTCCAGAGAAGGAGCGTCTTTTGTCCGCTGCTCCCATAACAGTAAGCGATGCCGGCCAGGATACCCAGATCCACGTACCGGTCTAAGACCGAATCCAGAAAACCGCCAAAGCGAGTGACCTTACCTTGCGTCCTGGCCAAGGCGCCGTCGAGTATGTCAAAAAGACCGGAAATGAGCAGTATCAGTCCGCCCCACAGACCCTGGCCCAGGGCAAAAAAAATCGTGGCCGGTATGGCCACTACCACACTGGTTATGGTCAGAAAGTTGGGACTGATACCCAGGCGGTGGATATGAGATAAAAGGCCGCTTAGTAACCGATCAAGTCTGTGATCAAGATTATGGCTGAGCATACAACCCGGCGTTCACATTCCGTGCGGAAGAACTGTCCGCCAGAGGCGGATGGATTTTTGATTATGCGGGACAGGTTAGCAGAAAAAGGCTGAAAGTCAAGGTGGTGTTGTCAGCTTTGAATTAGTTTCCATCCGGAAATCTTGGATTTCCGGATGAGCACTAATATCTCTCCGGGAAGGAAAAAAACATGACATTATTCTGCCTTGACAGTAATCTGTTTGGGTTTTACCTCTTCCTTCTTGGGCAATGTAATCCGGAGAACTCCCTTTTTATAACTGGCCTTGATCTCTTCGCTTTTAACCGGAACAGGGAGCCGTATAGAGCGGGAAAATGCCCCGTAACAAGATTCGATACGGTGGAAGTTTTCTCCTTTTTCCTCCTTTTCTTGTTTCTTTTCTCCCTTAATAGTGAGGACATCACCTGACAATGAGATGTCAATATCTTTGGCATCCATCCCCGGAACTTCAGCCTTGACGGTAATGTTATCTTTCGTTTCGGAGACGTCGAGTGAAGGACTCCATTCCCTCGATATGGGTTCGAGTTCGGGTCCCCGTAAGAAAAAGGTATCCCACATGCGATCCATTTCTCGCCGCAGGTCGCCCAATTCCTTAAAGGGTTTCCAAGGGGTCAATTCAAACATATCCATGCCTCCTTTCCATTTGTTGTTTCCTTCCCTCCCCGGAGAGTAATATTGTATTACTTAATATGTTAAGGTCTCGCAGATTCGCAGTCAACCAGTTTTTAAGAGTTGACAAAAGCCGGGGAAAAGCCTTGACGACATAGGAGGGGCATGTTAACTATTGGCCGTCAGTTTTTGGCTTTTGATATGGGTCGGTCCCGCATAGGGCGATTCTTGGTTCATGTTTTTTATAAGGAGGAACACCGGTGGCCTGCATAAAGCCCTTTCGTGGGCTCAGATATGACCCTAATAAGATCGGCGATATGGAAAAGGCGGTAACACCGCCTTATGATGTCATATCGCCTGAGCAGCAGGAGGCCTTCTACGATAAAAACCCTTATAATGTAGTGCGCCTGGACTTCGGAAAGAATTTGGAAGGCGATGATGAGAAGCATAACCGCTATACCCGGGCCGCTCAAGATTTTAAGGCCTGGCAGAAGGCGGCTGTGCTCGTTCGTGACGAGCGGCCGGCTATCTATCTGTATCATGTTACCTACACCCTGGATGATGTCCATGTCTTTACCCGTAAAGGGTTTCTCTGTCTGGTAAGGTTAGAGGATTTTTCCACCGGTATAGTCAGACCCCATGAAAAGACCTTTCCCAAGGTTACTTCCGACCGTCTAAAATTGATGGAGCGCTGTTCGGCCAATTTCAGCCCGGTATTCTCCCTCTACTCGGATACTGAGAATACCGTCACGGAGATACTTGAGAGGCATAAAGAAGAGCCTCCCCTTGCCTCTTTTTATGACTGGGCCGGATTAAAACACGAGATGTGGGCCGTTACGAACCCCAGAGCCATAACCAGGGTCCAAAAAATCCTGGATAAAGAGACCCTTTTCATCGCCGACGGACATCACCGCTATACCACGGCCCTTGATTATCGCCGGATAATGCAGAAGAGATACCCTGAGTACGGGGAGCAGCGGGCATTTAACCATATCATGATGTACCTCTGCAGTATGGAAGACAAGGGCCTTGTAATACTCCCGACCCACCGTCTGGTCACCCGCGGGAAAGGCCTTTCATGGCAGGATTTCAAAAAGAAGGCCACAGGCTATTTCGACGTGGAGAAAATTCTTCTTAATAGCCGGGATCATGCGGGCCGGGCCGGGGAGGTCTGCCGCGCCCTGGAGAAGGCCGGCCGGGACAGGCGGCAGGCCATAGGTCTTTATACCGGTTCCCATGACCATTTTCATCTCCTGAGATTAAAGAAGGAAATGAGGCAGGAAATTTTTGGCGGAGAGGCGCCTGTACCGCTGCAGGAACTGGATGTATTTGTATTGACCGAGCTTGTCCTGGGCCGGATACTGGGATCGGCAAATAAAGACAACGCCTCCGGAGACAGGATTAATTACTATCATAACGCCCGCGAGGCCATGGAAAAAGCGGCCGGGGACGATAAGGCCTGGGCCTTCGTGCTCAATCCTACCCCTATGGAACAGGTAAAAAATGTGGCCACGGCCGGCCTGGTCATGCCGCATAAGTCAACTTATTTCTATCCAAAGGTGCTGACCGGACTGGTCATCAATAAGATCGTCCCGGATGAGGAGGTGTAAGGTTTATACCCGCAGATAGAGAGGCCTTCTGTGCCCCCGAAGAGACCTTAGATACCCTCTTTCATGGGAAGATCAGGGTCATCCAAAAAAAATCCGGTTACCGCTTTTCCGTTGACGCCGTAATCCTCGCCCATTTTCCAAACTACAAAGATAAAGATATTGTTGTGGATATTGGTTGTGGCTGCGGGGTTATCCCGCTTATTATTGCCTACCGCAGGCCGCAGGTTCGCCTTTTCGGTCTGGAGCTGCAGAAAGAGCTTTTTGATCTGTCCAGGCGGAATGTGATTGCAAACGGCCTTGAAGATCGCATAACCATACAACAGGGTGATTTAAGGAATCCGGAAGGGATATTTTTCGCCCCGGTCAAAGATACGCCTGGGCGTGCGAATCTGCCTGAGGCACGACCGGCCGCGTATGCGGACTGGGTGGTCAGCAACCCCCCCTACGGCCGGTCGTCATCCGGCCATTTGAACCCAAAAGAAGAAAAGGCCCTGGCCCGGCACGAGATAGCCGCCTCACTTTCGGATGTCCTCAGAGCGGCGCGGTATTTTCTGAAACCGCGCGGCCGGGCAGCCATTATATATCCGGCCCGGCGCGCTGCCGGACTCATAAGCGCTATGCGGGAGATGGGGCTGGAGCCGAAGCGCTTACAGGTGGTGTATTCTCATCCGGGGGATGAAGGAAGATTTGTCCTGGTGGAGGCAGTCAAAGACGGCGGCGAAGAGCTAAAAATCCTGCCGCCGTTTTTTATCTACGATCAGTACCGGCGCTATTCTCCTGAGATGCAACGTCTTTATAAGGACCGGGCGGTGAAAGGGTAAACCGGATATCCTTGATTAGCGGCGAGCCAAGCCTGGCGTTAAGGTTGTCGCGCATTATCTCCTTGGACATCTGCAGATGATGCATCCACATGGGGTCTGAGACACCAACCCAGAGACATCCCTGCTTGAAACTCTTGGGCTGGGCCTGCCGGGCTACCACACTGCCTACTACCTCGTCCCAGCAATCCCAGACACTACAGGCCCTGAAACGTTCCTCCCAATTCCTCTCAGAGGCTATCTTCTTCAGGATGCTGCCGATGGAAGTCAGCGTCATGTCAGTTCTTTTAGTTTACTTTCCACGAGGTTCCGAATTTCGTCCAGCCTTTCAGCGCTCAGGGCCTCGAAACGGAGGACAAGCACCGGCTGGGTATTCGAGGCCCGGATAAGCCCCCAGCCGTCATCGAATACAATGCGCACGCCGTCTATATCAATGGTCTTATAGTGGGCTTGAAAGTATTCCTTGACCTTTTCCACCACGGCAAACTTGGATTCATCGGGACAGGGGACCCTGATCTCCGGAGTGGAAAAGGTCTTCGGCACGTCAGAGAGGAGTTCGCTCAACGGCCGTTCGGACTGGGCGACAATTTCGGCCAGACGGAGGGAACTATAGATAGCGTCATCAAAGCCGAGATAACGATCGGCGAAGAAGATATGTCCGCTCATCTCGCCGGCCAAAAGGGCCTTTTCCTCCCTTAACTTGCTCTTTATGAGGGAATGCCCGGCCTTCCACATGATGGGCCTGCCGCCGTTTTTGGCTATATCATCATAAAGGGTCTGGGAACATTTGACTTCTCCGATGACGGCCGCTCCGGGATTGGCCTTTAATATCTGACGCGCGAAGAGGATGAGAAGCCGGTCGCCGAAAAGGATGTTGCCCTTTTCGTCCACGACACCCAGGCGGTCGGCATCGCCGTCGTAGCCGACACCGAAATCAGCCCTCTTCGAGGTCACCAGTCTTATAAGATCGCCCAGATACTCGGGGACAGTAGGATCGGGGAAATGATTGGGAAATCTTCCGTCCACTTCGCAGTAAAGCTCTGTAACCTCGCAGCTAAAATACCGGAAGAGATCGGGCGCCACCAGCCCTCCGGCGCCGTTTCCGGCATCTATAACTACTTTTAATGGCCGCTTAAGAGAGATGTTTTGTTCTATGTAATGATGATAGGCGGGAATTATGGAAAATGAGGATAAGGAGCCGGCCCCTGAAGTAAAATCCCTGGCCTCGATGATCTTTTTCAGCCCCTGGATGGCCTCCCCGTGTATGGTCTCTTTTCCCACACAGAGCTTGAAGCCGTTGAACTCCGGGGGGTTGTGGCTGCCGGTCACCTGGACCCCGCCATCCTTCTGAAGATGGAAGATGGAGAAGTAAAGGAGCGGCGTGGGGCAGAGGCCCACGTCTGTAACGTTGCAACCTGTCGCCAGGATGCCTTCGATCAGGGCCTTCTGAAAACGTTCTGAACTCAGCCGCCCGTCCCGGCCCACGGTGACATTTCTTAAGCCATTTCTGCGGATAACGGTTCCATAGGCGCGGCCGATGTCGCGCACTACCTCTTCGCTCAGGTCTTTATCTACAATGCCTCTGATGTCGTACTCTCTGAAAATAGCCGGGTTCACAGGGTCCTCCGCCGGGGTCACATCTTTATATGTCATTAGTTAATGCTCATTCGGAACCCTTCGGGTTCCAAATATTATGACTGGGTTCAAAACTTTCCCGCCTGAAACAGCTATGGGGCCTTTCGGCTATAACATTTTTCTCCAAAATTGTCTATTTTTGCATGACCCCGAAAGGGTTCGTAAAAAAATGCACATAATTTAAAGTTTTCCCGGCCGCTACCGAGAAGAAAAAACAGACTCTCCGGCCATAGGCCGGCTACGGGCCGGAGAGAATAAAAGACTAAAAAAATATCTAGTTCAAGGAGGAAAAATTTTTATGCCAGTTAGAAGGTACGTCTCGTTAATTCTAGTCTTGATGTTCGCGTTTACTCTTGTCGCATTCTCTGTGCAAGCTGCCGAGAAGACGGCTACAAAAGAAGAACCGGCTTTTGTAGGCTCAGCTAAAGGAGGCAAGTACCACCTGCCCTCCTGCAAACTGGCCAAAAAAATCAAACAGGAAAACATGGTTACTTTTAAGGATGTAGCAGAAGCTGAAAAAAAGGGATATGAACCCTGCAAGTCCTGTATCCCGGCTCCAACAGCGGCAAAACCGGCTGCCAAGACACAGAAATAACCTCTTATGAAACTGATAAAGGGGCGCCCGCCAAAGGCGGGCGCCCCTTTATCCATTGCGGTTACGGATTATAGGCCTGGACTGGGGAGAAGAATGTTGGGCGAACTGTCCTGGAATGAGTTGAAAGAGATAGACCAGGCACTTCAATACGATATAAACTTTTTATCATCCAGAAATTTCAGCGCCTTCTGCACGGCATCTCCAAGACTTAATTTTTCTGTCTCTATCACCAGATCGGGGTTCAGCGGTTCCTCGTAAGGAGAAGAAACCCCTGTATATTCCTTGATAATCCCGGACCGGGCCTTCCGGTACTGCCCTTTGGGGTCGCGCCTTTCGCACTCTTCAACCGGGCATTTTACGTATATCTCCAGGAAGTTATCCCCTTCAAACCGGCTTCTTATGTATTCCCGATCCGCCCGGAAAGGAGAGATGAAGGCCGCGAGGACAAGTATTCCGGCATCCGCAAAAAGTTTTGACAACTCAACTATCCTGCGGAGGTTCTCTTTCCGGTCTCCAGGACTAAAGCCAAGATTACTGTTCAGCCCGTGGCGGATATTGTCGCCATCCAGGACATAGACGCGAATTCCTCTGTTGAATAATTCCTTCTCCACATGATGGGCAATGGTGGACTTGCCGGAGGCAGAAAGACCGGTAAACCATACCAGCCCGCTTCTGTGGTTGTTCAGACGGTTTCTGTCCGACCTGTTTACGTATCCATTATGCCAGATGACGTGGTTTTCCATTACTCCAGCCCACTTATCTATTCACAATTCTGCCTGATCGATACCTTGTGTCCCGCGTCTCTCAGGGTTTTTTCCTGTCCGGCCAGCTCCAGGTCGTGCTCAACCATCATATCTACCAACTGATCGATCTCAACCCTTGGATTCCAGCCTAGTTTCTGTCCGGCCTTGGTAGCGTCGCCCAGCAAGGCATCCACCTCGGTCGGCCTGAAGTAGCGCGAATCGGTCTCTACATATCTTCCCCATTCCAAACCCAACTTCGAAAATACCTTTTCCAGGAATTCCTTGACCGAGTAATTCTTGCCGGTGGCAATGACATAATCATCCGGTTCTTCCTGCTGGAGCATCAGCCACATGGCTTCCACATAGTCGCCGGCAAATCCCCAGTCGCGTTTGGCGTTCAGATTGCCGAGGTACAATTTTTCCTGAAGTCCCAGTTTAATCCGACCGGCCGCCCGGGTGATCTTACGGGTGACAAAGGTCTCACCGCGTCTCGGAGACTCGTGATTGAAAAGTATGCCGTTGCAGGCAAACAGGCCATAGGCCTCCCGGTAATTCACGGTCTGCCAGTAGGCATAGACCTTGGCTACGGCATAGGGACTGCGCGGATAAAAGGGCGTGGTCTCTTTTTGAGGGATTTCCATGACCTTGCCGAACATTTCGGAAGAGCAGGCCTGATAGAACTTTACCCGCATCCCTGTCCTGTCCTGAAAATCCCGCACGGCCTCCAATAATCTCAGCGTCCCCAGGGCCACGACATCGGCCGTATATTCCGGTTCATCAAAGGATACCCGGACATGCGACTGGGCGCCGAGGTTATAAACCTCTTCCGGCCGTATCTTTTCCAGGATTCTCCGGAGTCCTGTGCCGTCGGACAGGTCGCCGTAGTGGAGAAAAAGGCGGCAACCCGGCTTATGGGGGTCCTGATAGATATGATCTATTCTATCCGTGTTAAATGAAGAGGAACGGCGGATAATGCCGTGCGCTTCATAACCTTTGGAAAGCAGGAGTTCGGCCAGATATGATCCGTCCTGCCCTGTAATGCCGGTGATAATTGCTCTTTTCATTTGTACGCTGCCCTCTCTTTTCTGGTAAATGTATCTTTTCCCGATTGCCTGTACCACTCGTACGTCCGCCGGATGCCGTCTCTCAGGTCGATTCTGGGTTCCCAGCCAAGTCCTTTTAATTTGCTGACGTCAAGAAGTTTTTGAGGCGTGCCATCGGGTTTGGTGGTGTCGAATATAAGCTCACCCGCGAAACCGGCCACCTCTCTTGTCAATTCAGCCAATTCCTTGATGGTGAGGTCCCGGCCGCAGCCGATATTTATAATGTCTGAATCGGATGCGGCGGCGGCTGTGGCATTAACATGCCTCATAATAAAGATGCAGGCATCCGCGAGGTCATCTACGTGCAGAAACTCACGCCGGGGACTTCCGCTACCCCAGACGGTTACGTGAGGGGTGAGGCGTGAGGGGTAAGGCGCTATGCCAAGCGCAGCCTTAACATCCCCGGGAATAGGCCCATATTGCGCCTCATCGCGGGCAAGACCTTCCCGATCCTTCTCCATGGCCAACTTGGCCAGATGGAACTTGCGGATTAAGGCCGGGAGTACATGCGATGTCTCCAGGTCAAAATTATCGTTCAGCCCATAAAGATTGGTAGGCATGACGCTCATAAAGTTGGTCCCGTATTGACGGTTATAGGACTGACACATCTTGATACCGGCGATCTTGGCCACCGCGTAGGGCTCATTGGTAGGCTCGAGCGGGCCGGTGAGAAGATATTCCTCCTTCATGGGCTGGGGACAATGCCTCGGATAAATACAGGAGCTGCCTAAAAACAGCAGCTTTTTGACGCCGTTCATATAGGAGGCGTGGATCAGGTTCGTCTGGATGGCGATATTGTCGTAGATGAAGTCAGCGGGATAGGTATTGTTGGCCAGAATCCCCCCTACTCTGGCTGCGGCCATAAAGACATATTCCGGCCTTTCCCGGGCAAGGAACGCCTCGGTTTCAGCCTGTCTCTTCAAGTCCAGTTCCCGGCTGGTTCGCAGGATCAGGTCGGTATAACCCTGGGCCTTAAGATGGCGGGCGATGGCCGATCCCACCAGGCCGCGATGACCGGCTATATATATTCTGGAATCCTTTTCCATTGCCTAAAAAATGACCTCATAAAAAACCAAGTTATACCGCCGACGGTATTCGGGCATTTGATGGCCGGGGTATTAAAAACGTTTAGACGGCACCATGTCAAAGCCCCTTTGGGCGAAGTGCTTATCAAAAGAAAGGGCAGCGTTAATACCAAGGTTTTCCATAGTAACAAAACTGATGCAATCAATTAAATCAAAGCCCTTATCCGAAAATTTTACGAACTCTTCCCATGCCTTATCTATCAGCTCCTCAGATGAATGTGACATTCGGATTAATCTGCTGGCTCGTAATGCCTCCCCAAAACGTATAGCCACGTTCTTACCCAGTCTTTTGGTTATCAAAGATAAAGACTCGGCAAATATGAACTCCGTGGTCACCATCGGATAGTTGCAATGCACAACATATTTTTTTGCCGCTCGATGGGCAGGGTCTTTCGCATCTATCAGGGCATAAAAGGCGCTTGTATCTACAAAAACCTCTTTAGTCATCAGTCCGCTCCGTAAAGCACATCTTCATATCTTTCCGCGATTGACTCACCGGTTCCTGCCGCCGTTCCGATAACCTGGAAAAAGGGGTCTTCCTGTTTTTGTCCTGCCCTCTTCTGTATATGCTCATCGACAAGCTCCCTGATAATCTGAGCCATGCTTTTTTTTTGCCGTTTGGCTAAATTCATAACATATTGATACCTGGTCTCATCCAGGTAAATCTGCGTCCTATGCACGCTCAATCCTCCTTGTCCGGCAATTTTCATATTTTCTTCAGGTCATACCTAACATATACATTGTGCTGTATAATGTATAACTTGATGGAGCATTCCTGTCAATAAAATTGGACAGTACCGACCCCTGATATTTACTCACTAATGACATATGAAGATGTGACCCCGGTAACCGGAACGGCTTCACAGTATTTCAGCATTCCGGCAACCCATTCTTCCCGTCTGCGCTCGTCTGCGTGGGTCTGCGGCTAACAGGCCTTGGGTTTTCGGATAGAAACCAAATAGACAGCCGCGGCCCCGGCATAACTGGCAACCACATCCCAGAAGGTATCCATCCGGGGATTCTGGATATACCTTAACTCCGAATGGGCAAAGACATCTATGACTTCCTTGGATAAGATGAGGGCGGTCAAGATGGCCAGGGACTTAAGAAGCGAATATTTCCTTCGGCACAGGTAAAATATTATTCCCCCAACCAGGAGATGCAAAAAGATATCGATCTGGACCCCATAGACCTCGATGCCGGAAAGACGATAAAAGTGATACCTTGCCTGTGATAGAATCTCTCTTACCGTATGGAGACCGCTCATAAGAATACCCCGTATCTGCATTCAAAATGTGATCCTCGGTTGTGCGGTGCGTTTCTCAATTAACTCTGCGATTCTTGCCCTGGCCTCCATCAAGGCATTCTCGTCGGCCTCCCACCACGAAGTGATCTTGCGTTCCTGCGGTGTGCCGCCAGGCAAGATCATGAGCGGCTTTTTCATAAGTCTCGTATATCTCTCGTCAAGGGTAATCAACATCTCCATAAGCGGAGAGATATCCTTATCACCTCCCAGAGACAACAATAAATAAAGATATTCGTAGTCCTCTATAGTCTCTCTAATGGCCTTGAGCCTGAGACTGCTTATGGGAATCTCGCTGCCGCCAATCGCCTCCGACGTCCCCGGATAAAAAATGCGCCCCTCGCAATTTACCGGCCGGTCTGAACGAAAAGCCATCGGATTCGTCCACGGATCGATCCGCTCTTTCTTTTGAGTATCCCACCATAGCACAGTATCCCACCATTCTATACCCTGAAAACCATATTTCCATGAATACCATCCCCAAATGCGGTGAAACGACATGGGATACTCGGGGTAAAGGTTCAGCCACGGGACCTTTTTTGCCGCCGACATGATAGTCTGACACCAAATATCAAAAAGCCCCGCCTTCTTACGACTGAGATAGTAATCGGACCGCACATTCCAGCCGGCCACTACCTGCTGGACCGTCGGGTCCCATACATCGATATAGGGATCCAGGGCTTCGGCAACATGCCTTGGGAGTCTATCGGCCTCCTTGTGCACATCGGTTACAAGTATCTTCAACTCCGGGGCCTCTCTGCGGACAATCCTGGCAATATGCAGGAAAAAATTATACTTCCATTCGGAGATAAACGGCTCATCCACAACCCAGTAATACGCCCTGTCCAGCCATCCCTTTTCTTTGAAATGTCGGACCACCTCGCGTACAAATTGAGTAAGCAGTACGTCATCTCGCTCGGTAAACGTTGCCTTTGGACCGGCCTTGACCGGCAGCCAATACGGGACAAACAACCATTGTGCAGGTATGCCATCCTTATAAGCCGTGCCATCCATGTATGGAGTGACGGTCCTGTCAAATTGGCTCCAATCCACAACTAGGTTGTCCTTGGTAACTTTTACCTTCATGCCGTTGGCCGTATAGTTCCAACCGGTAATCGGCGACCAGTTATTAATATAATGATTATGGAGTTCTTCCTCATATAAACGCGGAAGGTCTTTAATTTTTGGATCAGATGGATGAAGCTTGGATAGGCCGTGGAAATGCTTCAAGGCCCCACCCCCCATCTGAAAAACAGCCGTTAGATGTTTTGGAGACGGCAGAGTAAAATTATATACCTTGAACTCTATAGGTAGAACTGCATGAGGCATGCCCTCGGCCTTTACTATAACATCACCTTTGTACGTACCGGGATGCACATCTTCGCCTACATAGACATCCGCCCAGAATACCAGATTTTCTCCCAATACCAGGTTGAATTTGTCGCCGCCATATTTACCGCTTGTGGGCTTCCCGGATACAGGATGAATAAGCGGAACAAGCGCATCCGGCCACAACCCCTCTTCTCCCCACGGATTCGGGGAAGCCTTGATGTCAATGTATCGTTCGACATATAAAATCGGACTCGGAATTTTATGCCCGGCGCCATCGTCCAGCGCTGTTGCAGTAACAGTCAGGCCGTTTACATTCGTGTGGGGTGAAATTATGACCTGGAATGGTTCCCATTCATTCCTTGCCGCTGCAATCCTTACCGTTCCTCCATCCTGAGACGGCAAAAAATGCGGCCTTATCTTTCGATTCCCATGAGCGCCCCATATAGTCATGAGTTGATCAGTCAGTACGAATGGACCAATCTGGGCCCAGTTACTTGCCGCCCCATGAGAATCCGACGCCCTGATCCGGATAAAATGCCTGGCATCTGACAATTGGTTCTGCGTTGGTTTCCATTTAACAATCGTAGGCCCATCAAAGACAACATCTGCTTTACTACATGACATTCTCCGGGCAGTCTCAACCCCTTCTTCAAGTTCGTAACGCACTTCGTCACCGTTCGGGTCTCTTGATGGTAACCAGCTAATACTTGCCTCCCGGCACACACGCCAACCCGCAGGTATTTGGTTTAACTTAGGGAGCGTCGGCGGACCGTTCCCCTTAAGCCGATACTTAACGTATAGTTGGGGCCTCTGGTCGATTTGCCCGGAACACGATGCCAGCCATAAACCGAAGCTCTTCTCATGCCGCTCGATATCCGAGACGTAAACAACCAGTCCGTGATTACGCTCACTGTGAAGGACCCAGTCCTCTACTGTCTCCAGCCGGATCGGAAAGGAAATCCAGGAAGGGCGCGGCGTTTTTTCCTCTTTTGGGAACTTATCTCCATATATTTTAACTTCTGATTCAGGCGTCTTGGCCACGGAATTTACTGTACCATCAAGAGACCGGGCTACGGCAACATGATAGACATTCTGCGTCCACCATTCATCATAATAATAGAGGCGGAGTTCAGCTTCGATGATCTCAATCCTCTCCCCCTTTATCCATTCGCCGAGATCGCCGAAACGGATCAGGTGCCTTTTACCTTCGGGCTTACCAAGAAATAGAAAACCCTGCTGCTTTGTGTCATCATCATGCGCTGAGGTGTAATCCCCGTCGTTTTGAAAGACGAAAGACAAGCCATCGTCTGAAACATTCATATCTATAGCCTGCGCCTGCGCCGCTGAAATCATAAACATAATCAGGCCGAGCACGATCGTTATACTGCTCCGGCCAAAACTCCCGGAACCGACAACGTTTTTGAAGCAGTATGGCATCTTATTTCTCATACCTGTTATCTGTTTATCTGTCATCTTCTGTAACGCCATCACCATCCCTACCTGCATCCAAAAGAGCGGCGACATCCGGCTCCCCAGCGATGACTCGGCCATGCCTCCAATCAGCAGCCCCAGGACTCCCAGAGATCCCCCCAAAACCACGCCGAACTCACGCGGGGATTTGATGTTTTTCAGCCGGCCCAATGTAACTCCAAAAAATTTCATAAACACAAAGAGGAAAAGAATTAGCGCCACCAGTCCGAATTGAGCCGCAACCTGCAAATAGAGGTTATAAATATTAGGTATAGCACCATGACCAAGGAGCGGCGAATCTTGAATTAGTTGCCAGGCAACCTTCCACAACTCGACCCTGCCGCCTAATGTGTGGTCAGAAAATATAGACATAAAGCGCAGATAAAAAACATCTCTGATGGGCTTTTGAACGTAGTAAAACCATAGACAGTATAGCACGCCGCTCAACGTCGGTATAGCTAAAAAGGCCTTCGCTTTTCTGCGCTTTCCTGCCCGACTGTTTCCCTCGATATTCTTATCTGCGAAAAAAAAGTGGTGTACACCCATAATTGACAGGGTAATAGCCCCGCTTATCCAGCCTGTCCGGGAGGACGACAGAAAGAGCGCCACACAACCCAGGGGAAAAATGATACCCAGAAATACCTTCCCCGTGCCGCTGTAACCATAAAGCATAATCCCCGGTATTAAAGGCAAAACCAGCGTCAGGTAGATGCCCAGCGCTTCAGAGTCGTTGAATACGGAACCAGGTACGGAACCGCTGCGTAAAAACTGGTAAACGGCGAGGGCGGAAATAACGAAAAAAACCGAAATAACAGCAAGGATAACCTTATTCATAAGGTCCTTACGAGAGGTGAGAAACGAAACAGTTATGTAATAAACAAGGCAGGATTCAAAGAGTATCTTCAGTAGTCTTACATTACCTGCCATATCGCCTTTAGAAATCAAGGATACCAGGACAGCCAGTGAGGCCACCAGGGAATATCCCATAAAAGGCAGGTCAATATCAGTCCTTATTAGTCGAAAGCCTTTGAAAAACAAGGAACCCAGATAGCACAGGACAACAAGTAAGACAACGGCGTCGCTTGGATAAAAAAGATTTTGGTTGGAAATCGGCAGGATATTAAGGAGGGGAGTAAGAGGAACTAAAATCAACCCGTATGCTGCATATCCCTCCTTCATCAGAAGTCCTTCTCAGGCTCAGAGAATCTGTTCAGCTCTTCTTAACAAGAGACAAAGAGCAACTCAACGGCTTATCCCGGCACAGTATTTATACCCATGCCGCCAGGTAGCAATTAAATAGGTGACCGTCAATATCGAAGCCAAAATTATACACTTTGCCATGCCACCACTTACGGGTCGAATAAGGCCTATCAATATATTTGCCGTTACGTAAGCTGTTAGACTTTCGGTACCCAAACAGAGCAATGCATCGCTTGACATCCTGCTCCGTAGGCCGTCAAACCTCTCAAGAAGGCCGTTAGCTATAACGATAAAACAGGCGATCGTCAGTCCCTCTCTTATAGGGGCAACAAAATTGCTATTTGCCCATATATATTTCAGAAACAACATGTTGATGGCCAGAAAGATCAGGTATAAAAATAGTAAAATGAGAAAAATCTTGCCCATAAGTAATCCCGTAATCTTCTGGCTGAGTCTTGAATTTGCCATAATTATCCCATACGAAAAGCCCCAAAAATATACGATCAAAGAAGGAACAATGGGATAGAAAAGCATGTGCCGATCAAAGCAAATCATGCGTAACCAACCCGGCATGTCCCTCACGTCTCCAAGAACCAGGAAAACAATATAGGTGATGACCAAACCCAAATAAATATATTCTTGTTTTACATGGGCAACTTGCAAAAAAACGGGGGTAAGGATGTAAAGCAAACCAAATGTAAAAAGCACTTTTAGAAAAAAAGGATGGGAAAATGTGAAATTAAGAAAACCTGCAGGAAAATCTGTCTTCGTGGCTAATCGCATAAGGGTTATGTATGCAAAATATACCCCTATGATGCTTAAGCCTTTGAAGATAATATGTTTAGCGGTCAGCGCCTTATCGATTTGAAATCTCGGCAGATATACCCGGTAGGCCATTACACCGGCAGTAAAGAAGAAAAATGCTCCGACTGTAAATAGGTTATCTTGTATATACTGGAAAGGCAGGGCACAGAGTCCCAATCCGAACTTCGTGTTAAAATGTAAAATAATAGAACCAAGGATTACAATGCTCCGCAAAAGGTCAAACTCAAGTTCTCTTTTCTTGAGTTTTTGTCTATCCGACATAACCGAGACTTCGCAGTCTTTTCATCGTTTCTTCATAGGAATCCGTGTCCTGGTCCTTAGAAGAGTCCCCGGCGTCATCGGAATCCAGACTATCCTGCCGGTCATTATTTATCGCCTTGGTCAACAGCTCAGGATAAAGGTCAGCGTCATAGTCCTTCGGAACCGGCACATCATTTGCTGCTAACGCCAATCCCGGGATGTCAAATATATCCATATCCGGCCCGTTGCCAATCTTTTGGAAATCCGGCCCGGACAAGATATAAATGCCGTGCAACCTGTGAGTCCCTTTCATCAGCAGGTTATAGTACCGATGGTCCTTATAGGCAAAAAGGCCTTCCACCTGGCTGATCTTACTCATGGGATAACCCAGGCAAGCATGAAACGGGGCATCGCCAAAATCTGCTATCAGATCCGGGGCCAAATCTACAAAATTTCCATCAGCCACCTGCCTGGATTCATAAAGGCCCTCAAAGAGCTTTTCCCCGCTGATCGGATCCTTGATTTTTGACAAGTTATCCTTGAGAAGCTCAATAGCGCTTTGCCTGTCTCCTCGTATGACGCTGTTATTCTCTCTTAGATAAAATTGGATAGCGCATCCGCTGGACAAATCTACGGCGGAGTTTTCCTGGTCAATATTCCAGAAGAGGTGAAATATCTTTTCATCCCAGAAATATATTCTCCTCCAAAAATTCCTTACCACTGGGTTGGGAAGCGCTTTCAATGTATAAAACAACGCACCCCTTAGCGCCTTCTCAAAAAAACCGGGAAAGCCCGCTTTGCCTTGAAGAAGTCGCACCAACAATTCCATGTGGCGGAATGGGTCTATGCCGTCGCTCTTATATTTAAGAAGTCCAAGCTCATGGAGAAGTTCACATATAAGAAAACCACCATCTACACGTTTAGCGCCGTGGTCCGAAAGGATGATAACATTTGATTCTGGAAATGCCTCCGTGAAACTGTCAACAGCCCTGTCCATGTAAACAAAGGCTTCAAGGACAGATTCGAGTCTCTCTGCAGAATGATTTAAATGGTCAACAGCCATGTAGTTAATAACCAGGCAGTCGATCTTGAAAAAATCCGTCAGATAAATGGCGGCGTCTGTCAAACTGCCTATGTAATCCTTCCAGTAGGCCAGGTAACCCTTTTCATCCCCCTCGTGGTAACTATGTTTAAAAATAATGTCCGTTCTTTCTCCAAACTTTCTTTTCAGGACTTCCCTCAAGTTTGCGGGATAGAAGTTATCCTGCGAAGGAGCGTCAAACCCGCAGATCATAACCCCTTCCACAGGTTCAACCGGAAATGTCAAAGGAATACCAATTACACCGGTACGGATTCCGGCCTTATTAAGGTAACTCCAAAAGGGCGTGCCTCTTCGGTCCTTTGAAATTACCGGCCGTTTCAATCCGCCTCCGATCTCACGCACCTGCCAGTCAAAAATGCCGTGCTTTTTAGGGTGCTTGCCGGTTGAAAACGAAGACCAGGCCACCGGACTTATAGGCGGCATAGTTGAGCGCAATCGACCGCTTGTGCCGTTGGTTATCAAGCGTTTCAGCCGAGGACAGTCCGGAAGGGCCTGCTCCAAATAGGCCCAATCCGCGCCGTCTATACCGATAATGAGGGTTTTTCTTTTGTGATTCATAGTAATTTTATATGTACCCGAGTTCTTTTAGTTTGGTCATAACGGAAGTATCTTCCTCGGCATCCATCATCTGCGTTTCTGCCGATGACCTTCGCATCTTGATATTTGAGAGCTTTCTCCGTAGCTCATTTACAGTCGTCGAGTCAGTCGTCCTTAATACATTTTCAGACTCACCCGACCTACTCTTTAAATTATAGAGCGATTCCTCCTTGTTTTCCGAATACGGACGACAAATATATTTGTATTCCGGAGTCCTTATCCCTTCAATCCAATCACTCTGATTCTTAAAAATAATGCCGCTAGCGCTGCAAAAAATCACCCTATCCTGGTTATCCCTCTCTTGCTTATTCATTAACGGCCAAAGAGATTGACCTGTCAAGCCCTCCGCCTGAGGCAGGGACAAGTAATCAAGAACGGTTGGAAAGATGTCCACTGTACTGACCTGGGTGTTGATAACGCCGGAAGGAATGTCGTTTCCGGCAAATAACAGCGGAATATGTAACAGATAATCATATACATGAAAGCCGTGACGCGGGACCATCCTGCACCTTTGCAGGTCATCCGGATGTAAAGGCTCTGTCAATCTTTCTCCATGGTCTCCCAGGATGATGAGCAGGTCCAGATCAAGATTATCCACAATATACCTAATAGCTGAAACAGCCTTTTTTAATGTTTCATCATACCGTCTTGTGAACTTCTCATCGTCAGGATCAGGCCCGATCTCGTATAAGGGGCGACCGAATTTGGAGGTAACCTTGTTCAACCCACGCCTGACAAGGGATTTCTCCGCATGGAATCTCTCATGCATTTCCCATAGGTGAAGGACAACAAACCACGGCCTTCTCAGGGCCTTTATCTGTTTTACTATATCTCCTCTTACCCTCCCGCTGAAGTAATCACTTTCTTCCCGGTAAACGTAGCGGCAGAAGCCGCGGTCCAGGCCGCTCTCGTTCAAAAGGGGCCCGGTGATAAATGCTGCCGTATTGTAACCATTATCCTTAAGGCATTGGGGCAATGTAATACAGTTTTCCGTCAATTTGTAGCCCGATAAAGAGAGCACCCCGTGCTCAAAAGGATAAAGGCCGGTCAACATGGAAGCCACGCTCGGTGTAGTTGTGGTAACCGTTGTCATGGCCTGCGTGCAGTAACAACCCGACTGCATGAGGCCCCCGATTATCTTCTCATCCTGGGCCATCTTCAAAAATCTGTCGGCCCTCAGACAATCAACAATAAGGAGTAAAATATTCTTCTGGTTCATTCCATACTCACCTTTTATATTCTATCCAAATTACCCATAAAGTATATGTTCAAATTTATCCACAACCTTTTCCCATGTTTCCTGCTCCGCTATACCCATTCTCAGTCTTCTGTCTTCACCGGTATCGTTGCTTAAAAGGGCCTCTATCGCGTCAACAAAACCCCGGGCATCCGAAGCAATTTTTAAATACCGCTTATAATATAACACCTCAGGCTGCGGTGTCGATACAATAGGCTTCCCAGACGCAAGGTATTCTCTTAGCTTAACCGGATTAGAATACATAGTACGTTCTACAATCTTATAAGGTATTAAACAAACATCAAAGGCCTTAATATAGTTCGGCAGTTCCTCGTAGGGTTTCCTGCCGAGGAAATGAATATTCTTTTCTGTAGGCACATTGTTTACGTCGAAAATTCTGTCGCCGATCATAACAATGGACCAATCAGGTCTTTTGCGCGCAATGCCCTTGATAATATCAAAATCTATCAAATCCTGTATAAGACCATGATACCCTATAATAGGTCTCTTCAATAGTCGTATATCTTCGGGAATCTCAGTTCCAGGCAAACTGGCCTTCGAGAAGTGATCATACTCAACACCATGCGGTAGGAGATACGTAGGCTTACCCTCCACTTTTTTCTTATCATACAACCCCCGTGATGTGGCTATGATGCAGTCAATTTTTTCCAAGATATGTTTTTCCAGTTTTTTGACAAGCCCTGTATCCAGGCCGGGGAAAACGGAATATTCATCAGCGCAATAATAGACACTCTTCGATTCCCCGATCGCACCTACAACACCCTCTGCACCAGGACATGCGACAACTAGAACAGGGTTGGCGATATTATTATCCTTTAGAATACGTCTAATTTTGCGTGTGAGAATCGCCCTATTTATTACACGAACCAGGGCATATTTATGAAAAGGGATCACCAATGGAACGAAGTGTATGAAAGTAGAATTTTCATTTCCTGCCGCAATATTTTTTTTGTTTGTAAGACGTTGGGTAGCAACCGTAAGCGCCTTATGCATGATCCTGCAAAAGTCATCTTTATTTATTTTCGGTTGCCTTAAACCAAGTGAGTCCACCCATACTATCTTATATCCCCTTGCAAGGAGCTTTTTCGCTATGAACTGGGCTGTGCTGGGATGTCTCCCCCAGTCTTCTCCAAAGAATACTAAATTCCGGTTCTGCATTAACTCCTTGTCCCCTTAATGTAATGCAAACACTTCCTGCAATTCCCTCACACTTCTCCTGATATCGAAATGCCTTTCTACATATTCTCGCGCCCTTTGAGTCGACGATTGCCAATATTCCCGGTTACCAAGCATCTCATCTATTGCGTCAGCCAGTTCCATCGGCCGCCCCGGTCCAACCAGGTATCCTGTAACTCCATTTTCAATAAGCTCTGTTATTCCGCCTACCCTTGTAGCCACCACGGGCACCCCCGAAGCCATGGCCTCAATAACTGTAAGGCCAAAGGCTTCTTCCCAAACAGACGGTACGACTGCTACAGTTGCTGAACGCAGTAAGTGGTTGACGTCGTCACGCCTGCCGAGAAAAAAGAAAGAAGATTGAATGCCTTTTGAAGCAATCATCTCCTTGAAGTCGTTTAGATCCGGGCCGTCGCCGCAACAGACAAACACTATATCGGCACGTTTCCTGTTTACCAGAAGTTCCTCCGCGGCTTCGATTAAGATATGAATGCCCTTATAATAATTCGCCCTGCCGGAGAAAAAAATAATTTTCTTATCCTTGTCCTGCCCCAATAACCGGTACAAAAAATCATCCTGCCCCGGAGAAAACTTTTCTAAATCGATGCCGTTATAAATCAACCTGATCTTCCCCGGCGGCGCGCAGTTGACAGACTTCAGTCTGTTTACCACGAACCCGGATACCCCGATAAAACAATCACCGGAGATGAAAGGAAGGGCATGAATAATTCTTTTAACTGCCCGCTTCAGGGCATTGGGAACAGTACGCGCCCCGGAAGTGTGGTCATGAACGATGATCTTCCTGACACCGGCGAGGCGGAACAACAGATATCGAAGGGCATAAGTCGGTTGATCGGTCAGGTACAGGGTATCTATACTATTCGCCTTGAGGACTTTGCAAAACTTAAAGAGATTCCCTATATCCTTGCGGTGGTAGTCAAAAGCGAATATCTTTACGGGCAACCCGTTAAATCTTGGCGGATTACCGGCAGCAAGGTCACTGTAACAGATATAGACCGGGGTCCCCTTTGCGGTCAGCGCCTCGCATATCCCGGCGAAGTATTCTTCTATCATGTTCCAGGCATAGCCGGTATTGGAACCGAAATTTGCCACTAAGAGGACTGCCATACGATGCCTCAGCGTGCCTCACCCAGGCACTTTGCATACAAGGCCTCATAGTTATCGAGCATCCTGTCCAGAGAAAAACGCTCTGCCGTCTTCAGCCCCTCCCCCACCAGCCGTGAAGCCAGTTCTTTATCGGCCAGCAAACGGCATACGGCCTCTGTCAAGGCGCCGGCATCCCGAATAGGTACAAGCAGCCCATCCTTCTCATGGGTAATAATCTCTTCCGGTCCGCCGCTCCTGGTGCAAACCACGGGTATGCCCGCGGCTAATGCTTCAACGGTAGCAATGGAAAATCCTTCTGAGGTAGAAGCCAGGACAAAGACATCCAGGCATGAAAGTATTTTGTGCGCATCCTGCCGGAAACCGAGAAAATGAACAGTATTTTCAAGGCCAAGCTCCCCGGCAAGTCTCACAAGCCGTTCATGATCTTCATCCGACGCATGTCCCACAATCAGATATTTCACGCCGGGGAATCTTTCTTTTACTATTGCCGCGGATTTTATGAAGTAATCATGCCCTTTGGTCTGGCGAATATTGCCGATCATGCCGATAAGAAGTTCATCTTTGGCAAAACCGATGGATGTTCTATAATCTTTGGCATTATCCGTCCGGAACTTTTTAATATCTATACCATTGTAAATTACCTCTACCTTTTTCGGCCTCAGCCAATTCCCGGCGCACAGTTCTCTTTTTAATGTATCCGAAACCGCAACCACACGACTCGAACCCCTGCCGACTATCTTGCCTTTCAATGTGTGTATAACGCTCCGTCTATCCCCCATGTCCTTACTGCCGTGAAAGGTAGAGATGACCTTCCGGCCCGTCAACATTCCGGCCAGGCAGGCATAGACATTGGCCCCTAACAGGTGAGAATGGACCAAGTCAATTTTATGGCCTTTTATGCAGGTAATAATAGAAGAGAGGAATCTCAGATCAAAAGAACCATCTGTGGGCAGGAGCACCGGAACAATTCCTTTGTTCTCCAACTGCTCCTTTACCCAGCCCGGCCCGGTTACAGCCGCCACGCACCCATAGCCTCTCGCCGCCATCCCCTGAACCAGTTGCAAAAAAACCGTCTCCGCCCCGCCAGGTCCTTTGGTTTCGATCAAATGCAACAGCCTGTAAGGATTACTGTTTTTTTTATTTCTCACTAGCGTTCTGAACGGTGCGATACTTAAGAATCCTTGCAGGATTGCCGCCGACTACCGCATAGTCCGGCACATCTTTGGTAACAATTGCACCAGCGCCTACTATTGCCCCCTGACCAACGGTCACGCCGGGGAGGATAATAGCCCTCTCACCAATCCATACATCATCTTTAATAATCACCGGCTCCAGTTCGTCGTAGTTGTCTTCATCGCTGAACTGGGTATCATATCGGTGATTTGAGGTAATTATAGTGACATATCCGGCGATCATAACGTGATTCCCGATAGTCAGCCCACCTGAAGAAAAGATTCTGCAACCCTTTCCAAATCCCCAATGACTTCCGCCGGTAATCGATCTGCTGCCGCATATGGTAACATCTTCATTACACCCAACGTCTATACCAACTTTCCCAAACGCCCACCTTTTCAATAAAAAGACCCGTATTTTTGAAAAGAAATCCCTTAATGGCTGAGGCAACTCCTCTCCCGGCAAATGCTTCCCGATAAAAACATAAAGTAGCGCGTATATCTTTTCCCGAAATCTCATTCAAACATCACCCAAGGAGCCTACGCAATCGCTACATATACCCCAGGCCCTTAAGCTGATTCGCAATCGCATCATTGCTTATACTGCTATGATGTTTAGAACGTGAATGCACGGTAAGATTGCTTTGCCATTTGACAAACACTTTTTTGAACTCATGCAATATTTCCTCATTAACGCTCAGGATATTCTTTTCCTCTCCAGGATCTGACTCCAGGTTATATAACTCATCGTCGCCGTTCTCTGACTGGATGTACTTGAACCTGGGTGTCCTTATACTCTTAAGCCGTGTGTCAAATCTTGCATCTAATGCAGGAGTGATCCGCAAATACCCGCTCTTTATCTGGTCAGGCCGTGCATATTCAGAGAAAGCATACTCCAACCCCGTGCTATCTTTTATCATTCTCTGCAAACTGCCCGCGCCGTTAACTCTATCCCCTCTATTTATAGAGGCTCCTTCCAGGATGGTATCAAAGAGTTGGTGCAACTGTACCTGTTTTTCATATCGCTTTTTCCGGGGAAACCCTTCTCCGATAATGACCAAAGGGACTTTGAGCAGGGTATCATACAAGCACAACTGATGATCCATCAAACGATGATCTCCGATGTTCTCTCCGTGATCGGCTGCGATGATTATGAGTGATGAATCAAGGGCCCCTGCTTTTTCAAGACATTCAATCAAAGCGCCGATGGCGTCATCAAGCTGCAAGATAGCAGCATCATAGGCCAGCTTAAACAGATCGATTGTCTCCTTATCGATCCTTTCCAATCCCAGATTATATCGGACATGAACCAGTCCATCCCTGATAAGTTGACAATCCATTATCTTTTTTATCATCCCCTTATCATTACCTATCATCCGCCTTATGTACTCTTTGTAAGGCTCATAAGGCAGATGGGGATCCATAAAATGGGCATAGAGAAAAAACGGCTTGCTGTTCCGGTGGGTCCTGGATGCTACGGTCGTACTGATTTCGTCCACGATATCGTGGGAATTACCCGGCTCTACAAAAAAACGGCTACCCTTTTTCAGCAAATGCAACTGCTGCAACAGCTTTCTTTTTATATGCTTTTTCCGTGACTTCTCGTTGGAGAACAGGTTGAATTCATTAAAACCCTTGCGCAGGTTCGTGCCGGGGTTAAACCAGGGGTTGGTGGAAAAACCGATGGTCTCGTAGCCGTTCTCAGACAATATTTGGGCCAGGGTCGGCACAAGATCATCCAGATGAGGATTTTCCTGTGTTGCGCCATGCTCCGAGGGATAACATCCGGTAAATATTGACGCAACAGAAGGCACCGTCCAAGGGGCCGTGGCAATCGTCTCTAAAAATATTGTCCCCTGCGCGCTGATCCGGTCTATGTTTGGCGTAGTGTTACGGTGATAGCCATAACATGAGACATGGTCGGCCCGTAAGGCGTCCAGGATAAGGACAATAATATTAGGTTGTTTTGAATTGTTCATAATTAGGTAGCGGTTAGGGGATAGGGTGTTGCGGATAGTCTGTAATTGAAAATAGAATATAGAAAATTCTATTCCTCTGACAGTATAATCTCAGCCCTTTCTCCCGTGGCTTCATTGAAAATGAGCAATTTCCCTTCTTCTTCCCCTCGTAACTGCTTGTTAGCATTTAATAACTCAATGCCATAAATCGTTCCATCAGGAGCTATGTCAACATTAAGTTCATCAGATATTTTTATCGTCTCCACCTCAGCGCTTTTTTCGTGTAAGCGTATATAGGCTATGTTGTATTTGGGATCATACGTTAATTTCATTAATTTCTTGCCTCCTCTCATCTAAAAGTAGCGCGTTATTACAGTAATAACCAACCAGGCATTCCCATCTTGTACAGCATACGCCTCAACCTGTTTGGTTGTATAATGCCTGCCGCGCCGCATGTCATTGAAAAAGAAATTACGTCTAAAGCCGGTACGCCCGAATTTTGCAGGGAAAGCCTCGCCTTTCTCCACGGTTGCGATGACCTCTTCTTCAGTCGCACCCCGTTCCAATAACCGTTCTTTAGCATGAAGATGAAATTTTATCATTATTAACTTTTCGTCCTCTTTGTCTCTTCATTTCTTATAAATTCGGTTCTTCAGGCATCCCTGAACCCCCTTGCCCCCTTGGCAAAGGGGTTTATAGAGATTTGAGGGGTTCAGCAGCCTGCTCGCGCCTTGAACGGGTAAAAACATCCTCATAAATCTTCAAAAGTCTCTCACCTATCTTTTCAATATCAAACCGCTCTTCCACATCTCGCCAGCCTGCGTGGCTCAGTTCTCTATACTTGTCCGGATTCTTGATAAGGAAGTCGATCTTATTTGCCAAATCTTCAGGTTTTTTTTCTTCCACCAGGAGACCTGTCCTTCCATCCACGATACACTCCGGGATGCCGCCGATCCTGGTGGCAATAACCGGCAGGCCCGTCGCCTGGGCCTCCTGGATAACCACGCCCTGAGTCTCCTCCAAGCCGTTTGGAATCCTTATGCTTGGGACTAATAGTATATGTGCCTCATTATATTGGTCCACAAGCTGTTCTTGCCCCATCGCACCCAAGAATCTTACTGTGGACCCTATTCCCAAATCTCCGACGAGCTTTTCTAAATCGGGACGCTGAGGTCCCTCTCCAACGATCCTGTATTCTACCTGCATATGCGCGGAGATTTTCGAAACTGCTTCCACCGCATCGTTAATGCCCTTTTCTGGAGAAAGGCGGGCCACAGTTAATAAAATTATCTTCCCATTTACGGGTAACTTCCTTCCCTTGAAGATGAACTTTTTTGTATCCGTCCCCTGGGGCAATATTACAACCTTTTCGCCTCGACACCCCAAGGAGACCAACTGGGCCTTGGCAAACTCGGTATTCACTAAGAAAATGTCTCCAACGGCAAGGAGGCTCTGAAATTTAAGCCCATCCAAGGGCTTAACATTATTTGGCTGCAACCCATGAAAGGTTGTAATCAAGGGTATTCCATAAACTTCTTTCAAAAACAGGTAATCATAGCTGGTAAACACGGAATGGGAATGTATAATGTCAAACCGCGAAACGGATAAGACCTTTACTCGTAACAATTCCTTGACAAAATATTTTACCCCATATCTTTGCCAGTTTTTAGATTTAATCAGCCCCGGCCATTTTTTAAGGCCTGACAGGAGACTGGAATTATTAAAAAAGCCGGGGAAAATCTCCTTCAAACAATTCCGACAACCATCCAGATTGACGTAAATGGTATCGTCGATTAACCTGCGTATATTCGCCTCATGTCCGTAATACTCATTTTTACCGGTATTCGCAATAATATTGGCCAGGAAGCCCCGCTTCTTCAAAAATAGTATCTGGTTAAAAATATAGGGCTGGACCGGATTGGGAAATTTGGGGACGGCTATAGCTACCTTCAAACTGTTTTTCATGTTGTAATATAGTGTCTATTTCTTTACTGAAGGATTTCCAAACAACTGCCCGGAGCCGGCCAGGGGATTAGCAATCATCCCTATGATTGTCCTTTTCTCATCCCGGGTGAAATATCCGCCTAAAAAGGCATACGCCAAGTAACAACCCAACAAAAAAAGGCGCAGCATTATTGACAAATAAGTGTCAGAAGGGTCGTATCTATAACCGACAAAATACAAGATTATCGCTGCAAAAATAAGTTTTCCGATAGGATACCAATCATAATTGAGCTTGTACAAAGACTGCGAAAAGCGATAGCTAAACATAAATAACACAAGATAAGATATGACAGTAGCCCATGCAGCGCCTGCCGCCCCCCACCTGGGTATAAGCATGAAATTGCTTCCCAGGCATACGAGGCTGCTGATAAGATAGGCAAAACTCATGTATATTGTCTTCCTTGAAACCAGTATCCCGATATTGATCATATTTAAGAAACCATAGATAAGGTATGACAATATCAACATCGGCACGATATGATGCGCGGCATAATACGACGGAGTGGCAACCAGATGAACGACCGGCTTGATAAAAATTGACAATATAAGACCCACGGTAATTAACACGAAGGCATAGTAATTGAATAATTTTCTAAACATGTCATGGGCATCCGGGAGGTTTGCTATCTCAAAGCGCTTCACACCCCACATCTGCATAAACGGTGTTACTACCAGGAATGGAATAACTCCTGCGAATCTGTAGGCGAGGGAGTAAACTCCGACCTCTGCAAGAGAACTGTAAACCCTCAGAAAATAACGGTCTGAAAAAGTCAGCACAAAGCTGCCCAGAAAAGAGAACGCAATCGGCACCCCATAGCGCATCATCTCCTTCGCCTTATGCCGCGAAAAATTTAAACCAGTATCTTTGATAGTGGAAAAGACAAGATAGGCACTTAATAATCCCCCAGTTATTATTCCGCTGTAAAGAACTCCTATTACAGCAAGCTTCAGTATGCAGACAAAATATATATTCAGGCTGAGGGCTATTAACAATCGGGCCAAGCCCAGCAGCACAAACCTGACCGATCTTTCTCTCACCCTTAGGTAGGCAAGAGGAATTTCCAGGAGAGTTGATCCCAAAAAACTAAAAATCATGAGATTAAGGTGTAATCTGTATATATCCGTACCAAAAATGAGCCGCGAAATTTTTCCTGAAAGCAAATACAGGATGCCTATTGTCAAAGGATAAACAACCAGACTAATAATCAATGCAGTACTGACTACCGCCTTACGGTCCTTATCTTTATCATACTGATAATAATGCCGTGTCATGGCAACAGTCACGCCCATCCCGGCAAATATACCGACTATTTCGAATGTCGTCGTCAGGAGCTCAAGGACACCGTAATCGGCAGGCAATAGATACCGGGTATAAACGGGAATCATCAAGAACCCTATAACCTTCTGCGCTACCATGCCGACAGTGTAAACAGCCGTATGGCCGAAGAGCCTCTTTAACGATATTGAAGGATGTATGTTGTCCGCCTGTTTGGGGTTCATCATTAAAAATCTTTTCTTCTATCAGACGTCTTAAGGCCTGCTGAACTTAACTATAAAATGGACGAATAACAAATCGCTATGCAACCTGAGGGGAGACTTTTTTTTCAACGATTTTCTTCAACGCAACACTAATGGTCAAATTCACCCAGAAAAACGGATAAAACAAAACAGTAATGAAAAATCCGGCGATCAGGAACCCGATCATCGAAATATTTAATCCATTAGCAAGGCCCTTGTAAAAAGGATCATCAATCTTTTCACTCTCCAGTATTTTTTTTGTCTCCATCTGATTTTTAAAAAAACCGATTATCATCAGTATTACAATCGCCAAGCCGGGCAATCCGGTCTCTGTTAGGGCCTGGAGATATATATTATGCTGCACATAGGGGATTCCTGTATGGTAAATGCGGTTGTTTGCCTCCACATAGTTGCCTACGCCTACCCCTGTGATCGGATAGTCCTGGAACATGTCTAAAGCAGCCTTCCAATTTTCAATCCTTTCCTGTGCCGTCTTGTCCTCAACATCACCCATCGTCCTAAACCTCTCCCACTGTTGAGGGGAGATGAGGCCCATATAGATGATGCTGGTTATAACCAATGTTACGGACCAGAGAACCCGCTTCCTGCTCTTGAAGGCTGCATAAACAGCGCTACCGGCCAATCCCAACGTAGCGCCTCTGGCGCTTGTTATTAAGATACTCAACACAAATGCCAGTGTGTTTAATATATGGAACCATTTCATTTTGAAGAAACCGAAGAGGACCTTCTTGTCAGCAAACGCCATACCGAGACTGACCCCCCAAAAAGCACACAATGCAGCGCCCATGTCATTGGCATTATTGAAGAAGCCGCTGCCGACAAATGTCCCGTGAATGCCTGAATAAAAACCTTGAGCCGCCCACTGGCGCAAGGAAAAATTGGTGTAGGAGAGATAAAGGAGAAGCAGGGTTACGATAAGTATGTAAAGCTGCCTTCTATTATTTATGACGTTAATTGCAAGAAAGTATATAAGAAAAAATTTTAAAATATCCGTTAATCGATCGATTGACTCATTCAAGTTAATGCCGGTGATCGCCGTCAGAATCATCCAGATGGAAAAGGCGATGATATATTTATTGATCCTGTTCCTGTATGAAAAAGTATTCCCGTCAAGAAAAAAGGCAATAAGGAAAATAATAGCGCTGACCTTGCCAAGCGATAATCCATAAAAAATGGCGTACTTCTCCTGAAGCCTCATGTATTCAAAGAAGAAATAAACGATACAGGCCAGGAAGCTAAGGCTTATTCTTTCTCCACGCCCAGTTAATCCGATTTCTTGATGTTCCATGTAAGTTAGCGTATAGCGTGTAGGGGTTAGCGGTTAGTGTCAGGTTTTCCTTTTTGTATGTCTCTCCAGGTCTTAACACGGTCGTAAACCAACCTCATGCCTCGTAAGCATGTCATCGGCAATCCCGGCTTTCCTGAAGAGATTGAAAAGTAGCGGCCGCAAATTTTTCGAAGGCCACCGTCTCTTAAGTTCTTAACATTCCACTTCGCACTACCGTTATCGGTAATATGCACATCCAACTGAAAATAAGAGTCCACGCCGTGGACGTCGGCCCCGCCTATCGCAATAAGGTTCGGGTTAACTTCCTTCCATCCTTTGTAAAGACCCAAGACCTCATGATGCGGGAAAAAACGGCTGTCCTTGGCGCCGTTCCATATCTCTATACTATCTACAGTCTTAATAAGTTCCTCTGTTATATTTCTTTCGTATCCTCTTGGATGGGCGATAACAGAAACACCGTTATTATCCCTTATAAATTGAGCAGCCTCTATCGGGTCATTTGTCTTGTAAAATTTGGTCAAGCCGAGACCAAGGATATGCACCTTGTTGGCGCAGCGGAATTCCAGACCAGGTATCACGTGAAAAGACGGGGTGGAACCCTTCCGGCATTCCTCGACCAGCCCTGCCATTTTTGCATCATCAAAATCGTCGTCGTGTTCGGTTAGACAGACGAAATTATAACCCTTAGCCCTCAAAAAGGCGGCCCATTCAGGGATAGTATTCCTCCCGTCATAGGAAAAATCAGAATGAACGTGTAAAATTCCCCTAAATATTCGCATCCGTTCCTTCAACTCGAACGATCTATGACGGTTTTAACCTACGGTACTTCGTTGGTATTTTAGTCCAAATAATAAACAACCATACGGAACTTTGTTGACTACTAACGCAATGCAACAGCTCAATAGCAAAGCAGTAATCCATATTGAAAGAAAAGAATAAATTGGAACATATACGAACTTGTTTAAAAATAAAGACACCATTTTCAAAATTATAGGTGCATGAATCAAATAGATTCCCATTGTATTTTTCCCAATGAGATTCAAGGGTGGAATTCCCGGTGTGCAATAAAAAGCGAAGAAGAAAAAAATGCTTAACAGATATAAATACTGGGTAAGATGATCCAAGTTATACAGTCGGAATTTGTATCGTATTAATAGAACAAACATTAAAAGCATTACCAGCGGGGGCAACAATTTCTTAAGGTCATAATTTTGTGAAAACTTATAGATAATAACACCGGCAAAATAAAATTGAAATCCCCACAAGGCATGTAGTATGGGCTCTTGCCCGCCATCAATTTTTAAATAATTAGAAATATACGGAATGGTGTTTACATAAACCGCATAATAGAGAAAAAATAGAAAAGACAAGCCGTAATTCTTGAAAGATAGGATTATCTTTAACATGGGAAAGCATAGACGTATCAAAAACAGAGAGAACAGAAAATACATTTGAGGCGCATATACGGCTCCATAGGCTGATATAATTATTTGCGGTAAAGAATTACCAAGAATGAGCCTGTCATTAAGCAAACCAGTCAACTCAAAAACATATCGCGCAAGGGTATAAATCAATGTAAAAATTACCCATGGAACAAGCAACCTGAAAAAGCTCTTTTTAATATAGCCCTTATAGGTATAATTACTCGAATGTGTTTCGTTCCTGGCAAATATGTATCCGTCAACTAGAAAAAAAAGTGGAACAGAAACAGTGTGAATAACAAATAAAATTATATCATGCTGTATTTGAGAAAGCGTTATAGAATAACCTAACGCGTGAACCCCAACAACCATGATTATTGCAATCGCGCGTAAACTATCTAAGAATGCTAAGTGCTCTGATTTGCCCGTGATTGTGTAACCTGTTAACTCCATATACTCGTCACATTCGATATACTGTTTCAATTGCCGGAGCAATACTGTTTCAGTTCAAAAAGAAAAGGCCTCAAATCATCCCACCGATTAACCTCATATCTCGTATTCTTTTCAAAGAAATTCAAGAAGTGGATTATTGCCTGCCACTTCGAATAGGCCGGATACTGTCCGGAATTTTTAAATGTCAGATAAAGATGATCCAGATCGCCTAGGAGCCAACGACTTTTAACGCCGATTTTGTAGCTATTGACTCTGTTAAGATTTTCTCCGGTTGCCAGTTGGTAAAGCAACCAAGGGAAATCGACCCCGGCATCAATAGCAAGTTGAAGTGATCCCCAGAAGCGGGCATTCACTTCCATAAGGTATGGCGTCCCTTCCCTATCCACCTTGAATTCAACCATGGCTACTCCGTGCCACGCCGCACGGTCAAGCAGCCTTTTTGCCGTCTCCTGCATGGTCGGATCAACAGGTATGCTCTCCCGTAGTACACTAACCCCGCCTGAAGGTGGTTTTTCCCTCAGGCGACGGTGGGCGAAAAAAACCAGGGGCTTACCATGTGCATAGAGTGCGAATACCCCCTGCCCCGTACCTTGGATTTTTTCCTGAATCAGGAATGGATGTCGGGCAAAGGCGTCCTCCCCGGACACTATTTTTCTTAACTCACCTTCAGAACCGGCATATCTTACGCTCGTAGCCTCCCAATGCCCATTGCAGAAGATCCGCGAACGGTATGGCTTCAGGACAACAGGATAGGTAAGGTCTGGAATTGCCTGCTCCAGCCGATCCACACTCTCAATGAACCATGTCCTGGGAATTGGGATTCCTATATCCTGCGCCATCTGAAAAAGTTTCCATTTATCTGTCAGCATTTCATAGGCGCTAAAATCGCCGAAGGGAATATCTATATCGGGAAAAGCCGACCTGTGTTCCAGCAAAAGGGCCGTAGTGACATCGGTCATCGGGAAAATAATCCTAACCCCCCTTTTGACCGTTTCGGCCCGTAGCACCTCCAGGAAGTCTAACGGCTCGCGGTAGGGCGACGGATATACAAAATCCTCTTTGGCATATTTTGAGGCAGCAGACAGGTTGTTTTTATTTTCGTCGGCGACTGTCACATAAATGCCCTTGCGCCCTAACGACCGGGTAGCAGCCAAGGCGCTTCGCTGATTACCATCCAATACCAGGACCCTTGACATAAACTATCCTGTTATGTCCTTATAAAGCCGATAATAAGCCTCGCCCATTTTTTCGGCGGTAAATGCGGCCCTTATTCTTTCCTGACCTCTGTGCCCTATCCTGTTCCGAAGTTCCGGATTGTCCATTAACCGGAGGCAGACGCGCGCAAAATTCTCAGGTGTCCTTTTCTGCACCAGAGACCCTTCCGCTTCAGATGAAATGATCTCCGGCAGACCGCCTACGGCCGGGGCCACGACCGGAACTCCGCAAGACATGGCCTCCAGAACGCTGAGGGGTATGCCTTCGTGTCTGGAGGTATTAACATAAAGATCTAATTGCCTGTAGTAGGGAAAAGGGTCTTCTACCGGAGGCATAAATTTAAAAACGTCGCTTAACCCCATCTCGGCCGCCCTTTTCTCCAGTTCAGCCTTGAGAGGCCCTTCGCCTAATATACTGAAAACCGCATTAGGGCGCTGTCTGTAAATTTCTGCTGCTGTTTCTATAAATAAATCATAGTCCTTTACCGGCACCATCCGGCCCACCGTCCCGATGTGGAAAACCCTGTTACCGTTTTGCTCCGGTTCGGGGATGCGTATCCCCTTGTGGTCAACCTCGATCCCGTTATAAATTACTTCAACAGCCTTTTGGGGATACCCGTAACGACCGGTCAAACCTCTCTCTATCTCCTTTGAGACGCCGATCACCCTGGAAAAATACCTTCTCAAACAAAATTTGTTCACGGCCCCGGTCAATCTATCTTTAGGCGAATAAAATTCACTCAGGCCATGAAGCGTAGTGACCAAAGCGGCCCTTGGTTGACAGCCCTTCCGAAGCAAGAGAGCAAGAAGATTCTCTTTATAGCGGTGCGCATGGATGACATCTATCCGTTTTCCGGAGACCACCTCTTTGGCCCTTTCCAATATACGCCAAAAACCAAACTCGCTCTCCGGGATCACATGGGTGGCTATGCCCATAGATTTAAGCCTGGAGGAAAGAATGCCTTCGTTTAATGAAATGGCTGCAAGATGGACTCCGGGATATTCCTTCAGCCGCCTTAATAAGTTAAAGACCATTACTTCGGCGCCGGCCCAGAGGTCACCGGAGAAGATGTGGAGGATATTCAAGTTGTTTGCCGTTATCATAAAAATGATGCTCTGTTATTAGTCGACTTGTTCCCCCTCCCCTTAATCCCCTCCCGCCAGGGGAGGGGAAGTTTTTGGATGAAAACTAACATGCAACATGCGGGCTATTAAGAACGCAAAGGTATATGTATTGTAGCTAATGTCGTTATGGACTCCGATCCTGTTCAACGTATATAAATCATTTGTACCGATCTTCACCTGTCCCGGGTGGGTGTTAACCGCAGCCTCATACCCGGCCTCTTTGACCAGTCGCACTACTCTTGGGTTGTAGTTGCCGTTCGGATAACAAAAGACGGGGACAAAGTTTATATCCCGCCGTAAAAGCTCGCTTCTTGAGACTTCCAGCTCTGTCCGGATTTCATAGTCGGAAAGGCCGTCAAGTATCCTATGATTAGCCGTATGAGAACCAAATGATACCCCGCAACCGGACATCTCTTTTACTTCAGCCCAGGAAAGAAGCAATCGTTTCGCCGGACACTCCTTTCCCAAAAGATCCTCCAGCCCGGCAAGTAACGAAATTATCTCTTCAGAAGGACGGGCCTTGAGCCTTTCGATAATCCGATCGGCCTGCCCTCCCCATGCCCCTTGCCGTTGACAGGCTATGCCGTATTTCTGCATAAGCCCGGACAGCGTCTCAGAGGAATACCCGGCATGGCCGGCAGAATCCAGTTCTTTCAAAAGATAGGCCAGTCGTTCCGGCCAGAACCATTTATTGGTGCCGACATAGGCAGTAGCAATAAAGATCGTCGCCGGGAAACCGTATTCTCGCAGGATGGGATAGGCATTATCATAGTTGTCACGCCATCCGTCATCAAAGGTGATAACACCATAGCGTGCTGCATCTTTGAAGGATTTATTTTTTAGTCTTTCCAATAAGTCCTGGAAAGAAATCACCTTGAAATGGGCAGCCAGGAATCTCATATGCTTCCTGAAGGTCTCAGCACTGACATACATGCCCGGCTGCACCCCGGCGGTCTCTTCCGGCTCGAGGACACGATGATACATGAGTATGGCGACCTTGCCCCGCGTCAGGACGAGCGGCAATCCCGTGGCATAAAGGGCAAGAGAAATGCCGCTTCGAAGGAGAGATTTGACGGTTGCCAGGCTGAATCCCATAAAATGTACTATCGACTATCTCTCCGAGGGCTGCCAGGTGCGGAATCGCTCGCCTCGGATATACTTTGCCCAGGCATACAGGATGGAAAGGTTTACGGTCACAAAAAAATAGGGAATTTTAAAAAGGTTACATCTGTTTTCTCCGCCACTCAGATAACCCGGCAAGGCCAGCGCATAAAAGGACAGTTGAAGAACCAATAAGGCGGCGTAGAATAAAGTATGATATGCCAAAAATAAATTTAACAAGAGGGCCGCGAGCAGGGCAAACGGTATAAGCCAGCGGAATATTTTATGGCTTAATACCTGAAGACTGAAAAAACCGTACTTAAATGGGTTGAGGATCTCCCCGTGCCCCATTATTACAGATATTCCGCCGACAACGGTGCGGATTTTTCTTAACCACTCCTGTCTTTCTGATCTCACATTCCTGTAGTAGCCGATTGTTTCCGGATCACTTATCGCCCGAAGACCCAGCTTAATAGAATGGATAACGGCATTGAAGTCACCGGGCAGCCCCTCCTGCCATCCCCGGCACACCTTACGACGCACAGCAAAAAAAGAGCCGCTAAGTCCAACGACAGAACCTACACGTGTCTCCAGCTCTCTGAGCATCATTTCATATCTCACGTAAAAATTTTCACCTGTTACCCGCCCGTCATCAGACAGTATTTTGTCCACGCTGCTGACAGCGCCTATGCCTGCGTCGTTAAAGTTATAAACAATATTTCTTAAGGCATCCCGCTCCAGTATGGACCCCACATCCGAAAACACCAATATCTCGCCTTTGGCTTTTTCTACCGCCAGATTTTGGGCATACTCCTTCCCGCGCCTCTCCATCGCCCTTACCAGACGAACGCCCTTTCCGGCGAAACCCATTACAATGTCATCCGTCCGGTCGCTGGAACAATCCGAAGCAATAATGATCTCCAGTTCGTCTGCCGGATAATCCAACGCAAGGGTGTTCTCTATTTTGTTTCTTATGCTTTTCTCCTCATTATATGCAGCAATTATAAAACTTACAGAGGGTACAAGCGAGCGCTTGTCCGTCTTCCCTGTCCTGAATAAGCTCGCGACCTTCAATAACAATGGATAGCCAAAGTAGGTATAGACGACAAAAGCACAGCAAGTCCAGAAGAGATACTCAAGTATAGTCATTTTTCAGATCAAAACCCTGCCTTCAAGCTCTCTTTCTTCAATCCCAAGCTGCTTCAGCGCCGTTACCCCGGCATTAAGACCAAGGGAGACGTTCATGCACGACGTGTATAGAATTCATATTGAGCTAAAAGCTCAAAGGTGAAAGCAGATCATCCTAAGTCCGACAGGCTCCTGGCGCATATTTTGATATCCTTGACCAGCAACATCAATTGCAGAGGATGGATGGGAGAAGGTTCGAATCCAAAACGTTCATAGAAAGCGCGCGCCCGCTCGTCTTTTGCCTGGACAAAAATCGCCCGGATACCTGCAATATCGGCCGCCTGAAGCGTACGGAGGCTTGCATCCTTCAGCAATCCCCGGCCGATCTTCCTGCCCTGATGGCGGATGTCCACAGCCGGCCGGGCCAGAACCATAACCGGAATGGGCCGGCGCGCCAATCCCTTTCGGACGCGCCCGGATGCGCCGGCGTAATCCACTGCCCCTACGGCCAAACTGTAATAGCCAACAACCTTGCTTCCCTGACAAACGACAAAGGTTCTTGCCGCATTAGCCCGTTGATTCTGCAACGCATGCCGCCGCAACCACTCATTGAGCACGGTGTTTCCGCAATTGAAACCGTCACAGAGATGATCTTCTGAAAGAAGAACGGGCGGCGAATAAGGAATATTTTCACTCATGTTCCCAGATCGCCGGTTCCTCAATAAGCCCCTGCAGACCTGCTTTGACCCGTGCGGGTCTTTCAAGAACCTTTTGAAATTTATTCCAGGCCTGCTCGTCGATTAGAAACAGCCGCTGATCCAACAGGGTCTGCTCCGCCTTCTCACAAGCGCTGGTCAGAACAAATTCCGTAATGCTTTTTTGTGTCACCTCGGCGGCGCGTTGAATAAGGGCGGCCTGAATCGGCGTCGTCCGCAGCCCCAATCTACCGGAGCGTGCGGCAGATGTTTTCCTGCGGGGAGAGGATGCTTTCGGGGTGGTCGCGGATGTGGACATTAAAAACTCCTTCCGATCCATTTTTACGTACAGCCATTGTACATACATTTCATTCCGGCGTCAAGGGAAATGATGCATCTATTCACCATGACAACTATCTTTACAGGGAAGAGCATACTGTCAAAAACTAACCACAGAGAATACAGAGAAAGAATAAAATATCAATACGCTGTCATAGATTGCCCCCAGATTACATTTACAACAACCCCTGCCCCTTACTTCCAAATATTTGTTCAATGGTTTAAAAGGGATTCGATTTCGGCATCCGTAAATTTCAATTGTCTTAACAGCCTCTTGCAATATACAGGATCCAGACTTTTCTTACCCATCTGAACGGGGGCAGAAAACCTCTTGCCTTCGACAGTTCTGGAATATATTGCGTGATCGGTACTTCCTTGCCGGACAAAAATGGCGCCGCTTTTTTCCAGCAATTTGATTAGCTCTTTACTGGATAAGGAAGGCAATTTATGCATATGAAGGTACCTCGTGAACTTCGAGAGGGCGCAAAACGAGACCTTCTCCCGGTTCTCTGTACCACTCAGGCTCTGTATCCCTGAGGAATTCAATAAACTCTTCGGTTGAAATCGGTCCGGCAACGGTTTCGGGATGTTCTTTTAAATCTTCAAGATAGAGATCGATTGCACTCCGTAAGTTTTTTTCAACAGATGCCAGATCTTCACCCCGAGATGAAACATTTAATTCCAGGCATATCGCTACGTATTCAAGTTTGCTTTTTCTAACAATCGCCGTGTATTTCCTTTGCATACGCCACCTCCTTTCCTTGATTTGAATACTGCTGCCAAAATCTTGCCGGTAGAGAGGCATCAAGAACTATCATCTGCCTTTCCTGATCTCTCTTACGGCCTTTACTGCATCAACATGGGCGATCTCTTTTCTGTGCCTTCTTTTCCACTCATCCATCCTGGCTGAAATCTGCTTCAATTTTTGTTCTCTGCCTTTTTTCTTCGCATTCGTCAATGGAAATCAGCGCCGCTACCCCAGCGCCCTGCCCTCAAGCTCTTTCTCCTCAATTCCCAATTGCCTCAGCGCCGTTACCCCGGCATCGATGATATTTATGCCGTCCGTTTCCACAGGCCGGTTAATATAAAACGTGGCATCGCTTCTCGTGTGCCCGCCGGTCAGGAGGCTCCGGCCGGTCAGGGCGTCCTTGTTTATGGCCCCCTTGAGATCAAATCCATCCACAGGCAGGGCCACTACGTCCGGCGCATCATCATAACAGGGTCCCTTGTACAACTCCTCCTTAAAGAAGACCGCCTTGATCACCTTCTGCCCGTCTATGGTCAAAGAAAGCAGGTCTTCCCTTAACCTGTTCCTCAGGTCTTCGTATTCAGTACCGTTGGAAACACTTCCCATGGGATATTTACCTTTGAGATGCACATAGAACCGCGAAGGATCAAGGACAAAGACCCTGGTCTCGCCGTGGATGTCTTCGAACGAGCTTGGCGGTTCTTTTTTAAATTTCAGATAGCCCTTCTCTCTCAGCCAGGTATTTAAATAGACCTCTTTTTTTATCTCGGTAAACCCATGGTCGGAAAGCATAATCAGGGAGGTATCATCATCCAGGCGCCCGTAAACCTCGCCGATTAAGGCGTCCAGTTCCTTATAGAAGTCTATGAAGAAACCGTGCTGGGGATGTGCCTTGTCAACCAGGGCAGACCAGAGATAGTGGTGCAGGCGGTCGGTCTCGGTGATCGTCCCGATAAACAGGTCCCATGTCTCCTTTTCCATCAGGCCGAGGATGGCCTCCTTTCTTTTTTTAAAGGTAGCCATAATATCTTCCGCCAGCGCTGCCGGAGAGACCTGCGCCTTTTGCGTATCCACATCCATCTTATAGTCGATGCCCTTCAGGTACTGATAGGCAGACTCCGGATAAGTCGCCTTCTGTAGATCCAGGGCCACGAATCCGGCCGTAAGAATCCCTTTTAACGGCCGGGCCGGATAGGTTGAGGGCAGATTAATGACTATGCTGGCCTTGCCCTGTCGTCCGGCAATATCCCAGAGCGTAGGGCTTTTGATGTCATTAAAATTCGGGAAGCGCCATTTATAGGAACTTTGATCCAGTTCCGTAAACCCGTATATATTATGCCGGCCGGGATTGACCCCGGTCATGAAAGTGGACCAGGAGGTGGAGGAGACCTCCGGAATCGAGGCATCCATAGGCTTGAGCGTCCCGTTCTTGACGACCTCCGCCAGATTCGGCATTATCCCCTGCCCCATAAATTCCTTGAGCAGACTGCACGGCACCCCGTCTATGCCCAGGACGAAGACTTTCGAGGGACAAGATCGAAGGGATGAGAGACGAGGGACAAGTTTTGAGAATACGTTCATTATATTTCTCCAGATTTTTGAATGTTTTTACGTAATGATTTTTGTAAACCGGTTATCATCATGGAAATCTCGTCGAGTTCCTCTAAAATGGATGCTATGTTGCCATCCGAATCATAACCCAGGTTTTTGGCAATAATCATCTGCGTCTCCAGTTCGCTACAAGACCCCTGAGCAATCGAAAGAAAATTGATATACTCTTTTGTGCCATTTCTCGCTGCGCCCTCTGCTATGTTACTTGGGATTGATACCGCACTTCTGCGAATTTGACTTGTTAGGCCATAAAGCTCATGACCTGGAAATCGCTCGGTCAATCTATATACGTCTGTGACCATCTTAATGCCACGATTCCAGACAGTTAACTTGTGATGCCCTTTCATAGTCTTCTTGTCCCTCGTCCCTTGTCTCTTGTCCCTCGTCCCTTCCTACATATACCCCAGGTCCCTGAGTTTGGCCATGATGTCTTCCTTGCCCTGCTTTCTTCCGCCGCGTTCGGTCGTATTCTCCAGGTCCTGCTCCCAGGCCGGGATGTCGGAAACCTTTACTGTTGAACCCTTGGCGCCTAAAGATCGATAGCCCTGATAGTAGAGGGAACAGAAGGGAATCTTATAGTTGTGGATGGTGTCCCAGATATCACGCTCCTTGAAGTGGAGGATGGGATGCACCCGGACATGTTCCGGATTCCCGCGGGGGCTGAAGAAGTCTTCGTCCAGCCTGGCCTCCTGTTCGTCCCAACGGATGCCCGTGGAAAGGGCCGCTACCTTGTCATTCTCCAGGAACATATTCATGGCCACGGTCTTCATAAGGTGATTCCCCACATAGGACTCAGGATCAAAAGAAAAGGCCTCTTCCGTATATCCGAGCCTGGCCACCTCCTGCCGGTTGCGCGCATTGAGGTCCGCCACCCGGATCATATCGCCGACTCCGGCGGCCTTATCGCTTACGTCGATATTCTTGACGGTGATCACATTTACATCCCAGGTCTTTCTGACCTGACCGACCAGTTCCAGTATCTCCTCAAACACATGACCCTCATCGATAAACATGCAGCGCGGTTTCTCTATGCCCAGTTCTTTACAGACCTCCCGGTACAGCCAGAGCATGGTGGTGCTGTCCTTACCGCCCGTCCAGGCTATAAGCAGCTTCTCTGTCCCGAACCTTTCCATGGCGCCCTTGATAATGCCTTTGGCGTAGGCAATTTTCTCGTCTAAAGGTAATGCCATAAGTGTATCCTGATCAGCACGTGCCATAAGTTCCTCCGTTTTAGACCACAGACCTCAGACCTGAGACCTGAGACTGTAATGTTTTATAATATTTTTCATGTCTTTTTGTTGTACATATCCATGTGTAGGCAACGTCCATACCCGCCTGGAAAACTCCTTTGCCCCCGGAAAATTTTTTCTATCCGAAACCAGGTGAGGGCGTAACGCATCGATCTCATTCAACGGATAAGGATATGACCGGACGATTCCCAGACCCGCTTTTCCACAGTCGTCTATCCTGTCAAGCCTCACTGGGAGCCTTAAAAACACGGGTTCTGCGCCCGCAATCTCCCTGGGAAATTTAACGCCGTTACAGCCGCTGAGACCAGCCATCAGATCTCCGGCCTTTTTCTTTCTGCCTTCATTTATCTGTTTAAGTCTCCTCAACATCCTCCGGCCGATTCCCGCCTGAACTCCTGTAAACTCCTTAAGCCCAAACTCGGTAGAGAATACCGAAAGGCCCAGTTTTAAAAACGGGAGTCGCTGCGGTATCCAATATAACTGCGGCCTTAACAGCAGAGACATGATCATCGCTTTAAAAATCAGATTCAGCCGGTCTAAGAGACCTGCCTTCTTAAGTTCTAATTTCGAAAGTTCCGCGGCTATTTTTTCCGAGTCGGTAATTATTATGCCGCCGTCAATTGTAGTGATATTCTTGCCCCTGCTCAGACTGAAAATCCCTGCGTCACCAAACGTGCCCAAGGCCTTGCCTTTATATGTAGCGCCCATAGCCTGGGCGGCGTCATCTATCACAAATACACCTGACTCTCCGGCCACCTTTAAAATAGCGTCCATATCGCATGGATAGCCGTATAAATGACATACCACAAGGCAAAGGGTCTTATCAGACAGCGACTCTTTCAGGCTGGTTATATCCGGACTCATTGTCTCGGGGTCTATGTCACAGAGCGATACCTTGAGTCCGGCTTTGACCACGGCGGAGGGGACAGAAAATGAAGTATAAGCAGGCAGAACTACCTCATCTTTATCCGGTCTGAGCTGCCTCATGGCCATAAGGAGCATGGCCAGGGCCGCACGTCCTGAAGAGACGAGGAAACAGTGCCTTACACCAAAATAGCGGCAGATATCTTCTTTAAACCCCTCGATACACTTATTACCGTAAAGGGTGTCTTTCAAGCCCGCCAGAATATCAGAGGGCATTATCGGCACCCCGGAAGGAGGAAGGGATCGGAACATGTATCAGACCTCAGACTGTAGACCGAAGACCTCAGACATCAGAGCTTCAGACCTCTTTTTTAACTGCTTGCATAAGCCCATATAATGTAGCACCAAGTTCGTTTATCTTTTTTGAAATTTCGTTGTATCGTTTCTCATCAAAATAATTTAGTCTCTTTGCAAGGTGAAGGAAATAGTCTGCCTCGGCCAAAGAACCTCGCGCAATATTAAGAAAATGAACATATTCTTTTTTATGACTGCGTGTAGCACCTTCGACAATATTAGCAGGAACAGAGGATATAGCCCTGCGTAACTGGGATGTAAGTTCATAAATTTCTTCTTTTGGAAACGACCGAGTAATATTATAAACCTCAACTGTAATATCATCGGCCATCTGCCATGCTTTTATTTTTCTATAGTCTCTACTCATCTTTTTATCAGACTTCAGACCTGAGACTTTAGACTTTAGACCTGAGGTCTCCGGTCTGTGGTCTCATGTCTCATGTCTCAGGTCTCAGGTCTCAGGTCTCAGGTCTACCTAAGGTATATTCCTTACAATCCGCGGCCCTAAGACCTTAGTCAACGCCAACGGTAATCTTTGCCATACCTTAATTGCCAGTTGATATCTCGGATTTTTGGGATTCAGTTCGGGTAATGACCGACCGTCTTTCATCCAATACTGCCAGTAAAGCTGGATTGGCCCGGCGCCCCACTGTTCTTTGAACTTGTACGTACCTTCGCCCGGTGTCGAGCGACCAAAATCAAACTTTTTAAATCCATTTTCAATGGAGAATTTTATCGCCTCCCAGTAAAGAAGGTTATTGGGACAAAGGGCCCTGTATTCCCGAATTGATGATGCCCACGGGACCTCGAACGTATCCTTAAACCAGGAGGCTATCCCGGAAGCTATAACCCTATCCTGAAAAATTACGCTAAAAACCCCGGCGTTTTCCGGGAAAGAGGTCAACACGTTTTGGAAGAAGGCCCTTCCATAGACCGGAGTCCCCAGGTCGCGCATATTTTCGGCAAATACCTCGTAGAATCCGGGGATATCTTCTAATCCGCCGATCTTTATCTGAAGGCCGCTTTTCTCTGCCTTTCTAATCTGATTCCGGAGCTTGGCGTTAAAGGCCTTCCATTGAGAATCTATATCGCCTTTGAGATCGAGAATCATAGTGACCTTGTGCTCTTTTGTCCGGCCAAGGGGCAATTTGTTATATAGGTGTCTGAATTCGATATAATCCGCCCCTAAGTCCTTGGCAATCTCTACCGCACTGGATATGAGCTTCTCTACGGTCTCGGAATCATCTGCAATAATCCCCCCGTAATTAAAAAATGGAAGGGATACCAAAAAATTACCAAACAAACGGCTGCGCATATGAGCGAGTGGTAATATACCCCTGGCTGTCCCCCCGGCTATAGCCATCAGATAATACGTCTCATGCCCGAAGCTCTTTTCAATAACCCCCTGCCAGCCTGATTGGTGGTAATTTGTGGCTACAGGACTCCGTTGAACATAGTCCTCCCACAAGTCATTTTCCTTCTTTAATATCTTTACTTCCATTCGCACCTACATAGTACTTAGCAGGCGGCTCAGGGCAGGCTCCGCCCGTCCGGCGCTGCGGCCACCGCGTTAACTGTATAATTTTGCTGCATAAAATCAACTTCGCTATACGGTCAATTGAAGCTCCCCCGCAGCAAGCTGCGGGGAATCTCCGTATGCAAGGTAAAACGCATCATATTCGCTCGCTAACCCCGCTGCCCGCCAGTGTCGGACCTGGATGGCAAGCAGCGGGGAATGCGCTCGCTATGCATGTTTAACTACTTAACCGATTTTCTCGATCAGCGAATGATGCAACTCCAGCCGGGCCTGATAATTAAAGAGGTCCAGCAATATTCTGACCCGGCCCTGGTCTGAAACCCAGTTTTCAAAAATACCCATAATATCTCGCATTGGCCCCCGGATGACCCGGATCCGTTCATTTTTCTTGAATCTTCGTTTTCGCACAACGTCATCTTTACCGGCCAGACCCTTTATGGATTTTATTATCTCCTCATCCAGGGGAACCGGGGTAGGACTTTCAGGCAATATTTTTTGGACACCCTTTGTCCAACTCACCTTGGACAGGTCTTTTTGGACATCGAAATGGGCGAAAATATAGTTCGGGAATAGAGGTTTCCGGGCCATGGTTGCTTTGGTCCCGGTCATAGTACAGATCTCCATTTTGGGGAAATAGATTTCTATGCCCAGTTGGCGGAGAAAAAAAGTTGCCCTGCCTTCCTCCCGCACTTTGGTCTGGATTACATACCATTTTTTCATGCAACAAGACCCTCTCCCTAGATTTTCAAATGTGTTACCTGTGAGAATGCAACTCTTATGCCATTAATCAGCATATATCAGTCAGCGTTTAGTGTATGAAAATTGTAACTATTCAGCCACCGATCTACGCTGATCATCACTGATATTTTTTCTTTTATTATCATATACAAATCTTTTGAATTCCGGTTTTCTGCCAAAATTCAATAATAAGCCAACTTCAATATTTGTTGCCTTCAAATAATTGATTAATTGAGCTTCATGTGCGGGGTCAAGGGTACGAACTGCTTTTAGTTCAACGATTACTTTTTCGTTTACAATCAAGTCCGCCTTAAAATCTCCTATTACTTTACCTCGAAAAAATACAGATATATCTTTCTGCCTTTCTACACATAGTCCATATCCGGTTAGGACAATATATAGGGCATTTTCATAGACAGATTCCAGAAATCCATCACCAAGCTCATTATAAACTTCATAAAAACTTCTAAGAATAATATCTGTGATTTCTTTGTATTTAAACCTATCCGCGTTCATCTGTGTAAATCTGTGGCTGAATGATTACTGAAAATTAACATTTAATTAGAAAATAGAAAATGGAAAACGAGGGAAAGTGGAAAAATTTTTCACATATTGCGAATATCGGCGGGGAAGGATTTTTCTATTAAAAGTGGAAGGGAAGTTCTATTTTTAAACTTCGAATTTGGGATTGCGAATTTGCCATGCTATTTTTGAAGCTCCCCGCAGCAAGCTGCGGGGAATCTCCGTATGCAAGGTAAAATGCATCGTATTCGCTCGCTAACCCCGCTGCAAGCAGCGGGGAATGCGCTCGCTATGCATGTTCAATTTCGGATTTCGGATTTAATTTTTTGAGATAACAATGCGTTAACACCCATCAACATGGCCAGACCCAGTAGAAATATCAGCCAACCCGAAAACTCATGCAAAAATCCCTTGGCAATCGCCTCTCCGTACCTGCTGGCCAGACCGGCAGTCACCGTCAGCCTGATAATGTTGGTCAGGATGGCTATGGGAACGGCTGAAAGGAATAAAAGCCATTTCTTAAATGTTGAGTGCCCGGTAAAAAACACAAGCGCGGCACTTAAGGCCAGAAGTGAAGTCAATGACCGGAGTCCGGAACAGGCATCCGCCACTTCCAGGGTAGTGTTGGCCAGGTGGAGGATATTGCCTTCCCGGAAGATAGGTATGCCGATTAAGCCGATGACTTTAACCGCCAGATATGAGGCAAAGAGCTTCATGGGAAAGGCGATCTTGTCCCAGATAATGGCCGGGACAGGGATCATAAAAAATAAGTAGGCTATGGGGAAGGAAACTTTCCTGGTAAACTTCTTACCCATTAGAAACAATGACAGACCAAATAAAACCAATATCATCGAGGTCCGCTGGAGGAAAAACTCAGAACCGACCCGCGCTACAAGGAGCTGGCATAGTCCGGGGACTAACAGGACAAGGCCGAGGTTGCCGGGTGTAGGCTCAATCTTTTTCAGGTCCTTTCTTATGCTCCAGATCATATAGCCGGTTATGAACGGGATTAGATAACCATGTGAATAGTTGTCATCGATCCCCCAATCCGAAACCAGTTTTGTAATGACAGGATAATAGAGAAGGAAAAAGAGGCCAAGGATCAGGCCAAGCTGCAGGTAGATCAGGTTCGAAACGTTCGAGACGTTCGACTTGTTCGAGACGTAAGGCATAATCATCCCTTTAACACCTTCGACTCATCAATAACATCCATGGCCAATTGCCAGACTTCTAATTTTTCGAAATTGAATTCCATGTGTGAAACACCGTTCGAGTCGCTAAAATTGTTCTAGATGTTCGAATTGTTCAGGACGTTTGAACGTTCAAACGAGCGAAGCGATCGAACGAGTTCGCGACAGCGAACGATCGAACGTCATCAGGCTCCCGGCAGATATTCCTCCAGGACCGGAATCACTTGCCTCGTAAAATCCTGCAAATATTCGACTGCCTTCGTCTCCTGACCGTCCTGCACCGGCGCTATGATGCGGATGAAGGCGCCGTCAGAGCGACGCTTGAACATGGAGTCCAGCACCAGATATATTTTACCCATATATTCTGAGTGTATTATTCGTCCCCGGCATTGATACCAATAGAATACGACCTCTTTTTCGGCGCCCTTCTGCGTTACCATCTTATTAATTTCAACGGCAACCGGCCCGGAACGGCTGACCGTCAATTTAAAAGGCTCTGAGTGTATGATGTTCCAGCCGCCTCCGGGCATGCAGTTTTTCGGAGAGTGATAGCCCTTCCTGCTACCGACATACGAAAAATAGCTCACATACAGGTTAACTGGTATGCCGTCTGCGGATACGTAATCATACTGGATATAGTCGTCAACCCCCAGCATCTTCCTCACCTCGTCGCTCATGTGTGTACGATCAACCCATTTCCATGCGCCGATCTGTGTGGGAAATGTGCTGAGCGATTTTTTTATGGGCACGTCAACTATGTTACCCACACAGCAATAGGAAACAACTGCCGCAACGGTCAGGAGAATAGATACAATAACTATACGGGTGTTTGACAACATAATTTGTAAGTAGTCGGCTCAGTTGTCAGCGGTCAGCCTGGGAAATCTTTGCTGAAGGCTGATAGCTCATGACACAGAAACAATCAGGTCCCGAATCGGGACAAAATTAAAATCACTCAGCAATGTTTTAAATCGTCCTTCAACCTTATCGAGATTTAAATAATGCCGGGCCCTTGATTTCAACGGGGCATTGTCAATTTTTGGCTGTCCCGGATCAAATTCCCAGGGGTGTAAATAGAATATGAACGGTTTTTGTTCAGTTCTGTTGATGTGCCCAAGCAACCGCTTTACCAGCCAGTAGGGGAACAGGCGAAAATAGCCTCCTCCGGCGATAGGAACATTTTGTCCTAGAAGGCGGCTAGTGGAGATGGGGAACTCCCAGAGGATGTTCGAATCGTTAGAATTGTTCGAGCTGTTCGAGTCGGTTGAGGCGTTAGAAATGTTCGAATTGTTCGAACCGCTTGAGTCGTTCGCACGTGCAAACGAGTTCGCGGCAGCGAACGATCGAACGTTTTGAACGTCATTTGCCATACGGCCGTTCAGGCTAACCTTGAACGGGAATCGCGGGGCATCAGGGAAGCCATAGACATCATGATGCACGGGAAAGATGCTGGAATCGTATTTATATCCTTCTTCCGCCAGAATCTTAAACGCCCATAAGGTCTTTCTGGTGATGGAATAGGTAGAGGCACGATAACCGACGACTTCTTCACCGGTGATGTCCTCAAGTATCCTTTTCGTTTTTGCAACATCCGCCCGAAATTCATCCGGAACCTGACCGGTTACCAGTTCATGGCGATAACCGTGTGATGCAATCTCATGCCCTTGTTCGGCTATCTCCCGGATTAATTTTGGATATTTTTCAGCTATCCAGCCCAGGATGAAAAAGGTGGCCTTGATTGAGTGAGGAGTGAGGAGTGACGAGGAATGGGCCGGTATAATAGTACCGCATGGGTTGCTCAATATTTCTAAAATTCTATAAGTGTTATGTTCCACCCGGGATTCATAGCTATCCCAGTCCTCAGGCCTTATCACACCTGAGAAGGCGTGCACCTGGAAGTAGTCTTCCACGTCTATGGTGAGGGCGTTAGCGATTGGACTCATCATCCACGATACTTGTAGCTCCGGTAATACTCATACTCACGAGAAAAATGAGTGAACCCGTTGAACACCACACCTATGATTTTATCTCTACCCAGAACCGAAACCGATCTTTTAATTATATCACGATCTGTCTTCCCTCTCCTCACAACCATGACAATGCCGTCTACACTTTTGGCCAGGACAGATACCTCTGCCGTTATCTGGGCCGGAGTACAGTCAAAGACTATAAACCGGTCATGATAACGATTTTTGACTTCCTCTATAAAACGGCCCATTTTCTCTGAGGAAAGGAGTTCGGACGGATTGGGAGGAGGCATGCCGCCGGGCAGAAGAGTTAATTTATCAATATCTGTCTTGACAAAAAGATCTTCCAGAGGGACATCGTGAGCCAGATAATCGCTCAGGCCATGCTCACCGGATACATTAAATAAAAGGTGTTGCGCCGGCCTGCGGATGTCGCAATCAACCAGCAATACATGTTCCTGAATTCCCTGCGCAATGCTGATAGCCAGATTAGCGGAAATAAGTGATTTACCCTCCTCCTCCATAGCGCTTACGACCATTATGGTCCTGGGGATGGAGCCATTGCGGGGATAGAGGATGCGGGAACGCAGCATCTTGAATTGTTCGGCGGCCAGGGACTGTGGATCGGTCACGCTTACCAACCGCTCATCAAGACCATAAGCCACATGTTGCCCCGCAAGAGGCAAACTCTCAATCTCGATATTGCGCCCCGGCGCATCTAAGAGAGGCGTCTCCCCGGCCGGTTCCATCTCAGGCAAAGCCTCCGGTACGACGCGTCCGGGCGTGTCTTCGACCGGTCTTTTTACCTTCTCACGGTTAAATTTCTCCAAGGCGTCATATATCTTGCCCATAATTTCTCCTCGTTAGTTTCCATCCGGAAACCAAGAGGTCCGGATGGAGCGGTCAGCAGTCAGCTATCAGCCTTCAGCTTAACATGTTGTTTACTGTCTGTTTTTTTGACGGCTGATGGCTGAAAGCTGAAAGTGTTCATCCGGAAACGGTAGTTTCCGGATGAACACTAGTTACGAAAAATAATACATCCCCCACAATACAACGGCTATAACCCCGGCTACGGCCCCCACTCCCCACTTCAACCACGCCGGGAAGAATCTGATCTTCTTTTCGCCGGGAAGTGCCAGGTCTTTTGACGCCTCTCTGACGATTTTGGCGTCGATCTCCTTCTTTCCTTTTACATAACCGGTTAACAGGGCCTGGTCGGCCAGGATATTAATGGCCCGCGGGTATCCCTTTGTATATTTGTAGATTGTCTGTACAGCGCCAGGTCTAAAAAGATTGTTAAACTTGGCCCCGGCGACAAGCAGGCGCTTTTTCAGGTATTCCCCGACCTCCTCCCTGGTCAGCGGCAGAAGGTGATAAGAAGCGCTTATACGCTGTCTCAAGGGCAAAAGGGATGGATCCGTAAGCTTCGGGTTCAATTCCGGTTGACCGACCAGAAAAATGTTTAATAGTTTTTCCTCGGCCGTTTCCAGGTTGGAAAGGAGTCTTATCTCCTCTAAAAGCTCAACAGACAACTTATGGGCCTCGTCAATAATAAGGAGTACATATTTCCCCTGGCGGGCCGACTCTTGCAGAAACTCAGAAAATTTCAGCAAGAATTGGGCCTTGGAAAAGGTCCCCAACGAAAGCCCAAAGGCATTGCCTATATAATACAAAAAATCATCGATGCTCATGCCGGGGTTGGAGACCGCAGCATAACGTATATTATCCTTCAGACCCGCCAGCAATGCCTGCAACAATGTGGTCTTGCCGGTGCCTACATCGCCGGTGATAACTACAAACCCCTTTTTCTCCTCCACCCCGTACCTCAAATGGGCCAGGGCCTCTTTATGGCCTTCGCTCCAGAAAAGAAAACGGGGGTCGGGCGTTATCTTAAAAGGCTTTTCATTCAGGTAATAAAAACGCTCGTACATGGCTATAGCAACGCCCCCGGATACTTTCTTATTACGGCGAATAAAAGAACAGACGTAACTACAAGTCCGAAACTTATTACAGAAATAGCAATAACCCTCTGTTTTTTCTTTATTTTCATATCCTCAGCCGTGACCAGCACAGGGATGCCGGCCAGTACCGGCAGATTCAGGAATGATTCTATGTCGTCAAGACGGTAAAACGACTTGTCAATATATTCCCGGCCAAAGGCCAGCCCGACAGATCCACCCAGAGCAGCGATTATAACCATCGCCAGTATCCTGGGGATATCGGGTTTGGACGGCATCTGGGGCACCCGGGCCGGGTCAAGAATCCGGAACTGCTCGCCCTTCTGCCTCCTTTCCAGGTTCTCGGCCCGTTCCGCCTCCAGCTTTTTGGCATCCAGGTCCTGATAGCTCGCGCTCAAGTTGTCATAATTTCTCTGGAGATCAAGAAGCTCCTGCTCTCGCCGTGGTATATTCTCTATTCTACCCTGGTAGGCATATATCTTTTGTTTTACCTTCTCTGACTCTATTTGAAGGTTCTTTACCTCCATGTCAACGGCATATATCTGCTGCTGTAGATTCGCCACGACCCGGTTGCCTTCAATCGTCACATGGCCTTCTCCCTTCTCACCGGTTTTCCCCTCCGTTTTTCCCTCTGTTTTTCCCCACTTTTCAATCATCTTCTTGGTTTTAAGGACATCCGGGTGGTTGGGCGTGTACCTCGACTCCAGGACGGCAAGGTTTTCTTTTAATTGTTCAAGAGAGTCAACCCCTGCCTCCAGCGGGGATCCGGATCCTGATCTGGCTCTGGAAAATTCCTTTTCAGTAGCGATCTGTTGCTGGAGGAGTATCTTTCTGTCCTGGGCGCGTCTTATACTCTCCTGGATGGCGTCCAGTTGCTGCTGAAGCCGGGCCAGCACAGCCAGGGTGGCATCTCTCTGCTCCGGCAATTCACCCATATGGGACATTTTATAAGCGCCAATGGCTGCCTCACGTTCCTTTAGCTGTGTTTCCAATTGTTGTAGTTGCTCGGCCAGGAATTCACTTGTGCCCACGGCCTGCTCTTCCCGCAATTTCAGATGTTCTTCCATAAACATGGAGGCCAGGGTATTGGCCACGAGGGCCGCAGTCCGGGGTGATTCATCCTCATAACTAAGGGTAAAGGCAGTAGCGCCTTGTTTTGCCATGGCCCGCTGGGCAGAAGAAATTTCGAGGTTGATTCTCATCCGTATATTTTCTATTATCTTCTCCATAGGGAGTTTTTTACGCTCCTCAGGATAGAGATTAAGCTGGGTTATAACCCCCTCCAGTCTGGTGCGGCTCAATATCTCCTCGCCGATGGAGTGGAGCCGTTCATCTATATCCGCGGTGACCGTGGAATGGACAAAGCTCTCCGGGACCCTCTGCCTGATGATGCTTATGGTAGTAGCGGCTTTATAGGTTTTCGGGGCAGCGAGGCAATATATCAGCCCTGCGACGAGGACGAGGAAAAAAGTGGGAATTATATACCACTTCCTGCGCCTGAGCATGTCCAGGTAATAGGTGAAGTCTATTTTGCTTTCCTTTTCTGTCATGATTACCTCTTAGCTTTCAGCAATCAGTAGTCAGCCCTCAGCCCTTAAACAAAGACATCAGAAGCTGATAGCTGAGGGCTGATAGCTGAATGCTAATTATAACTAGCTGTGATCCTTAACATAATCTGATTATCGTCGTAGTCGTTGATGTCCACATTCGATTCGCGCTCCGTGTGCTGTCCGCTTAGCGAGAGGGACAGCCGGCGCCTGTAACTATAAGTAAGGCCGGCAGTGGCTGACCAAAGTTTATCCCGCCTATCGGCCTGCTCAATAAACTTTTCTTCCACATAACTTAACCCGCCGCTCGCCGTTAAATCGGGCAGTAATATGTAATTAATCCCTCCGTTAGCAGACCAGAACTTGGCAAAGCCAAGGTTTTCCGCATCCGAGAGTTCCTGACGGTAGCCGCCCTCTCCCCCCGCGAAAACGCTGCCCCGCTCGAACTTTTGTTCGATACTTGCCTGATAACTCAATCCGTCATTTGTCCCGCCCCTTTCAGGATTGCGCAAAAAATACCCGAGGCCCGCGCTCAGCGTAGTATGCGGCCCCGGACTCATGCTATATGAGACCATCCCATCGTGTATCACATAATCCGTGCCGCGCGGGTCATAATTCATGTCGGTATGGTTATAGGCAAGAGAAATACTGCTCTCCTGGCTAAACAGATGAACGAGGCGCGCGCCGGCCGTATATTGCTTAAAGTCAGGGGTGGTCTCATAATCGCTTATGGCATGCCGAACGTTTAAGTCCAGGCCGTTTTGCACGTCAAACCAGTAGGAGACTCCCGCAAAAGGGGTCTGTATCCTGGTGTCTTCTATCTCCGGATCCCTGTTTTCCAGATGGTTGTCACTGTAACCCACAAAAAAATTGTCCTTAGGACCGAATTGATGCGAGACCTTGATATCACCGGTATTCCGGTAATAGGTATTTCTGTCCCGGCGTGTAGCGTACACAATCTCATCCCGGTCCCAGTAAAAGAATCCGGGCTGACCCTTATATATTCCCGGCATGAAATAGCGGCGTGTAACGTGAACAGCCTCCATTTGTTCCCTCGGTTCCTCCGTCCGGTAGAAACTGTCCCGAAAATCGATGCGGGTATGAGGGCCAGCCTGCAAAAATGCGCTTACGTTGCCATTGTGGCGCACGGTATTATATTCGGTATATCGCTTGTAAAAGACAAATCCCGGGCTGTAATTCAGGGTGATGCCCCTGGTGGGACACTGGGCATCCAAGGAAAGCGCCGGCGAGATAGTGCTTGTCCAGTCCGACGTCTCCTCAGTATGTCTAAGGAAGATGTTATCGTCATATTTTTCATCAACAGAGAGGCTCGGAGTAAACTTATACCGGCATTCGGCCCGGACTGAAGGGACCGCCCACGAAAAACAGGACAGAAACAACCACACGATAACCATCACTCTAAGATATCTCATAACCGTATTTCCCCAATAATCTGTTCAATCTAAGGCTGATAGCTTCTTATGGAATAATAATCGTATCATTTGGCTGCAGGTAGATGTTCTGCTCCGGATTACGCCCTGAGATCACCTTTTCGTAGTCAAAAAAGATGCGCTTAACCTCGTCTCCAACCCGTCGAATTATAATTATGTCATCGGAATCCGCCCATTCCGCAAGACCACCGGCCACGGAGAGGGCCTGCAGCACCGTCATATCCTTACTCAACAAATATTCTCCCGGCCTTGCCACCTTGCCTATAATGTATAACCTGCGACCCAGACTTTCCTTAACTATAACTGAAACTTCAGGAAGTTCTACAAAATCCTTAATCTTTTTCTCTAAGTCTTTCTTTAATTGAAGGGGCGTGAATCCGGCCGCCTTTACATCGTTAAGCAATGGTAAGGTTATCATCCCGTCGGCCCTTACCGGTACAACCCGCGAAAAGTCGGGCTCCTTCCAGACCTGGATTTCCAGAACGTCGCTTGGCCCTATAATATATGTATCATCAACTATCGACTTTTCACCTGAAAATCCCCCTGTATCCCCCCCTTTTCCCGCCTCAACCGGGGCATTCCCGGAAGCCACCTCTTGTGCCTGGACGACATAAACCGGGAAAAGCGTTAATATTAAGATCAAAATAAAAAATCTGATTGAAGCCATAAATCTGAACCTCCTCATCTTCCACCCTCTTTTTTCATTTTTATATCCAATACCTATAAATGCAACTATATCATTTTCCCGTCTTAGTGTATAGCGTTTTGGCGGATAGCGTGCAACGTACCGTTACTATGCGCTAATCCCTGATCGCTAATCGCCATTAGATAAGCAATTAATATGCCATTAGGCAGCGTATAGCGTATAGCGATTAGCGGGTAGTGTATTCGAAGAAAAGCGTATAATTTTTGCCGGGAAATAGAAAATGGGAAAAGGAAGTTCACAGAATGGAAAAATTTTTCACATTTTTATGCGCCGGGCTAGAGAAAAATTATTCCTCAAAAAATGGAAACCAATTTCCGCACCGGCAGACTAGCGGATAGCGTTTAGTGTCTCCGTGCCGATCTCACCGATGTTCTCTACCACATGGATGCCGTGTTGCCGGAGGGTCTCCATTTTCCGGGCGGCTGTGCCCTGGCCGCCGGATATAATGGCCCCGGCATGGCCCATGCGCTTGCCCGGGGGTGCGGTGCGGCCGGCAATGTAGCTGATAACCGGCTTGGGGAAGGATTCTTTTATGTACCTTGCGGCCTCTTCCTCTGCCGTGCCGCCGATCTCACCGATCATGACCACGGCCCCGGTGTCCTCGTCAGCGGCAAATAGTTTCAAGATATCGACAAAAGTAGAACCGATAAGCGGGTCGCCGCCGATGCCCACACAGGTGGACTGACCCAGACCGGCCTTGGTCAACTGATCCACTACCTCATAGGTCAAGGTGCCGCTGCGGGAGACAACGCCGATAGGACCCGGCCTGTGGATAGGGCCGGGCATGATGCCTACCTTGCACTTACCCGGCGAGATCAGCCCCGGGCAGTTGGGACCGATGAGCCGGCAGTCTTTTCCGTCCAGGTAACGAAGGACACGCACCATATCCAAAACCGGAATCCCTTCGGTAATACAGACGATGACCTTAAGCCCGGCATCAGCCGCCTCAATGATGGCATCAGCCGCAAAGGAGGCCGGAACAAATATCAAAGAGGCATTAATGGCATGGGCACGGCAGGCCTCGCGTACGGTATTATAGACCGGAACGCCATCCACCTCCTGACCCTTCTTGCCCGGCGTAACCCCGGCCACAACCTTAGTCCCATAGGCCGTACACTGCCGGGCGTGAAAACTCCCTTCCTTACCGGTCAACCCCTGGACAACTACTTGTGTATTTTCGTCAATAAGGATGCTCATTTTTTAGCTATTAGCGATCAGCTATCAGCAGTCAGTGAGATAATAGAGCCTCTTGCAAAATTCTCCATTCTGTCATTCCCGCAGCGATTCTGAGCGGGAATCTGGTTCTAACTGTTTGAAAAACCATATCCCCGATAGAAGCATTCGGGGATGACAAACAGTTTTACAAGAGCCTCAATAAAAACAGTTTTTCTGAAAGCTGTCAGCTGATGGCTGATTGCTGACAGCTGATTATCGATATCACCTCATTCATATCCCTGGCCACGGTAAAATTCAAACCGGATTGAGCCAGAAGTTCGGCTCCCTTATCCTTGTTTGTACCCTCCAGGCGGACTACTATGGGTACCTTTACCTCAAGATCGGAGACCGCATTTATGACGCCCTCGGCCAGCACGTCGCAGCGCAATATGCCTCCAAAGATATTGATCAACACCAAATTAACCCGTTCATCGGAAAATATGAGCCGGAAACCGTTAGCCACGGCCTCGGCATTGGCTCCGCCGCCGACATCCAGAAAGTTGGCCGGCCTTGCCCCGGCCAAGGCTATAGCGTCCATAGTGGACATAGCCATGCCTGCGCCGTTTACCATCATCCCTACCGTGCCGTTCAGACGGATATAATTCAGCCGGTATCGAGCCGCCTCTTCCTCCCAGGTGTTCTCATGTTCCCGCCATCCAAGAAGATCCTTATGCCGGAACAGGGCGTTGTCGTCAATATCCAGCTTGGCATCGAGGGCAAACATCTCTTTATCCCGTGTGACGACCAAAGGATTTATCTCCGCGAGCGAACAATCATAAGCGGCAAAGGCGCGATAAAGGTTGCCTAAAAGCGCAATGAACGCCGATCCCAGGGCAGGCTCCATCTCCAGCCCGAAGAAGAGGTTACGGGACTGATAAGGCATCAGACCTACCACCGGGTCAATGGCCTCTTTTATCAGAAGGTGTGGTTTGGACCGGGCAATCTCCTCGATCTCCATACCGCCGGCGGCGCTGGCCAGTATCACCGGGCGCGCCTTGCTGCGGTCTATGGTAACGGCCAGGTAGTACTCTCTTTCGACGGGAAAGGCGCGTTCCACCAGAACCTTGCGCACCAGTTTACCTTCCGGACCGGTCTGGGGCGTAACCAGATTCATCCCTATGATCTTTTGGGCAGTCTCCACGACCGCTCTTCTATCCTCAGCGACCTTTATACCCCCGCCCTTTCCCCGGCCGCCAGCATGGATCTGTGCCTTAACGACAAACGGCCCCTGCCCCAGCTTATCGGTTACCGTCCCGGCCTCTTGCGGGGAAGCCGCCATCTCTCCGGGCGGCACAGGGACGCCTTCCCGCGCAAGTAGAACTTTGGCCTGATATTCATGTAGTTTCATGGCAACATCCGAGTGGGATTTTATAGCCCAAGCTATGGGAAAAGGCAAGTAATTTTGATAAGTAGCTATCAGCGTTCAGCCGGTTCACCGTTCACTGTTGACCGTTTACCGAAAGAAAATATCGGACAACGGTTAACGGATAACAAAAATGATGACAGCTAACCGCTATACGCTAGTATCCGTTCACCGTTATCAGTTCACCGTTGTCCGTAAGAACCTGAGAAGCTTTTTTTCGGTGAGCCTGTCTGCCGACAGGCAGGCAGTCAATGGTGATCGTATTTTCCGGCAACCGTCGCCCCTCAAAAAATGTGAAAAACTCCGCATGGTAAACGGTGAAGGTATTTTCCGTTATTCGGCCACCGATGTCCGTGAAAAGCACGAAAACGTCTTTTTCGGTGAACGGCGAACGGACAACGGTGAACAGTTACATTTGCTACACGCTAAACGCTACTTTTAACCCGCCATATCCGGGCCCCGACTGAAGAGAGTTTTTCCTCAAGCCGTTCGTAGCCCCGGTCGAGATGATATACGCGGGATACCTCCGTCTTGCCTTCGGCTGCGAGTCCGGCCAGAATAAGCGAAGCGCTGGCCCTGAGATCAGTAGCCATAACCGGCGCAGCCAGCAACTTGCCGCCCCCTTTAACAATAGCGCTCCGTCCCTCGACGATAATGTCGGCGCCCATACGTTGCAGTTCGCCCACATGCATAAACCGATTTTCAAAAATAGTCTCGCTTATGACCGAGAGGCCATTTCCCATAGTCATTAGCACCATCATCTGGGCCTGTAAATCGGTAGGGAATCCCGGATAAGGCTGCGTCTTGACATCTACACTGCGGATCAACCCATTTCGTCGCACCCGTATGCCCCCGGAATCCGCATCAATAACGAGACCGGCCTCGCGCAGTTTGGCAATAGCCGCCTGGAGATGGCCGGCCTGACAATTTCGTAAAAACAGGTCTCCACCCGTCAACCCCGCCGCAATCATATAGGTCCCGGCCTCAATGCGGTCAGGGATGATATGGCAACAGCCGGGTCTGAGTTCGGAACCACCCTCAATTACTATGGTATCTGTGCCCGCCCCTTTTATACGCGCCCCCATCTTGACCAGATAGTCAGCCAGCGCCACCACCTCAGGCTCACAGGCCGCATTCTTTATCACCGTAGTCCCCTGGGCCAGGGTTGCCGCCATCATCACGTTCTCTGTGCCGGTTACGCTGACCACATCAAAATAGACAGGCGCTCCTTTTAATCCGTCCACCCGGGCCATAACATATCCCTGCTCCAGGTCGATCCTGGCTCCCATCTTTTCAAAGGCCTTAAGGTGCAGGTTGATCGGACGGGCCCCTATAGCGCATCCTCCGGGCAGGGAAACGCGTGCCTGTCCGAACCGGGCCAGAAGAGGACCTAAAACCAGGGCTGAGGCCCGCATCGTCCTTACCAGATCATAAGGGGCCTCGCACTTATCTACATCCCGGGTATCGATCTCTAATCGCTGCCCTTCCCGGGAAAACCGGACTCCCATGTAATCAAGTAATTTTAAAAGGGTTTTTATATCAACAAGATCCGGTAGGTTATCAAACACGTGCCCGCCGGCGACGAGTAGAGCAGAGGCGATAAGCGGCAAAGCGGCATTCTTTGCCCCGCTTATTACCACCTCGCCCTCAAGGGGATAGCCGCCTTCGATTATGATTTTATCCATTCTCGTAACAGGTTAGCCTCTTAAAACTTATTCTAAATACGTTCAACCTCTGTGGGTGGTATGATTTTAAATTCGAAATCCGAATATCGAAATTCGAAACAAATTCAAATTTTCAAATTCTATAATGTTCCAAACTATAGTGGAACTAATTCGTTTTGAATTTCTTATTTTGGTCATTTGATATTGTCTCGGATTTCGTGCTTCGATTTTCGAATTTAGCCAAGTCATCTGTCTGAAATGATAAGGGCTGAATAGTTACTCCCAAACATCTAAAGTGTTACATTCATCAATCCAGTTAATCCTCTGTGCCCGGACCACCCGATTAATGCCGCAATAGTCACGTATTATAGAGACATTTCCAAAGGCCTTGCGTCTTTCAAATTCCTTTAAGACCTCCCTATCCTGTCCATCACCTATCTCCAGGAAAAGCCGGCCTCCAATCTTGAGGTGCGCAGCGCTCCGGCCGATTATCTTTCTGATCACGTCCAGACCATCCGGACCGCCGTCCAAGGCCAGCCGCGGCTCATAATCCCGCACCTCCGGCAGCAGTCCCGGGAACATCTCTCCCGATATATAAGGGGGATTGGAAACAATAAAGTCAAATGACAGGCCATCTAAAGGGGCAAAAAGGTCGCCCTGTAAAAAGGTTATGGAATCCGGGACGTTATGCCGCCGGGCATTCTCCATGGCCACAGAAAGGGCCTCTTTTGAAATATCCACGGCATATATGTCGGCGCCGGGAAGTTCTCCGGCAAATACAACGGCCAGGATACCGCTTCCCGTACAAAGGTCAAGCATGGTAAGGCCGTCCGGGGGAATGCCCTGTTTTTTGACGGTATTTAGAACCGCCTCAACCAGGATTTCTGTCTCCGGCCTGGGGATCAAGACCTCAGGGGTTACTTTAAAGGAAAGAGACCAGAACTCCTGCTCGCCCAGGATATATTGGAGGGGTTTTCTTTTTGTCCTCTCCCGGATAAGACCGGTCAGCGCCTTTTTTTCCGCAGAAGATAAGACCCGGTCCATGTTCAAAAAGAGGTTTAGACGATCCATACCAAAGGCATGGGCCATGAGCACCTGGGCATCGGCCTCTGGCTCCGGGACGCCGGCAGCGACCAGAGTCTGTTGAGCACGCTTCAGGACGCCCCCTACGGTATTCTGAGGGAGATTATAGAATCTGCTTATGCCTGTCCTACGGACTGTATTCTGCATTCTGACTTCTGTCTTCTGCATTTTATCAATGTTTGAGGGCCTCGGCCTGATAGTAAGCAATAAGCGGAGAGATGACATCTTCCAGTTCACCCCCCAGAACCGCATCCAGCCGGTACAGAGTGAGACCAATGCGGTGGTCGGTCATTCTCCCCTGGGGGAAATTATAGGTACGAATGCGTTCGCTCCGGTCACCGGTGCCGATCTGGCTCTTGCGCTCCCGTGCTATCTTTTCCTGCTGCTCATTCTGCGTCTTGTCAAGCAGCCGGGCCCTTAGTATCTTCAGGGCCTTGGCCTTGTTTTTATGTTGTGACTTTTCATCCTGGCAGGTCACCACCATACCGGTCGGGATATGCGTGACGCGCACCGCGGAATCGGTAGTATTTACGCTCTGCCCCCCCGGGCCGGAAGAACGATAGACATCCACGCGAATATCGGCCGGGTCAATATATACGTCAACTTCTTCCGCTTCCGGAAGGATGGCTACGGTCACAGCCGAGGTATGAATCCTCCCTTGGGCCTCGGTCACAGGCACCCTCTGCACCCGGTGCACGCCGCTTTCATACTTAAGCTGGCTATAGACATTCTCACCGGATATAAGGGCGATAATCTCTTTAAAGCCGCCGATGCCGGTAGGATTGGAACTCATGGTCTCAACCTTCCAGCTACGGCGCTCGGCAAACCGGCTGTACATGCGAAACAGGTCGGCTACAAACAGGGCCGCTTCCTCGCCGCCGGTACCGGCCCTGATCTCCAGGATGGTGTTTCTTTCGTCGTTAGGGTCTTTGGGAAGCAGGAGTATCCTTAGCTCATCTTCCAGATTTTCCTGCTCTTTCCTTAACTTCTGGACCTCTTCTTTGGCCATCTCCCGTATTTCTTCGTCTTCATCGCGCATCAATTCCGTGTTATCGGCGATCTGCTCTTTAACTTCTCTGTACCGGCGGTAAGTTTCAACCAACTTCCCCATGGCCGAATGTTCTTTGGCATACTTCTGGTACTGCGCCGGGTTGCTTGCCACCTGCGGATTGCCAAGCATCTTTTCTAAATCGAGGTATTTTTCTTCTACTTCTTCTAATCTTTCGAACATAAAATTATCAACACATCTGGCCCGAAATTCTGGATTTTGGTCATTTGAATTAATTTCGAATTTCGAAATTCGAATTTCGAAATTTTTGTAACTAGGAAGGGGCCTGAGAAGGGATTTTGTATTGGTTATTTAAAGATAAGGCGCGGTTCAGGGCGCGTAAGGCCACTTCTATCTGATCATCGGATGGCTCACGGGTGGTAAGCCTCTGCAGATAGAGACCGGGCGCAACAAACGGACGCACCCAGGCACGGTCCGGTCGTGCGCTCGTCCACCTCGTAAGCTCATAAGATAAGCCGGCTATCGGCAACATAAGGCCTATCTTTAAAAAGATATAAGCCGCATTGGATACCCAAAATGGCCAGGCATCGGGCTTTGGCATGAAGGCAAAGACTATGGAAAATATAACTATGCTGATAATTAAAACCATAAGGATAAACGCCGTTCCGCATCGGGGATGGAGCGTCGAGTATTTCCGGGCATTTTCCACCGTCAGGTCCTCGCCTGCTTCATAGGCATAAATTGACTTGTGCTCGGCGCCGTGATATTGGAATATCCTCTGTATATCTTTTAGTTGCGAAATTCCCAAGATATAGAGGAGGAAAAAGGCAATTTTTAAAATTCCGTCAATCAGGTGAAAGTAAACGGAGTCTATGCCCAAGGCCTCCGGGGCGATCTCGGCAATCCAGAGACTTATTAGATGGGGCAACACCACAAACAGAAATATACCCAGGGCCATAGCCACTACCATAGTAAAGAAAATAGCCCATGAGCCGGTCCCGGTAGCACGCCCGTTCTCTTCTTCTTCCATAGCCTGATTCGCCGAAAAACTTAAGGCCTGTATTCCGTTGACCAGGGCCTCGCCCAGCACCAGTACGCCCCGTAAAATCGGCCATTTGAGAAATGAAAAACGTTCCGCCAGAGAGCGCCAGACATCTCCCTTAATCACCACCTCGCCGTTGGCCTTGCGCACGGCTATGGCTATAGCCCTGGGGGCGCGCATCATAACCCCTTCAATGACCGCCTGCCCACCGACCCTGACGCCTTTCTGGTTGAGAATATGCAACGCTATTTTTTCCCTTTTTCGTATTTCTTTAAGAACCGTTCCACGCGGCCTGTCGTGTCAACCAGCCGTTGCTTGCCGGTGAAAAAAGGATGGCATTTGGAACAGATCTCCACGCGTATATCCTCTTTCGTGGAGCCTGTTTCCATTTCATTGCCGCAGGCACAGCGTACCGTAGTTTTATGATACTTGGGGTGGATATTCTCTTTCATCTTTATCTCCCTTTCTTAGCCACAGAGATCACAGAGAATAGAAAACATGGTGTTCTCTGTAGTTGAATTTATCTCTTCTTATATAATAATCGTACAATTTTTTTGCAAGTTAGATTATTAAAAACGAGATATTATCGATTCATCGAATTCAGAAACTCGGCGTTATTCTTTGTGCCCTCCATCTTTTCCAAAAGAAATTCCATGGTATCCACAGGATTAAGCGGGGAAAGAAGCTTGCGCAAGATCCAGACACGGTTAAGATCGGCCGGCGGCACTAAAAGTTCTTCCTTTCTGGTGCCGGAACGATTTATGTCTATCGCCGGGAATATCCGCTTATCGCTCAGTTTTCTATCCAGATGTATCTCCATATTACCGGTTCCCTTGAACTCTTCAAAGATAACCTCGTCCATGCGGCTGCCGGTTTCAATAAGCGCAGTGGCGATAATAGTCAGACTGCCTCCTTCTTCAATATTGCGGGCCGCCCCAAAAAAGCGTTTAGGCCGGTGCAGGGCATTAGAATCTACACCCCCGGAGAGCACCTTGCCGCTGGGAGGGACCACGGTGTTATAAGCCCGGGCCAGACGGGTAATACTATCTAACAATATTACCACATCCCGCTTGTGTTCCACGAGCCGTTTGGCTTTCTCGATAACCATCTCTGCCACCTGAATATGCCTTTGAGCCGGCTCGTCAAAAGTTGAACTGATAACCTCGCCCTTGACCGAGCGTTGCATGTCAGTGACTTCTTCAGGCCGTTCATCAATCAAAAGCACAATCAGAATTATCTCCGGGTGATTCATCGTGATGCTATTGGCTATATTTTGCAGAAGCATGGTCTTGCCGGTACGCGGCGAGGCCACAATAAGTCCCCGTTGGCCTTTGCCGATGGGCGTCAAAAGATCCATAATTCTCGCAGAATAGTTGGTTGGTTCGTCCCCTGACTCCAGTCTGATCCTCTCCATCGGGTAGAGCGGCGTTAAATTATCAAAGAGTATCTTTTCCCTGCCGAGATCGGAATTCTCATAATTGACAGCCTCAACCTTAAGCAGTGCAAAGTAGCGTTCGCCTTCTTTGGGAGGACGAATCTGGCCGGTAACCGTATCTCCCGTACGCAGACTAAACCGGCGTATCTGGGAAGGCGAAACATATATATCGTCCGGCCCGGGCAGATAATTATAGTCGGGCGCCCTCAAAAATCCAAACCCATCAGGCAGTATCTCTAATACGCCACCACCATAAATAACGCCGTTCTTGTCGGACTGGGCCTGCAAAATGGCAAATATGAGCTCCTGCCTGCGCATATTGGCCACGCCCTCGATATTGAATTGCTTGGCCATGTGGGCAAGTTCACCGACTTTTTTCTCTTTAAGGTCAATCAAATTCATAAACTACTCCTTAATTTTTACTATCGTATCATCAAAAAATTAACCACAGAGGACACAGAGAATAACATAATATCAATAAGTTAAGATAAACTCCGTTTCCCGTGGTATCTGAATATGCTCATCTTTGCCCTGAAAATGTCCCAGAATTTGCCCCGCTAATAACAGATCAAGCAGCTTAAACCGTTCAAACAGTTGAAACCGTCTCGGTGTGCTCTGTGGTTTGTTTTTCATAAAAATTGGGCATTGCCCTTATTATTCCCGGGCCTACGTGTGTATATGTAGGGCAAAAATACAAAAAAAGCTAAACCTCGATATTATATCGACCGGCCAAATGGATATCTTGAAAAAACACGGGTGTTTTCTGATGAATATTTAGAAATTCAAACGGTAGTATGTCTTTTGGATTTTTTGCCCGTTTCCAGGAAGGAATAACGTTTGTTGTAACAGTAATGAATAAAAAAATAAAAGTCAAGATTTTTTTCTGGCCTTGTCAAGCCAAAATAGAAATGTCCGGTTTTCATGTCGGAGACCCGCCAGTTAAAGTCTATCACCGAAGCGCCCGATGTTATTACAAAGGCATTTAAATATATAAACTTGCCAAATCCCCCCATCCCCCCTTTTCTAAAGGAGAGTGAGGGGGTATTTAAGCTTTTTAATTGCCGGAGTAATAATAAATTGTAAATCAAAATATACACCGAAGATACGCCGAAGGAAAAAGGGACTCATAGCCGTGGAACGACCTCAAGACTCGCCAAGGAAATCATCGGCATCGATCGATGCCGGGCAGCATGATAAGACCAAACGCATTATGGATACTGTTAACCGCGGGGATTTCCCCGCGGTCATGGAACATGTATCCAAACTTATAGCTGCGGCACAGAGTTCCAATTCCTCGGCTAAAGACCTTTCAAAGATAATACTTAAAGACCTGGGGCTGACAAACAAGGTATTAAAAGTTGCCAATTCCGCTTACTATGGCCTGCGTTCCCGGGGAATCAGAAAGATATCCACGGTGACCGGCGCCGTCATCCTCCTCGGGTTTGAGGCCGTTCGGGATATCACCGCCACTATTACCCTCTTCGACTATTTTTCCAAGAAGGCTACGGATATACGAGAATTGAAACGAATGGTGGCCTTATCCTTCACCGGAGCCACCTTTGCCAGGGAACTTTCCCGGGCTATAAACTATTCATGGGAAGAAGAGGCCTATTTATGCGGGTTATTTCATGATTTTGGCCGTATGATTGCTGCTTTCATGCTTCCCGATGAATACCGTAAGATCAAGAAAGAAGTGGAAAACGGTTCCACTGAAAATAAGGCAGCAAAGGCTATCCTGGGTATTAATCTCAGGGAACTGGGAATTTCTGTGGCAAAGATGTGGGGTTTCTCAGAAAAAATATGCGATAGCATGGAGGCTATGCCCTTAGCAACAGATGGACCACCGACCGAATCAGACACATTACGTGCCCTGGCCTTCATGGGACATCTTATCTCAGAGGCGGTCTATTCCGGTAAAAACTTTGAAGAAGAAATAGGCCGGATTGTATCTGTCTATGGTAAGGTATTGCCGATTAATGAAGACTTGATCACTGACGTCAAAGAAGAGGCCGAACGGCGCGCCATGGAACTTATGGCCCCTCTTGGGCTGGATATATCAGTTTTAAGACCAAGGGGGGAAGGGTATCAGCCGGAAACCGCACAGCCCTCAGATATTCAGGATGAAATAGACGATCTGGAAAGACGCAACGAATGTATCCTGAATGCATCTCTTGAGATTACCCAGTCTATAGTGAAGGAATGTGATCTGGATTCCATCTACATGATTATTATGGAAAGCATGCAGCACGGCCTGGCATTCGATCATGTGCTCCTGGCCTTGGTGAACCCTGCCCGGACCATCATTAAAGCCCGGTATGGAATTGGCCAAGAAGCTGAAAACATCATCAGCAAGCTCGTACTGCCGCTTCGAGAGTCCTCAGGGATTGTAGCCTCTTCCGTTGCCTGGGGTAAGGATATGATAGTTAAGCTTGAAGACCCCAACCTCTCAGAAGGAGATAAGATGATACTCTCGGATATCAAGGCCTTGTCCATGGCCGCTTTACCCATTATGGTTGATAATCAGGCCATAGGTAACTTTATTATATCTAAAAAAAACGGCCGGATAGACACTGATAGTCTAAGACAGGCCGGTAAATTAAGGGACTACGCCTCCCTGGCTATCGAAGCCACCCGAAACAGGATGCCGAAAAAATAGCCCCCTCCCCTTTTGTAAACGTGCCGTCAAACCTGACGTTATGCAAAACCATCAAAGTAATTGACTCCTTTTAAATCTTGTTATAGCCTTAGTCTTAGTCAGCCCTTGTAAATAGCCTATAAGCGTGCGGCTCTATGAATGGAGGCGACTATGAAAAGCTATCGCAAAGAACTCTGGTTTGAAGGGGGCGCCAGATTATGGGGCGTGAGGTTGTAGTAGCCATAACCGAAGGCCGGTTGGACTTTGGTACCTGGGAAAGGATATTCTACGGAGAATTCGACGGCAGGCAAAAAAAAGAGTTCTCGTAAAAATTATCGGTGAACATGCATAGCGAGCGCATTCCCCGCTGCTTGCCATTCCAGGTCCGACCCTGGCGGGCGGCGGGGTTAGCGAGCGAATACTATGCTTTTTACCCTACATACGGAGATTCCCCGTCCGCCGGAGGCGGGCTGCGGGGAGCTTCAATAAGTTATGCGAGGTGCGTAAATGGAGTTAACGGATATTTTATCAGTGCAAGGCTGGAAAGAATTGGCTGAGGAAATTAATAAAAGATTCGGGATGAACGGCAGTGTAAACGACAAACAGGGCCTGCTTGTCGCTGCCACTCCTGCCCCGGCAAACAAAATCTGCCCAAGCATTAAAGCAGGCGAACAGAGCCGGGCGGTCTGTGCGACTGCCCACAGGCATTTGGCGGGGCTGGCCCAGGAAACCAAAAAGCCTGCAGTCGGGGAATGTGATGCCGGGTTTACCAAATTTGTTGTGCCGATTTTTTATAAAGATGAATTTTTGGGTACGGCTGGAGGGTGTGGGTTTCTCGGAGATAATGGCCAGGTGGATACGTTTTATGTCGCGAAATTACTCAATCTCAGCGAGGAAGAAGTGAACACATGGACTGCCGGCATCAAGAAACTTTCGCCGTCGGACTTACAGGCAGCCATAGAATATGTCGAGGGGCGACTGGGAAAAATCCTGAAAGATCATAAAAAATGATGGTTTCATAAAAAGTCAATTCCTCACGCAAAGGCGCAAAGACCGCGGATGGAAAATGAAAATCTGGAAATCAAGTCGTGCCATAGGCAGATTCGCCGAGGCGAAAAATCAGGAATAGGACAGTATTTTTTTATGAGTTCCTGAGTTCCAAATTTTATTCTTTTTGCGGCTTTGGCACTGCCCTGCTATTTACTCATATTTCTGGCCAGGGTTTTGATTGGGTTCCCCTGTTGGATCAGTCTGACCTCCAACGGCATCTGCCCGGGCAGACAATGGGTGGCACAGGCCAGGCATGGATCATAGGCCCGGAAGGCCATCTCTACCATATCCAGCAACCGGTTATCTACCTGGCCATTCTTGATCAGCTTCCCGGCCGCCTTCCTGACCGACATGCCCATGGCGGCATTGTTTTGTACGGTAGCCACAATCAGGTTCACCTTTTTGACGATTCCCTGTTCATCGGTGATGTAGTGGTGATAAAGCGTGCCCCGGGCTGCTTCTACAACCCCTACTCCTTCAGTGGGCTTTTCCGTGGGCAGGGTACGCACCTTTGGATCGGTAATCTCCGGGTCCTGAGACAGCCGGAGGACCTCCTCGCAGGCAAAAAGGTTCTCTATCAACCGTGCCCAGTGGAAGGCCAGGGTATTATGGACGGGTTTTAGACCGAAAAAGGCAAAGAACTTCTCATAAGCCTCCTGTGCAAGGGGTGTTGCCATGCCCTCCGCCACATTCAGACGGGCCAGGGAATTGACCCGGTAAACCCCGCTCTCCGGTCCGTCCACGAGCCCTTTCCAGCCTACCGCCTTCAGATAGGGAAATTTCAGATAAGACCACGGCTCCACACGTTCTCCGATGTGCTGGAGGTAATCTGCCGCATCAAATGTGACAAATTCCTTACCATTGGGACCCACAACCCGTATCCGGCCGTCGTAGAAGTTTACGTGCCCCCTGGTATCGACAAGGCCGGCATAATACGTTTCATGATGATAGATATCGCTCAGGATCAATTCGGCATATTTCTTATTAGCAAGTACGAGGTCATCAAAGATTTTGAGGCTCTTCTGCGCAAAGGCAACCAGAGACCTCCCTATCTGTTCGATCTCTCTTCTCTCGTCCCCGGTCAACGGCTTTGACATCCCGCCGGGGATGGAGGCCACAGGATGGATCGGATGGCCGGCAATAATGCCTTGGATCTTCTGGGCATACCCCCGGTTCTTCAACACCTCGACCCCGACATCCTTGCCCACGGCATCAATCAGGCCGATAACGTTTCTTCTCGCCGGATCGGCCTCAGCCCCGGGGATAAAATCCGGGGCAGCCAGGGCAAAGAAATGGAGGATATGACTATGGGCGATATGCGCGTTATAGAAGAGTTCCCGCAACTTACGCGCCGCCGTTGGAATCTTCACATTATAAACCGCATCCGCCGCCTTGGAAGAGGCCATGTGATGAGCGCCGGGGCAGACACCGCAGATCTTGGGCATGATGCGCGGCAACTCCTCCACCGGGCGATCCTGACAGAACTTTTCAAAACCCCGCAGCTCTACTACCTGGAAGTAGGTATCGCTGACATTTCCCTGGTCATCAAGGAAGATATCGATCTTTCCATGTCCTTCCAGTCTGGTTATCGGAGAGATGGTAATCTTCTGTGCCATGCTGATAGTCTCCCTACTTTGTATCAGTTTAGCCTTTTGAAAAACTGGCTAAACTTCAATTCAAAATGCAAGATTCAAAGTGCAAAATTCAAAATGTTGATGGTTTTTGTCCGAAATTTTACATTTTCCATGTTGCATTTTCCATTTTGCAATGAGATTTAGCGCATTTTTAAAAGCGCTAAATTGTTACCCTACTTTTTTACCTTATTGCGACCGTCCTTGAGGGTCCGGTTGATAATGGCGGTGGGCAAGGTAAACCGGTAAAAAGTCCCCACCGGATCCTTGATGCTGTTCACCGCCGCCTTCATCTCCGGTATGGTCAGGGCATCCTCGCCCCCCGCGCCGACGATTGATCCAAAGGCAGACAGGGCCTCCGCGCCGGGGTCCAGCATCCTTTCCGTCGGTCCGAAACAGCCGCGACAGGGCATATTCGCGTTAATACATTTCCCGCCGCAGCCACCCCGGGTAAACGGCCCCATACAGAGGACTCCCTGCTCCAGGAAGCAAAGACCGGGGTCGGCGATTATCTCGTGCGGCCGGTTAATCCTGGCTATCCTCGCGCCGGTTCGCGTACTGACCCGCGGGCACTCATCACAGAGCGCCTTTTGCGAAGCAACCACCGTCCCGGGAGGCGGAAGCTCCCCGGAATGGGCATAGGCGGAGATTATGTTTACGGCATCAAGAATGCGCTCCTCGGTAGGGGGACACCCGGGCAGATAGTAATCGACCCTTACCACCTGATTTAAGGCGTACACCGTGTCAAAAAACTCGGGAAGAGTGACCTCTCCTTCAGGCACCAGGCACACCGTTTGTGGGTCCACGCCCTCTGGATTGACCGTAGATGGCGTCTCGTGGTAGGCCACCTCAAAAATGCCCGCCCGGTCAGAGACGTTCGCCAAGCCCGGAATCCCGCCAAAGCAGGCACAAGCGCCGTAAGCAATCAAGACCTTACAGCGCTCACGCAACATCAGGGCGTCTTCCAATTGTTCTGAACTGCGCACGGCCCCGTTGAAAAGACCAATGTCAATACTTCCCGGGCCCAGGGCCAGCACATCCTGCCGCTTAAAGTCCATGGCTACCGGCCAGTAGAGAATATCCGCGATATCCAGGACACTGAATATCTTCTCCTCGATATCAAGGAGAGAGACGTCACAGCCCCCGCAAGCGCTCGCCCAGTTCATCACAATCTTTTTCTTATCTGCCATGAGTCTCACTCCTCTCACTGGTGTTCACGGCCACCGGATTGGGGCCAAGTTCACGCAGGTCGCGGTCCATTGCAGTTATGGTATCGGCAAACTTCTGCGAGTGCGGGACCCCTATGTAATCAAACTTCAGCCGCTTCTCACTCAGCCCCAGTTGGGCCATAAGTTTCTGCATCAGGGACGTCCTCTTGTCTGTCAGGTAGTTTCCGTTCACGTGATGACAACTCCCGGGCGGACATCCACCTACAAAGATGCCGTCCACCCCGCGCCGGAACATCTCCATAACAAGCGCAGAATTCACCGACGAAGAACACCGGATACGGATGCTGCGGTAGTTAACCGGGAGCTTCAAACCGCTCGCTCCGGCAAGGTCCGCCCCACAGTAGGAACACCAGTAACAGAGCAGGGCCAGAATCTTGGGCGCGCCGGGGGGTACGCCCTGAAAGGCAACATCGATCTGATCGAGAATCTGCTGTTCCGTGAAGTTGATCAGCTCCGCAGCATGCGTAGGACAGGCCGCGATACAAAAACCGCAGCCCTGGCAAAATGCCGGATCACTCAGCGCCCCCTTTTCCGTAATCTTAATAGCCCCGTGCGGGCAAACCGTCTCACAGATCCGGCAACGAACACAGGCGGCCGGATCAATGCGGCTCACAAACTTCAGGAGATCCTTTTCCCCTTTGATGAGGTGGGGAGCGGCCTTCATCGCTGCGGCGCTGCCCTGCTCCACACTCTGCTGCACGACCTTCGGACCGGCGGCAGCGCCGACCACATACACCCGGTCCACGAAGGACTCTGTGGGCCGGAAAATACGCGGCTGGTTTTCCATGGGAAACCCGAACTGGTCGGTCTGGAGGCCGAGTTTACGAACCAGCGGCTGTGCCTCTCTCCGGGGCGTCTGGGCAGAGGCCAGGACAACCAGATCGGCGTCCAGGGTGACAAAACCTTCGGCATCAAAAGTGTGCGCAGCGCCGGCGGAAGTAGATCCGTCTTCCAGTCGCGCGACACGAATCTTTACCCCATCGTCACTCCCGGTGATCCCTTCAATCTCCCCCTGCAAAAAATCGATACCCATCCTTTTCACGTGATCATACATGGCCTCGAAGGTCCTCTCGTAGGCCCTTATATCATAATAGTAGATCACGGTAATATCCGTCTCATTCATGGTGAGACCCAGCCGCTCAACCTGTTTCATGGTAATTCCGCAACAGGTCTTCGAGCAGTACGAAACGCCCTCTCCTCTCTTGTCTCTGGTCGCCCTTGATCCGGCGCAGAGCACAAAGACAATATGTCGGGGAGTCTGACCGTTCGAAGGGCGTAGAACTCCGCGGTCGAGGAGCCGCTCAAATTCCATGCCCGACATTACATCGGGGAGGCCATAGTTAAACTCATGGTTCCGGCTAAGGTCGTAGGTGTCAAATCCTGTAGAGAGAAAGACAGCGCCGAAATCCTCTTCTTTTTCTTCCGCCTGCGCCGCAAGATTAATAGCCCCGGCCGGACATACCTCGACACATTTCCCGCACATGGTGCACGCTCGCTCCAGGATATTATAGGCATCCGGCACTGCGCGCGGAAAATCTTTATCTATGGCCTTTCTGCTAAACAGCCCTTCATCGAACTCACTCTCTATCTCCTCCGGACATACTTCGGCACACTTCCCACAGGAAATACATTTTTCCGTATCCACAAAACGGGCACCTAATCGAAGGCGCGCCCGAAAATTCCCATCAACTCTTTCGATATCAGCAACCTCCGAAGATGTAAGGCATTCCACATTCGGGTGGAACATGCTGCCTGCGGCCTGAACCGGACCTACGCAGGTACTCACGCAACGCCCGGGCCAGTTTTCGGTCTGGAAGAGAAAGGGAATCTGACACATGCGTCCCCCCAGGTATGAAGCCTGTTCTACCAGTGTTACCTGCTGACCAAGGACTGCAAGATCCTGGGCGGTCTGTAAACCGGCCGGCCCGCCGCCTATAACCAGGGACCTGGGTACGATTTTAGTCGCCGGCGCCCGCGGGGTGTCCAATTTCAACCGGACATAGGCCATGCGGAGCACGTCAAGGGCCTTGGCCGTCGCTGCCTTCCGGTCGTCATGAACCCAGGCGCACTGTTCCCGGATGTTCGCCACCTCGAACATGGCCTTGTCTATCTCTGTGCTTTCCAGCACGGCGCTGATCTGCTGTTCGGGAAAACGGAGCGACGACCGCGCAGAACATCCGGCAAAAAGGAACCGATTGATGTTGTTCTCCTTAAGTTCGGCCCGGAGCCGGGCCAGTTCCTCTGTGTTGCACAGCGCATCCACGCGCCTCACCGTGACCACGCCGTCCATCTCTCGCGCCCTCTCAACAAGGGACACGGTATCTACGTTCGTGGAAACGCGCCCCTGACAATCACATATCCACACGCCTATGCGCGGTTTATTTACTGCTGAGGAAGTGTTTTCTACTGTCATTCCCTTCGCCTCCGGTTAAGCTGCACATAACGATTTCTTTTATCACATATCTGTTAATAAAGTAAACTCCCTTATCAGATAATTTCGCTGCGACAAAAAAAGCTTGACCGTGGCAATGACATCCATTATATGTAACCGTCCTATATAGGTGATGAATTTCAGGGATATTTAAAACGAGGGGAAAATGGGGGCACTATCAATTGAATACATCCACGAAGAAGTAAAAAAGGCGGCGGCACGGGGACTCCTATGCAGCCAGATCGTTATTGATATAGGACTCCGGGAACTGGGCATGTACAACCATGATGTAATCAAGGCAGCCGGCGGACTGGTCGGCGCTATGGGCTTCCAGGGGGTAACCTGCGGCGCCCTTACCGGAGCGGCGTGTCTTTTGACCTTTGCTGCCGTGGATAAGATAGATAGAGGTGTTTATCTGTTGATCGAAGAGCTGGAGGCCAGATTTAATAAGTTAATCGAGAAATATCCCGGCAACCGGTGCGCCGACATCCTGGATCATGATCCTTCAAAAATACCGGCTGAGGTCTGTTCCCCGCTTATTGTCGGCGCCATTCATATCACTCTGGAATTACTGGAAACCGTGGGGCTAACAAGGCAAATAAAGGAAGAACAGGAATTGGAATCCAATCTGATCCTGGCAGGCAGCCGGGCTAGCCTTGAGTAATATGATCGAAAAAGCTTACGAATACGTCCCCTTTTTTCTCCAGGAGTTCTTTCAGCTCTGTATCGGATAAACCTCTAATCAAGTCAGGATTCTCAGTGGACGATATCCCCAAAAATATCCTTTTAATCTTCATCATCTCCACGGTCACCATCAACGCCAATTTATTTTCTCCATCCCAGTCAGTGATAAACTCAAATTCATCAAAATCTTCCGGTGGATCAGGCAGGTACCGGCCGGCCAGCCCGTAGGCATTTTGCGCCACTGCCTCCTTAACCTTCTCCATAACAACAGTTTTGTCTGCATAATTACGGAATCTCTCCATAACGCTCACCTCTGACCCGGCTTCGGCGCACTGATATTCAGCTTCTTCATTTTACGCCATAATGTGGTTTTATTGATGCCAAGCTCCCGGGCTGTGGCCAACCGGCTCCAATTGTTACTCATAAGGGTCTCATAAATGAACCGGCGTTCCATTGCAGTTAAACTGGCCCTTACCGGTCGTGCCATAGGCAGATCCGCCGGGGCGGACAGATTCGCATGCCCATGCATATCTTCGACCTGGGAGAACACTTGACCTGACTCCTTTGGTATTAGATGGGAAGGTAAGTGGCTTGGGTTAATAAGTCCGGACTTGCAAAGTATAAAGGCATGTTCAATTATGTTTTCCAGTTCGCGAACATTTCCGGGATAATCATGATGCATAAGGATGGCGAGTGTCTCTTCCGACATCCCGGAAATATCCTTTCCTCGTAACCGGTTAAAACGATCGATTATATGGTCAATCAACAGGGGTATATCCTCTTTCCGTTCTAAAAGTGGCGGCAGGATGATCTTCATCACGTTGATGCGGTAGTAGAGGTCCTCCCGAAATCTTCCTTCTTTCACCAGGACTTCCAGGCTTTTGTTGGTGGAGACCAGTACACGCACATCAGCCTTAATTGGTCTTGTACCCCCCAAGGGTTCAAATTCCCTTTCCTGCAGGACCCGCAAGAGCCGAATCTGAAGGGCCGGAGAAATGTCGCTGATTTCATCCAGGAAGATGGTCCCTCCCTGGGCCAGGGCAAATCTGCCCGGCTTATTCTTCTTGGCATCAGTAAAGGCCCCGGCTACGTAACCAAAAAGCTCCGATTCCAAAAGAGTATCCGGCATCGCAGCACAGTTTACTGCAACAAACGGCTTTTTGCGGCGCTGGCTTAGGTTATGAATGGCCTTGGCAAAGAGTTCCTTGCCGGAGCCGCTGGGGCCTTCAATAAGGACGGTGCTTTCACTGGCGGCTATTTCCGGCAAGATGGCAAAAATCTTCTGCATCGCGTGATTTTTACTGATAATGTCGTCCAGACGGTGCCGTTTGGTCAATTCTTTCCGCAGTTCCTCAACCATAGAAAGGTCCCGGAAGGTCTCCACACCGCCTATGATTTTCCCGCGTTCATTTTTAAATACAGTCGTGCTGACGCTTATTGGAATTTTTTTACCCCGGTCGTTTATTATATAGACAGGCTTATTGATGATTGGCCTTTTGGTCAACATAGTTTTTTTTAAGGCGCAATCCGTCTCGCAGATATTGGCCCGAAAAACATCGCTGCATAAGCGGCCCAGGGCCTCTTCCCTTGGTATGCCGGTAATCTTCTCAGCCGCACGGTTGAAGGAGGTAATCTTCCATTCCAGATCTACGGTAAATACACCATCCGCTATGCTGTCTAAGATAATCTCGTGTTTGCAATCCGGTTGTTTTTGGAACGGCATAATATTAAATTAGCTCTTATTTTATTGATTTGCAAATCCTGCCTGTTATTTTACAGAAAAAAATGGCCCATCCAAAGATGGGCCATTTTAGCGCTTGCACTTTAGCAAACAGGCCGCTACGCCTTCAACGAATCCGGGATCTCCATAGTCTTCATCAATATATCGATAAAGAACATGGTGTGCATATTCAGTTTGTAGTAATTAATAATGTCTTCGAGCCCTCCATGGCAGTTGTGGCAGGGCGCAATGCAAATATGCACCCCGGTAGCCGCCAACTGCTCCGCCTTGGTACTGTTGGACTCGACACGTTTGGTCTTCCAGGGCGGTCCGCAGTTAATCACGCCTCCACCGGCGCAACAACAATGGTTCTGTTCCCGGTTGGGATACATCTCTACAAAATTCTCACAGGTGGCATTGACTAAATAACGCATCATCTCATGGAGCCCGCGTCCCCGGACGATATTACACGGATCATGCAGGGTAACCGGTTCCTTGAGCTTTCTCGCTATCTTGATCTTACCCTCCTTAAGCAGTTCATAATAAAACTGCGTGGCATGGATGACCGGAACGGGCGGCATCTTCCAACCCAGCCACCGGTTGCCCACATCATAGACAGAACGAAAGGCATGACCGCATTCACCCATGACGATCTTTTTCACTCTGAGATTCGCAGCGGCCTCAAAATGGGTCCTTTTAACCCGCCCCATCGTCTCAAAGTCACCGGTAAACATGGCCATATCACTGTTATCCCAACCGGGAGCAGCCGGCATAGTCCAGTTTACTCCTGCCGCCGTCATAAGGACCGCAGCCTGATATATAAGCTGGGCACGAAATTTGGGCTCAGGGCCGATGACCGAATACATGATGTCCGCCCCCTCTTTGTCAAGCGGGATACGTAGACTGGGTATATCGGCCTGGGCCTCTCCTTCCTGCCACTGTAGGGTATCTAACCATTCATCCTCTTTCACCCACATCTGGTTCATGGTCGCGGAGTGGCTGTGGGCCGTATCCTGGATATATTGGGGAGTTACCCCCAAGAGATGACAGATGCGCCGTACCGTGGCCATGATATAAGCTATATCAATACCATAGGGACAATACATACTGCAGCGCCGGCATACATTACATTCTGTAGAGGCAATTATCGAGGCCCTCTTTATAAATTCCGGACTTACCTTTCCCTTCTTATCCAGTATCTCCCACATGGTCTGCTTGACCTTACCTACCGGTGCCCATTCGGGAGTCCCATGGGAAAGGTAATAATGACAGGCCGTGGAGCACATACCACAGTGGATACAGGTATCCACATAGACCTTCATCCGCGCCGCCATCTCACCCGTAATTACACGGTTTATGACCTGTTCTATCCTTTCATACGTAAGCCTCGCCGCCCCTTCCTCCAGACCTACATCTATTATCTCTTTTTTTTCCTCTAACTTGGTTGCAGGTACTGCCATGGGTATATCCTCCTTTTAAGACCTCCACAAAGTAGAAGCGCGAATTACCAATCTCTGGCGTGCCGTACGCCGCCGAACTCAGAACCCATATAGGCCCTGGTAAACCAGAAGTAGAACATATGGACCAACCGGGTGAAGGGGATGGCCATCAGCATAATCTCCCCGGACAGAATATGCAGAATAAGCATAGTCCTGTACTCGATCCACTGATGGTAAGCCAGGAAGCCGGTGATAAACGGGGCGGCGGTAACGGCCAGTATCACGTAATCCGCGGCAGAAGTCACGTATTTCACCTCGGGAAGTATCTGTCTCCGGAAGCCAAAGAAAACACAGGCCCCAATGACCACAAGGGTCATGATGTCGGCAATCCAATCCGGCAGTGCCCACCAGCTTAGGTTCCACGATTCGTCCCAGAGGACAATATGAGAAAGGAGAAAAATAGGTGTCACCAGGAGACAAATGTGGAAGACAAAAGACATAACGGTCATTATCGGTCGCTGCCTCATATTTGCACTGGCGAAAGGTATGATCCAGTGCAGGATGGAGCGTAGGCTATATTTGAGACTCATATAGCTCAGGACAAAGGCCTCTTTCTTTTTGAGCAAATAATACATCGGAATCAGCTTATACAGGCTGCCTCCGATGAAAACGATAAAGGTTAACCACAGTAGCGGACCCCGCACAAACTCATAAATACCCTGCATTATATTTCCCCCCTTACCTAAAATTCTGATATCGGCACGATACGACGATAGTATTTACCATCCTCTATGCATCGAACCAGGACCTTCTTTCCGTCCGGGCTGAAGACCGGATTCCAGAGGGCCTCGCATTCACGCCAGGGCTTTCCATTCAACGCAATCGTATATTTACCGCCTTTCTCTACCTTGCACGCTACCTTACTACCATCGGGACTGAATATCGGCGGCCATACCATATCATACATCGCCGGCCAGGGCGTACCATCCACCACCATCTTCCAGTGCCCGTCATCCTTGGCAATGGCTGCCAAACGATTGCCGTCCGGGCTGAAGGTAAGATCCTGAACCAATTCATTAAATGTCGTTGCCCATGGTTTGCCGTCGATAGCTACCGTCCATTGTCCAAAAGACGGGGCCACAATGGCCGCCAGTTTTCTGCCGTCCGGGCTGTAGGTCTGATGCCAGCACTGCACGAATTTACTGTCCCATACGGGCTTGCCGTTAACGGCCAGCGTCCATTTGCCGGCCGCTCTTACCGGTGCGGTAGCCAGCGCTTCACTCGTCTTGGGCCGGAATACCGGCTCCCAGACACAATTGAATTTCTCCGGCCACATCTCTCCGTCCATGGCGATGGTATAATCGTAAAGGCCCATCCTGACCTCGGCTGCCACGTGCTTTCCATCCGGACTGTAATCAAGGCCCCAGACATTGGTAAAAATCTTCTCCCAGGCATTGCCGTCCACGGCTACCGTCCAGGTCCCTTCATCCTTAAACTTAAAAACCTCGGCCTGGCCCAGCGGCACTGCCTGTACTGCCGCCGCAACATGCTGCCCATCCGGCGTCATGACGTACTTGCCGATATGCTCAAACGAATTCTCCCACGGCTGGTCATTCATCGCCACTCCATACCGCGCATCCTGCTGAATTTTAACCGCTATGGTCTGTCCATCTTCGTTGAACTTGGTGTCCCAGACATAGGCAAACTTATTCTCCCAGGGCACACCATCTACAGCTAACGTCCACTCCCCTGCTTCTGAAACTATAGCCGTCAGGCGACCATCAGGACCAAATCTCAGGTTCCACATATTATCATAGGTGTTCTCCCAGGCCTCTCCATTTACGCAGACCGTATAAGCTCCATCCTCATTTCTTACTATGGCTGCGACCTTTTTACCGTCAGGGCTGACATACGGCTCTTGCACCCGGGCAAATTTAGTCTTCCATTCACTGGGAGTCGCGATTAATTCTTCGCTCGTATCCCAATCCCACTTTTTTGATTCGGACATTGTACCGCCTCCTTTTCAAACATCTAGAGCTGACCTTATTGCATGAGACGGCTGGTCTCATGTTATTCACTCAACCTGCCGGTTTTAATGCTAAAAAGCGATCAATCACTCACTCATTCATGACGAAGGTAAACCCTTCATCAAAAAAACATAACGATGAATAAAGATTCATATCTATCTAGCATGTCTTAATTGCTGTGGTCAAGTTCTTTTTTTATGGCAGGCCAATAAAACGGTATTCCGGTCTTGAGTTCAGACAACAACGGCCCATTATCTCTAATGGGCCGTTGTCCAATTCATATTTACTTGAGCCAAAAACGCCTTAGGCTCGCAATGAATCCGGAATTTCTATGGTCTTCATCAGAATCTCGCTGATAAAAACGACGTGCATTCCTAATTTATAATAACTAACGATATCTTCCAGTCCGGAGTGGCAATTGTGACAGGGAGAAATCAAAACCTTTGCACCGGTGGCAGCGAGTTGTTCGGCCTTTATTTTGTTGGATACCACCCGCTTAGTCTTCCAGGGAGGCCCGCAATTGATAACCCCGCCCCCGGCATTGCAACAATAGTTGTGTTCCCGGTTGGGATACATCTCTATGAAATTTTTACAGATGGCCTTGATAACATACCTTGCCTTTTCGTGTAATCCCCGCCCTCGTATGACGTTACAGGGATCGTGCAGGGTAACCGGCTCTTCGAATTTTCTGGCTATCTTCAGCCGACCGTCTTTAATCAGGTTATAATACCACTCGATGGCATGAACAATCGGGATAGGCGGCATCTTCCAGCCCAGCCACCGGTTGCCTACGTCATAGACGGAGCGAAAGGCATGACCACATTCGCCCATAACAATCTTCTTTACTCTCAACTCAGCGGCTTTTTCAAAATGAGCCCTTTTAACCCGCCCCATAACCTCATTATCACCGGTGTACATGGCCATATCGCTGTTGTCCCAGCCAGGCAAAGAAGACATGGTCCAATTTTCGCCGGCTACGGTCATAATAACGGCCGCGTTGTAAAGAAGGTGGGCTAAAAACTTCGGTTCCGGACCGATGACCGAATACATGATATCTGCCCCCTCTTTATCAAGGGGAATACGAACACTTGGCACCTCCCCCTGGGCCTCCCCCTCCTGCCACTGCAAGGTATCCGCCCACTCATCCTCTTTCACCCACATCTGATTCATGGTAACAGCGTGGCTGTGAGCCGTATCCTGAATATAGAGGGGCGTAACTCCCAATAAATGACAAATTCTCCGAACTACAGATATAACATAAGCTATATCAATACCATATGGACAAAACATACTGCAGCGCCGACAGAGGTTGCATTCTGTAGAAGCGATCTCAGATGCCCTTTTTATAAACGCCGGGCTGACCTTCCCTTTTTTATCGAGTATCTCCCACATGGTCTGCTTGACCTTTGCTACCGGAGCAAATTCGGGATCGCCATTATTAGAAAGGTAATGATGGCAGGCCGTGGAGCACAGCCCGCAGTGGATACAGGTATCCACATAGACCTTCATCCGTGCCCCAGTCTCCCCCCTTAGTACGTAGTTGATGACCTGCTCTATCTTCTCATAGGTAAGCCTGGCTGCTCCTTGTTCCAATCCCTCGTCAATAATCTTTCCCCATTTTTTCAGCTCAGTTGCAGGTTCCGCCATAAATATATCCTCCTAAATAAAGTTCGGCTAAAAAATGACTGATTACTAATCTAATCTGATTTTAGTGCAGCATAAAACGTGCCAATATATTTTTGCAGAAAAAATTATCTAACATCTCTTAATTGCTGGAGTTACAGGATGGGGCAGGGTCGTGGTGAGGTTGCAATAGTGAAATTCTTGACGGCATCGAGTTGCTTTTTTGCACCGGATAGATAACGGCAACTCAGCGGTGAAAAGCCTTTTTTACGAAACATCAATTAAAGGATGTTTCGCTAATTTCCACTTTTGATATAGAGGCGAACCCCGGCAAAGACCTTCTCGATAGCTGCGGAATCTTTCTCACGAACAGCCGAAACCAGGCGGTGCAAATTGTCCATATAGGACTCAAGGACCGGCAGAACGTAGGGATTGTAAAAAAGCATCTGGGCATAAAGGTTAGCGTCCTGGTTAAACAGGCGTCGTACTTGTTGCATTTTCTTTTTGAAATTGGGTGTAGATATACTATCAAAGGTAGAAAGAAGGATTTTGCTCCCGGCGACGGTCATGCCCATAGCCATGTGCGCCGTATGAACAAGTCCTTGCACAACGGCCATGGACCGGTCGTGCTCATCCGGGGACATTATTTCTAAGTGGCCGCCGTAAGACTGAAAAAGGTCTTTCAACCAGGTCAGCCATTTCCTGCCCCGGGCCGGACAGAGCACAATATTTTTGTCTTTCAGCGACCTTTCCCGGGGCCCGAATAAGGGGTGGGCGCCGATGACCTCGGCCTCAGAATACTTAAGCATGGCCTCCACCGGCTCCTTCTTGAGGGAGGTCAGGTCCATGAACAGGGCGTCTTTCGCCAGATATGGCCCCAATTCTTTGATAGTAGCGCAGGTCACGGCAATAGGCACAGTAACAATAATAACCTGACTCTTCTTAGCCAGTTCCACCGGGGTCAAGGCGGTTCTTCGACCGGCTATCTCCACACTATAGCCGGCTGCAGTAAAAAAACGCCTGAACCATTGCCCCATTCTTCCGCTGCCGCCGACGAGTCCGATGGTAATGGACTTCTTATCCATGAAATTTGATAGCCCTCTGCCGCAAAAGATGATCCGCCAGGGTAAGCCGCATCATGGCCGCACAAACCGGAACGATCCTTGGAATGGCCGAGATATCATGCCGGCCGCCGACCGTTATTTCCCGTGGCTCCATGTTAATATTTACGGTCTGCTGGGGCCTGGCAATGGATGGGATGGGTTTTACCGCCACCCGTACGACTATGTCATCCCCGTTTGATATACCGGCCAATATGCCCCCGGCATTATTGGTGGCAAAACCGTGCGGCAGGATAGGGTCGTTATTCTGTGAGCCGGGACGGCGTGCGGCCTCAAAACCAGAACCGATCTCCACGCCCTTGACGGCCCCGATGCTCATCATAGCCTTGGCCAGATCACCGTCCAGTTTGTCAAAGACCGGCTCTCCCAGGCCAACCGGGCAACCCTTGGCCACTATCTCCACTATGCCGCCCAGACTATCTCCCTGCGCGCGCACCTCATTAATCCTTTCCTCCATCCGCTGCGCCGCCTCCGGATCCGGACAAAAGAGGGAGTTCTCCACGACCGCGGCCAAATCGATCTTTTCCGCACGCACGCCGCCCAGTTCCAAGGTATAGGCTATAACCCGTACCCCTTCCCGCTCCAGAAGTTTGCGCGCTACAGCGCCGGCCGCCACTCTGCTCACGGTCTCCCGTCCGGAGGCCCGGCCGCCCCCCCGGTTATCGCGAATACCATATTTCTTAAGGTAGGTATAATCCCCATGCCCCGGACGAAAAAGGTCTTTGATAGGCTCATAGGCCGAGGTGTCCACGTCACGGTTAAAGATAATAAGCGAGATCGGCGTTCCCGTGGTCTTCCCGGCAAAAACACCGGATAGAATCTCTACCACGTCCGGTTCCTTACGCCTGGTAGTCGCAACCACCCCGGCCTTTCCCGGCCGACGCTGTTCCAGATCGGCCTGTATATCCGCCTCGCTCAGAGGGATGAGTGGAGGACAGCCGTCTATAACTACCCCCAGGGCCCGGCCATGGGATTCCCCCCACGTAGTAACCCGAAATACCTTACCGAATGTATTCCCAGCCATATCTCTCTCTTTTATGTCTTAGTTTCTATTCTCAATAATACCTATTATTTTCTCAACAATATCATCCGCCGTCCGGCCTTCTGTAGTTATCACATAATCGGCCGCCTTACGATAAACAGGCTCCCGCTCCTCTAAAACCGCCCTGATTTCCGCCGTTACCGTCTCCCCGGTAAGAGACGGCCGCTGGTCATCTGTCCGGGTATCTTTGGCGATACGCCCGGCCAGCGTGGCCTCATCCGCCGCCAGATAAAAAACCAGGCTGTCTTCTCTCAGGCGCGCCCGGTTTTCCGGGTCAAGGACGGCGCCTCCGCCGGCCGCTACTACCATGGCCTTATCCCCGGCCAAACCACGAATGACGTCTCTTTCCACTGCCCGGAAATAGGCCCATCCATTTTTCTCCACCATTTCTTTGATGGTTATACCGGCCTTCTCTTCGATCAGGGTATCGGTATCAATAAACGACAGTGACAATCTCTCCGCCAACCTCCGGCCTACCGTGGTCTTCCCGGAACCACGATAACCAATAAGAACGATCTTTGCCAGAGGTTTTTTAGGCATAGAGATGATCAAATGTCTCCCAAAAATTCGGGAATGATTTAGCCACGCACTCTTCTCCGGCAATGGAAATATCCGGCGTTACCAGGCCGGCCACGGCGAAGCTCATGGCTATACGGTGATCGTTATAAGTTTCGATAACTCCGCCGCATGGCCCCCCCTTGCGGATAACCAGGCCATCCGGCAATTCCTCCACCTGAGCGCCGATCTTTCTTAATTCGGTAGCCACGGCATGGATACGGTCTGTCTCCTTTATGCGCAGATGGGCTACGTTCTTGATAACGGTCTCGGTTTCAGCCTGAGCCGCTACGACTGCCAGGGTAGGCACGATATCCGGCCACCTGTTCATATCTACCGTTACACCTTGCAGTCTCTCCGGGCCAAAGACCGTGATGCCGTCGTCGCCTTTTTCCACCCGGCAACCCATTTTCTCCAAAATGTTCAAAAAAGCGGCATCGCCCTGGATCGTATCGGCAAACACATTCTCCACGCATACCCGGCCGCCGGTCACCGCGGCCGCCGCCCAGAAATAGGAGGCATTGGAGGCGTCTCCTTCTACCGTATAAACCCGCGAGATGTATCTCCCCTGGGGAATATCGAAAATACGAGAGTCTTTGCATGGCACGGAGATGCCGAAATCATTCATCACCTTTAAGGTCATGAAGACATAGGGAGTGGAGACCATCTCTCCCTCAATCTCCAGGATGACCTTTCTCCGGGCATACGGGGCCACCAGGAGAATGGCGGATATAAACTGGCTGCTGGAACTGCCCGCTATACCAACCGGACCGCCCGGGAGTGTCCCGGATGGAGACATCACCTTTACCGGCGGACAACCCGTGCCGTTTATACTTATGGCCTCGGCGCCAAGTTTGTTCAGGACATCCAGAAGGTCCTGAATAGGGCGCTCTTCCATGCGCCGACTGCCGGTGAGCACTACGCGGCCCCCTCCCAGTGCGCTGACCGCAGTCAAAAAACGTATGCCGGTCCCGTTGTTTCCCATATAAAGCGGTTTTTTTGGCACCTTTATAAGGCCGCCGGTGCCGTTTATTACCACGTCTTCCGCTTCCACCTCAATCTCAGCACCGAGGCTCCTTAACGCCTCTATCAGTAAGTTCGTATCTTCGCTGATCAAGGCCCCGCGGATAATGCTCTCGCCGTCCGCCAGGGCGGAGGTCACCAAAGCCCGTTGGGTCAGACTCTTTGAGCCGGGGACAGTAATGGTTGCTTTTATAGAACGTTGCGGCCTCACAGTAATCAACGAGAAACTCCTTTCCCTGAGAGATAGGCATCGGCCTCACGCCGCATCACGGAAATCGGGGCCTCTTTCCCCGTCCACAACCTGAATTGGGCCGTGGCCTGATAAATGAGCATATTGAGTCCATCAATGGCAAGACAGCCTTCTTGCCTGGCCTCTCTCAGCAATCTGGTCTCAAGGGGTTTATAGACAATGTCCATAACCACCGGGAAAGACGCGAGGGACTGGCGGGGCACAAGACTTTCTTCCACTTTAGGGTACATGCCCACGCTTGTGGCCTGGATAAGCATATCTGCCTTATCCCGTGTAAACTCTCCGAAAGGAACCCAATCCACACCGATCTCTTCGGCCAGCCTTCTCCCCTTCTCCCCGGTTCGATTGGTAAGAACTACATGACATCCCTCTGTCTTAAGGGCGAAGGCAATAGACCGGGCCGCGCCGCCTGCCCCAAGGATCAGGCATCTCCGGCCATAGAGTTCCGTCTTCTCCTTGAGGGCCAGAACAGCCCCCAGGCCATCAGTATTTGCCCCGATGAGCCTTTCTTCCTGCCAATAAAGGGTATTTACCGCCCCCATCGCCCGCGCCGGAGGCTCCAGTTCATCCACATACGGCAGGACGGCCGTTTTGTGAGGGATGGTGACGCTCACCCCGTGTATAGGTAAAGACCTTATACCCTGCACCGCTGCCGCCGGATCGCTCACGCAAAAGGCAAGATATACCGCATTAATGCCCAAGGCCCGGAACGCCGCATTGTGCAGGATCGGGCTGAGACTCTTGGCTACAGGATTGCCTATCAGACAATAAAGGCGTGTTTCGCTGTCAATCAGGTGCATCAGGAAAGGTCCATCTGTTCCATAATCCGCCTGAGAGTAGAGGCGCTGATCTGCCCCGGCGCCGTCTCACGGCCGCGGCCGGGAGAGGCATAGGTCATATAGCCTCCCAGCGCCAGGGTGGCCAGACGACTGATCTTCCCTATCTCGCCCATACAGAAGGCAATCAAAGGAAAGTTCTGCTGACGCGCCCAGCCAAGGAGAGAGAGAAGCGTAATATTGTCATCCGGCGAGGTAGCCATGGTCACAATCTTGCCGACATCGGCCCCGGCCGCACGCATGGATTTCAATACATTAAGCAGGGATCTTCCGGAGGGCGTACGGGTGAAGTCATGATAAGAAAAGATGACTTTTGTCTTCCCTTTATTTGCCAGCAGCCTTTCCCTTATCGGCGCCGCCGTCCGCCACTCAAGGTCAATGTAGTCGGCCCCCAAGGCCGTGGCCTCAGCAAGAGAACTGATTCTATCCGCCTCTTTTCCGGCGAACAACCCGCCTTCCCTGCACGAACGGTTGGTTACCACGACCTTCCCGGGCCGGGCTGCCTTGATAAGAGAAGCCAAGTCTGGATCTTTAAGCCCGTCCAGTCGCAGCTCTATGGCATCAGCCGCCTTCTGCCCCTTTTTGATTGCGGACAGCATACCGGACATGGTGGGTGCAGAAACAGCAACGCAGATCACTTCTCGGTAATCGTCTCCTCTATATGGTAGCCGAAATGGCGGCCGCCGGCCTCAACAGACATCAAGACCTGGTCTCCCTCCTTAAGGGAAACGATGGATACCGGCTCCCCATCCGGTCTGGTGAGCCGTATGGTCTCGGCATTTTGCAGGATAGTCGAAAATACCTTGCCTTTGGCCCGGGCCTCAATGAGAACCAGGGGACGCTTCTCGATCTTAACCCGGCCGACCACCACCGGTCCGCTCTTGCCCTGGCTGTTGACCATGAGCACCTCATCGCCGCTCTTGAGTTCGGAAAGGTAGCGCGTCTTGCCGCCGGGCACGCGCACGTAGGCGTGAACCGGCCCGGCGTTGACGCGGAAGGGCCTGGTAGCCACATACGGATTTTCCACGCTCTCCGCGTGTACCAGAAAGAGGGCCTGACTGGTATTGCCGATAAGCATGCCCTCACCCTTCCCCATCTGCGTGCACGTATCGATGCACACCCGGTCTCCCATACCCAGGGTCTTTATGGAAACCACCTCGCCTATGGTAAGCGGGGCCTCTCCGCCTGTCTCTCTCAAAGAGGTCAGTATCTTCTTAAGCTCCGCCGGTTCCGAGACGTTGATTACCACCCCATCTACCCCTTTTTCCAGGACCCCCAGGGCCGTCCTGGCGTCTTCCAGGTTTGACGTCTCCACGAGGACATTATTGGTTTGAGCGACGATATTTTCAAGCGGAATAACCGTCCAGTCCGTGGTCGTGGCTACAACCTTCTTAGTCTGGGCCAATCGGACGATCTCCTTTTCATCCTCTGATCCCCGAATGGTCACCTCCGCCACATCTTCCCCCCACTTGAGATCCCCATCCGGCGCCACTGTAGGAATACGACCGAGCTTTTTGGCCTTCTCTGAATCGCCCGCCGCCAGCACCAAGGCGTCCGCCCCATTTTCCAGGGCAGTGGTCACCAGCTTCTTCTTCCAGGGAATAACCTTCACCCATATCTGTTTCATATATGATTTCCTTCCCCTATTCCTTGCCCAGATACTCCAGGGCCTCTTCCACCGAATACCGGCGATGCACCATACGGCTCAACGTAGCCGTCATGTGTTGCGGATTCTTATGCTGAAAGATGTTGCGGCCGATGGACAGACCGGCCGCCCCAGCGTCTATCGCATCCCTGACCATCGTCAGTAACTCCCGATCCGAAGACATCTTCGGACCTCCGGCAATAACCACGGGGACCGGACACCCCTCTACCACCCGCCGGAAAGATTCCGGGTCGCCCGTATAAGAACATTTGACGATATCCGCTCCCAGTTCTGCCCCCAGCCTGGCCACATGTCTGATTATCTCCGGATCATATTCATTTTTAATCTTCTCGCCCCGCGGGTACATCATGGCCAGAAGCGGTATCCCCCACTCGCTGGCGATCCGGGCCGTCTGCCCGAGGTCCCTCAACATCTCACTATCATTGCCATTCCCCACATTGACCTGGATGGAGACCGCATCCGCGCCTATCTTTATGGCCTCTTCCACACTACAAATCATGGTCTTGGCATTGGGATACGGCGATATAGTGGTGCTGCCCGAAAGGTGGATAATCAAACCCACATCTTTTCCACCCCCACGGTGGCCGGCCCTTACGATGCCTTTATGCACGACGATGGCATTGGCGCCGCCTGAGGCTACCGCATTAACGGTCTTCTTCATGTCAATAAGGCCGTCGATAGGACCCACCGTCACCCCATGGTCCATGGGGACAATAACCGTCTTTTTGGTATTACGGTTGAAGATGCGCTCCATACGGATCTGTTTTCCAGTCATAGCTTATCCTCCTTCAATAGAAAAGGCCGTGAAGAATTCCTCTGTCACGGCCTTCAAATAAAAAGGCCGTGAGCTTTTTAGCCCACCCACGGCCTTGAGATTTTTAAAGGTTATCCCAAAAACGATGGGCAGACCATGATATCATAGTAATAAAAACAATAATATCTCAGACTGCAAAGGCCCTTCTCTCCCATCGTCCGGTTCCCCTTTATATACAAAGCTGACCATAGCTAAGGGGCCGTTCTTTGTCAAGAAAAAAAAGCAGGACTTTCCCCCTTCTTATGGAAGCCGTTGTTCCTGAGCGAAACTTGCTGGAGCAGTGGGGTGCCCTTCGAGGGCAAGCTGGAAGGGGCAAGCATTCCCCTCCTGCGAGTCCCGAAAGGGCCACTGCGCAAGCCGTGAAGCGAAGGGATGACGGCTTCCATTTCTAGAATGCTAATAGCCGAAGATGCGCCATAGGCGTGCGAATCTACCGACACGGCGAGACAAAACGATTAATCACTATCCCATGTCTTCGCCCAAAATCCACTATCTTTCGGGGATCAGATTTACCTTGCAGATATCTCCTTCTGAAGTCTTCCTTATCCAGTAAATAGAGGATGTAACTGATATGCCCGGAATACCCGCCAAAGTCAAGCCGCTGCATCTTGTCAACAGTCTGCCTGGCCAGGTTCACCGCCTGACGGTGAATGGTGGGCGGTGCGCCGTTGCACCTTTTGACCGAATAAAGCTGGCGGCAACTGAACGGACGAATATCATAGATCATACAGGTATTGTCCGCCCTGAGAAAGGCGCAGCGGGAGAGTTTTTTCTGTTCCCTTTCCGCCTTGTTCTGCGCCAGCCCGGCCCTTATTTCGGCCTGGAGCGCCTTGTCAAACGTAGCCACCCGTTCCCGGATAATGACCCCTTCCAGGGTAGTAATGTCAACATCGCCCACACCTATGCAGCAGTCCGCACACCCCGCCTCGCACGCCGCTGCTTTCTTAAACTCAGCCACGTCTTCCTCGTGCTCGTCGTATAACGCCCGAAGTTGCTTTTTCTTTTCCTCTATGTCCATCATTTCACCAAAAAGAAGTAAACGCCCAGAAAAAGCTTGTCAAGGATATTTTAAATGGAATATAAATATGTTAGAGGGACTTATATGAAATCGGAATACGATTTTTCAAGCATGAAAGGTGCGGTGCGGGGGAAATATTATAAAGCATATCGTGCCGGTCATAAGGTAGTCATTCATAACGAGGACGGTACTACCTCAGTCCAATATTTTAAGCTTGAAGACGGAGCAGTTATGTTGGAGCCGGATGTTAGAAAGTATTTTTCAGACTCGGAATCAGTCAACAAAGCGCTCCGGTCATTGATTGCGATTATTCCTTCTAAGAAGCGAACACCTGCTCATACAAAATAATAATTGCTCTGACATATAATTGGGTAACCTCAATTAAGTCTGGTTGAAGGACAAATCGCATAAAAGCATGACCGTCCCATATCCGTCTCATATCCGTCCTATTTGGCCCTGATCAATCCTGCGGGACGATGGATAAAATCCTATTTTGTTGGGCTTCAAAATGAACATAGGAGACAAATTATGATCATTAGAAATGTTGAAGAATACAAGCTAATCAGACAGGAGATGATCAATCTCAAAGATTGTATTACTAAGTACATTGGCTATGTATTTGCTGGATCTGGAGCCATGATTTATGGTTTGGCGAAAGTAAATAATTCTACATCTCCACTTTCTTCAGCCCAACCCAATGTGATTCTATCTCCATTCCCCGCTGAGGTTACGTTCATTGCCGCATCCTTTTCAATGCTAGTATCACTAGTATTATTGATGTTATTTTACAAGTTTAATTCTCATAATCGTTTTGCGGGGTTCTGTAAGTTGCTTAATCATGAGCGTCACGAGTTATTAACTGGTCAACCGCCTGAACAAAAATGCGTCACCTCTGAAAAGGATAAAGAACCACCATTGTTTTCTTGGGAGATTACAGTCGGTGATCTGAGATGGCTAGAGAGTAAGCCAAATTACTTAGGGAACATTATGAAGGAGATATCCATTTCAGAACCAACAAAAAGGACACTTCGGGAGAGAGTCGAGGAGCGCATCGAAATTAATGGCAAAAGGCCTGCAATTGATAGCTACAAGAGCATGCGTGGCCTAAGTATAATTATTAAAACAATTCTCCTAAGAAACACACAAACAGATTCTTGGGGTTTTCCTCCCCTTGTTGTGTGTATTTTTCTCTTCATAGTGGCTGGGTTCCTTGGAGCAAGCGTTTCCATGGTGTTACAAATTGGGTTTCTTAACAATCCAGTGTTATTTTCATATGTTATAGCGATATTTGTCTTACAGCTATGTTTGTGGTGGCATATCAGCGGTAAGCTTTTTTCGCTCATGAACGGCAGCTCCACAGTATATTCGTTTTATTGGAAATTTATCCCACTGCGAGCATTGTTTCTCAATAAACAGAATCCAAAAATCAAACCTGGCTACATTTCTATAGAAGAGTACATTTTTTCTGATTCTACGAAAAATGCTAAAGGAGAAACGAAAGCCCAATAAGTCAATTAAGCGGACAGCGAGAATGGTTTGTGGCCTATTGGCCAAGCTCCTCGGCGCTGCCGCTTATCTCAAATGTTCCCCCCGCGCTTCGCGCGGCGGGAATGCGGAACTAAGCCGTGAGTGACTGCCCGCGAAGCGCGGGGAGAACCAGTCACTCAAGACCGATGCCCCTTCGGGGCGACGGCTTAGTTCCGCATTATGCAATAAAAGCAAAGGAACTTTGAAATGTCTCTGCTGCAACAAATCCAGGAATCGGTCGTACAAGAAGGGTCTGACCTTGGTTCAATTCTATTAAAGCTACGGCTGCTCGCAGCACGATTAGGCAGCGACATCCTTGAAGAATGGGTTAAGCATGAATCTGAGGGATACCCGAAGGATGCGGAAGTTCCTTCTTATCGTGTGGTTGGAGTTACCTATCGGGGAACGTTTTCCGGTCCGTTTGGCTCTGGAATCAACAATGCACAAATACCACCGTACTTGATTGAAAAGTACGCGGGAGAAAGCTGGACCAAATACGAAGTTAGAGAAAGCATTGCAGCCGTCGATGAAATGGTGAAAAAGAGTTCTGATGGAGGCTCATTCGGCATCGACGCATCAAATCTAATTTTATTATTACAAGGCAAAGTCTATGAAGACTATGCCTGCAATGATGTATCAGGGTCGATATCGCCAACAGCGTTTTATGAGATTCAACAAACAGTTAGAAGCAGAATACTAGAACTTACCCTTGAGTTAGAAAAGTCGGTGCCTGGAGCAATTCACGTGGCGTTTGGGGAAGCTGGCGCTAACAAAAAGGAAACCGAGCAAGTTCAGCAAATTTCGCAACAAATAATTTACGGTAATGTTTCTACTGCTGTCGCAGGTGGGGCTGGTGCCAACATTGCGGTTGGAATCAACGAGAGGGATACCACCTCTTTCATCGAGCACCTTGTCGCAAAAGGAATCCCTGAGGCCGATGCCTCTGAACTTGCCGAGATAATGAAAGCCGAAGAACCTACCAGTGCTGATGAGCCATTCGGAGCGAAAGCGAAGACCTGGATCACTACTAACCTGAAGAAGGCCGCCGAAGGAACCTGGAACGTCGGCATCTCGGTTGCTACAAAAGTTTTAACAGAAGCCGCCCTGAAGTATTACGGGCTCAAGTAATCAACGCATAACAATCACATACAGCCGACCCAAAAACCGCTGCGGCCAGATGTGGGGACGCTGGTAAAAAAGTAAGTTGACAAAGGAAAGCGTTGGGAGACCGGGACGTTGTTGAAAAATATCACTTATTATCCAGATGATAATGGTAGGCAAAGCCCACCCTACTAGGCTATTTCTCTAACTTTTAAGGTCCTCAAGTAAACGGGGCAGCGCAAGCGCCTGTATGTTTCTCTCAAGCTGAAACGTCTCTTTGGGCTATACTGATATCTATGGACAGAGTTGCTTGAGTATGGCAGGAATGAAGAGATGAAACAGAACCACAGTTACAGTCCAGAACTTAAGGCTGAAGTTATTAAAATGGTAATTGAACAGGGG
>JBFMFO010000005.1:0-125023 GCA_040754095.1 Thermodesulfobacteriota bacterium | reverse complement strand
TCTTTTTGACCTTTCATCGCCTCTTTCTCCTTCCAAATTCTTTGTGGAAGAAGTTTAGGCGATTAAATAGATTCGGTTATCGATCTTATGATATTTTTTCAGTTATCGATGTTATGATATAACCCCCCTAGTTCTCAAGTTTTCGCAATTCGAAAAGATTATGACTAATTTTTTGCACAGCGTAGACGAATTCTTCCACTTCTTTTTTAGTATTAGGATATTTACATATATCTGTGACGATAATTTCTTGAAAATGCAACCTCTCCGCTGTGGGACAAAGCCCGGTTTCGTAGGAGGTCATTCCTTTGTACCAGGGACAGCGAAAAGGACAGCCCCGTGTACCATAAGCAATCCTCTTTTGGTACATTGGCTCAAGATAAATGGGCCTCACATATCCCTGAGATATGGATATTCCCTCGGCAATCATAGCTTTCACAAATATTTCCCGGGAAATGCCGATCCGTTCACGAAAAAATCTGAGAGGATAAAGATAATAAACATGGCTACAGTTCGGTCGTACTATGGGGCTGGCAAGGAAATCGTAGTCCCGTAACTCTTCGGAAAGCAAATCTGCAAGTCTGATGCGAAGTTCATTTAATCCATCCAGTTTCCTTAGCTGATGAATACCAATGGCAGCCTGTATCTCTGAAAGACGATAATTCCAGCCCAAAAGATTTGTCAAATCTATATCGCTATACTGATCGCTATGGCCTACTACAACTTCGCCATGATTCCTTACCAGGTGTAGATGTTCGGCAGTTCGCTTACTGTTCGTCAGCACAACACCACCTTCTCCGGTCTGGATCGTCTTGTGATAATTAAGACTTTGAACCCCCATTTCCCCAAACGTTCCAGCCAGGCGTCCGTCGCATTTTGCTCCCGGGCTTTGGGCGTTATCTTCGATGAGCAGAAGATTATGCCTGTCAGCAATACTCTTGAGTTCTTCCAAACGGGATGGATGTCCAAATAAATTTACCGTAAGAATAGCTTTTGTATATGGGGTAATTGCCGCCTCAACACTATCCGGATCCAGCCCGAAAGTCTCATCCTCAATATCCGCAAAAACAGGGATCGCATTTTGCATCAGAACACAACTAGCAGTGGCGGACATGGTAGTGGGCGGTACTATTACTTCATCTCCCGGTCCTATTTGCGCAGCAGAAATGGCACTGTGCAATCCTGATGTAGCTGAGTTGAATGATATGGCATAATCTACTCCAAAATACTCTGCAAAATCTTTTTCCAGGCGGCGCACCTTGGGACCCCCAAGAAATCGCTCCCCGGGTCTGGCCGAAAATCCCGACAGGTGTCCGCTTCTTAGAACGGCCAGGACTTCCTCTTCCTCGGAGCTGTCTATCATAGTGGTGTGGACAGAATAAGAGTTTCTTCTGACCGGGTTACCTCCCAAAAGGGCTAGTTTCTCTTTCATATCTGATTAACCTGACTGGACCTGAGGTACACTTTTATCGGTACCGGCGAAGACTTGTTGGCATATTTCTATAGCACGGAATCCATCCATAAGTGTGCAGGAAGTTTTGCCGCCATATTTCAGACAGCCTGCAATCTCTTGGACTGCCCGTGTTACGCAATTGCGCCATTCTGTTTCTTGTTCACGACAGTTCCCAATAATATCAAACAAATCATAATGTGGTTCACGAATTACTGGGTATCTTGTTAGTTTTTGCCCCCTCTGTCCTATGACGATGCGCCCTCGTTCCGCTAAAATATCTACATCGATGAAGACATAAGGGGGTTCTGGTATGTTGATATAATAGATAGTGACGCCATCATCGAATTGTAGAGAGAAATCGATTCCGGAATCTAGGATATCGTCACTGGCTATTCTAAAGGTATTTATATGCCTCGGTTCTCCAAAAAACCATCTCATTAAATCAACCAGGTGTGAACCGTTTACAAACAGTCCTTTTGTATATCGAACTGTTACGCTCACTACCTTTCCGAAATCTTTCTTTTTAATGCCTTGCGCCAATGATATGAGTGTTGGATTCCAGCGCCTGAAGTAATTCACTGCTACTATCCGGTCTCGCCCCATTTCCACTATGCTTTTGGCTTCGCCAAGATCGTATGAGAGGGGCTTTTCGCAGAAAATTGCTTTTATATTACGTTCCGTCACTGCCTCAAAAGCTTTATAATGATGTTCGGTGGGAAGACACAGGCTGACAATATCCGGATTTTCCTTCTCCAACATTTCACGATAATCAAAATAGCCTCGATCAATACCCCACTTCTGCTGGAATGCCTTTAATGCCTCCGGATTGGGATCAGCCACCGCAATTAGCTTAGTATCCGGACAGAGGTGGTAAGCGCCCGCATGGGTTGCGCTCCATTCCAGAGGGATCGAAGGATCATACCCACCGGCAATTCTACCACATCCGATGATAGCAGACTTAAACACTGTATCCTCTCATTCGTTCCCCATCAGAAGGTAGAGATATTTCTGGGTATCTAATTGTTCGTATACCTTCTCCAAAGAAAAATTCCTGTCGTTAATGTAGTTTCGTTCAAAAATAGACCGAATGAGCTCAAAATTTTTTCGGTGATTTACCGCAAAGGTAAGCTCGGGCCTGTTCATGAAGGCCCACTTTCCTGTAGCCTCGAAATAGCCGATTCTAAACCGGTCAGGATGATCGAAAATGTAAGCACATGGGTGTTTGCTTTCATTTCCTATATACTCTGGGTAATCTGGATACTTGTGACCAACTGCAGCAGAATAAACTTGCACTCTAACTCCCAATGAAAAAAGCTTCTTTTCAGAATCAATTACCGGATACTCTCGTGTGATGGTCGCTGCATAGTCATACTCGCCGTTTCGGAAAAACGTAATCACATCGTCTATTAGAGCGGCGTGTACGAGTGGATTGTCCCCTAACAATTCTACAATGATATCGCACTGGTAAATATTGGCCGCACCTGTAATACGTTCCATAATATTGTCGAGAGATCCCCGATAGCAACCAATCCCAAGTCTACCCGCCAACTCCTCCAACGGATCATCTGAGGGAAGTGTGCTTGTCGCAATCACTACTTTATCAATCAGCCGGGAGGCTTGTACTCGCTCCGCCATCAACTCAATCATGGGCTTGCCGAGTATTCCCAGGATGTTTTTCCTGGGCAACCGGCTGGAACTAAGTCTGGCAACCACAAAAGCACCTATAGTCATATGGTTGGGTCCTTTTACCTGTAGGCCTGTTATAGACTAAAGCTCTGGCCTGTTCTCAAGATTGTTTCTCGCTATGGCTCCCATCTGTGTTATTAATGGTTTCCATTATACTTTGTCTGATTCTATGACAGTTGTTTCCATCTTGATAATAGTCGGCATCTTTTTTCAATTTTTCCCAATCACAATCAAAACCAGCAAAACCCTTTTTGAATCCTTGAAAGACTCTCACAATATCTTCAGCCTTATCTAAAATAAAGTCTTTTCCATAATCCGGAAAATACATCCTTTCCTTCTTTGTATAGCCAAAAGTGAAAACTCTTTTTCCCGCCAAAGCCGCTTCATTGATAACCCAGGAAGCCACGCCAGCAATAACAAAATCACTGACGGAAATGAGCTGAAGTGTATCAAAGTTGTCATGATCCAAAATTATTCGGGAATCGATTTCCGGCAGTCTTTTAAACGGAAGCAGTACCGGTGCCTCTTCGAGAAGCCGCAATCTCCTTACCCTCAAAAAAATATGACAGTCAAGGTCTACGTCCTTCAGAGAACAAAGCCCTTTGTACATCTCCTCGAAGGACGATTTCAACAAGGTAGGACCATCTCCCGGGAGCGTTATGGTCACTACATGCCTTCTTTTTCCGTATAATTGATTAATCTTGTTTATAGTCTCGCTTTTGTCGCCGAGCCTCTCCCACATCCAGTCCAGTGATTCTCTCCCTGTCCGTATTAAATTGACATTCTCCCAATATGGGCCGAATGTTTTGACATATATCTCGCACAGGGCTAGGTATTTATCAAAATGTGCAAACGCAATTTGCGGGGCGTCATACGACGAAGCAGCGTGCGCGATGGCAACGGTCTTTCTTTTTTTTTGATTGCATAAAATAGTATTTATTACGTTCGCGGGATTATAATCAGTCTTAACGTACTCCACTTTATAGTTTACATTCTCAAGCTCCAGATGTTTTCTGATATAATTATAGAGACCTTTTCGGTTGCCATGGAGAAGCGCCAAGTGCATTCTATCAAAGGGAAAAATACGTATCAGGCTGCTTAGAATAAGCCATTCTATTCTCAGGATTTCCACAATAGAGTTCTTGGTCAGCTTGTATTTGTCCTTCTCAACGTAGGGTATTCCTTTCTCGTCCATGGCCTTCTTGTATGATGCTTCTAGTTCTGCCGGGAATTTCCAGTCGCCAAAGACATGTACGATACGCCCGGCGCTGAGGCCGTCTCCATATATGTAGGTGTCATCATTAAATCTTTTGACGCCGCCCGTTACCCTGGCATCTCCATTCTTGTAGATTCCCCATAAAACGGGCATGGCGAGATCATATTCACCCTTTGTACCTGTTTGGTACCCGTTTTTTACATATTTTGCCAAGAGAGCAATAGGCATGACCAGGAGCGACGCCTGAATTTGAACAAATCTCCACAAAAAACGCAGGCAGTTTAGATGAAAAATGTATGATGGTACATAAGAGAAAAGATCTTTATATTCTTCACAAGTCCGGAATTCACTTCGCAGATTGTCCGGTATGATTGTGACATCTCTCACGTCATGGATTAACTCCCTTGATAATCTCGTAAATAAGAACCATCTTGGCACGATAGGTGCCATAAAGGATTTATAATATCTTATGATTTTGTCGTCTCGAATCACTCTATGCATTATCTCATAGGCTGAAAATCTTTTTATCCTTTCAGTCAAACCATCTACGACCTTCAAGCAATCCTTGTTAAGGCTATAGGAAAGCTCGGCAAAGTCCTCAAAACCCAAAACACGTATTTCGACTCCATGATTTATGAGGCGAATAAGTCTATGCGCAAAATTCCTTCTTAATTCAGCAGTAGACCTTATTCCCAACTTGCGGAGGAAACTGTCAATCTGTCGTGAACCACCAAGCGCATGCTCCCAGGAAATATATATGTTATTGTCTAAAAATATGATCTTTTGGGCCTTCCTTATCCGTATTGATAGGAACAAAATTTGTAAGATTGAATAAGTTTCAAAAAACAGAACCGGAGAAAATTTCTTCTGTTCGGATAGCATTGCTAGCCTTCCATTATTATTCCAAGACTTTTTAGAGATCTGGGCATCATGCCTTTCCGTGTTTCCAATCTTCCCGGAGAAGCCCGAAAAAACATACATCAATATAAGCACCGTTGGAAAATAAATGCTTTCGTTTTACTCCCTCCAGTACAAAACCATTTTTTTCGAAACATCTCCTGCAACCAATATTTGATTCCGGTGTGCCCGCAGTCAACCTTCTGAGATTCATTTTCATAAAGGCGTGTTTTACTATCAGAGAGACGGACTCAGTGGCAATACCTTTCCCCCGGCAATTTTCGTCTCCTACGACAATACTTATATCGCCGTGTCTGCTTACCCAATCAATCTTGTGTATTCCTATTATCCCGATCAGTCGGTCGCTTTCTTTAAGAACGATCCCGAGCTGTATATCGCTTCTGCTTCTGGTGACAGTGTCGAAATACTCTTCCTGTGCCTTCCGCGTATTTGGAAAAATACCTTTGTTCATATGCTCGGTAACCTGAGGATCATTAAACCAGTCAAACCAGATTGGAATATCGGACAGGTCCAGCGCCCTCAGATATACCCTCTCCCCTTCCACAAAATGATTCATTCTGTTTCCTTCCGTATACATTTTTCAGACAAATCTGTTCAGCCAGACCGCGGCGGAGTCCAACAAACCCTCTCGTTCCAGGTACTTCGTAAAATCTAACAGATCGTAGTCCCGGTATCTTTTTGAAATAATCTGTGCCCCAAAGGGGAGACCTTGTGGACTCTCAAAAACCGGGAGATTGATTGCCGGAACATGACAAAGCGTCCATATGAGGCAGGAATCCTTCTTGTCTCTCCCATGAAGCCCCCTAGGGGCCTGTCCGGCGGTAGACAAGGTAATCAAGATGTCGTAATCGTCCAGGAACTGATCAAGCCTCCTGGTCAACCTGTTTTGATTTTCCAGCCCAGCCATATAATCCGGAGTGCCTATTCTTCTGCCCCGTTCAACCATGTCACAGAAGATTTCGCTTATCTTCTCCCTGCCGTTATCGTACTCCTCGGCAAAGTAGTAGGATAAGGCCTTGGTATAGATAAGCTCATGCACATCGTGCGCAGTGTCGAATTCCGCCGGAAGATCGGTAGACCAAACTGTGATCTCCTCCTGCTGTTCCAGTCTTGACACGAAATCGACAATGGCCCTTTTCGCATATTCTTCGGCATAGGACCATGCCGGCGTCTTCACAAAACCTACTTTCCAGAGACGATCGTCTGCGTGTTCAGCGTTTTTTCTGAGGTCGATGTATTTGTGGACATAGGGAAAATTCGGCCCTTTAACCCGAAGTACATCGAGCATGAGATGGAGGTCGTCCACTGATCTCGAAAAAAATGTTACGTGGTCGAGTGTGTCCAGGGTCTTGAGTATCCCGGTCCTTGGAATCAGTCCAAAAGAAGGTTTAAACCCGTATATCCCACAGTAACTGGCCGGCCTTATCGTCGATCCGGCAGTTTGCGACCCGAGTGCCGCCGGGACCATGCACGTGGCGACAGCCGCTGCCGATCCGCTCGATGAAGTACCGGGGCTGTATTCATGGTTGTGCGGATTTACCGTAGGGCCCGGATAGTGCACCGCAAACTCAGCTGTGTTCGTTTTGCCTGCGATTATTCCGTCCGCCCAGCGGATGTATGAGACCACCCTGGCATCGTTTCCCGGAGTGAAACCTTCCCATAGGGCACTCCCCATACAAGTCGGCATGTCAACGGTATTAAAGATATCTTTGATCCCGACCGGGACACCGTTAAGTATTCCAGTGTTCTTGCCGCTCCTGATCTTTTCATCCACCATTCGTGCCTGAATGAGCGCCTTTTCCGGATCGAAACAGGCCCAAGCTCTGATAACCGGCTCCAGTGATTCTATTTGCCGGATGCACGCCTTTGTGATCTCAGTTGCGGAGATATGGCCCTCTCCTATGGCCCTGATCGCCTCGGTAGCTGTCAGACAGTTTAGGTCTTTAGTTTCATTCATAGTTTTGTACCTGCTAAACCGGTAATGTATTTTAAAGTGAAGGAAAGTTCCGGACGAACCACTGTTTTCCCCCTCACCTATGGTAGCTCCGTTGCCTTTCCTTTCCTTTGCGCCTTCAGGACTCTTTCGAACTCCGCTTCCGTCATGCCCGTAATCTCCAGGTAGTAGTCAAGAATATCAGGTCTTTTGGGATCTATCTCTTTAATGATCTCGAATCCCTCCTCTCTGCTAAGCAAACCTGCTCTGACATCCAGAGTCGCGTGATCTGTAGCACGTCCGAAGCCTCTTTTTATATATTTGGAATAGTCATGAACGCCGGGCATAATACACTCTACGGACTTATATCCTTTATAGGTCCCCTCAACATGATCTTCTCTCCACCCGTACGTCTTCTTAATGAATTCGACCTGTCTCTCTCCATCCCAGAAAATGTAGTCTCCAAGATGGATCCCTCTCACACCCACCTTCTGAAGATCTTCCTTTGGTGGGATCTGGAAAGGGCACAAGTCCTTCATCGCGATACCGATCTCATCATCCAGCATTTTTTCAGGATTCACTTTTGCGGAAACTTTGAGGTAGTATTCTTCGTCAAAATTGATATTTTCCTTATAGGATGCCTTGCTTCCAAATTCTGCCGCAGATTCCCCCCAAATTACCAAAGGAATATTGAACTTGACGGCAACCTGCAAAGTAAAGGCCGGTACACCTGCATGGCAGTGCCAGCAGGAGTCACCAATTTTATATAATGATTTCTTTGCAAGCTTGTTTACCAGTCGCCGGTTTGGAGTGAACATGATGTGATCAACATTCATTTTTTCAAGAGTATTCCACAGATTATATTTACCCGTTTCTGAATACCAGTTGTGATTGAATGTCACCGCAAGTGGTTGGACATCATAGACCTTAGTTAGTATGTGTAGTTGAAATGTGCTGTCCTTTCCTCCACTTATGGGAACGATGCAATCATAATTGCTCCCGCTCTTGTTTTTGTAATGGGCCAGAATCCTTATTAGTTCCTGCTGCCTTTCCGCCCAGTTTATATGCATCTTTTGCTCTGAACTCTGGCAACCTCTACAGATACCCAATTCATCAAAAACAATGCCTTCTGAAGTCTCAGGCATGCAACACCTCACACAGTACTTGAGCTGTTCGAATGGAGGTTTTCCGTAATCCGACATTTGGTTACTCCTTGTCTTGCTTCCCGCAAACACTACACGAAAGCAACTCTTTTTCCCATAAATCCAGCCAATTCTCGGCGCTCACAGCAAAATAATCAACGAATTCTTTACGAGCAGCTTGAACGGTATCGGAATACCACCAGGTACCAGGCGCATTAAATACTTCGGTCACTTTTTGAGCCGCACTCTCCGGATTATAGTAGAGGATGCCTGCCTTCTGTAGATTCTCAAGATAGGGTTCAGCTTCTTCAGACACATCCCAAAACGCAGGATCATAGAACAGAATCACGGGACGATTCAGGAGCATAGTCTCCAGGTAAGTCGTCTGGCAATTATCAATCACCACAAGCTTGCATTGTTTGACCCTTTCCTGGTAGGAAACGGAGCCATCATCAAAGTTCAGGTTTCCAACACGATTCGACAATCTCGATTTATTGGCCCAGCCGAAATCGGAAGGATACAACCTCACCGTGAAAGAGTCTCTCATCCCGTCCGGCACAGCGCGTAAGAACCGGATTTGCCACTCGATATACTGTTTCACCTGAGGACCGAGGGGGCAGTATCGGAAATAATGCAGATACCGTGAAAATAGAGTACCTACAAAAAGAGCCGGCATACCATTATGGGAAGGGAGGATCGTCTCGCCTGTGTTTCTGAGGCTCTGAAGCCCAGGATCAGGCAGGGGCCGTGCTTTTGAATGGCTCTTATCCGTCCAGCCCCAGGTATAGAATACATCTGAGTTGGCTATGATATGCTCATCTCCGGCAGTGTATTTGTTTATCCCACTGGCCCCTCCATGCTGTACTCCGAATAAAACGACTCCCCTTTCGGAAGCCTCGGCAGCAGTGAATTTGAAATGCTCATTGGATGCCCAACCAAATGTGGACACTATTCCACAGGTCCTTTTATCGATTATCCGGTTAGCACATTCCCGTATTCTTTCATAACCTTCTAAATAACAAACGGGTAAATTCGTGGGCAGCATACCAAGTAGGACCTTCATAAACCGGTCATCCGACTGTGTTTGCAGTTCCTGAAATTTATCCCTGAGGTTATTGTCCACCGGTAATTCTTCAGCACCGGTCTCGTATTTCCCTTCATAAGTAACAGGCCATGCTTTAAAACCCGTATAAAAACATAATCGCCAGATATCGGATTGCCGAAAATGAAGATCGTAAAGCAAAATAGGGCGCCCCGAACTGAGTAGCCCCAAAAATCGGCCGTATTTTTTTTTAAGGAATATCTTGATCCTGCGATTGAGAGAGAAGGTCTGTTCCAGGTTATTCGATATGGACAGCCGTTTGGATGGGTACGAATAACCCATATTCTCGAGAATCTGTGTATAAAGTTGCATATTATACGGGTCGTCGGCACAGCGAGTAAGGAAATCATAATAATTGCAAGGGGTAACAAACGATTCAGATGAAAGCAGAATAGTATTAAGTTCGGGATATCTTTCAAATGCCAGGCGTAAACAGATATATCGATCGTAAAGTGTATGTGTGAAATAGATCAGCCATGGGCCAAGAATGATTCGCCAATATCTAGGGCTGTACTTGACCAGATGGATTCTGTTCATATACTCGACTAAACGATCAAGAACAGACTCATAGACATGGGTACAGTACTGAATGGCTGAGGACAAGAGTTCTCGATCTTGCCAGGGATATTTCAGTACTTCATAAGACAGGGATTCCCAGTTGTTACGTTCTTTATACTTAAGACACCATTCGCCCAAAAATAAAATGGGTTTATCTGTCTTCCAAAATTCTTTCAATGCAGTAGTAGCCAGAAACAATGCTTATCCTTTTGGAGCGTTGAAAGGCATACTTTTAGAAGGTTAACTTATAGTTATTGAGGACGAATTTGAGGGTGATATATCAGAAATATGCAAAAAATCTGAATATTAGACTCCATAGGTATTCATCTCTCGGCAGTAAATTCTCATTCCTTACCAATAATGTTCCAGTAGAGAGTCTCATCTTCCTCAACATCCCTCAACACCGGCCTTCCGATAACCTCGTTTATATACTTCGGGCTGATACCGTGTCCGGGGCGTTTCCAAGCTAAATCATCCTCTGTTAATGTTTGTCCCTTCAGTATGTGCCTCCTTGCAACGAGACTGCGCCGCGCATGATCGCGAGCGCCCTTTTCAGAGGGCAATGCGTACTTATTGAAACTGCCCAGGAGCTCAAAAGTTTTTTCAAGCCTCTGAATAAAATTCTTCAGATCGTACTTGTCCATTGCATGGTAGTGGTCGTTTCCCGGCAGATTTTTGTCGTGTGTAAAATGCTTTTCGAGAATAACCGCCCCCAGGAGCACAGCTGTCTCAACCGCCCTCATATCCTGCGGCAGGGTATGATCTGAATAGCCGATGAGCTTATCGGGAAAATTACGTTTAAGATCTCTGATCATCCCCAAATGTGCACAAGCATCTGGCGTCGGATAGTTCAAAACGCAATGAAGAAGAGCCAACTTATTCCCGTAGCGATCGATCCAGTTGACTGCCTCCTGGATCTCATAGACATAAGCAGCCCCGGTCGAAAGAATAATGGGCTTTTGGAAATGACAAATAAACTCGATGAATGGTTTGTTCGTGATATCAGACGATGAGATCTTGAATGCCGTCATAAGGTCGTTTAAGAAGACGGCCGATTCTGTGTCGAATGGAGTGCTGAGAAACTCTATTCCCGCTGTATCGCAGTGTACTTTCAGCTCTTCATATTCAGTTTTCCAGAACCGGTCATACTTTCTGAAGAGTTCAAATTGGCTCTTGGTCGGCTCTTTCGTCGTGTCCCAATATGAGGGTGAATTCTTTGAAGCGATCGTATGGGCCCTGTAGGTCTGAAATTTGATCGCGTGGGCCCCGACCTCACACGCCTCTTCGATCAGGCGTTTTGCCAGTTCCAGACTTCCTTCATGGTTCACGCCGGCTTCTGCAATGATGTAGGGCCGGCCAATCGTCGCGGAATACGGATTATAAGAATTAAAAACCTCAGCTATTCGCATTCCATTACTCCCTAAAGAGTTCTACTAGCTCTTCATCGGCGATATCCATACTAAAATTCTTGAGCGCAAGCTTTCTGTAATCCTCAAAAGTATCAATATCCAGCTTCAGATTGGGCCTGTGGATTCGGAGATTAGGCGGATTGAACGTTTTTATCACGAACTGATTAGGGTTATCCCAAATATAAGAGAAACAGTGCTCTCTGTGCCTTTGTTCGGTTACTGTATATTCCAGCTTTTCGAGTAGACTGAACGCAACCATCTCAGCGCCCAACCCATCCGGATAGTTGTTGCCCACCGGAATATGGTTATAAGCATAATCACACGGCGTCCGTCCGTAGAAATCGATCAAATTATCTATCTCTTTCCCCGATATGAGCGGGTTATCGGCGCACACCCTCACGATATGGCTTGCCCCCTGTGATTTGGCTGCCTCATAGAAACGGTTGAGGACATCTTCCTCTTTGCCCCGGTATACATTTGCCTTGATACTGTCCAGAAAAAAAGCCAAGAGGTCATCCTTTTCTGTATCAGGAATGGCCACAATGACTCCATCGTGGAGCCTTGCCTTTTGTACTCGCTTCACAACCCATTCGATGATCGGATGACCATGCAGCGATAACATCATCTTGCAAGGTAATCTTTTCGATCCGATGCGGGCCTGAATTATAATTACGGTCTTCTTCATTTTCGAGGATCAAGCCAGAAGGCCTTCGATTCCAGTGAGGACCCGTTTTTTATTTTCGAGGAAATTGATTCTATCCATCGTCGTGTAAAGACTTTTCCGATATTCCCAGTTTTTGACCAGCATCGTCAGGGCACTTAGAACGACACTATCCATTTCCTCAGAAGCAGAGTAGTGGCCTACGTGAGTAAATCCATTTTCCTCAGCCGCAAATTTGTGAGTTGTTTCCCGGTCGTTTTGGGAGATAATTAAGGACGGAATTTTCATATGATATAATTCGTAGACTGTTCGGCCGTTCGAAGAGATGGCTATATCCGATTGTTCCATAATCTTTGAAATAACGCCCGTGGCAAAAGTAAACCGGATCCTTGGATAATCGGCTTTCGCAATGAACTCTGAAAGCTCGTTCTTATAAAGGTAACCAGGCCCGGTCACGATGTGAACGGCTAACCCCTCCCTCTTGCAAAACTCCAAAACAAGGCTGAGAATCTTTTGGGTAAAATTATGCTGGTCAGTGCCGCCAAAGGTTATGAGGATGCTCTGTATCTTGTCTTGCCATTCACGAGGTTTGGCATCCAGGAATTCGTCTCTTAAAAAAAAATAGGAGTGGCCCCATTTGATATTCTCTCCGGAAAGGACGGGCTCATCATACAGTTCATTAAAAGTAATATCCGTGAAAGAGGCTCCGGATCCCAAGTCTTCAAAGCTTACCACCTTGATATTATTCTGTTTAAGCTTCAAAACATAGTCGCTCGAAGTGTTCAACATATCATTGACAACCAAATCCGGATGCAGGGATATTATAGCCTCTTCTATCTGCTCTTTCTGAAAAACTTCGACAGGATAATCACTACCCGCTATTCTGTTGACTGCAAGACGACTATCCTCATCGCAGACAAAAATGATCTGATGGTCGGTAATTTCATGAGCCAGCGCCATGGATCGATAAATATGCCCCATTCCAACGGTTGTATCCCCGATTACGCGAAAAATGATCCTTTTTTGACGGAGCAGTTTCTCACAAACCCACCAGTCCTGATAGTTCTTGATTTCAACTATGCCGTCGTTCAGAATATAGGGACAGATCTTTAAATGGTCTTTTCCATTTCTTATCAGGTCGGATCGAAAAACCAGAAACGCCTTTATTTCAGTCAGAATGTCCTTATGATTTTCCTGGAATATGAAGGTTTCCAAACCCGAATTTGTCTGCCGGTATATCCTGTGCTTTTCCCGTATCAGTGAAATGAGGATATCGCATTTATCTCTATGAAAAACGTCCAGGGCCGCTCTGATAGTATCGGATTGCAGCAAGGGAACATAAGGATAAAGTATAAGAATAGAATCGTACCGTTTGTAAATTCTGAGCAGAAAGTACTTAAGGTCGTAGATAATATCGTTGCCCTTGAGCCTAAGGTCTTGTTTATAGAAAAATTTTATGTCATTTCTTTCACTGATGAGGCCGATTTCTTGAGAGTCCGTAACCACAAAAACGTCTTTGTCTTCGCAGAGCTCTTTTGCTTTATTGATGGAGCGCTGAACAAGGGTGATCCCATCCAGTTTCTTGATCAAGTCGTCGGCAAAAGCAACGTTCTTTTTTACAGCAGGAATAATGGTGCAGAAATGGGACATTAAAGAGTGCTCACAACGTCCTTTGCGGAATCGAGCATGTACTCAAAATCGTCTTCTTTCATCCAGTGATGGAAGGGGAAGGAAATCATATTATCAAAAAACAGCTCGGCGTTCGGACAATGCGCATGGCCATATCCGAGTTTTTGGTACAGCGGGTAACGATTGAGGGGACAATACTGCACAATGCACTGTATACCCTTTTCGCGCGCCATTTTCCGGATAAACTCGTCGCGTTTCCCATTCAGCATGCACGCAACAAGGAGGTGATAAGTGTGCCGGCTACTATCCACTCTATGGAACTCCAGTTCCGGGTAATTCTTCAGCCCATCAATAAACCTCAGTGCACGTACCCGTTTCTCTGAATTAATCTGGTCTATGCGCTCAAGAAGCTTTGAACCTAACGCACATTGGATCTCCCCGATACAGAAGTTGCTCGGCATCAGACGTTCGCCGTTCAATTCCGGCAGGTCCACATTACCCATAGCTGGAATCCAGTAGTCTCCCCTCTCAAAAGGGAAGCTGCAGTGGCCGTTATGCCGGAGCATAGGAACGAGACCGGCTATGCGTTTGTCCTTAACAAGAAGGATTCCCCCTTCTCCGATCGTCGTGATGTTTTTATGAGAATGAAAAGAGAAGACGCCGAAGTCTCCAAACGTACCGGACTTTTTGCCATCTATATCCGCACCCAGTGATTGCGCTGCATCCTCAATAACAATGAGATTCTTTTTTCGCGCCCAGCCCACGATTGAAGTCATATCTGCAACGTAACCGTAAAGGTGCACTATGACAATTGCCTTAGTGTTCGGGCTGAGGCCTTTTTCCAAGGTCTCGACCGTTACCACCCTCGTCGTCGTATCGATATCGGCCCAGACGATTTTGGCGCCTCTTTTCAGAAAAGGATAAGCCGTTGCAGTAAACGTGTGGGACGGTATAATGACTTCTTCACCCGGTCTGAACTGACAAAGCTGGGCGCTGAGTTCCAAGGCGGAGGTGGCAGTATTTACGGCAAAAGCTTGATCGGCCCCAACATAACGGCAGAAGTCCTTTTCAAATTCTTTAAGATACTCTCCCTGGGTATACGGATCAGCACACTTCATGGCCTCAACGACACACAGTATCTCCTCTTCGTTATAGTCGTGCCCTTTGCCGCTGAATCTAATTTTAAATTCCATTTTCGTTTCGCCTCAACACAGTCTCGTAAAGAATTCCGTCAATAAGACGTGCTCTTATACGAGTTGATCCAGAACGTCTTCTATCTCCTTCTCGTAGAAAGGGAAAGGATTCTGATCGAGGGCAGCCTTGAGTTCCATTGTTTGTTTTATGAACACAGAGATCGCTTCTCTGCCGACACCAAATTGGGCCAGATCATTCGGCATCGAAAGCTCTTCCCATAACCGGGACATCTCTTCCAGAAATCTTCTGGCGTTATCCTCGTCATCCCCGGTGCTGTCGCCGGGGTGCAGGCCGTCGTAAAGCCCGGAGTACTTGTAACAGCCTTGTTCGATATTATGCCGTATCACGTGGGGAAGAAATATGCCGCCGGCTATTCCGTGCGGCACTCCGTAATTGGTGCCCAACGGATAAGACATGGCAGCAGCCGGACCGGTACCTGAATTCATGAGCGCTATAGCGGATAGAAAGGCGCCATACATTACTTGCTCGCGGCAAGTTACGTTTTCGGGGTCTTTGACTACCTGAGCCAGATTCTGAAAAACGCGGGTTACCCCTTCCTTTGCAAACATCCTGACCATGGGATTGGATTTCTTTGCGGCAAAAGCCTCAACCCCATGGACTATGCTATCCACACCAGCAGAAATTGTAGCTCTCCTTGGACATGATAAGGTTAGCTCTGGATCCAATAGGGCGTATCTTGGGCGTACAGCTTCGCCATTAATGCCGAGTTTGCGCTTTTCAACACTATCGATGAATGAGGCATTGGGTGTGATTTCGCTTCCGGTTCCAGCCGTAGTCGCCATGGCAACGACCGGGAGAACGGGTTCGGTCATCTTGTCAAACCCTCGATAATGGATAGCAGGCTTTGGGTTATTTACCAAAACTGCCATCCCTTTGGCCATGTCAAGGGCACTCCCGCCGCCGATACCCACAATAGCATCAAGATGTTGTCCAGAAAAAGAAGGCCTCATTTCTTCCAGTGAATTATAGGTGGGTTCGGATATCCTGCAATGAGCCTTGAGAAGAAATGAGGTAGTTCCCTCCAAGTCATCCAGTAAGTTATTAATTATTTGAGCCCCCCCAAGATTGGCATCAACGACCACTCCGATACGCCTCCATTTGTTGCCGGAAATAATCCCGGTCAAAGATGATCGGGAACCAATCCCGAATATCACTTTGGTATTGAAATAGAATTCAAACACTTCCTAACCTCTTCTTAAAAAATGAGCTTTCACCAAGTCCTAATATTTACAAAATAAAACCGATATCGAAAAAACAGCGCCTAGATTACACTGCCATTGGGTTTCCATAGTGTATTATTCCGTAGCAGCTCTTATCAGAAGATAATGCTCCGTATGTACTCTTGATGTATTTCAACTCGCTACGCATGAAAATATAAATACCGAAGACCAGCCAGAAGAAATAAGCGCCCAAGCTAAGCATCGATAAGGAAAACTGCAAGCAAAACATACAGATTGCCATCCGGGACAACCCTTCGTTCTCAGAGATGTAACCGAGCCTTTTTTTGGTTTTTGAGGTTATATGTAAAATTCTTAGCGGATAGAAGAATAGAAGGAAGACTACTAATGAACCCTAATAGACCATATTCGACTATGAATTCAATATGACTGCTATGCAGGCTGGTTAACATTCTTTCTTGTGCATTGCTGAAAAACCTACTTTCAGACTGGAGCATAACGTCACGGCCTTCCGGGAAAAAATCTATCAGACAAGAAAAGAGAATGGAACGCCTGTTGGCATATTCAGTATGAAAATGTGCCATTCCGGGACCAACGCCAAAAGGAAAAGACTCTATCCCAATATCAAGTGCTCTGGACCACATCGCCAGTCTTACAAATAAAGAGTTTGGATTGGCTAGATCGGCCCATTTGCCGCGGTAGTGTCAAGAATTTTGTGTAAAATTATTATTAGCCGATTCTTTCAAGAACGGCAGGTTGTTACGCACTTTTCCTATGGGATTGGACCTCCATTGTAGTTCCATTTTTAGAGATATAAATGCCAGAAGCCGATAGCAGGAAGATTCACCGGCCAGTATCTCCATAGACCGCGTTCTACGTTTAAATTCTTTATTGCGAAGGTAAGCGGGACGGTCATGATTTTATGCATTTATTTTTGGTTTCTTTGGTTTATCTGGGTTATGTCTCGTCTCATTATTTCGGAGGCATGAACATGCATAGCGAGCGCATTCCCCGCTGCTTGCCGTCCAGGTCCGACCCTGGCGGGCGGCGGGGTTAGCGAGCGAATACTATTTCTGTCTTGCTGGTCCGAAGAGACCTCGCCGTCTTTTCCAAGGCGGCCCTTGTTTCCTCATCAAGCCTCACGCTGACAGGCATGAATCTTTCCTCCGATTTTTAAATTTGTAATACATATTGTACTACAAGGGTGCCTGCTGTCAAATCAGGAATCAGGATTACATCTTCATATGTCATTTGCATGGCCTCCATTTGCCTACGGACATCCATAGGACTGATAACGTTGCGGAGCTAATGGAAAGCGCCAAATCCCCCCGCCCCCCCTTTGCTAAAGGGGGGAAAATATCGAAGTCCCCCTTTGGAAAAGGGGGATACAGGGGGATTTTCGGATGGAAACTATTTAGGGGGACCAGGTTTCTTGGCCTGTTCCAGGGCGATCTCACTTACGGCAGAAAGCGTCCGGGCCCCGGAAGCCCCTTCGATGGCCTTCACGGCGATGTTCTGTACCTTTTCATTGGCCTCGGTCAGTTCCTGCATGAGGCGCTGGAGCTTTTCCTCCTGCTGTTTGACCGTGGCCTCCAAGGTCTTGATCCTGAGTTCGGCCACCCGTCGCTCCGTCTCCACATCTTTAGCCGCCAGTTGTGCCTCAATTTTGGCCTGGTCAGCGGCCTTTTTGTAAGCAGCCGCCTCCGTCTCCTTAACTGCCTTAGAAAGTTCTGCCGGGAATGACTCCACTTTCTTCGTCAATTCGTCAAGCTGCTTTTCACTGGCCACAATTAAGGCCTCTCTTTCTCCCAGTGTCTTTTCCTGATTGACCCGCATCTCTTCCAGGCTCGCCAGCAAGGTCTTCTTTTCCTCTTCATAGGCGTCCTTTTCCTTCTTGCGCTGCAGGGCCAGATTATACTGATATTCTTCCTCTTCGCGCTGCCGGAGCTTCTTTAACTCGGCTTCTTTTTCTTTCCAAGCCAGTTCGTACTCCTCCTGTTCCTTCTTCCACTCCGCTTTTTTCCGTTCCATCTCCAAGCGAAATGTTTCTTCCCGTTCTCTCATTTCCGCTTCAAAAGTCTGCCGTCTTTCCTCGTGTTCCCGCACCAGTGCGGATAAGGTATCTGCCGCCAGATGGATATCGTGCAACTCCTCCAGGCTGGCTCTTTGTACGGCAATAGCCTGTTGGATCTCCTTAAGTTTGTTTGCCTCCCCGACCAGTTGCTCGGAGAGTTCTGAAAACGCCTTACCCACCCCCAGATGGAGGTCGGCCAGGTCCTTCACAATAGATTCCACCGTGTATGTAGCGGCCTTTGTTACAACCTCTTTTTCGATCTTTTTCTGTTGTTCCACCTTTTTCTCTGGCAGACTGGTCTCGGCCTTCTCTTCTAATTTCTTCAGTAGTTCATTGTAGGCCTTGATCATCTCGGCCTTGGTCTGTTTCGTGGTTAAGGACTCGTATTTACCCGGCATGGTGACCTCCTCTGCTACAAAGTTAAACCGCTTTTATGTAGTTAAGGCTCCTTACGATTAATTTCGAACTTATCAAAGCCGCGATCATAGCTGTAAAGGATATTTTGTCTATCTCCTTCTAAACAGGCAATCAGATAACAATCTACAATGTCCAATTTGCTGTCATGCCAGAGTTCCAGCATCCGACGAACAATTCTTCTTTTCTTAACAATAAGTCCTTTATATTCCAGGATACGCAGCATTCCGGTTGCGATCTCTTTTCTGGGAACAGAGTAAAAGCTTTTTAGAACAAATACTACCTGGAACAAAACAATCAATTTCAATTCAACCTGCAAATCGCCCTGTTCCAGAGATTCAAATAGGGCATATACACCCTGGAACTTTTGTGTCTTGTCGGATGTCAAAAAGCGAATCAGAATATTGGTATCCAACAGCACCGTCATTTTTTCCAGTCCTCGATAAATCCTGCTTCCGTTGCCTCATTAATATCCGCTTTTTTAAGTTTTAGCTTCCCTTTTGCGTATTTTCCAAACACTCCAAATAAGCAGTCGGTCAGAGATTTCTTTCCTTCTTTTTTGGGCATGGGTTTTAGTAAGATGCCGTCGGCTTTGGAGATCACATTAACATGATCTCCAATCTCAATATGGTATTTTTTTCTTAAAGCAACAGGAATGACAACCTGTCCTTTAGAAAAGACTTTCCTTTTTAAAGATCCTTTTGAAGTTGCACCCATCCTGCCCCCTCCCTGCAAATAGGTTATACTAATTACATTAACAAGGTATAACAAAATGTCAAAACATTATTGAATGCTGTATAATAAATGTCCGCTTGTCGTCATTCCCGCCCTTGTGCGGGACCTGGATGGCAAGCAACGGAGAATGCGCTCGCTATGCATGTTCAAAATATATAATTGTCTGTTTTAAGCCCTCTTCCAGGCCGATCTTCGGTTCCCAGCCGAGCTTCTCTCCGGCCAAGGTGATATCCGGCTGTCTCTGGATCGGGTCGTCCTGGGGCAACGGTTTAAAAACAATCTTGGACCTGGAATTCGTCAGCACAATGATCTTTTCGGCCAGCTCCAGGATAGTAAATTCGCCCGGATTGCCCAGATTGACGGGGCCGGTAAAGCCGTCCGGGGAGTCCATGAGGCGAATAAAGGCCTCGATCATATCATCTACGTAACAGAAGGAGCGGGTCTGTTTCCCATCGCCATATACGGTGATCGGTTTGCCGCGCAAGGCCTGAACAATAAAATTAGAGACTACCCGGCCATCGTTGGGATGCATGCGTGGGCCGTAGGTATTAAATATCCTGGCCACCTTGATGCGCAGTCTGTGTTGGCGGTGGTAATCAAAAAACAAGGTCTCAGCACAGCGTTTACCCTCATCATAGCAAGAACGAAACCCGATGGGATTGACGTTCCCCCAGTAGCTTTCCGGTTGTGGATGAACCTTCGGATCGCCATAAACCTCGCTGGTCGAGGCCTGAAGTATCTTGGCCTTGAGCCGTTTGGCCAGCCCCAGCATATTGATAGCGCCATGTACGCTGGTCTTGGTAGTTTGGACCGGATCATGCTGATAATGAATGGGGCTGGCCGGGCAGGCCAGGTTGTAGATTTCATCCACCTCGACATATAGGGGAAAGGTGATATCGTGGCGCAACACCTCAAGGCAGGGATGACCCAGGAGAGACTGAATATTTGCCTTTGTGCCGGTAAAGAAGTTATCGACGCATATCACCTCATGGCCGTCTTTAAGCAGTCTCTCGCAGAGATGGGAACCAAGAAATCCGGCTCCGCCGGTAACCAGAATTCGCTTGCGTAAGTGCATGTGGGTAATCTCGCTTTCTTTATTATAAGGAAATTTTAGCCACAAAGGCACCAAGACACAAAGCCATTCGCAAGTTCCTTTCGCAGATGCGCCGTGCGTGCCTTCATGTCTTTGTGTCTTCGTGGCAATTTTGGTTCTCCGCCTTCGGCGGATCCGGGTTAGGCATTAGACAGAAATTGGTGCGGCGCTAATGAGAGTAAATCAAAAACCATCCGCTCAGAACCGCCGTTTTCTCTTATGTCTCTTATTTTTTCATCACAGTCTTCTATAGTGGTTATAAATATCGCGGCCTCGGGTAGCGTGGAAAGGTCCTCCGGCGAACAGATCGGATGACCGAAGAAGGTACCACCTTCGTTTTCTCTGTCAATTATACCCACCAGAGTTATGGAGCTTTCGTACAAACAGTGGTACAACAATTCCGCTGTCTCTCCGGCGCCGTAAAAAATGACGGCCTGGATGCGGTCATTCTCAAGTTCCCGGAGTCTTTTCTGAATAGTTTTTCTTATATCCCGGTAAAACCTGAAACAATAGTCGAAGTACTCTGCGACCAAGCGTGATTTTGCATCCCGGCCTTTTGGCGTCAATACGTATGTTGAATGTTTAGGCGGCAGCACACAAACCTCGAAATATCCGTCTCTGACGGCGCGTTTTATAAAGAGGTTGATGAGGCCGAGGGATATATTGAGCCTTTTTGACAACTCCCGTTGAGTCACATGGCCGTTTTGTTCAACGGCATCAAGCAGGCGCAAAAAATGACGTTTTTCTCTTTCCATTATTCAAGAGATGAGTAATGGGTTATGAGTAATTAGCAAGAAGAGGATACAGCTCCGCTTTGTCGGTTACATACGTATTAGCTGGTAACCGATTAAGAGGTGATTGATGGGTTAAATCACAGCGGCGTTACATCCACCGCATCCAGTTCTACAGAAACAGCGCGTTGTAAAAGTTCAAGAGAGATAACCAGCCGGTCTTTCCCTGTATTCACACGAACCAGCAGCCCCTCACACCCTTCAAATGGCCCTCTGCGGACACGCACCCTCTGGCCGACCCGGAGATAGGCAAACGGCAAGATCTGCTCACCGGATGCTATAACAGTCTTTAGTGATTCAATCTGGATATCGGGTATGTCCACCGGGCGTTGGTTGCTTTCTCCGAGAAAGCGCACTACACCATTTATTTTTAAGACCTCAAGGGCTCGATAAGGGATAAAATTGATTTTTATGAAGATATAGCCTGGGAATAGCGGTACCTGGATCTTTAGCTTCCGGTCTTTCCTGCGACTCCACCGGGTAACACAGGGGAAGAAATTTTCAATGGATTTTTTTTGTAATTGAGACCAGATGGCAAATTCGTGGTGGCACTTGGTATAAATGGCGTACCAGGTGGCACGCCCCGGCGCATCTTCGACCGGTACCTCCGGCCAGGATTGAACCGGGACGGCTTCAGGGCATACCGGATTCTGTCCTGAGATATCTTCGTCCCTGAAGAATGTTTGAGAGTTTGACATATCCACGCTCGATTTTCGGCGCCCAAGGCGTTCAGTCTGTGAACACTATAGGAACATGAATAACTTGTCAAGCGAAAACGTCCCGGAGTTCCCCGGTTTTTTGGAGGGTATTTTCACAAGAACATGATTTTACTGATAATCTAGCAACTATTGAGTTGGGAGGGGCCGGAAACTTCGCCTATGCAGAATTGGGGGCATTCCGGGCTGGCGGTTTCTCACGCAAAGCCGCAAAGACCGCAAAGAAAAATGAAAATCTGGAAATCAAGAAATCAGGAATAAAAGATCTTTTCATGAGTTCCTGAGTTCCAAATTTTATTCTTTTTGCGTCCTTGCATGTTTAGATCATGGTAAAATTTTCTCTGGCCACCCAGAGGTCATCCCCGGCCTTTACCGAGATTTGGGCCTGGCTTTTCAGCACCCTGACCAGGAGATCGTTTTGGCGCTCCATGATGATGCCGGCGAAGACCTTGTTTTCCCGGTCGTCCCAGCAGGGCTCAATCTCGGCCGGGATGAAAAATCCATATTTTTTGTAGTACGGCATGGTGTCACCTCTTGATTGAGTATTTTTTCACAATTAGATACTATATGGGAAACCGTTTGTCAAGTACGTTTTGTGAAAAAAAGAGCAACGCAAATTTTGGCACTGCCCCTTATTATTATTTGACCACTCCTTACAAAAAGATATAAAGTCCAAAACGGGGAAGAAAGGAGCCGTTTTTGAAGACAAAGAGTTTACGGACTACATTTAATTGCCAAGTCTGTGGTTACCAGAGCATCAAGTGGCTGGGCCGTTGTCCGGATTGCGGCGAGTGGAATACCATGGTAGAGGAAAAGGTAGTGAAGGATGGCGGGCTTGGCGCCGTAGCCATGGGTCTCAGTTCAGAAGATAAGCCGACGGCCATAAACGAGATCGCCCTGACTGAAGAAAAGCGCCTGTCCAGCGGCAGTACAGAACTGGATCGTGTCCTGGGAGGTGGACTAGTCTCAGGTTCCATCGTACTTATTGGCGGTGATCCGGGCATCGGGAAGTCCACCCTTCTCCTCCAGGTTCTCTATCATGTGGGCCGTGGAGGGGACAGGATCCTGTACGTCTCAGGCGAGGAGTCCGTCAAACAGATCCGATTACGGAGCGAACGGATCGGAGCCGTCCATCCGAACATGTACATCGTTACGGAAAGTTCTGTAGAAAAAATCATGAACCTGTTTAAAGACATAAAACCCGATCTTTTGGCCGTTGATTCCATCCAAACCCTCTATACGTCTGAAATAGGGTCAGCCCCGGGCAGTGTCAGCCAGGTACGGGAATCAGCCGCCAAGCTTATGGTGCTGGCCAAGGAGACCGGGGTGCCGGTCATCCTGGTCGGGCATGTAACCAAGGAAGGAACCTTAGCCGGTCCGCGTGTCCTTGAACACATGGTGGATGCCGTCCTCTATTTTGAGGGAGACCGGGGACACGCCTTTCGCATCCTGCGCACGGTCAAAAACCGCTACGGCTCAACCAATGAAATCGGTGTGTTTGAGATGAAAGATCGCGGGCTGATGGAAGTAGCCAACCCCTCCGAGATCTTTCTGGCGGAACGCCCGGTGGAGGCCTCGGGATCGGTGGTCGTACCCTGTTTAGAAGGGACGCGCCCTATCCTGGTAGAGGTGCAGGCCCTGGTAAGCCCCGCCGGGTTTGGTATGCCCCGCCGTACCGCCATCGGTGTCGATCCTCAGAGGGTGTCACTGCTTGTGGCCGTCCTGGAGAAAAAAGTCGGCCTAATACTGCACGACCGGGATATCTATGTGAATGTGGCGGGCGGAATCCGGATCGATGAACCGGCGCTGGATCTGGGGACAGTAGTGTCCATCGCCTCGAGCTTTTTGGACCGGCCGGTTGACCATAAGATGGTGGTCTTTGGCGAGGTGGGCCTGGCCGGCGAAGTGCGCGGGGTAAGCCAGGTGGATATTCGGCTGACAGAGGCCGCCAGATTGGGGTTTACACGTTGTCTGCTTTCCCGAAACAATCTCGACCAGGCCAGGGAAGGGCAGGCCATCAGCCTGACCGGAGTTTCTAACCTCCAGGAAGTCATGGAGAATATATTTTGAAAATCCGAAATCCGAAGCACGAATCTCGAAACAATATCGAGTCACCAAATTTGATGGCTTCGCAAGAAGCCAATTTCTCACGCAAAGACGCAAAGACCGCCAAGACAACACGTTGTTATCAGAGAAAGAACTTTGCGTCCTTGGCGGCCTTGCGTGATATTTAGACTCTTTACGAAACCATCAAAATTGAGATTTGAAATTTGAGATATCTTTTTTGCTGATTGCTGAATGCTGATAGCTGACCGCTACTTAATTCTTTCTCTGTGTCCTCTGTAGTTATCTTTTAGGGTGCCTGTAAAAATGCCCGGAGGGCCTTGTAAGTCATATAGAGATCACCCTTATGAGCAATCTCAAAAGGCGAGTGCATGCAGAGGAGCGGCGCACCCATATCCACAATCTCCATACCATAAGTAGCCAAGAACTTAGCCACGGTGCCTCCGCCTCCCTCATCAACCTTTCCCATCCCGGCGGCCTGCCAGACGACCTTGTTTTCATTGAGAATCTTTCGGATCCAGCCAATATATTCGGCATTGGCATCGCTTGCCCCGTATTTGCCTCCGGATCCGGTGTACTTGGTCAGACACACGCCATAACCCATTTTGGCATCATTTCTCTTTTCATGGACATCCTGAAAGTCCGGATCTATGGCCGCATTAACATCGGCCGATATGGCCTTGGAGCGCATTAAACAGGCATCGATGGTGTCTGACTCGATGGGAAGTTTGGTTAACCTGGCCAAGTCAAAGACAAAGCTTTCCAGGAACCTGGACTTGGCCCCGGTACTGCCGTCACTACCGATCTCTTCTTTATCCAGAAACAGGGCGATGCAGGTATAGGCCGGGTCTTTTATGGACAACATGGCCGCCAGGCCGGCATAGGCTGAGGAGCGATCGTCCTGCCCGTAGGCGCCGACCATGCTGCGATCCAGACCTATCTCCCTTGCCCGGCCGGCCGGGACTACCTCCAGCTCTGCGCTGATGAAGTCTTCTTCTACGATGCCCAAATTTTCTTTTAAGTAAGTCAGAATCTGTAATTTAAAACGCTCCTTGGCCTCTTTCTCTGGAAAAGGAAGACTTCCAATCAGGACGTTTAGTTTTTCACCGACGATTATTTCGGGTAGTTTTTTCTCATATTGCGTGCGCCGGGCCAGGTGGGGCAAAAGGTCGGTTATGGTGAAGACAGGGTCACGCTCTTCTTCACCGATCACTACCTTCACCCTGGATCCATCCGTCTTGATAATGACGCCGTGCAGGGATAGCGGGCGGGTTACCCACTGGTATTTTTTAATGCCGCCATAATAGTGGGTCTTCAGAAAAACCAGGTCCCCATCCTCATAGAGTGGTTTTTGTTTTAGATCGAGGCGCGGGGCATCCAGGTGTGCGGTTACGATACGCAATCCGTCCGAGAGAGGACGCTTGCCGATAACCGCCAGGGCCGCGCATTTGCCTTTATGTATCCGATATACCTTAGTCCCCTTTCCGGCCGCCTCTACCGGCACATACCCCTGGCCGGAGACCTTTTCAACTATGGTTTCTACGGCCTCCCGTTCGGTCTTGGCGGCGTCCAGAAAGGCCATGTATTCCCCGGCAAAGGAGAAGACCGCCTTTTTGTCCTCATCATCGACTGTATCCCAGACCAGCCGGGTGGAAATGGTCAGTTCTTCCTGTAGCCGCTTTATCTCTTTTGCCGTCTTTTTTCGCGCCATAGTAGGTCACCTCTCTCATCCTTTCCCGTTCTCCTAACATAATTCACGGGCAGGGGTCAAGATGGAAAGAGAAGCCCTATTTCTAAAAAATCCTTGACAAGGCCGGCTTACATGGTTATTACAGGCATACATTGCTCCTTGCCCCTGCATTAAGGCAGTGGCCAAAAGTCCATAAGGAGGTTCTATAATGGGAGTCCCAAGGAGATACGAAACTATTTTTATTGCCAAGCCAAATCTGTCCCCTGATGATCTCAAAAATCTGGCCGACAAGATGAAAGATATCATGGTTCAGAGTGGCGGCCAAATCGTTAAGTTTGATGAGTGGGGTGTAAAGCGCTTGGCCTATGCGGTCAAAAAGCATAATCAAGGCTTTTATTTCTTCACTGACTACGTCGGCACCCCGGCTCTGGTCAAAGAACTGGAAAGAAATCTTAAGATCGACGACCGGGTGATAAAGTACCTAACGGTCAAAATAGAAGATGCCCTCCATGCGGAGTCGCTCCAGGTAGAAGCCGAAGAAGAAAAAGCGAAAGAAGAACCGGCTTCGGAGGATAAACCCCCTGCGGAAGCAGCTGAGTAATCCTGTAGGGTAAGAGAATGACATTGACAAGGAGGCATCATGGCTAATTATAATCCAAGAAAGAGAACATTTATCCGTCGTAAAATATGTCGTTTCTGCGCCGACCGTAGCTTGAAAATCGATTATAAGGATTCCCGCACCCTTAGATTCTTTATTACCGAAAGAGGCAAAATCTTACCGAAGCGCATCTCCGGTAATTGCGCCGTACACCAGCGCCAACTTACCCTGGCCATTAAGCGCGCCCGTAATATTGCCCTGTTACCATACACTATTACTATCACTAAGTAGGAATACGTGGCTTGGAAGAGAGAGCTGGCGGAATCCCCTGGCAAGATATTCTCCGGGGGACAATGGTGGTTTCTTTCTTTTGCTTATCCCCGGGGACCATACCAATTTTAGGTAGTATCATAGGTATGTTTACGCCTATAGCTACCCTCTTTTATCTGGTCAAGCTAGGGTGGGGCTATGGCTTAGTAGTCCTGGGTACCGCCCTTATCTTTTCCATCTTTTTGTGGCCCTTTTCTGGAAGTGGCTCTGAGTACTTTTTTGTAGAAATTCTAATATTAGGCCCCGTCCTCTTTAGCCTCCTCAAGAGGAGTTTTTCCATCACTAAAACAGTAGGTTATGCTACCGGCCTCTTGCTTTTATTGCTATCCGCATACCTGATATTGTGGGGCATTAAGACCGGACATAATCCTTATCAAGCCGTAGTTTCTGAAGTTAACCGGGGCATGGAATCCTCCCTTCGTTTTTATGAGCAGTTAAACCTTCCCGAAACCACAGTGGGAGCTATGAGAGATGCCTTACAGGATATTAAAATACTGGTGGCCAGGTTTTGGCCGGGTTTTGCCGCAGCCTCTTTATTAGTATTAGTATGGATGAATGTCTGGCTTGGTGACCGCATCCTGGAGCGCTATGGTCTGGTGAACTTTCAATTTGGCGACCTGTCGCAATGGAGCCTTCCGGAGGTTCTCGTCTGGTTAGTCATCCTAGTCGCCGGGTTGGCCCTCCTACCCTACCCTGGTCCACAGACTGTGGGCATAAATTTTCTAATTTTTTTCGCTATGGTCTATCTTTTCCAGGGCCTGGCGATAGTAAGTTTTTATCTCAAAAAATATAGATTTTCCCGTTTTAAAAGGATATTATTATACAGCTTAATATGGATTCAAACCTACATGATAATAATTGTAGCGCTGGTAGGGCTGTTTGACATCTGGGCGGACTTCCGGAGATTAAAGAAAGCAGCGGATTAAACTATTCACCAGACACAGAGGGCACAGAAAAAGATATATTTTCCTTTGCTAGTATTACAGAAGCCGTGGCAAACGAATTAGCTCCTCTCTACTTTGGACATTATGACATTTGACGATTTGGATTTGCTTCGAATTTCGATATTCTAATTTCGGATTTAGTTGCAGTTAAGCCGTCCTGCGTGCTTTGCGTTCTGCGGTAAAATTAATAAAAGGGGTATCTTATGCAGGTTATATTAATAGAAGATATACAGGCCTTGGGCAAAGAAGGGCAAATAATAAAGGCTGCCGATGGCTATGCCCGGAACTTTCTTTTGCCTCAAGGCAAGGCGTTAGAGGCCACACCCAAGAATATAGCCCTCTGGGAAAAAAAGAAGGCCGAGATACGAGCCAGGTTGGAGAGGGAAAAGGCTAATGCCGTTGAACTATCAAAAAAAATAGAGTCCGGCCTATATACTATTAAACACAAAGTAGGTAAAAATGACAAACTCTATGGCTCGGTAACTACATCCGATATAGCCGATTGTCTTGCGGCGCGGGGTATTAACATAGATCGTAAGAAGATACAGATGGCCGAACCCATAAAGAGTCTGGGGGAGTTTTCCGTATCTATAAGGCTCTATCCAGGGGTTACAGCTATCGCCAAGGTACAGATTGTAAAGGATGAATGATCCGGACATCCCCTGTTTTGGGGAATTCGATGTTCCTGAGCGAAATTTGCCGGAGCAGGGGGGAACCCATCGAGGGTGAGCAGGAAGGGGAAAGCCCGCCCTTCAGAGGCGGGAAGGGGCAAGTGTTCCCCGCCTGCGAATCCCGATGGGGTCACTGCGGAAGCCATGAAGCGAAGGAACAAGGGATTCCATAGGAGAAGGGGTAAAATCAAGGGCGCTACAGGCAGTCTATGGCAAGAAAGACAAGAGAAACCGTAACCCCTCCAGCCAGGGTCCCGCCGCAGAACATCGAGGCTGAGCAGTGGGTCTTGGGCGGCATCTTAATCGAAAACGGGGCACTCTTCCGGGTCCTGGAGGTAATTTCCGGAGAAGAGTTTTACCGGGAGGCACACCGCAAGATATTTGCCGCCATGCTGGGTCTCTATGAAAAAAATGAGCCCCAGGATATCGTCACGGTCTCTGATTTCCTTCGCAATAGAAATGAGCTGGAAGACGTCGGGGGTATGTCCTATTTGGCCACGTTAGCGGATGCCGTACCCACCGCAGCAAACATCGTCCATTATGCAAAAATCATAAGGGAAAAATCTATCTTACGCAGCCTGATCCAAAAAACCTCTGAGATCAGCTACCGCTGCTATGAAAAGCACGACGATGTGGATAATATCCTCGATGAGGCCGAGCAGGCCATCTTTGAAATTTCGCAGGCCAAGGTCAAACAATCTTTTTATCCAATAAAACATATTATAAAAGATAGCTTTAAAAAAATCGAACAGCTTTATGAGCGCAAGGAGCTTATAACCGGTGTCCCCACCGGATTTGATGATATAAATAAGCTCACGGCCGGGTTTCAACCTTCGGATCTTATAATTATCGCCGGCCGTCCCAGTATGGGCAAGACCTCCCTGGCTCTGAATATTGCGCAACATGCCGCCATCAAGGCAAACATCCCGGTGGCCATTTTTTCCCTGGAGATGTCTAATGAACAATTGGCAATGCGCATGCTCTGTGCCGAGGCCACGGTTGATGCCAGAAGTGTGCGCACCGGATTTTTGACTGAAAAAGATTGGCAGAAGTTGACGCAGGCGGCCAGTCACCTTTCGACCGCACCTATCTTCATTGATGATACCCCGGCGATTTCCATACTGGAGATGCGCGCCAAGGCCCGGAGGCTTAAATCGGAGCATGGCCTGGGATTGGTTATAATCGACTACCTGCAACTGATGCGTAGCAGAGGGCCTGTTGAACGGCGGGAACAAGAAATATCTGAAATTTCTCGCTCACTAAAGGCCATGGCCAAAGAACTCCACGTGCCCGTGGTCGCCCTTTCCCAGCTCAACCGGCGGGTGGAAGAAAGGCCGAACAAGCGGCCTCAACTGTCGGACTTGAGGGAGTCCGGCGCCATCGAGCAGGATGCTGATGTCATCATGTTCATTTACCGGGACAAGGTCTATAACAAGAATAGCGATGATATGACCGCCGAAGTTATTATCGGGAAGCAGCGCAATGGCCCCACCGGCCTGGCCAAGCTGACCTTCCTCGAACAATATTCATGCTTTAAGGATCAGGCCCCTACTGACCTCGTTGTACAAACTTGAACAGGCTTTTAGCGAGCCGCCGCGAATGCCAGCGGGCCAAAATCACCCACCCCATAAAGGGAAAATAGGACAAAGAAGCGGCGATCTTCTTCTGTCTTGCTAAACTGGACACTGACCCCCCAGCACTGGGCCTGGTAATTAAGGCCGGCCTTTGATTCCAGATTCTTATCTAAATCCAGAGAACGTCTGTTTTCATAACTAACGGTAACGGCCGGGGTCACAACCACCGAGAGGCCTGTATTGAGTTCATGCAGGCTGCCTTTTGTATAACGATAGTCAACAGAAAGGCTGTCTCCGCGCTCGTCTGAAAGCCTCAACAATCCGTTATAACTCTCACAGGTGCTATCATATGTATCATAAGACGTATCATACCGGGCATATATCCTGTCTGTGGGGGCAAGCTCGGCCTCCAAAGACACATTGGAAAATGGCCGCCGCCTTTCCCCGGCAGCCAGTAGCCGGCGTTCCTCTCTGATATCATAGCTCTGACTCAATTTAAGACGGAAGATATCTTTATAGACCGATCCGCCATCTTCCCTGACCTGCTTGGTAGTCAGGTAGTTTGTCAGCGCATAGGTAACGATATTTTGAGAGCTTATACGATCAACGCCGTCCAGACTGGGTAGGTCGTCCTGCTTCTTGGTCGGCAGGTAATTATAAACCATCGATGGTTTAATGGTATGCTTGATCTTGCTTGTTGATTTCCCGGCCAGCTTGAAGACCCGGCCTACTTCGGTGGAAAGGTCGGCCTGGAAGTTATGGAGGGTGCGTGTGGGCCGGTCTTTTTTTATCTGCGCGGCATAAGATTCATCGCCATAGTTTTCCACATCATAGACCGTCTCCCTGACGCCAAAAAGGCCCTGAAGATCGAGATAGGGGCCGATCCTCAGCGGCCAGGAGATCTTGGGATAGATATCCAGGCGATGCATACCTATGCCCTGTTTACGCCAGTAGTGGATATAGTCGATATTCCCTTCATAATAGAGCGGCGTATCGGGCAGGGTCTGCCTGGAGGCTTGGAGGTTGAGCGAAGGCAGGACTTGCAGGGTACTCTCACGCTCGGCACGGTTAAGGTTATCATAGTACTTACACTGCCCGGATAAGTAAAAATTGGTCCACCGTCTGTTTATCTGGGCGGTCGATTCTCTGACTAGAGCGGTCTTATCCGCCAGGCTCCGGCCGAAATTATTGAGAAGCGCCTGATTGGTCTTGGTAAAACCGGTGAGTCCGTCATCAAACTCACGGAGATAGTCACGATCGCTTACCAGGTCCAAATCCAGCATGGTCATGATATCCAGCGGGAGGTATTGATCTATCTTGCCCCGTATCCACCAGCGGTTTCTGCTGCTGCGAAAGACCCCGTCCTTGTCGTAGTCGTCGTCTTCCAGGCGGTCATGGAGATAGTTGGCCAAGAGGATGCCCTTGGAATTTCGATCGCCCGCATAACGATATTCCACCCCCTCCATCCACCCCCGTTTGGACAGGTAATGCTGGTAAAAGGTGGCATCGGAACAGGGGTCAATGGCCCAATAAAAAGGCTGATTGAAACTCAGCCCATCCCTTTCACCGTAAGAAAACTCCGGGAATAACAACCCGGACTGTCTCTTCGTTTTTGCCGGCAATATAAGATATGGGCTGTACATGACGGGTAGAGATTTGGCCCGGAAGACTGAATGTCGAGCCTTTGCATAACCCTCCACGGTTACGTCCAGGTGACTGCAGGAAAACCTCCAGGCGGGACGTTCTCCGTCACAGGTAGTAATAACGGCCTTCTCAAGACTATATTGATCCTCAGCTACGCGCACTATCTCTGCCGCATTCAGGTGTACATTGTTTTTCTTCAAGAACAATCCTCCGGGCCTGACCGTACCGGTTTGTCTATCCAGATCTATCTCGCCTTCTTCTCCGGTGAGGATGTCTTCTCCCATGGTGATATTCAGATGTCCCTTGGCCCAAGCCAGGCTATCCACCCGGCGATAACGTATGTAATCGGCCCTTACCTCCATATCGCCACGGCTGAGGATAACGTTACCTTCCGCTATAATTATCTTCCCGTCTTCTAATGTAGTCACCTTGTCGGCATACATAAGCCACGGCTGGTTATCAGGGCTGGAGCCTCCAATAGCATTTGTCGGCAGGACGGTAACATAGAGCAGGCATAGGGATAAAATAATCGGGGTTAAGAGAAATCTGATGGGCAATTGTCACAAACCTCTGCACCTGTAGGCAACGTCACCGGTCATTAGTCATTGGTTAAGCGCAAGAGATTGATCACTCTTACCAGTGACAAATGACTATTGACTAATGACATTCACTAGTAGTGAGAGGTTACTATCATATCAGAGGCTTTCTTTCAATGAAGAAATGAGGGTTGTATTATCTCGCGGGCCTCGCCGACCAGATATAGAGACCCCGCGATGCAGATGAGGTCGTTTTCTTCGGCCAGTATTTTGGCTTTGTTAATGGCCTCAGAGACCTGACCAGTGAGATAAACCGTCCCGTCAAGGAGTCCCAACTGGGCTGAAAGCATGTCTGGATCCGCAGCTCTTCTATTCCGAGGCTTTGTAAAGATGATGGCTTGGGCCATAGGCGCAAGTTGCTTTAACATGGCCCGGTGATCTTTATCCGCCATCCCTCCCCAGATCAGGATTAACCGATTATAGACAAAGTCCCTGGACAGAGCCCGGCACAAGGTCTTTACCCCGGACGGATTATGGGCCCCATCAATCAATATGGTAGGGCTCCCATCAAACACCTCTTGCCGTCCGGGCCAGTTAACCTTTTTTAAACCTTCACCTATCATTTTTTTATCCACAGATAACCCTTTGCTGCCCATGAGTTCTATGACAGCCATGGCTAAAGCAGCGTTGCCAAGCTGGTGCTGTCCCTGTAATCCGACTTCGAGACCGGTCAGTTTGCGCCACATTCCTTGATAGGAGAATCCGTTCATCCCAACCCGGCGGATGCGAAAATGCTGCCCGAAGACATAAATGGGGTTATCAAAGGCCCGGCAGCTTTCTTGGATAGTACCAAGCAATTTAGGCTGGTGAACGCCGGTAACCAAGCTAAGTCCTGGTTTGATGATCCCGGCCTTCTCTCTGGTTATAGAAAACAAAGACCTGCCCAGATGGGCCTCATGGTCACGGCCAATATTGGTGATGACCGCCAACTCCGGAGTAAGAACATTGGTGGCATCCAGCCGCCCCCCCATGCCCGTCTCCACAATAGCTAAATCCACCTTTTCCTGGGCAAAGAGTAAAAAGGCCGCGGCCGTGGTAAATTCAAAATAGGTTACCGGGATGTCCGCGGCCAGAGCGGCCTTGACCTCCGTAGTCAACCGGTAAAAATGCTCTTCCGAAATGATACGCTCATTAATACGAAATCTTTCCCGAATACTGACCAGGTGAGGTGAGGTATAAAGACCGACTTTATATCCTGCTTCGGTAAAAATGGCCGAAAGCATGGCGCTTACAGAACCTTTGCCATTGGTTCCGGCAATATGTACAGATTTAAACTGACGGTGGGGGTTACCCAAGGCAGCAAGCAGGGTGGTGATATTCTTCAGTCCTAGCTTGATGCCGAAGAATTCCAGACTGGTTACATAATCAACGGCTTCTTGATAATTATTCATAATAGAACCATAAATTATATAACGATAAGGTCGCCCTGTGTCAAGGGCTTTACCAGGAAGGGGGAAAGATATTTTAGCTCCTCTTGAATACGTTCCAGGTGCATGGGTTTCATATGAAAGACATAGACGGGCACATCCGGGCGATTCATTTTAGATAGTTCCTTATGCAGCAGGGCTGGGGTAAGGTGACCGCTTAGCACCGCCAACTCACGCAACTCGTCAGGGAATGATACCTCCACAATAACCGCACGGAGGTCTTTAAGGGTTCGCGCCAGATCCCAGATGCGCTGCGTGGCGCCGGTGTCCCCAGTATAAATTATAGCGCCATTACAGTCTCTGACTATGTAGCCTACCGCTTCTACCGTGTGGTCCACCTTAACTGCCTTACAGATAATCTCATTTAGCTGAATATCCTTTTCCTCATCCAGACAGAGACAATGTAAGGCCGGGCCTCTCTCCGGTATGACCGTAAAGTCAGGCCAGATTGAATTATTAAGTATATGTACCTTAATCTGTTCAACAATCGCGGGTAAGCTGGCGATACATATAGTGTGGTGATTTTGTTCGATAATGTTGTCAGCCAGGAAGAGGATATCTTTAATGTGATCTAAATGGGAATGGGTGATGAGGATATGGGTTATCTGCAATTGCTCTTCGAGACTAAGTACGGAAGTTATGGCCCCGGCATCCAGCAGTAAGCCCTTATTGATCAAAAAAGAAGTGGGCCGAAACCCGGGCATTTCAGAGCCATAGCATCCCAAGACTCTTATTTCCATCGCTCACCGTGCTACAACTGGATTTTTACGAAAGCATTATCCGTACCTTAGTAACCGTTCACCGTTTACCGTTGAACGTTCACCGAAAAAGAAGTTTTTCGTGCTTTTCAGGTTCTTACGGACAACGGTGAACTGATAACGGTGAACGGTTACCTCCTTACTACAGACAAAGTTGTATATCCAAGGTGGAGGGTTTTGAGTCCGGTACCTTCAAAGTGCACAACCACCTTTTGTCCGGCCAGGACCTGTCTTACCTGGCCTGTCCCAAATATAGTATGGTGTACATGCGCTCCTGCCTGTAGCATTTCATTTTTTGTCTCTAATCCAACCCCGGCGTCTCCGTCTCTTATTTTGTCTGTTATCCGTTGTCCGTTTTCAGTAGTCTGAGGCATGAAGTCTCTGGTCTCAGGTACGCGCTCAAACATAGATCGTGGGATATCATTTATAAAACGGGACGGCCGGGCCATAATATGACCGTCTTTTGGGGTATAGGTAGAAATCGGATAGGAAAGGAAGAGAGTTTCTTTGGCCCTGGTCACGGCTACATACATTAATCTTCTTTCTTCTTCTATGGCCTCATCGGACTCACAGGCATAACTGGAAGGAAACCGCCCCTCGGCGAGGGATATAATAAAGACAGTGTGCCATTCCAGCCCCTTGGCCGAATGTATGGTAGATAGAGTCAATCTCTCTGTATCTCTGCTACTCATAGCAACATCGGCTGCACCGGCCTCCGGGGGTTCCAGGACCATATCAGCCAATAATGCCTCCAATGATTCATAATTATTTGTAATAACGGCTAATTGTTCCAAATCCTTTAACCTTTTAGGGTAGTCATCATAATATATGCGCCTTAAAATCGGTTCGTAGTAAGCCGTTAACCGCTCCAGGCGCTCCTGTGGTTTCAATCCTGGTGTGCTGATAGCTCCCAGCACCTTGCAAAGATCCGCAAGCCCTTCTTCAATCCGGGGGCCGACGGGATACTCTCCAAGGCGGGAAGCGGAAAACTCCGTATCCTTTAGCCAATCCATTATGCGCTGACACGTTTTATGACCGATGTTATTTATTAAAAGCAGAATACGATGCCAGCTTAAAAGATCACAGGGATTCACCACCACGCGAAGGTGCGCCAGCACGTCTTTGATATGGGCGGCTTCCATAAGCTTAAGGCCGCCATATTTAACAAACGGAATCTCCGCCCTGGCAAGTTCTAGCTCTAAATTAAAGGAATGAAAGCCTGCTCTGAAAAGAACCGCTATTCCGGATAGAGGGACGCCGCCTTTTTTTAGGGATAGTATCCTTTCACATATAAAACGGGACTGGGCATTTTCATCCGGGACCGGTACCAGACGGGCGCTGACTCCGCCTGGCCGGCGTGTGAAAAGGCACTTAGTATATTTTTCCCTGGCCTTTGCAATAAGGGAATTGGCCAGGGACAATATCTGTTGGGTGCTACGATAGTTTTCTTCTAATTTTATGATGCGCGTCCCGGGGAAGTGGTTTGGGAAGTCCATGATATTTTTAAAATTAGCCCCCCGGAAGGAGTAGATAGACTGAGAGTCATCGCCCACCACCATGACATTGTTGTGGGTGGTCGCCATAAGCCGGACAATATCGGCCTGGAGCCTGTTGGTATCCTGATATTCGTCCACCATGATATACTGGAAATGCCGGGAAACCAGGTCACGGATATCGGATCGCTCTTCCAGGAGATTTTTCCATTTAACCAGAAGGTCGTCATAGTCCATGAGTTGATGGCTATTTTTATATTCTGTATAAAGAAGATGTAATTTTTTCAGGGCCTCGCTATGTTCCATGAAATGGAAAAACTCTTCCTCCAGGGCCTGTTCTATAGTTATAGCCTTATTGGCTGCCTTGCTGAATATCTCGGCAATGGTATCCTTTTTGGGGAAACGCCTGGCTTTTTCATCCAGGCCAAGGCTTAACCGGAGCAAGTTGATAGCGTCTGCGCTGTCGGAGCGATCCAGGATGGTGAAAGAAGGGGAGAAGCCGATATGATGGCTGAATTTTCGGAGCATCTGGTTGGCCAGGGAATGAAACGTACCGCCCCTCACCTGCTGACAGGTTTCTGAAAGTATGAAACTGGCCCGCTGCAGCATCTCCCGCGCCGACCTGCAGGTAAAGGTCAGCAGCAAAATAGACTGAGGCGGGATGCCCTTTTCAACCAACCTGGCTACCCGATAGACCAAGGTGCGCGTCTTGCCGCTGCCCGCACCGGCTATAACCAAAGCTGGCCCGGTAAGTATGCGTACAGCTTCCAACTGTTGAGGATTAAGGGCCTTTTCATAATCAATTCCCCCTAAACCCTCTTTCCCCAAGGGTGGATTTGTCTCTATATTCCTTTGAAACTCATAGGGCATAAGTCTCTCGCTATAGTGAATGTCATTTGAATAGCCGACAGTCAATAGTCATTGGTCACTAGGTATTAATTTCATTGACTAGTGACTATTGACCGATGACCTTCTTCCTGTTACCGGTGACGTCTCTTAAAGATCCAGATCAGGCCCGCACCGGTGATAAAGCCTCCTATGTGCGCGAACCAGGCTACGCCTCCCGCCAACGCGCGGGTGGTTATAGCCAAACTGCCACTGAAGAATTGCATAATAAACCAAAAGGCGAGAAAAAAGAAGGCGGGAATCTCTACGATCTGAAAAAAGAAAAAGATGGGGATCAATGTCAAAATACGGGCATGGGGATATAGGAAGAAGTAAGCGCCCATGACACCGGCGATGGCGCCACTGGCCCCCACCATCGGCACTCTTGCGTAGGGATTGACCCAGAATTGAGTCAGTGCCGCGGCTATCCCGCAAGCCAGATAGAAGAGGATGTAACGCAGATGCCCCATGCGGTCTTCGACATTATCCCCGAATATCCACAAGATCCACATATTGGAGATAAGATGCACCCACCCGCTGTGCATGAACATGGAAGTAAAGATGGGGTAGGCCCGCAGGGGAATGTTTGCCGGGGCAACTTCGGAGAGATATTGATATACTGCCGGCGTAAATCCATAATACAAAATGAATTTTTCTATATATGGCCCCAGGGAAAGTTCATAAATGAAGACGAGGGTGTTGAGAATAATTATAGAGACATTGGCCAGAGGCCAGCTACGGGAGGGGATGTTATCTCTTAGGGGAATCATTAATTATTGGAGCAGGGAAGGATGAAATAGAAATTGTTTCCCTCCGAAACCGGTTCATAGCCCACCACACCGCCGTGTACCTCGATGACGCTCTTTATAAAGTGCAGGCCGTGTCCGGTGCCTAATTGATTTGTGGCATTAGCGCCGCGGTAGCCTTCATCGAAAATACGGGCCGCCTCTTCCGGTGCAAGGTGGGAACCGGTTGTAAATACGTTGAATTTAATCCCGCACTTACCCTGGCCGAAACAATCACTGATCCGCTCCCGACCAAAGGCCAGGCGCTTCACACGCCGGCCGTCAGCGGCTATTACGCCCTGCGTGTACTTGACGGCATTAGAGAACAGATTGGCATAGACCTGTGCTATTAAACCGGCATCGACGGTGAGTTCGATATCCTCTTCCGGTATCCCGCCCATACGGTTGTCGATCTCAACGCCCCTGTCCTCTAGTTGTTTTTGATAGCGTTCCAACTGGGGGGTGATAATATCCCGGTTAAAGTTGATATGACTTTTTCGCAGGGTCCATTGCCCGCGCTCGAAATGCCCGCGACGGAATAAGGTCTCCAAAAACAGGCTGGTGTTTCTGTAATGCTGATAGACCTGCTCATAGTCCTGCTTCATTTTATTTGTCAATTCATCCAGTTGATCTAAGATGCCGCCCGGGTAATCTCTATTTTCAACTAAAACCCGGGAGAGAGTCTCTCTCAATTTATTTTCAACTTCCTGACATTGCTTTATCTTTTTTTTGAGGTTTTTAAAAAACACCTGGTAGTAAATGTTGGGCGTAATTACATTATGTTCAATATCAGCCACCAAGCTGTTTATGAACTTGATGTGGTCGATATTTTGTTGCCAGACGATCTTGGCATTGATGTTATATCCGATACGGTTTGCGTACTTTTGGAAGAAAAATTTATCCTGATCGGCGAAACCCCTTGCCGGATAAATTTCAAGCATGCCGATAATCTGGTCTTTGGCATAAAACGGCAGTCTTTCCGTCAGGAGGCGGTTGCCTTTGATGGGGAAGACGTAAGACTCATCGGCCAGGTAGGCCTGATTTTCTATACTTACGGCCGCATTGGTATCCGATTCTTCAAGATAGAGGTCTTTGGCGCTGGAACAGACCAGCCTTAAGTTATTTACAGGACTGACCAGGTAGAGCCTGCTCTCCAGGTTAAAATATTCCTTCGGGACTATAACGCAGACCCGGTAGAGATTCTGCAGGGTATCGTATTCCTGGGCCAGGTCAAAGAAGGTCTTTAAGGCATTGCTTTGTGTCTCTGAAAAATTATACCGCGCGTAATCTCTCCTTTTTTCCTGGACGCGTCTTCTAACCAAGTCCATATCCGCTGAGATGGCCACTTCTCTATCCTTACCCCTGTTAACATACTGTTAAAAGATTAACCACAGAGGACACAACGCGGAAAGTCCGCAACCAAAAAGCGCTTTGCGCGAATTCCAAATGACAATAATGTCATTAGTCAATAGTCATTTGTCATTTACAGAAGTTACAAGTTACAAATTTGTAACTTCTGTAACCTGTAACTTGTAAATATCCTATAACCAATGACTAATGACCAGTGACGAGTGACGAGTGACGTTTTGAACTTTGAACTTCTTAACGTGATCATCTTTCATATTAGCATCGATATCCAAAAAAAGAAAGGCGCAGGTTGAGCCTGCGCCTTTCGCACAATATTACTAAATTCAGGACAGTTAGGCGGTATCACCGGCCAGCCTCAGCAGCTTGTCATATTCTTCGTCCACCTGACTCTGGATTTGGGCAATAATATCATCGGTCAAATGACGGAACCGGCCCTGCTTCTTCAGATACTCGGCTACGGGTTTTGGTTTTGTAATCTTACGGTTAATTATGTACTTACCTTCTATGACCTCATAAAGCGGGAAGACATTGGTCTCTACAGCTAATTTGCTTATCTCAATAGCCAGATCGCCGCCGTGTCTCCAGCCGGTGGGACAGGATGAGTAAATATGCAGATAAGCGGGCCCCTTGACCAGGGCGGCCTTTTTGGCCTTGTTCATTAAGTCCAGGAAATAGGCCGGCGAAGCCGTCGCTACGTAAGGAATATTATGGGCCACGGCAATGGCCGGAACGTTCTTTTTCTTCGTCGCCTGCCCAAAACTCTTTTTCCCCGGCGGAGAAGTGGTGGTCATGGCGCCATAGGGCGTAGAACTTGAACGCTGTACGCCGGTGTTCATGTAGGCCTCGTTATCCAGGCAGATATAGACAAAGTCGTGGCCCCTCTCCATGGCGCCGGATAAGGACTGGAGACCGATATCGGCGGTTGCCCCGTCTCCGCCTATGGCTACGACATCGATATGTTTCTGGGGAATTTTGCCCTTGCGCATAAGCACCTTCAGGGCCGCTTCTGTGCCCGAGGCCACAGCGGACGCATTTTCAAAGGCTACATGCAGCCAGGGTACATTCCAGGCCGTTTGCGGGAAGGTGGAGGTGATAATCTCCATACAGCCCGTGGCGCTGACAACGATACTGTTCATACCGATAGCCTTCATAGCCAACTTAAGCGCCAGAACCTCGCCACAGCCCTGACAGGCCCGGTGCCCGGAGGCCAGAGGATCTGCGAGAGGCAGCTTCTTTGCCGAAAATCCCTTGAAGTTTTCAAGTTCTTTGATCATATCTCCCTCACTCCGATCATTTCGTAAAGTTGCTTCGGTTTCTTTTTGGCATAAGTAAATGCCTTTGAAACTATCTCTTCAAAATGTTCTACCGTAACATCACGACCGCCCAGGCCGGCAATAAAGTTATAGACCTTTGGCCGACCGCGCTCTGCATAGAGGGCGGCCTTGATCTCTTCGGCCACCGGGCCGCAGGCCCCACCAGGAGATAAGGCCCGATCCACTACGGCCAGTGTCTGGGCGCCGGCGATAGCCTTTTTGAATTCCGGAGCCGGGAAAGGCTTCCAAAGGCGGAAACGTACCAGTCCTACCGGCATCCCTTTTTCGCGCATCTTATCAATGGCGGTCATGGCGGTCTCGGAGATGCTCCCCATCGTAATGAGAATAACTTCGGCTCCTTCGGTCTTATATGACTCTACGGGGTTGTAATAACGCCCGAAGAGGTCGCCGAATTCCTTCCAGGCCTTGAGAACGACCTTTTTAGAGTTAATCAGGGCCTCATCCGTGGCCTTTTTTGCCTCCGTATATATCTCTGGTATCCCTACCATACCCATAGACACCGGCTTTCTCGGATCCAGGCGCACCTTCGGCTTGTATGGGGGAAGATATTTATCCACTTCGGCCTTATCCAGTATCTCAATGGGTTCAATGACGTGGCTTAAGGTAAAACCATCCAGGTTGACAATGACCGGCAACAAGACCTTGGAATCTTCGGCCACCCGGAAGGCATGCAATACCAGGTCAAAGACCTCCTGCCCGTTCTCCGCAAAGGTCTGTATCCAGGCGATATCCTGCTCGGACATGATGTCGCTATGGTCGTTCCAGATGCTGATCGGACCGGAAAGAGCCCGGTTCGCTACTACCATGACGATAGGCAGTCTCATTGCAGGGGCGATAAAGAGAATCTCGTGCATAAGGGCGAGGCCCTGTGAGCTTGTAGCCGTAAAGGTCCGGGCGCCTGCGGCTGAAGAGCCGATACAACAGCTCATAGCTGAATGCTCGGATTCTACCGGAACAAAAGCGGCGTCCAGTTCCCCATCTGCCACTACCTCCGAGAGGTGTTCAACAATATGTGTCTGTGGAGTGATCGGATAAGCCGCAATAAGATCGACATCCGCCAATTTGACGGCCTCACTGGCGGCTATGGAAACCTCCATCCCAATGCGTTTTGCCATATTAACTAATCCTCCTCTAAAATCATGGTAATGGCGTCTTTAGGACATTCTTTGGCACAGATGCCGCAACCCTTACAGTAATCCAGATTGACCTTGTAATACCCCTCCTCTGCCGGGACCATGGCCAGATCAGGGCAATAAACCCAACATAACCCACACTTAATACATTTGTCCCTATCCACAACCGGCCGTTGTGACCGCCAATCACCTGTTTTGAAGGCGCGGGAACTGCCCGGCTGCCGTATGACACAGCCCAAATCGAGTTCTTTCCAACCCATTACGGCGTCTATCTTTGCCATATTACGACTCCCTTATGATAGTTTCAGTCATAGCCCGGTTGAAGGCTGTCTTGTTCTTCTCCGCAATGCGACCGAAGCGTTTATCAATGGCCTTTCCTAACGCATCGCTACTTACTATGCCGGTAGATTTAAGTAAGGCCCCAAGCATGGTCGTATTGGTTATGGGGACCCCCATGCTCTCCATGGCTATCTTGGTAGCGTCAACCGTAGCAATCTTTGCCTTGACATTTAATAACCCGGCCATCTCTTCCGGTGTCTTGGAGGTATTTATAATTACCGTCCCTCCGTCTTTCAGTCCGGCGGCCACATTGACGATTTTAAGAATACTCGGGTCGAGGACCATGACCACATTTGGTCCATATACCTTTTCCCGCGTCCTGATGGGCTTATCGCTGACCCTTATAAAGGCCGCTACAGGCGCCCCCCGCCGTTCCGGGCCGAAACTCGGAAAGGCCTGCGCATACTTCCCGTCGTCAATGGCTGCAATAGCCACCAGTTCGGCTGAAGTAACCGCCCCTTGGCCACCCCTCCCATGAATTCTGATCTCGATCATGATTTGATTCTCCTCCACCCGGTTTGCTTCTTCTGTAAATTGGTAACCGATTTATTGCTAACAGTGAGGCCTTTGCGTAGCACGCAGCATTTCTTTTGTCAAGCCTTTTGGCTTGTTATTAATTTAACAAAGACTATTGCCTGTCGCTTTATGCCCCGGTCCTGGCTTCTAATGCCCGCCTGAGGGTCATTTCATCATTATATTTAAGGTCTGTACCCATGGGAACTCCGCAGGCAATGCGGGTCACAGTTACATCTTCATTTTGAAGCAATCCGGCCAGGTAGGCAGCCGTGGCTTCTCCAGCCACAGTTGGGCTGGTCGCCAGGATTACCTCTTTCACCTGATCGCTTTTTATACGCAACAGAAGCTCTTTTATCTTAAGCTCGTCCGGGCCAATCCCATCCATAGGCGAAAGCACACCATGCAAGACGTGATAACGCCCCTTAAAGCCGCCGGATTTTTCTATAGCCATCATATCCCCCGGGTCTTCGACTACGCAAATCGCGTCAGTGGCTCGTTTGGGGTCTGCACAGATGGCACAGGGATCAGTTTCCGTAAAACTGGAACAGGTAGAGCAAAACCGTATTTTTTTCTTGACTTCGTCAATACTTTGGGCCAGTTCTTTGGCCCTCACATCGGGCCAACGGAGTATCGCCAGGGCAAGACGTGTCGCCGTTTTTTCTCCAATACCAGGTAAGTTGCCTAGATTTCGGATAAGTCGTAAAAGGGCCGGTGGGAAAACGGACATGGCTATGATTACAAGAGCCCCGGAATCTTAAAGCCACCGGCGACCTGGGCCATCTCTTCCTGCATCATCTGCTGAGATTTTTTCAGGGCATCATTTACCGCAGCCAGGATCAGGTCCTGTAACATATCAAGGTCGTCAGGGTCTACGACTTCTCGTTCTATCTTTATGGATACTATTTCCTGCCGGCCATTGGCTACGACCGTTACCATCCCGCCACCCGCAGAGCTTTCCACGGTCTTGTCGGCCAGTTCCTCCTGTATCTTGGCCATCTTAGCCTGTATTTTTTGTGCCTGTTTAACCAATCCTCCCAGATCTTTCACATTCTTCTCCTTATTGTTGAGCACTTAGCTCTCAGCAGTCAGTGCTCGGCTGCCTTGGGCAGCTATTTCATAGCTGATAGCTGACAGCCGAATGCTTATCTTTTTTCGATCTTGATCTCCTCAATATGTCCGCCTAAGATGCTTAACGCCTCTTGAACCAGGGGGTGGTTTACTATCTCCTCCCGGGCGGTGCGTTTCCAGCCTGTCTCCTCTGCTGTTTCACGACCAGGGGTTGCCACTGATTCTGAAAGTACGTCTATTCTTATGTCTCGCCGGTAATATTCCCGACAAATCTCGCGCAGCCGTGCGCTATAAAAAGGATCTTTTAAGAGATCGGAGAGGGAATGATCGGCAAACACAATAACCAGTGTATCATTTTTTATCGTCAACCTCTGACATTGCTGTAGAATCGAGGCCAGGGGGAGGCTCTTGCTTTTAATGAAACCCAAAAAGTCCTCCGGGTCTTCCGTCCTGCCGGATACAAAGGGGGCTTCTGGTTCTTTCCCTTCATGCCTGCAGCTATCCAGGCCTGACCCCGGAGGATAGGCCGTGGTTTGATCCTGGACGGGTAACGGAACCTCATTCTCTTTAATGCCGGAGGCCAAGATGGAAATCTTTTCCAGTATCTTTTCCACTGGAATAACATCCCTTAACAGGCTCGCTCGCATCAGTATCATCTCAAGGGTCAATCTAGGCTGTGAAGACCTTCTCAATTCCTCCCACCCCTGTATCAGCAACTGGAGATACAGGTAAATGGTCTCGGTGCTTTTTGCCTGCCCCAGTCTATCCAGTTCTTTTTTTTCATCGTCTGCAACATTTATTAACGGGCCCGGGTTCCGGCAGGTCTTAATAATGACCAGATTTCGAAGGGCCTCTAGCAGGTCGGCATAAAAGCGTTTTAAGTCCTGACCCTGGGTATAAATCTGATCTATCAGGTCGATACCGCGCTCAAGGTTATGTTCAAAAATGGCCGCTATCATCTCTATAACCAGCCTCTGGTCAACAAGGCCAAAGACAGCGGCTATCTCTTCGTCCCCAACTTCATCCCCACCATAGGAGATAATCCGGTCCAGGAGGCTCAGGGCATCACGCATACTCCCCTCGGCCTCCCGGGCAATAAAGCGCAGCCCTCCTGCGCTCAGCTTTATACCTTCCTGGTCGATGATGGCCTTAAGGTGGCCTGTAATCACTGACGCGGAAAGCCGTTTAAAGTCATAGCGCTGGCAGCGCGAAAGGATGGTAATGGGAATCTTGTGTGGTTCTGTAGTAGCAAAAATAAAGATGACATGCGCCGGTGGCTCCTCCAAGGTCTTGAGAAGGGCATTAAAGGCCGGCTCGGTGAGCATGTGCACTTCATCGATAATGTATATCTTATACCGGCATTTGGCAGGAAGGTACCTGGCGTTTTCTCTTAACTCGCGGATCTCGTCAATACCGCGGTTAGAAGCACCGTCTATCTCATAGATATCTACAGATGAACCGTTTGTGATCTCCCGGCAGACAGGACATTGATTGCAAGGTGTTTCCGTAGGACCGCTTTCGCATTCCAAGGCCTTGGCCAGGATGCGTGCCACTGAGGTCTTACCTACACCTCGTGCCCCGGCAAAGAGGTAGGCATGGGCTACCCGTCCCTGCCGGATGGCATTTTGCAGGGCCTGTACCACATGACCCTGACCCATGACTTCAGAAAAATTTTGTGGCCGCCACTTTCTGGCCAGGACGAGGTAGGCCATTTTCCTTGATCCTCGTTTTGTAAACGCTCCGGCATCAGCGTTCAGACCCTCTGTAGGCAGACTGATTGCTGAACGCTGATAGCCAATAGCTAAAATTAATGATAGCCAGGCGCCCCTGCGGCACACGAAAGTTCTTGCTGCCGTTGCTTCCTTCCGGACCTGGCGGGGTTCGCAAGTTTCCGTTGCGCAGGACCCGGCTATCAAATTGTTTAGTGTTCACCCGGAAACTACCGTTTCCGGTCGTGCCACAGGCAGATTCGCCGGGGCGAACTTCACGCTTTCAGCCATCAGCATGATTGTTATCCGTTAACCGTTGTCCGGCATCTTCTTTCGGTAAACGGTCTACAGTGAACGGTGGACCGGCTTTATGCCGATAGCTGAAAGCTGAAAGCTGACCGCTGATTGCTATTTAAAAATGGCGGAGAGAGTGGGATTTGAACCCACGGTCCCGCTTTTGGCGGAACACACGATTTCCAGTCGTGCTCCTTCGGCCGCTCGGACATCTCTCCGCAGTCAAGGCCAATTTTATAGGCCGCAGATTTTCGCAGATATACACAGAAAAAGCTCTCAAAAATAGTCTTCCGGGTCTGAAATCATTCCAATACGCCAAGAGATAGAAACAAAGTTTGCTGTAACCTGGTCTTTAGATCCAGTTAATCTGCGTGTGTCTGCGGCCCAATGTCATTTGGCGGAGAGGGTGGGATTCGAACCCACGTAGGGGTGATTAGCCCCTAAGTCGATTTCGAGTCGACCCCGTTACGGCCACTTCGGTACCTCTCCTCCGATCGCTTATGCCGGAAAAAGGCCTGCATTATGGACTGGGCTTCACCGGCCAGAATACCTGAAATGACCTCGATGCGATGATTTAGCCTGTGGTCTTGAGCCAGATTATACAGTGAACCGAACACCCCTCCCTTGGGATCATACACACCAAAAACCAATTTCTTGACCCGGGCCTGCAAGATAGCGCCGGCACACATCAAACAGGGCTCGATGGTAACGTAAAGAGTTGTTCCCGGTAATCTGTAGTTAACGTGAGTTTGCGCCGCCTGGCGAAGAGCCAGTATCTCCGCATGGGCCGTGGGATCACTCAGTGCGATGACCTGGTTATAGCCCACCCCTAGAATCTGGTCATCTTCTCCCACAAGAACCGCCCCCACCGGAACCTCCCCCGTCTTTTGGGCCTGGCCGGCGGCCTCGAGGGCCTTACGCATAAAGCTTTCGTGATACCCCGGACTTTCGTCTTCTTTTAACATTTCAAACAGCAAATTTGAGTCTATAGAACCTCTTGCAAAATTCTTATGATCGGATTGTCGTCATTCCGGCGAAAGCCGGAATCCAGTGACTCCGATCATGCCTCCGGCAGATTCGCCGAGGCGAACCAGATTAAAACACTCCTGGCCACCGGTTTTCACCAGTGTGACGAATTTTTCAAGAGCCTCTATGAAGTTGGAATTCTTATATTACCGAGTGAGGCCGACTTGTCAAGGTGAATCAGAAAAGCACGCTTATACCTAACCTAAGGGCCAGTATAACTGATTGACTTTGCTTGTGCAACTGTGGTAACAATTAATAAATGGGCACATACTCCATGCAGGAGGACGCTATGCCTGGATTTTTGGGAGAAGAAGAAAAACTTACCAGGGATCGGGTTAAAGAAATTATTATAAATAAGGAATATTCATATCTTGAGGAAAAGGTCTCTCTGGAGGGCATAGAGGGCGACAACCTGATATTTAAGATATCACTCCTGCTTGACTATAAGAAGCAAATGATATTCATTGAAGAAAAAGATAAGATCGTTATCCCGTATAAAGAATTTAAAGTAGAAAACTGGGGTGAAGGAATTCGTAAGATTGAGGATATTATCTAAGTGCCTCAGCCCCCAATTTGCGACATCTGACGGCGGCATTGATGTATCAACCGGCCATATCCCGCATGCTCAAGGGGTTTTTGTTTAACCGTTTTTAGTATTAATTCTGCCAATTCTGCATCCTGCATACCGGATCGTAGATATTTTTTTACATTCAGTTCGTCATCTGAAAAAAGACACATCCTCAGTTGTCCATCCGGTGTAATACGCATTCTGTTACAGAAAGCACAAAAACTCTGACTAATAGAGTTTATAAAGCCTATTTCACCTGCCGCCCCGGCAAACGTGTAAACTACGGCCGGCCCCGCATCTTCTTTATGCCGCAGAGGTAACAGGACCCCGACTTTCCGTACCCGCTCCATGCACTCAGCCCCGGGCATATAAACGTCACCGCTCCATCGGCTGCCACAGCCAACCGGCATAAACTCTATAAACCGTACCTGCAAGGGGTAGTTATAGGCCAAACGGGCAAAGGACTCTATTTCGTCATCGTTTATGTCCCTCATAACTACCACATTAAGCTCGACCTCGACATCGCCGAACGACAGGGCCTTTTCAATAGCGTTCCAGACCTTATGCCAGAAAGGGCGGGTGGTTATCATATGATATTTCTGTGCATCCAGAGTGTCCAGACTTATGTTTATCCTTTTAATACCGGCCGCATATAATTCATCAATCTTTTCCCCCAGAAGGGTGCCGTTCGTAGTGAGACAAACTTCCCGGAGACCATCGATGCGGCTGAGCGACCGGATAAATTCGGTAATGCCACGACGAACCAGGGGTTCCCCTCCGGTCAGCCGAACCTTCTTTATGCCCAATGGGATCAAGACCCGCACCAGACGTAAAAATTCCTCATAGCGCAATATCTCTTCACGGGCGATCTTCCGGACACCGCCGGGGGGCATGCAGTATTGACAACGCAGGTTGCAATGATCTGTAACCGATAAGCGAAGGTAGGTAATGGTCCGGTTATAATTATCGACAAGCATCTCTCAAGACCTGTCCTATGCGCTGCGCGGCAGGGCAATATTAACACGTACCCCGGCGTCTAACCCGCTGGAAATATCTATTTTGCCTTTGTGCGCCCTGATAATCTGTTCCGCTATATTCAATCCTAGCCCAACGCCGTAAGTCTTGGTTGTAAAAAAGGGCTGTCGGGCCCTATCCAGCATCTCTCCGTGCATCCCTGTTCCGGTATCACTAATCTCAACCTCTATATTCTGGGGGGTAAGCCGGGTGCTGACCCTGAGCTTCCCACCTGAAGACATAGCCTCGACAGAATTTTTACAGATATTAATAATCGCCTGTCTCATCTGGTTACCATCAAGATCTGAATCAGGCATATCCTGGGCAAAATCCGTTTCCACCTCGATGTGAAATTTCTCAAACGAAGTGCTGAGGGCGCCAAGGGAAGAAGACACTATATCGTTCAAATTTTGCCGGCTCAGCGTCAATTGCGGAGATTGAATGAATTTAAATACCTGGGCCAGAATCTCCTCCATTTTCTCCGTCTCTTTTACGATACTGTCCAGATGTTTTCGGTGCTTATCCTCCTTCGTATGCCTCTGTATAAACCGGGCCAGGCCTCCGATCGAAGCCAGCGGATTCCTCATCTCATGGGCTATCTGGGCAGCCATCTCGCCTATGGCCGAAAGCCGCTCGGCCCGGATCAACATATCCCGGCTCTCCTGTAAGTCCTTATTAGCGGTCTCCAGCATAGCCAGTTTGGCAGCCAATTCTGAGTAAAGTCGGCTCTTTTCTATAGCCATACTGGCCTGGTTGGCAAAGAGTTCAATGGCGGCGATGTCCTCTTCCTTGATCGGCTTGCCGGTGATAAAGTTATCGGCAATAATAATGCCCTGTACCCGGTACGGGGAACAGAGTGGAACGACCGCAAACTCGTCAACACCAAAGAGATCTACAATATCGTCTCTCACCGGCCGGCCATCAACACGTCTCCCCAGCACATGAAATGCACGCCGTTCCTGTGCCGCCCGTATAAAAACATGGTCCGTGTCCGTTCCGGGCACCGTTATCCCGCGGACAATCCGGTTAACCCTTGCGTCCTGAGGCTGACAGGCCCGGCCGCATTTCTCAAGGGCCTCGGCTAGTGTATATCTCGTCTCCTGCAATGCCGACCATATCCTTCCGGCTTCTTCCGGGCTGTCCGGCCCAACGGCCATTTTCCCCCGCAACACGCCACCGTCATCATCAAATAATGCCAAAAAGGCGCGGTTAAACCCTAATCCCACCCCTGCAGTGATACCAACCAGTATGGTCCTGAAGATGTCTTCCAGTTCAATTGTACTTAAGAGGTAATAAGCCACCTTTACGGAGAGGTCATGCAATATCTCCAGCCTAAGGTTCTTTTCTTCTATGCTTCGCTGGTACTCTTTATTTTCAATCTCTAAACGTCTTTTATTAAGGGCCCTCGCCACCACAACATGCAGCTCATCCACTGTGAACGGTTTGATAATGTAATCAAAGGCTCCACCCCGGATGGCAGAGACCGCGGTTCGAATATCCACTACACCGGTCATCATAACTGCACAGATATCTTCATCTCGTTCCACTATCTGTGGCAAGAGGCTCAACCCGTCCTGATCGGGAAGCTTAATATCTAATAATATGAGCGAAATCCGGTGCTCAGCCATTAGAGCAAAAACCTCCCGGGCCATAGAAGCCTCCAGGCACTCATAACCGCTGCTCGTCAGAGCATCATTTATAAAACCCCTGACTACTGCATCGTCATCTACAATGAGTATCTTCTCAACCGCAGGCATAATTATCGCTCATATCAATAACAGTTCAAACTGTTTAACCTGTTTAAACTGTTCAAACAATTGAAATCGTCTTTTCTCTGCGCTCTGTGGCTTGTTTTTCATAGAATTTTTGACATTACCGTGTCTGACTTGTTAATCTCAGCTACCCTGCTGGGGTATAATCTCCATCTCCACGCGACGGTTCTTCTGCCGTCCGGCGGCCGTACGGTTATCAGCTACAGGAAATGATTCTCCGTACCCAACGCCGGTTACACGCTCTGGCCCGACCCCCGTTCCTACCAGAAAGTTTCTAACCATTAAAGCCCGGCGCTCCGAGAGCTTAAAATTGTATTCTTCACGGCCGACATCATCTGTGTAGCCTTTAACGATTATGCGGCTCTCCGGATATCTCTTTAGAATATCGGCCGTCTTTTCCAGTGTCACCGCAGAATCCTTACTCAATTCTGCCGAATCTGTCTGGAAAAGGATATTGTTCTGCATGGTCACCAACAAACGGTCCTCTTTCCTATCTACCTGGACACCAGGCACCTGCTCAAGCTCTTTAGCCTGCTGGTCAAGATAGTAACCGATGCCTGCGCCGGCCAACCCACCAATAACGCCACCGATTACCGCGCCCTTACCCTCGCCGACGATGGCGCCGGTTACTGCCCCTAAGCCGGCCCCAATCGCCGCCCCCTGGGCGGTCTTGGTCTTAGTCCATTCCGGGGCAGTAGCGCAGGATACAATGCATGAGACAAGGCCAAGGATAAAAACAGTTTTCAGTAGCTTCATTTTTTGTTCCTCCTGAAACGCTGCTTTTTGCTAAAGGATTAACCACAGAGGACACAGCGCGGCATAGCCGCAACCAAAGAAGTTCACGGTTCCGAGTTCAAAGTTCAGGGTTCTCAAACCGTGAACTTTGAACCTTGTCATTTGGGATTTCGGCAAAGCGCTCTGTGGTTATCTTTTTTTCATTTTAGCAAATCAAGACTTAATAGCAATCCCAAAATAACCGATCACATCTCTTTTAACCGGGTATGGGTCTTCTCCTCCATGCCCTGAATGGTCTCAATAAATGGCGGCAGGGTGTCAGGGTTCATGGCCGAAATGGCCAGGGCATTATAGGCCCGGCTTTGGGCAGTGACATATTCCGGTGATACCCGGTCTATCTTATTGAAGACTTTAATGGCGGGGACGTGATGCAGTTCCAGGGTCTCCAGAATATGTTCAACTGCATCTATATGTTCCCGAAAGTTTTTATTACTTATGTCTATGAGATGAATAATAATATCGGCATACTGAAGTTCTTCCAGCGTGGCCCGGAAGGCCTCGAATAAGGCCTGGGGCAGATCACGGATAAAGCCTACCGTATCGGTTATTATAGCCTCGGCCTCCCGTGGGAAACGAATCCTCCGGCTGGCCGGGTCAAGGGTGGCAAACAGGCGGTCCTCGGCCAAAAATTGACTTTTGGTAAGGGCATTCAGCAGCGTGGATTTTCCGGCATTGGTGTAACCGACAATGGATATTATCGGTATATCCTTCCGCTTGCGAGTCTTGCGCCTTAGCTCCCTCTGCCTGCTGATGGATTTGAGTTCTTTGGTAAGCCGCGTGATGCGCTCGCGCACCCGGCGGCGATCTATCTCCAGCCTGGTCTCACCAGGGCCGCGTCCGCCGATGCCTCCGGTAAGCCTGGAAAGCGCATCGTCTCTGGTAACCAGCCGCGGCAAGAGATAGTTCAATTGGGCCATTTCTACCTGTATCTTGCCTTCCCGGCTCCGGGCGCGCCGGGCAAAAATATCCAGGATAAGCTGGGTGCGGTCAATAACCCGCATATCTGTAAAGTCGGTAATGGAACGTATCTGGGAAGGATTTAACTCATGGTCAAATATCAGCAGATTGGCGCCCCTCTGCAGTGTCTTTATCAGTAAGTCGCCGAGCTTCCCCTTACCCATTATGTACTTGGGGTGTATCTTATCCCGCCGCTGAATGATGGAATCAAGCACCTCGACCCCGGCGGTTCGCGCCAGTTCCCTCAGCTCCTCCAGAGACTCCTCCGCCGCTTCACGGGAGGAGGTGGTGACATCGACAAGGAAGGCGCGGTCTTTTCCCCCACCTACTGTTTTCAGGGCCTGCTCACGGGCAATCTCATCCTCAAGAGATTGGATCAGGCCCTGAAAATCAATATCCAACTGTGCCGGTATCCTGGGCTTTAGAAAAGAAATGTTTTCTCCCTTTACCGGCCTGGGCAGGAGGTGGGCGGCATGCACCAATCCCGGAAGGCCATCCGGCCGGGCAATTATGCCGGCCATCATATCCAGACGAAGGAGGGCCAGATCCGTCAAATCATCCTGGGTAAGAGGCTCGTCCTCCAGGTGAGTGTGAATGCATCTCAGCCCCCGTAAGCGGCTGCTTCCTGCGCGATAATCCGACAACGGCGGGATAGTAATACCCCGGTGGTCGCCGACTATGATATATTCTATCTCGCCGGACCGCTTTACCAATATGCCTATCTGGCGATTGATCTCCCGTGACAACTCGGTGAGGTATCTGGCTAGTTCAGGGGTGATTATGTCTTTGGGTGGGATCTTACGGCGATAGATATTTTCCAGCCTTTTTACCTGGTTAACCTTAAGGCCAATTACGTTTCCGGATATTTTTCTAATAGATTCAGCCCCCTCTTTCCATAGATCGTATTTTCAAAAGATTTACCGCAGAGGACGCGGAGATCGCAAAGAATTTATCGAAAAACAAGATGTTAGATAATCTTCTGCTCTCTTCCTCTCTGCACTCCCTGCGGTTAATTCTTCATGAAACTTTTGACAGTACCCAACCCAAACATCAAGGTCTTTCGTGTAACAATGTAATGAGGGGCGCTGTGGGTCGTCTTTGAGAAGCTTGAAATTCTTTTCGGCAAGCCTCTGATTAGCCACCAATAATTTCATTTAGACCTTCGATTACGAGATCAATTTCTTCCGGTGATACTTTCGCAATTCGCTTTCCGAGACGTTCCTGCGATAGGGTGCGTATCTGGCTGATCTTTACCCACGATTGCTTTGGAAGAGCTCGACCGGAGAGTGGGAGGGTAAGAGGAAATCCTGCTTTTGGCGGTTGACTTGTGAGGGCAACGGCAATTACGACGCCTGATCGATCATTGAAAACATCCTGGCTGAGGACAAGCACCGGCCTCTGGCCGGATTGTTCGTGCCCTTTTATCGGATCCAGATTCGCCCAGTAGATATCGCCCCTCAGTATTCTGGCCATTTTTCGATTTCCCGCGAGAACCCTTCCTCGGCAACAGCCTTTTCAAGGTCCGGATCGAGCTTGGCGCACTCTCTTGCTAAACGACTCCTATTGACACGAGCAAGCTTTTCTTTGATGGCTTCCTGTATTGCCTTGCTCCTGTTGGGGAAGACTTTGGAAGAAACCAACCGGTCCAGCCTCCCAAGTACTTCTTCTTCGATAGTGATGGCAATCTTAGCAGTGCCCATATTTTCACCTCTGGTATTACAATATATCATACCATTAGGTTTTTCAAGTTCTTTTGGGCTTTTTGTGGCTAATGAATCTGTAAAAAAGCCCGCTTTTCAGTATCTTCCTATTCGTAACTATTTGATTTATTAATGGCAAAACTACGAAGAGAGACTTTCCCGACAGACTCAACGGGATAGGGAGGAGCCTTACGACTTCCTCCCTCGCACACCATCCGTCACAAGCGGATCGAATTTGGTTCCTGTACGTCGCCCCGCACTTTTGGATTGGACTTCCGGCCACGGCCGACCTAGCCGGCCTCCAAGCCCCACCTCACGGTGACGCCCCCGGATCATGTCTAGGGCAGGCTTGCCCTTCTCCTAGAGCATTCGGCTCCGCTAAAAACCTGGCTCAGGGACTCTCACCCCGATAGTCCTGTGCTATGCCCGGCACACACTACAAAATCAGCGACAGCTATCAGCCGTACGCTTGGAGTGATTTGTTGGGGTTCATAAATTCTCCTCGATGATCTCCTTGATGTACTTCGGGATATCTTTCTGGAGTTCCATCGTTCTTCTCTTAAGCCGGTCGTAAACTGAGACTTCATCACCAGACCACATAATGTCCACGCGGCGTGCTTGTCGCATAGCGATGTGGTCGTAGTCTTCCGGATAGGCCCAGTAACATCTCCCGCATATCTCCGGCTTCTTCATCTCTTGCCAGTTGACACAGTGCTCGCATGACCAAGACTTTGCACGGTTGGCTGACCCACAGAGAAGCATGTACGAGTTCGTATCCTCCACTTTCGTTTCATCATCACCGGCGACTTCGAATGGTATTCGATGGTCGATCTGAAGAAGCCGCTCTTCGAACTCTTCGAGATAGATGGCGCAACGACTCCCATAGAGGCCGATCAATTTCGCTTTAAGCTGCTTGGCGAAGGCGGTCCGGCCTCTGAGCTTTGAGAATCTTGCCTTCTTGGGATCGCCAAAGCGATAAGCCCCGATCTTACGGCCATCACTCCCGGTAACGCGGAACATCTCCAATGGGATGCCTTGTTCCTTGACATCTCGAGCTGCCCTTGGGGGATGGTTGTATCCGTACTTCTCCTTCAACTCCTCAGTTGTGATCTGTCCATGCTTCAGGATATGGTCGATTACTGTGCGGGGCCTCTTAGCCGTGATTGCCTTGCACTTCTTCACGAATTCGCGAGGCAGATCCTTCGCTTTCATTTGCGGCCCTCCCTAAGGCAAAGTTGCTCTCCCCGTGTGTAGCGATATACCGTCGGAACATGCGCCAGTTCGTCGGCAAGGCTTGGGGACAGGTACAGCGACTCAATGGTAACATCGGCTCTTCCCAAGAGTGTTGCTTGGGTGGACCGGCCTGCATAAAGCTCTATCAGTGTCAGATTAAGTTCCTCCGGGAGGAGTTTACCGAAGGTCTTAACCCCGGTACGACCATCGTAGCTGACCAGATAGCGAATGCCCTTCTGGTTCAAATCGTCGAGTGCTTCCACGAATTCGCAGAACTGAACGCTTTGCAGGTATCGTGTGTCCCTGTTACCACAGACCCCCTGGTATGGAGGGTCCATATAGACAAGGTCGGCTGGTGTAGCTTTTTCAAGGATATCACGGTAGTTCATCGACGTGACAGTTGTCTTCCCCTTCAAATAATACGAAGCGCCAAGAATCTGCAAGCGCATTGTTTCCGGTCGCATTCCCTGTCGCCTGTTGTCTGGACTCTGGTTGAATTCGCCTTGTGAGTTGTATCGCACAGAGCCTTTAACACAACGAGCCAGCAGGTATAGGAAAAGGTCGGAACGGCCGGTACGATTGAAGTCATTTCGTGCTTTGTCATAGAAAGACCGTGGGTCATCTAGTTGCTTTCTCCAGAGTGCTTCATACTGGGATACAATTTTTTCGGGTGTTTCGATGATGGCACGCCATAGGTCCATAAGGGGCTTGTTTAGATCATTGATATGGTAGCGATGGCCAAGTTTATTCACTGCAGCGGCTATGGTAATCGCAGCCGAACCGGCAAATGGCTCGTACAGCGTCCCGACCTTTTGCGGGAAGTACCGTAGGATATCCGCCGCAAGATTTCGCTTGCTGCCTTGGTATGGGATAGGATGTGGGACTGCCTTTGTCTTCATGTTACCTCTTTTTTTCTATACCCCAACGGGCTCTTCAGCCGCAGCGATCATCTGCCAGCTGCAAGAGCAAGGTTAGTTTTTATGGATTCTTTCCACTCTCCTGTTCGAATTTTCCTACGTATTTCCCTTTCGACTGTTCCTAACGCAAAATCCATCTGTCCCATCAGCTTACCACGGATTTCTTCACAATTGTCGCATATAAGTTTAATGTTATCAGGTTCATCATCGTACATTGTAATTAATGGACTTTTATGGTGCCTCTGATATACAAGCTCTCCCTTACACTTAGGGCACATACAATTAAGATTTATTATCCTTTCTCCATCATACGATCACTCCCAAATGGCCCCGAACAATAAATCACGGCGATATAGGTCAAAAACCCCTGGCTCTTTCCTTTTTCTCGATGAAGCGATCATCCTAATACACGTTGGAGCAGCCAAAGCAATAAAGATGAGTATCAACCATCCAGGTATTTCGTAACTGTCGACAATTATTTTGACAATAATTCTCACAGTGCCCCATACCCAACTGAATGCTGTAACAAACAGGCTACGAGCTGCTGGCCACAACGATGCTAATATTGTTACAGCTACTCCTGCAATAATACTATTTCTAATTGGATGTGTTTCTTTGTCAGCCATGAATCAATATGTTTGGAAGCCAACATTATATTTCAGCTATCAACTGTCTTTTTTCATAGTCATAGAGAAAAAAGATGGTGGCGTCAAGCACAAAAGGGGGTTTTGGGGGTAAAAGGGCATGTCCCCAAAGAGCTGGCCGGAGGAAGGCCGGGTATTGCGTTTTTCAATGTCGCTGATTAAAGTAACGGTCAAGTGATTACCGATACCCATTACCTAACCGACCTAAAAAAATCCATTGCTCGTGGAGGCCTTGTAGATGTTACCGGGCTGAAAGGCTCATCTCTGGCCTTCGCCCTAGCCGAAACGGAAAACACCCTCTCCGGCCCCATCGTCTGTGTAACCCCCGGCTTAAAGGAGGCAGAACTCCATGCCACGGAGTTCGCCTTTTTCTGTAAACGCCCGGTCTTCGTCTTCCCGCCGTATGAGGTCTTTCCCTTCAGCGAACTCTCCCCCCACAAGACTACGATAAGCCGCCGTATAGAGACCCTTTACCGCATGGTCTCCGGTGATCCTAACTTTATCGTCGTGGTTCCGGTGGAGGCCCTATTACAAAAGTTGCTGCCCAAAAAGGCGCTGACCGACTTTGTCGATTATATCGTCACCCATGAAGATCTCGACCGTCAAAAATTAAGAGAAAAACTGATAGCCGGCGGCTATACCGCAACCTCGCTCGTACAGGAAGTGGGAGACTTCAGTATCCGGGGTGGCATTATAGACGTTTTTCCCCCCATGCACACCAATCCCGTCCGTATAGACTGTCTTGGAGATTGGGTGGAATCCATCCGTGAGTTTGACCGCCTCACCCAGAGGTCTATACGCGAGATCAATGAGATCATACTCCTTCCGGTACATGAGATTATTTTGGGAGAGCAAGAAGCCGCCTATGCCCTGAAACATATCCGCCAATATGCTATGGAGCGGGATATTGCCCTCGACGGGATAAAGGAAATCGAGGCCCAGATAGAACAGCGCATTCACTTCACCGGCTCTGAATTCCTCCTGCCTTTATTCTATCCGGAACTTTCTACTTTGCGTGATTACCTCCCGGCCGCCGTGCCTGCCGGCAGGCAGGAGGGTCTCCTGGTGAGTATAGATCCTGCAGGAATAGGGGAAGAACAGGCCCGTTTTCAGAACAAGATCAAAGAAATTAATATAACTGCCCGCGCTGACTCCCGTTTTTGCCCGGAGCCGCAGGATCTTTATCAAATTGATCAGGACTGGGCAGATTTGATCCCGTCTGCCTCCCATGTACGTATCATATCCTTACCTATAGAAGACGAACCGGACGCCTGCGAAAAATTGCGCCTGGCTACGCTGGGCAATGAAGATATAAGGGCTGAATTACAGCCGGGTCATGAGCAGGAAGACCTTTTCACGGCCTTGCCCCGGCGGATAACCGCCTGGCTGGACGAAGGAGAATCTGTTTACCTCGTATGCCGCACGATTCATACTGCGGAACAGGTTAAGGGGCTTCTGGCCGATTGCCACATCCAGGCCGAGGTACTGGAGACACCTTTCCATTTTGCCCTGGAATCATCAAATCAAAAGGTGCGCATCCATACCGGAGATATCTCGCGTGGCTTCCGCTTTCCCGCCTACAGGCTTATTCTGATGACTGAGGGCGAGTTGTTTGGTGAAAGGGTAAAAAAACCGGCTGCGGCCATAAAGAAAAAGTTTTCCCCTATTTTAGATTTTAGCGAGCTTAAACCTGACGACCTGATTGTTCACCGCGATCACGGCATTGGCCTCTATCGTAACCTGGTCCGGTTAGAGGTAAATAGCACCTTTAACGACTATTTATTACTGGAATACCTGGATGGGGACAAACTCTATCTGCCGGTATATAGACTGAATGTACTGCAAAAATATATAGGCGTGGAAGGTCATACCCCGCAACTCAACAAATTAGGCGGCAAGTCCTGGCAACTCGCCCGGAAACGGGTCAAGGAAGCCATCTGGAAGGTGGCCTTGGAGCTGCTGGATATCTACGCCCGGCGGAAGGTGGAAAAGGGCCTTGCCTTTTCGCCACCTGATAGTCTTTATAAGGAGTTCGAGCTGTCCTTTGAACATGAAGAGACCCCGAACCAGATAACCGCCATAGAAGATACCATAGGAGACATGACTTCACCCCGTCCCATGGATCGATTGATATGCGGGGACGTAGGTTATGGAAAGACCGAGGTGGCCCTGCGCGCGGCATTCAAGGCCGTAATGGACGGCCGGCAGGTGGCTATACTGGTGCCCACAACGGTCCTTGCCGAACAACACTTCCAGACCTTCAGCCGCCGTCTTTCTCCCTTCCCGGTAGTTGTGGCCTGTCTCAGCCGCTTCCGCACCGCCAAGGAACAAAAACAGATACTGTCCAGGCTGGCGGAGGGCAAGGTGGACATCGTAATCGGCACGCACCGCCTGTTGCAAAAAGATATTAAATTCCGCGACCCGGGGCTGCTTATTATAGATGAAGAACACCGTTTCGGGGTCAGGCATAAAGAACAACTAAAAAAAATGAAGAAGACCTTAGATGTCCTCACCCTGACGGCGACACCCATCCCCCGCACCCTCCAGATGTCCCTCCTCAGTGTGCGCGATCTTAGCGTGATAAGCACGCCTCCCCAGGATCGTATCCCGGTTAAGACCTACGTAACCAGGTTCGATGATAATGTGATACGGGAGGCCGTCATCCGGGAATATCAACGTGGCGGTCAGGTCTTCTTTCTGCATAACCGGGTGGCCGGCATCGAGGCGGTGGCCGAACGTCTGCGGAGACTGATCCCGGAGGTGCGTATAGCCGTGGCCCACGGGCAGCTTTCCAGCAGGGCGCTGGAAGAGATCATGGTGAAATTTGTACGCCGGGAGATAGACGTATTGGTCTGCACTACCATTATCGAGTCCGGCCTGGATATCCCCTCGGCTAATACCATAATCATCAACCGGGCGGATCGCCTCGGTCTGGCCGAGATATACCAGCTCCGCGGCCGCGTGGGGCGATCCAAGGAACAGGCCTATGCCTACCTGCTGGTCCCGTCACCCGCCCACCTTACCAGGGATGCCCAAAAAAGGCTCGAGGCCTTACTGGATCTCAGCGAACTGGGATCCAGTTTTAAACTGGCCATGAGCGATCTCCAGATCCGAGGCGCCGGCAATATACTCGGAACCAGCCAGACCGGACATATTGCGGTAGTGGGTTATGACCTGTATCTGGACCTCCTTGAAAAGACCGTAAACGAACTTAAGGGCACCCCGGTTGAAGAAGAATTTGAGCCGGAAATCAATCTTAAGGTCTCTGCTTACATACCGGAAGACTATCTGCCGGAGCCGGATCAGCGTCTAATTACCTACCGCCGCTTGACTATGGCAGATACGGTCACGGCGCTCTCAGACATAAAGGATGAACTAACAGACCGCTATGGCCCCATACCCCCCGAGGTTGAAGACCTCATGTCTGTCATGGAAATCAAACAGAGTCTCAAGAAGCTCAAGGTGCACCGCCTGGACAGCGCTAATGGCCATTTTATCTTGAGCTTCAGCGATAAGACTGGGGTTCATCCGGAAATAATCCTATCCTTAATACGTCGTAACCGGGGTAAGTACCGCTTTACCCCTGAGAATAAACTCTATGCAACCTTACCCGGCGATGAAGGGATACGGATACTTGAGGAAGTCAAAAAAGTCTTGCAAGCCCTTTTGTAAGATGCTAATGTCCAACTATCAGTAAAGATTACACTTTATGTTCTCATAATAAAATCTCGGCTATGAAACCAACCAATTTCTTTTTTCTTCTTATCATTGCGGTTATCTTTCTTATGCCTGCGACAGGCTCTGGCGAAATTGTCGATCGTATTGTAGCTATTGTCAACGAAGACGTCATAACCCTGGCGGAATTAGGCAAGGAAGAACAGCGTGTTATCAGCCAACTCCAGCAGCAGGCCTCGGCCGCCGCCATAGAAAGAGAAAAAGGTAAAATAAGAACCGAGGTGCTTAATCACCTTATCGAGCGAAAGCTGGCTGAGCAGGAGGCAAAAAGGCTTGGATTGTCTGTATCTGAGGCAGAGGTCGATGCAGCCATCGAAAAAATTATTCGCGATCATGGAATAACCAGGGAACAACTTACGGCCCGCTTGGAACAGGACGGCCTCTCCATGAAAGAGTACCGCCAGAAACTCAAGGAACAGATAGAACGCTTTAAATTGATCAGCCAGGCAGTCAATGCCAAGATCGTTATAACTGAAGACAAACTCAAAGAGTATTATAAGGATAACCAACACAATTATACCGGCCAACAAGAATATGGAGTTCAGCATATTGTCTTTAGCATACCCGATGGTCTTAGTGAGGAAGAAAAACAGGCTATCCTTAAAAAGGCCGAAGCTATTCGCCGGCGGGCCATGGATGGGGCTGACTTTGAAGGCCTGGCCAGGCAGTTTTCCGGATATTCCACCGCGTCTGAGGGCGGCAATCTGGGCTATCTGGATAAAAATGAGCTGGCGCCATATATGAAGGATGTTATTACCTCTCTTAAAACCGGAGAGGTAAGTCCCGTAGTCGAAACTCCTATCGGCTATCAAATCTTTAAAGTTATAGATGTTAAGGAATCAAAAGAAAAAACATTTGAAGAGGCAAAGGAAGAAATATATCAAGTACTGTTTGAGCAAGATGTAAACAAGCGTTTTATGGTCTGGATAAAAGAGCTTCGCGATAGGTCATATATAGAGGTCTTACTTTGAGCGCCAACGGTACGGAAACCAAAAATAAAGGTTCCCATCCCTTATTTTTTAATCGGAAAAATCTGCCGATCTATATATAAAATAAAAACCAAAAACCGGGGGGCACATGGAGTCTATCGGCGATTATCTAAGACGCGAGAGGGAACTCAGAAACATAACCCTGGAAGAGGTTGCCAATGCTACCAGAATTAATATCGGTATCCTAAGAAACATAGAAGAAGGGCAAACGGAAAGGCTTCCGGCAGAGGTGTTTGTTCGGGGCTTCATCCGTTGCTATGCTCAATATATTGGGTTAGATCCTAACGACGTCCTCCTCCGCTATCATCCTCAGACTACACCATCCGAACATCAAGAAGAAGCCGGCCCTCCTCCCGAAAAACCAGAAAAAAAGATATGGTCGTTCTTTTCCAGGCATAAAAAACTCATTAAGATATCCATATCAATTATTATCGTTGTCTTTCTCTTGAGTCTCGTGGTTAATATCGGCAAAAAGGACACCCAAAAAAAAGAACAACCGCCCTTATCCAAAAGCTCCGACCAGGCGCATCCACAACCGATCGAGGCCAATCGTGTTGTTGACCAGGCCCGAACAGATGCCCCCGAACAAACAAACATTCCTGCTCCTCAAGCGAAAGCACAGGAGCCGCCTAAACTCCAAAATATCACGCCCGGGCACATCTATGAAAAGCAACATGAGTTACGAGCCGTTTTTAAAGAAAATACGTGGGTACAGGCGGTGATTGACGAACAGAATCTGCAGGAGTACTCCTTTAAGGCAGGTGAAACCATTACGTGGACGATGGGTAACAAAATAAGGCTAATTATAGGCAACGCCGGCGGCATGGATCTTTATCTGGATGGAGAGCAGATGAAATCCCTTGGGGATAGCGGACAGGTAGTGGATATTACCCTGCCGCTGCCAAACCCCAAGGTAATGTGATCTATCCCGAATCAAGGAATTTAACCAATAATTCAAGAAAATCTGCGTAATCTGTGGATTAAAGCCTATGCCCCTCCTCAAAACACCCGCCATCATACTTAACCATAAGGACTTTGGTGAGTCCGACAAGATTATTACCTTCTTTACATATTCTTTAGGTAAAATAACAAGCATTGCGAAGGGCGCTAAAAAGAGCCGCCGGCGCTTTGCCAACCAGTTGGATCTATTTTCCTTCGTCCGGCCTATTCTTTGGGAAAAACAGCTTTCATCTCTAACCAGAATTGACCAGTGTGATCTGCTGCAATCATTTGCTTCCATACGAAAGGCGCCCGATAGATTCGCTTATGCCGCTTATTTCTGTGAACTGGTGGATGCCTGGGTAAAAGATCGTGATCCCCATGCCGAACTGTTCTATCTTTTACTATGGGCCCTTCGCATGGTCGATCAAGGCGCCTCTTTAGCCACTTTATCTGTAATTTTTCACCTGCGCCTCCTCACCATAGTCGGTTATGCCCCTAATTTTATAGCTTGTGTTAACTGTAATCTATGGAAAGGCGGACAGGTTTTTTATAGTTTTAATTATGAAAAGGGGGGCATTGTCTGTTCTGATTGCTCCCTTGGCCTTCCTTTAAAAAATCGCCTTTCGCCAGGTACTGTCAAGCTCCTCGCGTTAGCCCAAAAAACTTCTCTGGCCAAGCTCTCCCGGATACATTTTAGCGCTCAACCTCTGGCCGAAAGCACACCTATCCTGGAAAATTTTGCACACAGCCTTCTTGGCAAAGAAATAAAATCCTACCGCTTCTTATCCAAGGCCCAGGAGTACAGCCGGTAATGACCGGTTACGTTGCCTATAGCTGTCGGGGGTTAACTTACAGGTTATTCAGACTATTCTTTAGTTAGTTTTCATCCGAAAACTATCGTTTTCGGATTCAAGCTTTCAGCGATCAGCTGTCGGCCCTCAGCAAAAAAATAAGATAAACATCATGTTAAGCTGAACGCTGATAGCTGAGTGCTGACGGCTCATCCGGAATTTTTGGGTTTCCGGATGGAAACTAACTACCGATATTCCGCCGCCTGTCCGACCTGATGAAGCCTGGAGAACTTTTTAAGTAATACCATTATAGTACTCCGCATCTTTTCCCACTGCACGATGGGATCTGCGGTATTCTTCAGCGTCTCATTTTCACGCAGTTGATTGGCGGCTAATTGGCCAGCCAGTCGGTAAAGCTGCCGCTCCTCCATAGCATAAAGCCGATTTAAAATTTCGGGAGGGATATGTTTAACTAAATCTTCTATCTCCGGCTCCGGTTGTCCTTCGTCCTCAGCATCCGGTCGTAGTTGCGCCGGAGCATGCTCCCCGGTCTGGACAGGCCTCTCTGTATCGGCCTCTATTACGGCGGGGTGCTCTGCAGTGCCAGGCTCCTTTTCCTCGCTGCTCGCCTGGGTCGAAGATGCGTCTTGGCGTGAAGACTCAACCGCTAAAAGTTCCGATGATGAGGATTCGTCTTTTATAGTCGCGTCCTTATATACGGCGCCCGACTCCAGAGAAGGTATGTTTTCTTTCTCCTGTGTCTCAGGTATCACTCCTTCCGACCTTTTGTTTTCAGCGCTTTCCAGAGCCTCCAATGCCGCGGGCCTTTCTTTCCCGGCGTTCGCCTTATCTTTTTTAAAAAAGCCTTTTTTAAACATATAGGCAAGGTTTTCTACCACGGTTTCATCTATGAATTGAAGTTGATTGGTCTCTCCGGCCTTAAGGCATAATTTACATATCTTGTTGACCATACGCGGCACGCCACGAGAATGTTTCCATATGGCCCTGACCGCCTGTTCAGTAAATATCTCTCTGGAACATCCGTTCGCAGATGCGCCTTGGCGCGCCTGGTTCAGCCGATGAGCTATATACCCCGCAACCAGTTCCGGAGAGTCCAGTCCCTTTACCTTACAATAAACCCCGATGCGCTGGTAAAGGTTTTCCATCGACGGTCTTTCCAGCTTTTGCGCCAATTCTTTCTGGCCGGCAAGTACAAAAGTCACCAGATTCTGGCGGTCATCCTGCATATTGGTGAGGAGCCGCAACCCCTGTAAACCAGCCGGGTTCAAGACGTTGGCCTCATCGATAAATATGACTACTCGCTTACCTTCGTCGGCTGTTCGATAAAGGATCTGGTTAATTTCTTCATGCAAATGGTCTTTCCACTTCGTAACTACCTTCTTATTTTCCAACTGGCCGATGATCTCGCGCATTATCTGTGTGAAAGACAACGTGGGATTAGTAAGAAAGGCTATCTTGTATTTGTCCGGCCCTAATTCATTCAAGAGAATACGCAAGGCCAATGTCTTTCCTGTTCCAATATCCCCTACTATTACCGCCAGACACTCATTCCCCTCTTTAATGGCAAATAAAATCTCTGAGATGGCATCTTCCAAACCGGGATTCTGCGGCCAATACATCTTCGGATCAGGCACATTATCAAACGGCGGCCGATCCAATCCCCAATATCTGTAATAGGTCATATTAATCCCTCCCAGGCTTCCCCATCCAGTCCGGGCTTAAACACACGCCACTGTCGCCCTATCTTAATTCCGATCAATTTTCCGGCCAGGAGTTCCTTGTAAACCGTAGCCATGCTTACCTTGAGAGACCGGGCTGTCTCTTCTACGGTAAGCCATTGTTTGTCAGCCTGCGGCTGGGCAGGTGTGACATACACCGCAACCTTGATAGGGGAAAGCGATTCATATTTAACTTCCAAGTCAAATTTCTTCACCGTGGCCCTGGACTCGCCATAGTCTTTGTTGCTGATAGCGATCAAAGACTTAACTAAAGAATTAACTGCCTCATTGGGTTCGATGGTAATGCCCGGTTCAGATGGAGCCGGCAAGGCTACCGGCGGCGGGTCCCTGTCCTCAAGCTTATTACCTTCCCATCTCCTCCGGGCCAGACAGATCTTCTCCATATCTAACTTACCTCAATAGATATACGTTCCCTGCGCATCTGTATAGGCACAAGCAAGACCTCAAAAAGTCCCTGCTTTATGTTATCGGAATTAATACGTAATTCTTTAATATCAGACCTCTGCAAAAACAGTGCCCAACCGGGTCGATAATTTTTTCTAATATATTCAAATTGTTATAAAAAGGAGCGGGTTGGGGAGACATCGAGACCACAAAAATTGTTAATACCTTTTGATAAAAAATTAAAAATGCCTATTTGGATTGTTCCACGTGAAACAACCCAATATCCTTGGACACAAATGTCCTTTGCAAGGAAAATGTTTTGTGGTAACTTCACTACATCATGGGAAAGATCATCTGCCTGGCCAATCAAAAAGGCGGTGTTGGCAAGACCACAACGGCCGTAAACCTGGCCGCATCTCTGGCCTTCTCGGGCTGTGAGGTTCTTCTGGTGGATTGCGACCCCCAGGGCAATGCCACGGGTGGGCTGGGCCTCGAAAAGAAAAATATAGGAAAAAGTCTCTATGACTTGCTTATTAATGAGGTGTCGTTTGATGAGGTGGTGCGGCCTACAGAAGTGCCCCATCTTTCTATTTTACCGGCCAGCATAGACCTGGTTGGTGCAGAAATTGAGCTTGTACAGATTGTTTCACGTGAAACAGTACTATCCAAAGTCCTGTCGCCGATTATATCTCAATTTGACTATATTTTTTTAGATTGTCCGCCATCCCTGGGCCTGCTTACAGTCAATGCCCTTACGGCCGCGGATGCCGTCCTGATACCACTACAGTGTGAATATTATGCCTTGGAGGGCTTGAGCCAACTCGTACAGACCATACGCCTTATCAAGCAGTCTCTAAACCCCAGGCTTGCGGTTGCCGGACTGGTTCTTACCATGTTTGATGCCCGGAACAATCTTTCCCACCAAGTGGTTAGCGAAGTACACAAGCATTTCCAGGCAAAGGTTTTTAATACTATTATTCCTCGAAACGTCCGTCTCAGCGAGGCCCCCAGTCACGGCAAGCCTGTGCTGCTGTATGATAAATATTCAAAGGGGACGCAGTCCTATCTGGCCCTGGCCCGGGAGTTTCTGGCTAGAGAGGAAAGGAAGGTTATATGATTAAAAAAACCGGCTTAGGAAAAGGTCTGGAGGCGTTGCTGCCCAAGGGGACGCAAGAGGAAAAAGAGCCGGCGATTTTTTCTTGTGCCATTGAAGAAGTAAAGCCCAATCCCTACCAGCCGCGCAGGGTAATAAAGAACGATCGGATAGAAGAACTGGCCGCTTCGATAAAAGAAAAAGGGATTATTCAGCCCATAATAGTACGGCGTGTCGATTCAGGCTACGAGCTTATCGCCGGGGAACGAAGGTGGCACGCCGCCCAGAAAGCAGGCCTGAAGAGCATACCAATCATCGTCAAGGATGTCTCTCCTGCGGAGGTCTTAGAGCTGGCCCTGATCGAAAATATACAACGAGAGGATTTGAATCCTCTGGAGGAGGCCGAGGCCTATAACCGACTCACGCAGGAGTTTGGCCTGACACAGGAAGGCTTGGCCTCTCGTGTAGGAAAAGAGCGCTCCACCGTGGCCAATTTTCTCCGTTTGCTCAAACTGCCGGATTACATAAAGGAAAATATATGGGCAGAGGACCTCAGTATGGGACACGCCCGGGTGCTGGTTGGGATTGAGGACCCGGAAGGCCAGCGGATGGTCAGAGATACGATCATAAAAAAGGGCCTTTCCGTGCGGGAAACCGAGACTTTGGTGCGAAGATTAAAAAAACCGTACCGGCCAAAGGGCAACAGACAACCGGATAGTCATACCCTTTCGCTGGCCGAGGAGATAATGCGACATCTGGGAACCAAGGTTCGTATTTCGAGGCGTGGTAAACGGGGTAAGATCGAGATCGACTTTTATTCAGAAGAGGACCTGGCGCGTATTGTCGATTATATCTCTGGCCTGGAACGGGGCGTCTGACCATTGGCTTTGCACTTAATTATAGACGGCTATAACCTGATAAGACAATCGCCGCGCCTGAGTTCTATAGAGCTACAGGATTTCCAGAAGGGGCGTGAGGCCCTGATCGGGAATCTTGCCCGCTACAAGACCATAAAGGGCCATCGTATTACCGTAATCTTCGATGGGTGGAAAGGCGGAGATTGCAAAGAAAGCCATGACCGGGTGAACGGAATTCGTGTCATCTATTCACGGCTAGGGGAAACCGCCGATGAGGTTATAAAGAGAATTGTGCGTGAAGAGGGGGAGAGGGCCGTTGTAATTACTGCAGATTCAGACATCGCTTCCTTTGCCTTGAAGGAAAACGCTGCCGTAATACCTCCGCATGAATTCGAAGCGAAAATGGCGGGGGCCTTGTATTGCGCCACTAAGGGATTAGAAAGCGAAGACGAAGATTATAATAGTGCGCCGAAAAGAAAAGGGGCTGCCCGCCGCCCCTCCCGCACGCAAAGAAGATGTCAGGGCAAGCTAAGAAAGCTTTAGGTAACAGCTTTCCGCAGTTGAGGAAACCTCTATGTTTCTGAGTGAAACTTGCTGGAGCAACGGGGCACCCTTCGAGGGCGAGCAGGAAGGGGAAGGCCCGCCCGTTAGAGGCGGGATGGGGCAAGCGTTCCCCGCCTGCGAGCCACGATAGGGTCGTTGCGCAAGCCGTGAAGCGAAGAAACTGGGGGTTCACTCAAGAAGTATAACGTTAGCGCTATAATTATCTCGAAGTAAAACCCTAGCCCCTGCGCCAGGACTTTTCACTTCCGTTTAACAGCCGCCGGATGTTGTCTTTATGCTTTAGCCAGATAAACGCGGCCATGACTGCAGCCAGCAGTGTATATATCTTTGAATGACTAAAAAGCCAGGCCAGTAAAGGCATGGCCGCAGCCGCAGTGAGCGATCCTACCGATACATATCCGGATATCCAAGTAGCAGCTATAAATACCGGAAGGGCCGAAAACGCAGCCCACGGTATGAGGACAATAAAAACACCCAGGGCCGTGGCCACTCCTTTGCCGCCTTTAAATTTCAGATAGACAGGATAGAGGTGGCCAATAAAGACAGCCAGGGCGATAAGACTGACCCATAGCTCCATCTTTGCCATCCCGCGAAGGCCATAGAGAGCAAGCCCTAAGGGGATGACAGCCTTATTGATGTCACAAAGGAGGGTTAAGATGCCCCATTTTTTACCTAACAGCCGGCCAACATTGGTGGCCCCGATATTGCCGCTGCCGGCCTTACGGATATCCATCTGCCCTGCCCTTTTACCGATAATCAGGCCAAAGGGAACAGAGCCAAGGGCATAGCCTAATAAAATTAATAAGATTACAACCGGTGGTATCGACATCTCTTTTTCAAACCAATATCCGTATCGCTTTAGCTCCTTGAAACGGTCATTAGGTCCAATATCGTCAACTGGTTCTGGATCAGAGCCAAATCCGAAATTCGAAACAAATTCAAATTTTCAAATCTCAAAATGTTCCAAACTGCCACGGAAAGAATCCGCTTTGATATTTTGGGTTTTGGTTATTCGATATTGTTTCGGATTTCGTGCTTCGGATTTCGAATTTGAAACTACGGGCCTAATCTTTTTGTCTCTTGCTGCTCCAGAGGGGATCCTGACCGAATCTATCCATCCACCAGTTCTCATCGGTATCTTCTTCCTTTGGCTCAAGACAATATCGGTAGTTCTGACAGTAAGTCAGGAGAACCTGGTAGGCCTCATTTATCGCCTGCATCTTCTGGTTATGCCTTTCCAGGTCTTTCCCGCGGGCTGTATCCGGATGCCAGCGCCGGCATTTTTTACGATAGGCCTTTTTGATCTCCGTCAGGGTAGCGAAGGCTGAAAGACCAAGAACTTCCCGGGCATTATTTATCTCTTTAACGGTGGGATTTTTATCGTGCATGGTTACATGCGTGCTGCCGCCGGGCACTTGAATTCTTCGGCCAAAATCTTTTCTGCTATCTTCTCAAAGGCGCTTGCCGCCGCACTCTGACCTTCCGCAGCCTGGTTCATGAATGGCTTGCCGTCGTCGCTGGCCACAACAATCTTTGGCTCCAATGGGATCCGGCCAAGAAACGAAACACCCATTTCGCGGGCCAGCCTCTCCCCGCCGCCGGTCTTAAATAACGGTATCTCCTTTCCGCAATGCGGACAACTAAGACCGCTCATATTCTCGACAAGCCCCAGGATAGCCATATTGGCCTTGCGGCAGAAACGGATAGATTTACGCACATCGGAAAGGGACACCTCCTGCGGCGTGGTTACGATGAGCGCCCTGGCATCCTTTATGGTTTGCGCAATGGTCAAGGGCTCGTCGCCGGTGCCGGGCGGGGCGTCTATTATTAAATAATCCAGTTCTCCCCATCGCACTTCGCCCAAAAAGGTCCTTATAGCCTTGTATTTCAAAGGACCGCGCCATATCACGGCCGAATCTTTGTCCGTCAACAGGTATTCTATGGACATGAATTTGAGATTTTCAGAGAAAGAAACCGGCTCAACCGCACTCTGCCGGTCGGACGGAGACATGTCCCGCATTCCCAGGAGCAGCGCTATATCCGGACCGTGCAGGTCAATATCCAGGAGCCCGACCTTGCGCCCCTTCTTCGACAAGGTAAGGGCTATATTGGTTGAAATCGTGCTCTTACCTACGCCGCCCTTGCCGCTCATCACCAGTATCTTGTTTTTGATCCTGGCCAGGGATTCCTGGATCATCAGGTCTTCTATGCCCTGATTCGGGCTATGCCCGGAAGACGGGCAACTAGGACTGTGGCTGCTTGTGCTCATTGGAACCTCCGGTTATTATAACACCAACATGCTACGACAAAAAATAATGTATGCCTTAACTATTGTCAAATTTAATCTCAAACCCACCTTTAATTAGGTATAGACACTCTTATATGGATCATAAAACAGGGAACGGACAACGCTCCATTTATTAGTGATTTTTTGCACGATGTTTTTTTATAACTATGCATTATCACAATACATTTTTGTCTTGCAAGTGACAAGGGATTCGTTCTATACTTTCGACGATGACCCAAAAGCAGACCGCATCCTTTCACAAAACCCTGGTGCAGGATAAGCCAAGGATTTTGATAGTTGATGACGACGGATCTCTGTGCAAATGCGTAGAAGAGGCCCTGTCCGGAAATGGACTTTCTTGCACATCAGTACAAGACCCGATAAAGGCATTAAAAACAATACACAGCAACCAACATGAAATTGCCATTTTGGACATCAACATGCCCAAAATGGACGGCATATCCCTGGCCAAAGAAATCAAAAAAACGCATCCCCACGTCGGCATAATAATCATTACCGGGTATGGAAGCCTCCATAATGCTGTGGAGGCCATAAAAGCCGGGGTTTACGACTTTATCCAAAAGCCGTTTAAGATAGATGAGCTATTGTTGAGCGTAAAACGTCTGGGGAAACTCCTGGAGCTGGAACGCGAAGTCGCTTCCAAGACAGAAGACCTGAAAAAATCAGAAAAACGCTATCGGACATTGATTGAAAATACAGCCGATGGCGTAGCCCTGATCCAGAAAGACAAAATAGTCTTTCACAACAAGGCGTTAAGGAAGATACTCGGTTATGACCAGAGAACATTAAACAAGGGCAGACTGCAGGACTTGATATATGTAGATGACCGGGAAACGGCCGGCCGCTACATGAAGGACATCCTCGGCGGATCCGACCATGGGCCGACCCAGTACCGGCTGAAAAAGAAAGATGGTTCGGTCTGCTGGGCCTCAGTAAACACCACCATTATTGAGTATCAGGGACAACCGACGCCTCTTTCCTCTTTCCGCGACATCACACCCTCGGTAGAAATGGACAATATGAGAAAGGATATGGAGCGCATGCTCAGGCATGATATGCGTTCCCAGTTGATCGGCATTCTGGGATTTACAAACAGGTTGATTAATCACACGCCGTTAACAGAACCCCAGCTGGAATATTGCCGGAACATCCAGCGGTGCGGTGTGCAACTGGAAAACATGATCGAAACCTACCTCGACATCTCGCGCCTGGAACAGGGCTTCTTTGTACTAAAAAAAGACCACCTCAATCTTCTGGATGTAGTGAAACAATCCCGCGATGCCCTGCGGGAACTGGCAGACAGGAAAAATATCAATATAGCCATGATATTCAATCACAAGATGTACTCCATAGAAGATAGCCTTTCCTTCTTCGGTGACAGAATCTACCTGCAAAATGCCTTCAATAACCTCCTTAAAAACGCCATAGAGGCATCCCCGCCGGATATGGGCGTTAAGATCAAGGTCCAGGAAAAAGAAACCCATATTAAAGTTAGCATCAGCAACTGGGGCATAGTTTCCGAAGAAATACGCGCCAGGTTCTTTGAAAAATACGCCTCATTCGGGAAAAAAGACGGTCTTGGCCTGGGCACATACATGGCCCGCCTGGTCGTCCAGGGCCATGGCGGCAGTATAACGCTACAGTCTTCCAAAGAGGACGGTACCACAGTAATAATGGAACTCCCCCAGACCAATTCCTAGCATAAACTTTTCTGCTGTCGTAAAACTTCCCGGCCAACGTCTATTATCCGGCAATTATCTCCCCATGCCTCACGTCTAGGGCAATGGTTATGCTAGAGGAGTCGTTCGAGATATATTAGCTCCGCCGTTTCAGTTATGTTGAACTAGCAGAAGACTCGTCGGGCTGCTTCTTTTATCCCCTCTATATCAAAGATGGGGTGATCTTGGTGATCTTTTTGTTTGATCTTCAAGTGCATTTTGTCGATCGATAACGCCTCGTCAATCCCACAAGCTGTCAAAAATACGCCATCAAAGGTGGAGTCAAGATCCGGGACTGGTACTTCTCTGTTTAAACGGATTTGCCGGTGAAGGGCTGATTGTAAATCTTCTCCAAGCAGAAAATTTACAGCCAATAAATTTGGATGGTGATTTTGCAATCTGTTTGAATATCTTTTATTGCCAAGGGCCTCTTTTATAGCATGCTTTAGGTATTTTTCCGGATCCCCCATACCACTGCCCAACCTCCCCGGCACGTAATTATTGGGATTATCGCCCTCTATGTAAATTAAGAGATTCTCTGCGCCGTTAGGCCGTGGCAGCAAGACAGGATATTCTAATTGGGCCTGTCTAATTTCCCTTTGCAGAAACTCGGTATCAAGATAAGGTCTAAATACGTCGTCTAGAAAGCCTTCGGTATCGCTATTCTTTGGAAGACTGAATTTAATACATGAAGTGTGCCCAACTCTTATGCGAGGATCAATGTGACCTAACAGTTCCTTGATAAATTCCTCGATTCCAAAGGACTTTCTATAAGTGTAACATTCTACATAGAAAGGCCCTTTTTCAGTAACTACCTCAAGATCAGGACCTGACCTCATCCATTTGATATTTAACCCCTCCTCATCTGAGAAAAATTTTGCCACTTGTAACTGCCATACTAAACCCCAAAACTCGTCGAAATTACAGCTCTTCAGCAAATTTTTATTACTATTCCAATTACTTATTGATACCCCATTGGCCAGAAGCCCGTCAAAAAACTCAAACCAACTCTCATCTTCCCAAGTCCCAAGTCTCCAGGCAAGATAGTGGCAAAAATAAGGTCCCTTTTTTGAACAGTGCTGAAGCCAATTGATTTTATACTGAGAGCCTATGTACTTATACCTTAATAGACGCTCCTTGACTTTTCCCCAGTCAAGGTAGCGCTTAATAAGTATTTCTTGGGCACGGAGATCTTTCATATTCGGAATTTCAGACGATAACTTTCTGATAAAAATAAGATGATGCCCGTCTCTGGACTGGCCTTACTCTATTTCTCCTTCTCCAAAATCAGCTCTACCCCAAGATACGCCAATTCAACTCATACCCACCATCTTTTATAGGGCTCAAAAGAGCTTTTTCGCGCAATCTCTTCAAATCCCGCCGTGCAGTTCTTTCATTTACGTTTCTATACAAGATATTAAGTTGCGGAATCTTAAACAGGTCCCCAAGGGTAAAAGGCTTGAGATAATCCAACAAAATCAGCAACAAATCATGTTGTCGCTGGGATATATCTCTTGTTCGCTTAAGGTACGCATAGTAGTCCCGCAATGTAAATTTGCGGATAAAAAATGTAATCCGGCCTTTAATTTCATTTAGCGAATCTATAACTCCCTTCAGAATAAACTCTAAAAAGGGGGTTACATCGTGTTCTTTGTTCTTTATGGCATTAGAAAACGCCCAAAAATAGTCATCTATATTTCGATAATAAAAATTTGAAAGCATTATAGGGACATATTTGATGCCCCCTAGCCGCAATAATAAGGCTTCTACAAGCCTGGCGGTTCTTCCATTTCCATCGCCAAAAGGATGAATGAGGGCTAGATGATAATGTGCCAGCGCAGCACGGATTGCAGGGTCCTGGTCTAATATCTCTTTGCTGTTAATCCACGTTATATATTCCTTCATGAGGGTCTTTATATCCGCCAGACATTTTGGAGGAACGTAAACGCCGCCATGTTCCATATTCCTGACCTTGACCGGATGACCTCGATATTTTCCAGGCATATTGTACTTATATTCAACGTCCTGGGTAATCAGGGCATGAACTTTCTGTATCATGGTTTCGCTAAGTTCAGGCACGGAGTCAGTGGCCCGCTGGCTGGCAATAAAATCATACGCCGCCTTAAGGTTGCGTATCTCCTTTTCAGCCCGCACCACTTGCTCCTCCTTATCAGACCCGGAAATAATCTGGCCTACTCTGTCCTCTGATAAAGGATTGCCTTCCAGCGCTGCTGTGCCAAAAATAGATTTGCGGATAATCTCTTCCTCAAGCCTCGTTGATAATTCAGGCAATATAGGTAGGTCGGTGACCGTATTGTAAAGTATCCTTGCCTCAATAAGGTGGCTCGTTAGCTTCTCGCTGGAAAATTTCCGGCTAAATACAAATTTCCCTGATTTAAAGGTCATCACCTTTTTTATCAAATTATTGTCCATAATTTTGTCACAAATAATTTATTAAGTTACAGTAAGTTATATAATACATAATAATATTTTTGTCAAAATATTTGTCAGCAAAATTGCCCGCGTCCGACTAAACGGCGCCCCCACATACACGGGTATTATCCGTTCTCCGGGTGAACACCGGACACCAGCTTCAAAATTGTCGCCAGATTGCGGCGGTCATCCATGTCTGATTTTTTTGGGGTCTCCAGAATCCAGGGAAGACCATTAAAAAGGGAGTGTCTAAGAAGAGTGGCAAAACCTCCTAACCCGATATGTCCTTTCCCGATATGCTCATGCCGGTCCAGGTGAGAACCAAGCGCCCCCTTACAATCGTTCAGGTGTATAACTTTTAAGCGCTCCAGGCCGATCTCTCTTGCTATCTCATCTTGCAGATGATTCAGCGCCGTCTTTGTGCGCAGTTCGTATCCGCCGGCAAAGGCATGACACGTATCCAGGCAAAAGCCCAGCCTTAGTGGGTTACCGGCATCACGGATAAGCTGTCCTACGTGTCCTATTCGCCCCCCTATCAACTGGCCGTGACCGGCAGTATTTTCCAAAAGCAACACCGCTCCGCTATCTTTTGTCTCCGCAAGTATCCTGTCCAAGGCTGAACTTACTCTGGCCATGCCTTCTTGCAGTGAATGCCCCCGCGCACTCCCGATATGGGTTACTACATATTCTACCCTCAGGGCATCTGCCCGTCCGATATCCTCCACTAATGCCTCTATAGATTTCTCAAGTAGCGCCTCGTCACAAGAGGCCAGGTTAACCAGATAAGGCGTATGAATAACCGCAGGGCTAATGTCCACGCGCTGCCGTTTAGTCCGAAACAGGCCGACTATCTCCGGCGAAAGGGCCTGGACATGCCAGGTCCTTGGATTCCGGGCAAATATCTGCATAGCGGTACAGCCCAGATTTATAGCCCGGTCAACCGCCTGATCCAGCGACCCGGCGATAGACACGTGGACACCCAAACGTATCATAGGTTAACATCCTTCACTCGATGTAACGTCAGCCGAGGCCATCTTTTGCATTTCTTTAGGAACCTCCTTAGCTTCTGAGCGAAACTTGCTGGAGCAGCGGGGTACCAATCGAGGGCGAGCAGGAAGGGGAAAGTCCGCCTCAGGCGGAAAGGGGCAAGCATTCCCCGCCTGCGAGTCCCGAAAGGGTCGCTGCGCAAGCCGTGAAGCGAAGAAACTAAGGGTTTCTAAAAAACGCAACAAACTCCCGTGGTAATTGCAATTGACACCCGCTCAATCAAATGCTATTTGACCATTAAAAGTCAAGCCCGCATGGATTGTACCTCAAAAAGGGAGCAGCATGAACAAAGATTTTCCACAAACCTGTGTCGCACCCACAGGTGAGTTTTTTTACGGCATCCACAAGCCGAAATACACGGCCCCTAATCTACGGCAAAACGATTATATCGTAACCCTGGGCCATGGCCCTGACCAAACTAAGATCGATAATGCAGACAATTTCCCGGCCGATAATGTGCATGTCGCCGCCTCTGCCTGGGTCTTCGAGATCCCCAATGCCTTTCCCTTTATGGGCGCCACTTTCGTACTCAAGACCTACGCGGACGGCGCGGCAGGAAATGCTAACCCCTTCGAACGCAAAGACGAGGGTGGTCCTGCCCGTTCTTTAGAGAAATATGAACCCGCCGGTGACCACTCCCTTGAAAATATGCCGCACTCCTCGCTTCTTGCCCTGGCGAAAACGTCAGGTGATCCGCAAGTCCTGGTAAAACTGGCCCGCCTATCCTGCCGCTTTGAGTTTGACCCAAAAACCGACCTGCCTGTGGGCATTAGTTACAAAAGGACGGAAAAAGGCAATCTGCGCCCGGCTATCTTAGATGAACACCTCTTTGAACTCGTATCCAATAATCCCTTCCTCCCGGATACGTACAAACAGTGCATGGTCTTGATTCCCGGTGTGCAGGGGAAAAGCCCGATTGTCGGCGAATATATAGGGGCCGGTACGCATATCTGGGAATACCTCCGGGAAAACAGCTACATCCCCTGGGGCCATTATGCAGCCAATACGGCTCACGATTCTATCCGCTACAAAATTGGAACCCTTACAGAGCAAGATATAATAGGCCTCCGCCATCTTTATTACCAAAGGATATACGTACAACTGGCTATCGAATTAGACATTGTCGTGCCTGCTAAAAGGCGATCCTTGACCATAAATGAATTAGAAGAAATACGACTGGGCCTGCTTGATAAAATAGAACGACTAAATAAGCGTGGCAGCGAGTTACCATTCAATGCCACCATCTGGGGCCAAAACTTCGGCTTTGATTTATCCCCTTCCGGCTACCGCCTCAATGCCTCACACCAGCAGATACATCAGCAGTTTGCCCTGGTGCCCCCTTGTTTACCGGCATTCAAGGGCGGAGAAAATGAAACCAGTCAGGGCACGCTCAGCGCCTATACCCAAGGAGACCTGGTAGCCCGGTTCTGTGAGGAGTATAAGGGAAAGACCGGGCGGGGTTTCTTTGAGACCTACCTACACGCCATTCAAAACAATAAGAGGATGGATGGCCGGACCGACAAAGAAAACGACCTGATCTTCTATCAAGATGAAAACGTCCTGGCCTTTGTGCCCAAGGCCCAGCGCTCCCAGGGAGAAGTCCAGATCATGCCCAGGGGAGGATACGGAAATATCCTTGAGACAGATACCCCGGTGCGCAGTTCCCTCGACCGCGCCATCCTGATCGCCATGAAGGTATTAGAGAATCTGGGGGCAGAGATGATTACGATATACGAGATATCCAAGAGATTCGACCAGCCGGACAAAGGCCAGCGCCTCATCTGCTGCCTTCTTCCCAAGCACCCCCAGTCTCCGGGCGGCCTTAGCGAGGGTATGCAGCGGTGGATCATCGGCCATTATCCTGAAGATTTTGCCCTGGCCTGCCGGGACGAAGTAAAAAAGATTATTTAGTTCCAAACCGGAAAAATTTGTAAGGCGGCCCGTATTACTCGACTTCTGCCCGTTCTATCTTTGGAAGTTCCGTATATCTGTAGGGCAAGGATTCTCTTATGTTCTCGGGAATACTGCCGTACTTTCCTTCAAATTCTTCCAGGTATTCCTCACGCCCTTTTAAAAAATGCCTGAGCTTTTTCTCAAGGAGGGACTTATCCTCAAATAGCCTGTAGGCATTCATCTGGTCCAGATTGGCACGGTCGCACTTTATCGGAAAATAATACCCCAGATAGTCCGGCTCGAAACTGAAACGCAGTTGCATACGCAGAAGGTCATTATAAGCGGCCAGTGATTGCCGCAGGGTCACCTTTTGCTCCTGGGGGCCAATGGTCCCGGTATTGGCCAGATAACATTTGATGCGGTTTCGCTTGATAATATCATTAAAAATCATGGCATGCTCAAGCCGGTTACCGGCTATAAACGGATCCAGGAAACACACCCGTTTAAACTTTCCCGCCTGCTCCGGATCACCGCCGGTGCTCTCTATCGATTCCCCGTAAATAAATTGCATGGCGGCCTGCTCCGGTGTCAGCTTACAAATAGTGTTCACCAGTGGATTCCGTGTCAGGATAATTATATAATCGATCTTGTCGGCCCTCAGAGTTTTACTGGCTATCTCCAGGTTCTCACGGGTGACAATCGCCCGTCCATTACCCGTCTTGGAAATATCTTTGAAGTCAGGCATATACGGATACTTGCTGATGGCCACATTTTCCAGAAAGGCATCTTTGGATTGCGCCGCCCGTAATATCTCCGGCTGGCTTTCATCCAGCCCCTCGGTCTTTACATAGAGCCCGCCCACCTCAAAGGCGGCGTAACCGGCATCAAAGCCCATTGTGCCCCCGTCATCACCGATCATCTCGGAACGTTCTCTGGGCAGTTTCCCGAACTTCCGGCATAGCGTAGTAGTCTTGCCGGTGGCTGTTAACCCGGAGACGGCGGTGACCACCTCTTGTAATTCCGGCCGCTCGGTCTCCAAATCATATATCCATAAGAAATCCCGCCTGGCTCCGGTATGCAGAAAAACCCCTGTCTTGTCGATCGCCTTGACCCTCCAGTTCTCAAACTGAAAAATCCCTTTTTTGCCTTCACCAAGGTAGATGGTATTGCGGCATATCTTGACCTGATCACCCCTTTTTTCACCCATCATGAGGCGAACCATAATATCCTTTTCTACCAGCTTCTTCGATTTGTTGGATTCAAAGGCCTCGTCGGTAAAGTATATAATGGTATAGGTCGGCTCTTCCACCACCCGGGCCGGGGGATAATCCAAAAGCAATTTAAGGCCATAAGCAAGCTGGGCATATTGTTCCGGCACTATAAAACGGGCGGTGACACCGTCGCGACCGTCGCCGACAATGGTATCAAGGGAAATAACCCTATCCTTACTCAATACCTCGATAGCCTTGCGGGCCAGGGCCTCTTCCTCCTCGCCAAACTGGTGATCGACACTGTTCCGGGTATGGGGCGCGGACCTGGACATCGGCTCAGAATCTCCGGCTACCGACCCGATCTGTGTCTGTATGACCCCCTCCTGCCGTAAGGCCAGTTGGTTTAGTTCCTCTAAAGAGCGCCCCTCTATCAGACGCCCCTCTGCTTTGGCCTTTTGGTATATTTGCCCCGCTGCTAATTTGAAGGAATTCATTTTTTTCTCCGTATCCTCTGTGGTAATTTTCTTTCCCTGTTTTTCATATTAAGCTACATGCCTTCATAACTCAACATCATAATTACATAGAGATAATACAGATAAAAGCGTCGACGATGACCGCATAACTATTGAGGGTAAAAACCGTCTGGATTTTTCTGGAGTTTCCTGAGTGTTAAGGAACCTCTATGTTTCTGAGCGAAACTTGCTGGAGCAGCGGGATACCCATCGAGGGCGAGCAGGAAGGGGAAAGCCAGCCCTTTAGTGGCTGGAAGGGGCAAGCATTCCCCGCCTGCGAGCCTCGAAAGGGTCGCTGCGCAAGCCGTGAAGCGAAGAAACTAGGGTTCACTTAATAAACGCAAAATTATCATTAAAATCGAACTATTATAAACATTCCCGTTAAAAGCTCAGGAAACTCCAGATGGATTTTTCTATTGACAAGATACCGAAAATTTAGCATTAAACCACTGTCGGGTTTTTTACATTGGCGGCGTAGCTCAGTTGGTCAGAGCACGCGGCTCATATCCGCGGAGTCCGGGGTTCAAATCCCTGCGCCGCCACCAATGATCTCTATCTTCATATCCGCGCATCCACATTCCCGAGTAACGTATCACTTTAGCGTTTTGAAACGGTTATTAAGTCTGATAGCTCCGGCTGCTTCGGGAGTTGCCTGATGGACAGACTGTGTCAAAAACCACACGTTCTTCGTGGTTATTTATCGTAGAAGTAGGCCATTTGAGGCCAAAAAAAGAGGGTTATACGCAAAAATAGGCCGAAACCAGCCGATCAAATTATGGTATGTTATTTGCATTATTTAAAGGCTAAGGAGGCAAATACTATGGTAACTTATGTATGCGAACACTGGAAACAGGTTGCAAGTCTCTCTGCCTTTGTACTTTTGTTCTATTTTTCGGTATGCGGTGTTCTCCACCTGCAGGCTGAAACGGACATAAAGTACAAAAGATGCTTTGTCTCAGAACGCTACGCCTTAGATTAATTAGTTAGCGCCTCTCCTTTTTTCTTCCGGCTCATCATGAAGGGTTAAACCTTTCGGCAGGTCAGGCATTATCTTCATCCACAGCTTCCAGAAGCAGATCAAAAAAATCCGGCAGGGCGGAAACAACCCGACTCCAGTTAGGAATCAGGGGGATACCCAGCGGGTCCTCCAGGGTCTGTTCTCCCGCTATCTTGATACTATCTGCAAAGGCCTCCACGGCTACCGCCTCTTCATGGCGGTCAAACGATAGGGAATTTATAATGGCATCATCATGGTAGCGCTTGATGGCATCCTGGGCCTGTCGCACATAGGTAGTGCGAAGAGACTTGAAAAAACCCTCGGAAAACACCACCCCCTCACCGGCCAGGGTTCGGAAAAGGCTCTTGGCAATGTCGGTGGTCATCTTCATCAATCCCTTAGAGACGTCTTCCGCGGAAAGCTCCTGATGCTTATGCTCGTAATTATCGGCCAGATCCGCCTGACAGACGCCGGCAAGCGTACAATTCCGGTAAACCTCGGCTAATACGCCTACTTCCAGCCCCCAGTCGCTGGGGATGCGGTTCCGCCAAGCCAGGTCGGCGACCATGGCGAACTCACCGGCCAGAGGATAGCGGAAACTATCTAAATAAACCAGAAAGGCCGTAGAACCCAACATCTGTATAAGGGCGCGAATGAGGGGGGTGACAAAGAGGCGGGTCACCCGTCCGTGCAGCCGGTCTGTCACCCGGCTATAATAGCCTTTGCAAAATTCATAGTTGAGCCTGGTGCTGGCAATAGGAAAACAGAGTCGGGCCAGCATCTCTGTATCATAGGTCAGGATGTCGCAGTCGTGCAGGGCAATAACCTGAGACTTGCGGGAGGCCAATACATAACCGTAGGCCATCCAGGCGGAAAGCCCCTTGCCTTTATCGAACCGGCTGAACTCCTGTTCTACGGCCTTATAAAGTGGTTCCAGGCGCGGGCCATCATTCCAGATAATTACCTTCTCCTGGGGAAGCTGAGAGAAAAACTCCCTGGCATACCTGAACTGTTCTGTATCTGTTCGTCCCATAGTAATCACGATCTGCCTGAGATAGGGTACGGTCCTCAATGCCTCTACAATTTTGGGCAGGGCCTCCCCTTCCAACTCCGAAAACAGGGCCGGCAGCACCAGGGCAATCGGCCGGGCCTTTGTATAACGCATTAATTCCCGCTCTAACGCCGCCTTGTTTTCGCGATTCAGTCGATGCAGTGTGGTAATAACACCATTTTGAAAAAAATCACTCACGACTACCTCCTTATCTTTCTGCTTCTTGGCCTATTTTCAAGCCTTGTTACTAATCCGACCAATTCTGGTTCAGCGATTTTCAAGCAAAACGCTTAACTCATGCCACAGCAGGTCTATCCTGTCTAAAGCTGATGGCAGCCGCATGTCTATATCTGCCCTGGCTTGACTGAGGATAGATACCGCTTCGTTGATCGATTTCTTACGGTCTTCCGGCGCCAGATCCTTGGCTTTGACCAGCCATGGTTCAACCAGGCCCAGCTCTTCTTTGGCCTTTCCCATATTCTTGGCATTTAATTCTGATTTTACCTTGAGGACATGGGCCATGGCATTGGTCACCGCAGCTTTATAGGTCAGCCTCTGGTTTTCAGAGGCCATACTCCGGGACAATTTATCGAGGGCCTCCTTTTGCTCTTTGAGTCCCTTCTCAATATCTGCCCTCTGTTTTGTCAGGGTCTCCTCGATATTTTTCTTTTCTTTTTTAAAATCCTCATCCCTGGTGGCAAAGCCCTTTTTCATGTCCTCCTCAAGACCGACCAGTCGCCTGGAGAAGCTATTTACAGACTTGATTACTCCGGCCAAATCGGCATCCGGCGGTAGTTCAGCCGCTTCCCGGGCCTCTTTTTCTTGCTTTACGAACGCCTCCAGGAGTTCCATCCGTTTCTTCATGTCCTGTATCTCAGTCTTAATAGTATTCGTTTCGTTCCGCACCTTGACAGTCACCGCAAAATATCCGGCAACGACCAAAACAAGACATAAAAGCACAGTAATTACCGTGGCCTTCATAGCAACCCTCACATTTCGTATTATGGAAAGACTATTACAGACATATAAGTATGTCAAGGTAATCAACTATACAAATCCCTCGCCTTTTTCCTTCGTCTCCATTTATCTATCTCCACCACGAGTACCGCTGTGGAAGAAACGGCCATTATTTGTATCCACTCTTTTGTTGTTATGGCCTCCGTCCTGAAAACCCACTGGAGCGCCGGCACATAAAGCACTGCGAGCTGGGCAAAAAAGGCGGCCACCATACTGAAGAAGAGAAAGGGATTGCCCATCGGACTCATCCTGAAAACAGACCGGGTCTCCGAACGGCAGTTGAAGGCCTGGTAAAACTGAAAAAAAACCATGGTGGTGAGGGCTATTGTGCGTGACCTCTCCAGGGGCACTCCTGCCTTGAGATGTGATATAAACATAAACAGCGTGCCTGCGGCCAGAATGATTCCCATTAAAAAAGTCCTCTGTATCATGAGGCTTGATAGAATACCCTCTTTAGGACTCCTTGGCGGCCTGCCCAGGATTCCTTTTTCCGCCGGCTCAAAGGCGAGGGCAACATCCTGCAATCCATTTGTCACAAGATTAAGCCATAGAATCTGTGCAGGGATATACGGTATAGGGTATCCCATCACTATCGTGGCAATGATAGCAAGCAGTTCTCCAAGGCCGCAGGATACAAGAAAGAGGGCGACCTTTTTGATATTGTCATATACGACCCTTCCCTCCTCAACCGCTGCAAAGATGCTTGCAAAATTGTCGTCCGCAAGGACCATATCAGACGCCTCCCTTGCCACATCAGTCCCTGTCCTACCCATGGCAACCCCAATATGTGCCGCCTTCAGGGCCGGGGCATCATTAACCCCATCACCGGTTACCGCTACAATATCGCCGTGTTTCAATAATTGTTGAGTTATCCTTAACTTGTGCTGTGGTGAAACCCGCGCATATACAAAAACCTTTTTCACCTTATTAAATAGCTCTTCATCACTCATTATCTCTATCTCTTTACCTGTAAGCACTTCAGGCTCATCCCTGCCGATACTGAGCTTATTTGCTATTGCCTTCGCTGTAACCGCATGGTCGCCCGTTATCATCACAACCCTTATGCCGGCTTTTTTACAACCCTTCACGGCCTCAACAGCCTCTGGTCTCGGGGGATCTATCATGCCCTGAAGGCCGGCAAATATGAGCTTACCCTCAACATCGTGGTGGGTGAGTTCTTCTGTATCATGCGGCGCCTCTTTGTAGGCCATAGCAAGAACGCGCAACCCGTCTTTGGCAAGGTTATTGGCAACACGTAAGAGGTCTCTTCTCTTTAAATCCTCCCCGGCCATGCACGCGGTGCACAAATCAAACACCCTCTCTGGGGCACCTTTAATAAAGACAAATTCCTTCCCCCTGTGCCTGTGGAGGGTCGCCATGTAGCCACGTTCAGATTCAAAAGGTATTATGGCTATCTGTGGGTAAAGCTCCTTTTCCGCTTCAGGGCTTAATCCTGCCTTCATGGCAGAAACGATCAAGGCACCTTCTGTGGGATCACCGTCAACCTTATACAGCTCATCTTCCTCATAGATATTGGACTCATTACAAAGAAGCCCTATCCTCAAAACATGCAGCAGATTTTTTAGATCCCAGGTCTCAACAGGCATACCCTCCCGGAGTATCTCGCCTTTTGGTTCATACCCGCTTCCTGTGACTTCATATATGTGCCGGCCGTCATAAATCAGCCTGACGGTCATCTCATTTTTGGTCAGGGTTCCTGTCTTGTCAGAACCTATTACAGTAGTGCTACCCAGCGTCTCTACCGCAGGGAGTTTTCTAATAACGGCATTCCGCCTCGCCATCCTCGCTACCCCGATGGCCATGGCTATGGTTACAGCCACCGGAAGACCCTCGGGTATCGCTGAAACTGCTGTAGCTACAGCAGTCATAAACATCTCAGATGCCTTTGCCCCGAGCATTATGCCCGCTCCAAAGACCATCACCGAAAATCCTGTTACAACAAGCCCTATTAGCTTGGCAAATCGCTCGAGTTTTTCCTGAAGGGGGGTCTTACCCGCCGAAACTTCCCGCACTTCTTTAGCAATCTGCCCGAGGTTTGTCCCTTGTCCCGTCTCGACGACAATGCCCCTTGCCCGGCCGCTTGCCACTACTGTCCCCATAAAGGCCATATTTCTCTGGTCTCCTGGGGTCAAATTATCTTCTTTTATAGTCGATGTTATCTTCTCAACAGGGATTGATTCTCCTGTAAGCATAGCCTCTTCAATCCTCAACTCCATTGTTTTAAACAATCTTAGGTCGGCAGGCACCTTAGCACCGGAGGCAAGCAAGACGATATCACCGGGAACGAGATATTCGCTGTTTATCTCCTTTTCCCGACCGTCCCTGACAACCTTTGCCTTGGGCACAACCATCCTCCTGAGGGCCCTGACACTCTGTTCGGCCTTGAACTCCTGTATAAAGCCTATAATTGCATTAAGTATTACCACTGCGAAAATAACGCCGGAATCAATGTATTCCCCAAGCAGGATGGTAACGACTCCGGCGATGAGGAAGATATAAATGAGGGGGCTTGTAAACTGATGGAGGAGCACCTTCAGCTTACTTATCTCTTCTTCTTCAGCCAGCTTATTCAGGCCGTACTTTTCCAGACGCTGTTTGGCCTCCACCTCGGTCAACCCATTATCTGAGGTGCCAACTCTCTGAAATATCTCTTTTTTCCCAAGCTGATACCAGTGCATTGGTCACCCCCATGAAAGATATTAAATAGTTTCCATCCGAAACCCAAGGATTCCGGATGGAGTGGTCAGCTCTCGGCTTAATGTGTTGTTTGTCTTGTTTTTTTGCTGACAGCTAATCGCTGACTGCTGAAAGCGTGAGGCCGGAAACTACCGTTTCCGGATGAACACTGAATAGGACGAAAACAGTGATGTCAGGTAACAACAGTAGCTGTGGCTTATATAATCCGGCTAAGCATTGGCGCTGGTGTCTATTCTTCTGAATATCTCAACAACGGATACAAAAGTGGCCAGCACCAACGGCCCCATGATAAACCCTATTAAGCCGAACAATTTTATCCCGCCCAGGACGCTGAAAAAAAGAGGAAGAAAGGGCATTTTTGTCCTTTTACCGATGATGAGGGGTTTTAATATATTATCGACCAGGCTGATTCCGAAGGCCCCGATAAAGACCAAGACTATTCCTTTCCATATCAGGCCTTCAATAAATAGATAAACGGCGGCCGGGGCCCATATAGCAAAAGGGCCAACCATGGGAACGAAGGAGGCAATCGCCATAGCCAACCCCCACATAACCGGAGAGGATATACCAAGTACGGCAAAGGCAACGCCGCCCATAGTTCCCTGGACTATGGCTACAATTACGCCTCCATACATGGTGGATACCAGAATATCCTCTATTTGTTTGACCAGCCCGTTTTTCTGTTCCTCAGAAAAGGGGATATAATCCCGGATCTTTTCAAGAAAGCCCGGGCCGTCCCTCAAGAGGAAAAATATGGAGATAGCCATCAGGATAAAGTCCAGGGTGATAGTTATGATGCCGCCGGCCCCCTTGGTAATTCCGCCCACCAACTCTTTACCCAGTCGCGAGATATTATCCATGATGGCCTTGTTTATTTCATTCTCGGGGATGTTAAACAAGGACGCCACCTTACTTATCACCGACCTTATCATCGGATGCCCGGTTATATTTGTTAGGGCCTCAATCTTTCCGCTTTCCGCATACTCGGTCAGTGCGCTAACTTCCTTTACCAGCAAGAAAAACAGGTATGAGAAGGGGCCGATAATTATTAACAGGATGACAACGAGGACGATGAGAGATGTAATGGACTTCGATTTTATATATCTGAGGATAAAGGCATAGGCCGGGTAAAACAAAACGGAAAATACAACCGCCCAGGCTATGGGGAAAAGAAAAGGCTCCAGTATCCGATAACTCAGGAAACCCAGGAGCAATACAAAAAACACCAGGGTCAAAAAATAGAATCTGTTACCCATTTCTCATCGCCTCTTAGCGGCTCGTTTGTCTCCAGCTTAATCCCTTCCCTTCTCTTGCCAAGTCCAGAACGGCCCGGTTCCATCCCCTTGGCCCCACGTCCGGCGCGTAAATAACCTTCTTTTCCGTTGACCAAGGGGCATATTGCCCGTCCTTTTTCTTGACCAGAACCGGTATCTCCACATTTTCCAGCATCGGGAAATCGTTGGGGCTATCTCCGAGGCCCACACTGATCAGCACCCGGCCTTCTGTTTCATACAACTTCTTTAGTATTTGTACGGCCTTGCCTTTATCATTGTCGCCTATCAGATGATAAAACCGCCCTCCCCTCGTAATCTTAAGCCCGCGCTTTCCCGCCGCTCGTTCTAAATCAGCAAGCCTGGCTTCTTCCTCCAAAACACGCCCCGGCGCGTCTTCGAAAAGAAACGGTTCAGAGTAGTCGCGTCGCTGCGCCAGGGCGGCCATATCTCTATCCAGCCCGGTAAGTTCCGCCACCTGATCCACAGACATCTCAGAAAATCCGGAAAGCCTAAGGCCCGTTTCCGCCTTGACGGCGGCAAAGAGATCTTTAATTCTGCTATACCGCGTTCCTAATTCTATGACCACATAATCTCCGCATTCAACAAAAGCCATATCCCCGGCATCCAGGATTCCCTTCGGGATAAAGATGGCCGCGCCATTTTCCACAATAAAGGGGTCTTCCAACCCCAGTTCTTTTCGGTAATACTCGATCTCCGCTTTTGTCTTGCTGGAGCAAAGGATAAGGGGGATTCTCTGATGCCTTATATAATCCAGGGCCTCAAGGGCGTCCCTGTATTCGTAACTGTCGTGGTCGAGGAGCGTCCCGTCAAGATCGGTAAAGATAATATACCGGCGTCTATCGGGTGTAGGGCTACATTCCTGTATCGGGGATGATGAGGGCAAACGCTTAATCACCCCAGAGCAATTTTCCATGTATCCAGCCGGTAAGGCCGTTATCGTGTCTGACCTTGACCCAACCGCCCTTCTTCTTCAGCAATCTAAAAACCACCCCGTGCTCGGCCTGCCCCTTTACTTTATATCTGGTCCCCGGGCCGGACCGGACGTTGATATTATCGCCCTTCCTGGAAACGATAACCGTGCGTGTCTTTGAAAGAAGAGGACGATATACCCACCCTATATCGCCTTCAAAGTCAACCACCCTGGCCCATTTCCCCTTTTGTCTGAGCACCTTGAGTGGATAGCCGGAAAATACCTCATAGAGAACAGAATAGCGGGTCCCCGGGCCGGATCTGATGCGGGCATTGTCTGATTTGATGCTGGCCATTTTCGCCCAAGAGGCACTCGTGAACGAAAAAAATATTGCGATTAACATCAGCATCAAAATGTTGCGTCTCATTAAATTATCCTCCCAAGATTTTTAGTATCGTCATAAAATTAACCACAGAGGGCACAGAGAAAAATTATCATATCAATAAATTGAAACAGTTCAAGCAGCTTAACCCGTTCAAACGGTTGAACCCGTATCTTCTTGGCGTGCTCTGTGGTTCGCTTTTTCAATATGCCGCCAAGACTTATAGGTAACGTTACGGTGGCCTTCTATATCATAACCTAACGAAATGGCGTGGCCACGTCAACCCCTTAACTGAAAAAATGCCTTTAGTGAGTTGACATTCAGTGTGAAGCCGTGCTATAGAACCTCAACTCCGATTCCTTGAGAATCTATTCCATTAACCCTCTGCTACAAGATAAAATTTAAGGTCCGGCTTTCTATGGGGTCTCTCTAGTATGATAAAAAAGGGCTTTGCCGCAGCCGTCCTGTGCCTTTGGTTTATGGTCTTAGGCGCTCTGTTTGTATCACTCAACTACCTGAAAACAGCGGTCCTTCCTTCCGGGGGGCAGGATTCTCCGGAATGTGCCATAGTCTCTAAAATTATATCAGGCGCCTTGAGGGGGACGGAAACGTTTTACGACTCTCTGAGGAGACACCGCGTACCGGCCGAGGCAATAAATACCGTTATTGGTTGCTTGTCCGAGTTGATTGACTTCCGAAGGTGTAAACCCGGCGTACAGTATGAAATTGAACTTTCCCCGGCCGGCGACGTAGTCCGGTGCCGTTATTACGTCAGCCCTGTAGAAGTCTATACCCTGAAAAAGGAAAAGGATAATTACAATATCTATGCGGAAGATGTTGAGATCGAAAGACACATCGTGAAACTTTCCGGTGAAATAACATCTTCTCTATTTGAGTCATTTGGGGAGTCTGGTGAAGATGACCGCCTGATCCTGGCCTTTGCACATATATTCGCCTCTGACATCGATTTTAACACTGAACCGCAGCCCGGAGACCGCTTCTCCATGATCTTTGAGAAATATTTCAAGGGCGATCAACTGGTCGGCTATGGACATATACTGGCAGCACGATATGAAACGGCCTCAAATGCTTACGAGGCCTATTATCACGCACGCCCCGGTGAAAAGGGCGCCTACTATGACACGCAGGGCAAGTCCCTCGGCAAGCATTTCCTGCGCTCTCCGGTGCCGTTCAGCCGCCTGACATCGGGTTTCAGCCGAAGTAGAAGACATCCTATCCTGGGGATAAACAGACCGCACCTGGGAATTGACCTGGCCGCCCCCACCGGCACGCCGGTCCTGGCAGCGGCAGACGGTGTGGTTGTCTTTCGCGGACGGCGCGGCGGGTACGGAAACCAGGTCGTTCTTAAACATCCCGGTAGGTACGAGACCTATTATGGCCACCTGTCCCGTTTTGCCCGGGGAATAAAGCCCAAGACAACCGTGAAACAGGGAGAGATTATAGGCTATGTCGGTGCTACCGGATTAGCAACCGGCCCCCACCTCGATTACCGGATAAAGGAAAAGGGCGTTTTCCGTAATCCTTTCTCTCTGCGCTTTAGGCCAAAGTCTGTGTTGGCGGGGCAATCCCTCGGCCGCTTTTTGGCCAGGAAAGAAGAAATGTCGGATATAATGGGCATAGCCGCCCCCCGCTATGAGAAACGGCTCGGTAGCTGCAAGGCCAGCCAGGTCTCTCTCATTTAAAGACAGGGTATGAAGTTGTGCTGAAAACCAGGCCAGTTCGGATATCCTTTTAGGATCTTCTCACCAATCATTATTTCCCGGTGTTCCCGTCACCCCTTCTCACAGGGATAAGCTTCTCTTCAAGCGAGACTATTTTTTAGCAAAACCCCTTGCAGAATCCCCTGCGGCTTGCCGCGGGGAGTTTCGCTTTCACCATTCTCAAGAGCTGCTTATGCTAGATATTTCAAGTTTTCGCAAAAAAGTTTTTCTGAAATTACGTACAATTTTTAGCGGACTAAGCAGCCAATGGTTTATTGTATTATGTGTCAAATTATAATATGATGCGTTAGGATATGCAGGTATTGATGGGGAAAATGGAGTTGATACAATATATAACGTTGGGACACGAAAAAGGATGAAATCCATGCCAGACCCGGGACAACCTTTGGCAGAGGTCTTCGGCCATTTGACAACGGATCACACAGAAAGGGCCGTTCGTTACCGCTCTCGTCGGCTCTGCCCCTTTAACAACAAGGTGCCTAATTGCACCAAGGATAAAGCGAAGAACCCGCTTGGCGTATGTACTATTTATCATGATAGCCATCCGGTTATCACCTGCCCAATCCGATTTCGCGAGGACTGGATTATAGCCGACGATGCAGCCAGCTTCTTCTTCAAAGAGGGAACCGCATGGAGTTCTCTTACAGAAGTGCGCCTAAATGACTTGCATGGGAAGACCGCTGGAAATATCGATGTGATTCTCGTCGCGTATGATAAAAATGGAAAAGTGTATGATTTCGGCGCGCTTGAAATCCAAGCCGTGTACATTTCCGGCAATGTACGCGACCCGTTCGAATACTTCATGAAAGACCCCAAAGGTCGCGCGTCAATGGATTGGTCTAAGGAACCAAACTATCCCCGACCTGATTACCTTTCATCTTCTCGGAAGAGACTTGTTCCACAACTTCTTTTCAAGGGCGGAATCCTGCATAGTTGGGAAAAGAAGATCGCCGTGGCTTTGAACAAAAGTTTCTTTGCGACTCTGCCCAAGCTGAAACAGGTGCCGAAATCCAACGCAGATATCGCTTGGCTCATCTACGATCTGGAATTAACAACGGAAAAAGGAGAGGAATCGAAAAGATATTATTTGAAAAAGGTCGACGAAATCTTCACCGAGTTCGAACCGGCCCTCTTTTCTATAACAACACCATTGCCGGGAAAAGTTGATGATTTCATAAAGCTACTCCAAGGGAAACTCGACGAGCAGCTCGAGACCCCACCGGTGAACAAAACAATCGAAAGGCCATTCTGATATGACTAAACACAGGCAAGCACCGTTATTCCCTGAATTATTCCCGGAAATAGAAATACCTAAGCCAGTGAACGTTGCGTCTGTGCCGCAGCGCAGTCCCTTCCGCTATCCCGGCGGGAAGACATGGTTTGTGCCGACGTTTAGACAGTGGATAGCGCAGGTGCATCCAAAGCCAGGTATTCTTGTTGAACCATTTGCGGGAGGGGGGATTATCAGTCTTACGGCTCTCTTTGAAAACCTGGTTCAAAAGGCAGTTATGGTCGAATTGGACGACGAGATTGCTGCAGTTTGGGAATCCGTCGTCAATGGCGATGCTGAATGGCTAGCCAATCGCATCATTACGTTCAATCTAACAAAGGAGGCTGTTATAGAGGAAATCAAAAAAAAACCAAGTACACAAAGAGAGAAGGCATTTCAGACCATTCTCAAGAATCGGACTTTCCACGGAGGGATCCTGGCCGAAGGCTCAGGATTTCTCAAATACGGGGAGAATGGGAAAGGGATTCGTTCTCGTTGGTACCCGCGGACAATCGCGAAAAGGCTTCTAACCTTAAATCATATCGCGAGCAGAATCGATTTCCGATGTGACGATGGATTGAAAGTGATGCTTGAATTTTCTGCTAACCGGAAAGCGGTCTACTTTATAGACCCTCCATACACTGCTGGCGGAAAGAAAGCTGGCAAACGCTTATATAGACACTATGATCTCGATCATGAGCGCCTGTTTACTGTGTGCGAGTTATTAAAGGGCGATTTCTTAATAACGTATGATAATGCGGAAGAGGTGAAGGAACTGGCGCGAAGACACGGATTTCAAATGCGCCTGATTCCCATGACCAATACACATCACGCGACAATGGAGGAACTGGTCATTGGCAAGGATTTGTCATGGATGGATAGATTCCCCGCGGTGCATGAACCTGAAACCAAATATCTAAACCGAAGCTCAAAGAAGAAACGTGCCAATAAAGAGGTGGGACCTGACCTTGACCCCCACGGTGGTTCAGCGTCAGCTTAACCCTGACGTTCAGCGGTATGATTTGAAAAAACCTAACCGGACAATGTTGAGCCGATATAAATATAATGTTGGGCAAATGGGGATGATTGGATGGAACAGGATACTAAGAGTAGCGAGGCGCTGAGGGACCTCCAGGTTGGCATATCGGCCGCTACTGAAGCTTGGGACACCTTCAGAGCTGAATTCGATGGAGTTGCGAGGCATATCGAGATGGTGATCGGCGAGTCAGTCAGGTCGTTACAGCACCGTCTCCGAGCGAGCGGAATCCAAGTAGGTTCAGTTATTCAGCAACTGCAGAGTGTCTCAAGAAGCATCGCGCCAGTCCTACTCAAAATAGGTTCTGCAGTTCGTAACCTCCCAGACAGAACTCGACGTTTGCTGGGAACGCTTGCTCAGTATGGGTGGTACCTCGACAGCGATATGCCGCTTTCGCAAGGCCTTAGAGTCGCAGAATTTGTGGAATCAGGGAAGATGGAGGACGCTAACGACCTGATGGTAGACTATTTCGAGAACAACATCGAGGACGTCTGCAAACGCATTTCTGATGACTTCCCAGAAAGGAGGGGGATCCTAGAGGCTGCATTCAACGCCCATAAACAGCGTCAGTTTGCCCTCTCAATTCCTGTGTTACTTGCTCAGGCCGACGGTGTATGTCTTGAGCTGACCGGAGTCCAACTCTACGCGAAGCGAGGGGACGGCCAGACGACGAAGCTGCTAGATGCGTTCAAGAATTCGGCTGCCGACGAGGACTTTAGTTCTGCCTGGTTGATCCCCCTTACCAATGTCTTCCCCATCGCCTTTGGAGCCCAGCAGCGTGCCGGATTGCCGGATGGCCTGTACAGACACGCAGTTCTCCACGGCGAATCTACTTCGTACGATACCTTAGTCAATAGCTGCAAGGCAATATCGCTGCTCTCTTTTACGTCTTGGATACTGGCGGAAGCCGGGAAGCGGCAGGCCCGAGGTATTAACCAGTGAATGCATGGGACACGGAAGAAGCCTCGTGCCCGTGATTCATCCGTTGAACAGAATTGGTAAAGTAGATTTTTTCTGGGAAAATGGGAATGTCTGAGATATTTGACTCTCAGGATGCTATGGATTCGCAAACGACGAGATTTTTGATAACCCGGTGAGCTGTTCGAGAAACACCCCTACCTCTTTCTGCCTTTTTAAATAATAATCCGCCTCCGGGTCTCCTCCAACGCAGATGGACACGCCTCGTCCCTTTATGGCTCTAAAGGCATCCTCATCCGTGGTGTCATCACCCACGTAGATCGGCGTTTTTCTTTTTCCAAATTTTTCCATTATCCATGAGACCGCCGTTCCCTTGTTCCAGGCCGTCAGCGGTCTGATCTCAAAGACCTTTTTACCCGCAGTGATCCTGAAGATATCTTCATATTCCCTTACCGTCTCCCGGAAGGCATTAAAAAACGCCCCCATATCCTTGGGGCTGACCTTTCTGAAGTGGATGCTGGCCGTAATGCCTTTATCTTCAACTATGACGCCCCGGATCGGCATCAAATCTTTACTTAATCTGCGTAACAGCGCTTCCAGCCTGTCTCTGTCACCTCCCGGGTGACCGCAGACTACCTGCCTCCTGCCGTTCCAGATCTCAGCGCCATGGTTCCCCGCATAGATAATATCTTCTATCCCAACCCTTTCCTTTATATCCTCAAGGGCCCGGCCGCTTATTATGGCTACAGGCATCTGTTTCTTTAATCTGAGCAGGATAGCGCGAATCTCGTCCGGGATGAACGCCTTGTCCGGCGATTCAACGATAGGGCTCAGCGTACCATCATAGTCGAGAAACAAAAATGTATCCTTTACCGGTATCCTGTCGAGATTATCAAGAAGATAGCGGCCTGTCGCAGATCTCATCCAGCAGATGCCGACGATCTCATGGAGAATATCGGCAATCCATTTATAAATATCATTTGCCTCTACCTGCTGCCTGAGGACGGCCATACGACCGGCCTTTTCGGTGTGCGGCATCTTCAAGGCCTTGTATATCAAATCAGAAAAGCCCTCCACATCGTATGGATTTACCAGCAGCGCCCCTTCCAGCTCCTCGGCAGCGCCAGCCAGCTCGCTTAGGATTAACACACCATGTCCATCGGCCTGGGAGGCTATATATTCCTTGGCCACCAGGTTCATGCCGTCATAAACAGAGCTTATTATAGCTACGTCCGCCATCCGGTAATAGGCCACCAGTTCCTGGTGCTCCACCTTCCTGTCGATGTAAACTATAGGCTTCCAATCCGTCGTAGAATGCTTCCCGTTTATCCTGGCGATAAGCTCGCCGACGGCCTTCTGGTAACTCAGGTACGGCTCCTTCGTCCGCGTCGGGACGGCGATCTGGATAAAGGTAAACCTTCCCTTGTACTTTGTATATCGTTCGAAAAAAAGGTCTATAGCCTGAAGCCTCTTGATGAGGGCCTTGGTATATTCCAGCCGGTCCACACCGATGCCGATGTAACCATGACCAAGCCTGTGTTTTTCTTTTATTCTTTTGACGGCATTGACGGCCCGCCGGGACGTGGCCATAGAGTGGAACTTCTGATAATCAATGCTTATGGGAAAGGCCTTTAGCCTTGTGGCATGTCCTTTATAAGTGACCACCGCATTCCGGTAATCCAGATCGGCATCCAGGCATTCCCTCACGCAGTCCATAAAGTTCTTCGCAAAAAGGGGAATCTGGAAGCCGATAAGGTCATTGCCCAAAAGCCCTTCCAGTATCTCCCTCGCCTGCGGACAAACCCGGAAGACGCCCCAGTCAGGCCAGGGGATATGCCAGAAATGTGCAATGGTCAGGTCGGGCTTGCAATCCCTCAGGAAACCGGGCAGAAGACAGAGGTGATAGTCGTGTACCCAGACGACGGAATCGCCACCGCTTTCCTCAAGAACAGCCCTGGCAAAGATCCGGTTAGCCTTTTTATAATCTTCCCAGAATCTTTTCCTGAAATAGACTCTATCCAGGGTTATATGGCAGAGGGGCCAAAGTACCTGGTTGGCATACCCATGATAATAGTTTTCGATTACGCCTGGACTTAGCCAGACCCTCTTTAAGGTATATGAAGGGTTTCCGGGCGGGACGGGGATACAACTCTTATTATCCACGACATCCTTATCCCTGCTTCCGCTCCCCCAGGCCACCCATATTCCCCCGGCGGCCCTTAAGACGTCGTCCAGGGCGGAGGTAAGGCCGCCGGCCGGCCTGTCCACTTTAATTTGTGCCCCTACCTTCTTATGGATGTAAGGCTCCCGGTTAGAGACGACCAGCAGGTTCTTGCCGGAAAAATTCTCTTCCAGAAGCAATCGTAATCTATCTGTATTCACAATGCTAAGACATCTCTCCCTTTATTCTCCGGTGCATACCAAACAAGATGATCTCATAAAAAATCGCCGTTCCCGTTTTTCACCCCCACCCTAGCCCTCCCCCATCAAAGGGGGAGGGGATATGTGGTTGTTTTTCATAAAACTAGCCCTTTTCTTCCTTAAGATAAACCGTGCGGTGCGGGAATGGAATCTCGATTCCTTCTTCTTTAAACCGCTTGAATATCCTCTTTCTTAGTTCGTGCTGGGCGAGATACTGGTCAACAAACTCTTGCACCTGACATATCAGGGTAAAATCGAGCGAGCTGTCCCCAAATCCGGGGATGAATCTGACAAAAGGCTCCGGGTCGCCCAGGAGGCCGGGTATCTCGCCGACAGCCTTTTTTGCCTCTTCGATAAGGACGCTTTCCACCTTTTCCGGATCGGAGCTATAGCTTACGGAGACCGGAATCAGCAAAGACATCCTTTTCTCCGGCAGGTAATAGTTAGTCACTATGCTCTGGGACAGTTTGCTGTTTGGAATTACCACCATATTGTTAGGCAACATCCTTATCCGGGTAGTCCTCCAGGTAATATCCTCGACATAGCCCTCCTGACCGTTCTCAAGCCTTACGAAATCTCCGATCCTTACGGATTTCTCCAGGAGTATGTGCACGCCGGCAAAGAGGTTAGAGAGGGTATCCTGCAAGGCCAGGGCCACGGCCAACCCGCCCACACCCAGGGCGGTGAGAAGAGGGGCTATTGATATACCGAGGGTGGTAAGTATTATCAAAAAACCTACGATCAAAATAGTACCCTTTAAGATACCATGAACGAGACCGGTGGTAGGTATGGGAATAGCCGACTTCTCAATATAATTTCTAAATGCCTGTCCGGCCAGGTTAGCGGCGGCTATGGTGGCCGAGAGGATTAAAATTACGTGAATGGCCTTGCTTATATAAGATACGTATTTGGCCGGAAGTTCGGATATACCAAAACCAAGGTATAGTCCGATGGCAATGCACCAGTAAATAGACGGGGTCCGGAGAGAGTGTATTATAAGGTCATCAATTTTGGTATGGCTCCTTTCCGCCCAGCGGTGGAGAACTCTAAAGGCCATGCTCCTTACAAAAAAAAGTCCTGTTACAGAAAAAAGGCTTACTAAAATTGGAATGGTCATGCCCTTAATTGTCAAATTCGCACCTCCGGGACACAGTTTTTACAAAAATCGTAATACCTTGGCTATTTGAAAAGAGCTTGTCGTCCAGAAAACAGCACCTCAAAATCCCCCTTAATCCCCCTTTTTCAAAGGGGGAAACGTATTCCCCCCTTTCGGAAAGGGGGGCAAGGGGGGATTTGGTCCTAGGTTTTGCGGCATTTTCAAGAGACTAAAGTGAAACGGAAATTTTAGTATCTTAAAATGACGTTTTAGTTGACCCGGTTATAACGTAGCACAGGAATGGCCAAAGATACAAGCCCTACCTGGCTACTATTGTACCGCCTTTCTCTACACGATAAATTCTGCTGTAACTATTGACTTTTGCGGCCTGTATTTTTATAAACAGAGTGTAATTTGAAATATGCGAGCTTCTCTCTGCGGACTCTGCGTGCTCAGCGGTGAAAAGGCTAAACTTGAAAATCGACAAAGCGCAATTCTTTGCCCTGGGTAAATGGTTTTTAAATTATGTCCTGATCGGTGTTATCGCCGGTTGCGGCGCTATCATATTTTATTTCTTATGCCAGGTGGGGCTGCATTATTTTCTGGATTTCTTGGCCGGTTACCGCCCTCCCCATCCCGCTGGTGAAGCGCCGTTATTCAAGGAATTCTCAACTCCTTTCCGGCGGTGGGCACTGTTGCTGGTGCCGGCCTTAGGCGGGATTGTCAGCGGCTGGCTGGTTTATACTTTTGCCCCGGAGGCAGAAGGCCACGGCACCGACGCCGCCATTGAGGCGTATCATAAAAAGGGAGGGTTCATAAGATCCAGGGTCCCTATTATTAAGACCCTGGCCTCTTTTTTGACTTTAGGTACGGGAGGCTCAGGAGGCCGGGAGGGCCCCATTGCCCAGATTGGAGCCGGCTTTGGCTCATTTCTGGCTACTCGTTTAAAGCTATCGGACCGGGAACGCCGGATCATGCTGGCCGCAGGTATGGCCGCCGGCGTAGGAAGCATATTCCGGGCGCCGCTAGCTGGTGCCTTGTTTGCGGCTGAGGTTTTATACAAGGAAGCCGAGTTTGAATCTGAAGTCCTTATCCCGGCCGGCATTTCTTCCGTAGTCGCATATTGTATCTTTTGTCTGGTTTTTGGCTGGGGGTCGCTTTTCAGCACCCACGATTTTGTCTTTAATGATCCACGCCAGCTCTTCCCATATTCGGTTCTTGCCCTGATACTGGCCGGCGCCGCCTTTCTTTATGTCAAAATTTTCTACGGCATCCACGATATTTTCAAAAGAATAAACCTCCCTAATTATATCAAACCGGCCATGGGCGGCTTTCTTACCGGGTGCATCGGATTCTTTTTACCCCAGACACTGGCCTTCGGGTATGGCTTTATACAGATGACCCTGAACAATCTGGTGGCCATCCCCGTTTTAGTTGCGGTGGGACTGGGCAAGATATTGACCACTTCCCTCTCTATAGGTTCCGGTGGAAGTGGAGGGGTCTTTGGTCCAGCCATGGTTATAGGAGCTTCTTTAGGTGCAGCCGTGGGGCAGGTTTTTCATTACTTGATGCCGGATATAGTGCAGCAACCGGCGGCGTTTGCCATTGTGGGTATGGCCGGTTTCTTTTCCGCGGCCTCCAAGGCCCCGTTTTCTACCATCATCATGGTAAGTGAAATGACCGGTTCCTATCATCTCCTTCTCCCGGCCCTCCTGGTCTGTACCCTGGCCTTTATCTTTTCGCGGAAATGGACCATTTATCATAAACAGGTCCCCTCACGCATTGATTCGCCCGCCCATGCCGGGGACTTCCTAACGGATCTTTTGGAGGGACTAACCGTCCGCAGTCTGGAAAACAAGATAAGAAAAATAGTTACCGTACAAGAAAATGTTAAGTTCAAAGATTTCTTATATACCTTCTCTCATGCAGAGCAACACTACTTTCCGGTAATAAACAGTCAGGATAAGTTAACCGGCATCTTCTCCATTAATGATATCCGACACCATCTCTTTGAGCATGACCTCGATGACCTGGTCATCATGAAAGACATCGCCTGGTCAGAAGTCATAACCACGCATCTCGCCGAAGATCTGCATACGGTCCTGAAAAAATTCACGGCGAAAAATATTGACATGCTGCCCGTGGTAAGGGAAGACAACCCCGGGGAACTGATCGGCATGTTAAGCCGAAGGGACGTGATCGAACTCTATAATCAAAAGGTCTCTGACCTGAAAGGCCTGAAGGGGTCTTGAACATGCATAGCGAGCAAATACGATGCATTTTACCTTGCATACGGAGATTCCCCGTCCGCCGCGGCGGACTGCGGGGAGCTTCAAAAGACTGTCTTAGCTCACAGCTCCAAAACATCCTTTCCCTTGTTCTCTAACGCATACCAGACCGAAAGATAGTCTCTTGTCTGTCTGGTTATAAGGAAATTAATCCGCACATATTCCCTGCCTTTTTCACCCATCCGCGCCGCCATTTCCGGATTATTCAAAAACTGCCTTATCCTGAAGGCGGCGCCTTCCACAGAATGTACAAGAAAGCCGGTTACGCCGTGGACTATTTGCAGAGGGATACCGCCCACGGCCCCACCTATGACCGGCTTTCCCTTCCACATGGCCTCGGAAACGGTAAGGCCGAAACCTTCCCGCGTGGACTTTTGCAGAATAACATCCGCCATCCTCTGCAGGGCGTTTATGTCCCTGTCGCTGAATGCCGGTAACAAGAGAATAAATATGTCGGGATCATCGGCCGCATATTCTCTTACCTCTTTTAAAACCTCCTCCCCTTCCGGATCATCCGCCGCCGGGCTCCCTGCCAAAACAAGAATACAATCATTATATTTCTTGACGACCTTATAAGCCCTTATTACCCCTGTCGGATCCTTAAACCGGTCAAATCTTGAGACCTGTAAGATTATCGGCCTGTCTCTTGGTATCTGAAGTCGTTCCGAAACCTCTCCTATTTCCTGTTCGGTAAGTTCCCGGTTCTTTTCACTCAGGGGGTCGATAGATGGAGCGATGATAAATTCGTCTATAGGCATGGACCGTGCGAATCTGGCCACAGAAAAGATGGCGGCGTCATATTTTTCCCAATAACGCCTCAGATAATCGCTCACTTTTTTCAAAGGGTTCGCGGCATCGATGTGACATCTCCATATCCATTTTCCGGTTTTCCTGAACTCGATAAGGGGTGCCGGCTGGGGATCGTGGATTAAAACCGCATCGGCCTCGAGGTTGAGCTTCTCCGCATTTTTTTTGTTTACCTCGTAATGGTATTCCCACATTTCCTTGCTGATATAGTCAAGATTCCCCTGAAGCGTGTTGTGAATTCTTTTGGTTATATCAAAAAACCTGTCGTCTCCCTCAATGATTTCCCACCTTGCATCTATGTCCAGTTCCCGAAGCAGGGGGATCATTCTCTGGAGTATCTCGGCCACTCCACCACCGGCCCGGGTAGAGTTTATGTGAAGAAAAGACCTGTTCCTTAATTTCTCGCCGAGCTTCTGTAGTAGTTGCAAGTCTCCTTTGGGCACAATGCCTGAGTAATCTGAGATCATCGCCTACATAACCTCCATGTCGCGCCTGGCCTCTTTCTCAACCACTTCGGTTATATGTTTCCTGATCTCTTCTATGCTATGCATAAAAGGGTCTATGGCCCTTATCTTTTCTGCCAGATCTTTTTTTTCCAGGGAGGTCTCTATCCACGCGGAAAAATCATCTATGCCGCTACCCAGACGCATCCTGGCCTCGTAGAAATGATAATATATCGAACCGGCATCCACATACTTTATAGCCATTAAGAATTCGGCAAGGTTCTTTGCCCTTATCCCGACCGGAAATATGAGGGTTCTGGTCTCATTAAAATGGAATTCATCTCCGGGCATAGCCTCCCTTGGCTCAGGAAAATCTATTAAATAATGATCGATTACTGCCACCAGTGCACTGCGCAAATCCTCTATCCTCTTAAATTCGTATGGGTCCAGAACCGATAGATGCTCGGCAAGCGCCTCTTCTTCCAGACTTTCGCCGGCCCATTGGGCAAAATCGTTGGTATATTGATAAATATGACCCTTCAAGAAATATTGGTAGGTGTGATGAAATATGGCTTCATCACTGACATGAGCAATTATGTCTCTAAGTTCCCGGAGATTTTTTGCCTTCTCTCCCGTGGATTTTAGTATGCTCGCACACTGTCTGAACTCAAAGGGTGGTATGGGTTTTTCCATCTCTACCGCCAGAGCCCGTTTCCGGGTATATTTCGTTTATCTGATTGATTTATCGGCAACACCCTGTTAATTATAAACTATCACATCTTGCTAACTTAGGCAAATCTATGGATAATCTTTGCTCCGCGGCCCGGAAGATCTTTAAGGCCGCCCTTAAGGCTGTTGATCCGTACAAGGCCGTGCATAACCACCTTGTGGTCAAAAACAATCTGCTTATCCTCGGCGGTGGACTGCAGAAAGGCCGTGAGTATGACCTGAGGCGGTTCCAGCGAGTCTTTGTCCTTGGCGCCGGCAAGGCTTCTGTGCCCATGGCCACCGCCTGCGAACAAATCTTAAAAAAGAGGATAGACAAAGGTCTGGTCATTACCAAATATGGTCACTCGGGGCCTCTTCGATATATAACGGTTATAGAAGCCGGACATCCTGTGCCGGATAAGGCCGGACTCCAGGCAGCACAGAAGGTCCTGGCGCTTCTCAAAGGGTCTGAAGCCGACGACCTCATAATATTTCTTACCTCGGGAGGGTGCTCGGCCCTATTGCCCCTGCCCGTACCTCCCATAACGTTATCTGAGAAAAAGAGACTGACCAGCCTCTTTCTCAAGTCGGGGGCCACCATTAAAGAGATAAACGCCGTGCGCAAGCATATCTCCATGACCAAGGGAGGAAACCTGGCCCGGTTGGCCTACCCCTCCACTGTTATCAACCTTATCCTCTCCGATGTAGTCGGAGACGACCTGCATGTTATAGGCTCGGGGCCTTTTGTCCCTGACTCTTCCACCTTCCAGGTGGCCTGGGATGTGCTGGAAAAATATAACCTTAAGTCCAGGTTGCCCGAAAGTATTATCAAACATCTCCGGGCCGGGCTGGGAGAGAGGGTACAAGAGACGCCGAAACCCGGTAAACCCTGCTTTCGCAGGGTTTACAACCTTATTATTGGAAGTAATTTGGTAGCCTTGAAAGCCGCAGAGAACAAGGCCAAATCCCTGGGCTTTAAAACCCTGCTCCTCTCGTCACAAGTCCAGGGCGAGGCCGGAGAACTGGCCGGGTTTTATGCGGCCATCGCGAAAGAGATTCTCCAATCTGGATATCCCTCTTCACCGCCGATCTGTATTCTCGCCGGGGGAGAGCCAACCGTGACAGTTAAGGGCGGGGGGTTGGGAGGAAGAAATACGGAGCTTGCCCTGTCTTTTGCTATTAAGATACAAAAGTTAAACGGTATAACGTTTCTAAGTGGCGGGACAGACGGAACAGACGGCTCCACAGATGCCGCCGGGGCCATAGTAAGCGGCAGTACCTATAGAAAGGCACTTAAAAAGGGCCTGAAGCCTGAAAACTATCTTACAAACAACGATTCCTATACCCTTTTTAAAGAGACTGGAGAGCTACTTATAACCGGCCCCACAAGAACCAATGTTATGGACATCCATATTATGTTGATAAGATAGCTAAACTTTTTCACTCAGTTTTTCATATACCTTTCTTTTCTTATCCCACATCTTAAGCAGATAACCCTTCTGTTGTTCGAAGGCCTCGGCGTTTTTCTCTACAATCTCTTCGGCCTTAGAAGAATCCATATCCCACGTTTCGCGGACAAAGGAGGCGACTCGCGCATAATAGAGGGGGGTCATGAGATCTACCAGTTTGTTTCGGTTCATCGGCCAATAGTGGAAGGTGGCCGCTAATTCGTAGAGAATCCGGACCCAGGTCTCTACCGGCAACGAGAAGTCCTTCGCACTCATTTTGGAGGCTTTTTTGAGATCACTGTAACTATCAGAATCTAATATGTCCTTCCAAAACGACTTGAATTGTTTAAAACCAACCTGAAAATTATAAATGAGTCCATCTAAATCGACCTTAATAGGCTCCGGTTCCGAACATTTCTCAGCGCCGAAGGTCTCCACCGGCGTACTTTTTTTTGTCTTTTTCCAATAAGATTCATTTTGTTCCATGAGATAAAAAATAGTCCACACCACTTGGCGGAACATAGGCCCCAGGTGTGCAGCCGGATCCTTGGCGTCGTGCACCTTGACCCCCAGGTTGGCCTGGCAAATCTTAAAGCCCTGTACAACGGCCTGGGTAGTCATCCAGATATCTATACCAAAATGGGCAATCTCCGTATCCCATACCGGTTGATCAATATAGTAAGCGGCTACTTCCCGGGAAAAGGCAAAATCACCCCCTATGGGCTGGCGGATGCGCCTTCCATAAAGGGCCCGGGTCAGATTATAGACTATATTGTTGGTTATAGTGCCGTCGTACTTATGACGGCAATAAACCGGTGTAACATATTGATAGCCTTTCTCTAAAACAGGAGAAAGCAGGTGCTGCACCCAGTCCGAGGTAATGCTCCTGATATCCGAGTCCACCACAATACAGGCCTTGACGTGCAGCTTTACCGCCGCTTCAAATATGGAACGAAAGGCTGTGCCCTTCCCGCCCGGTCCCCGGTAGATGGAAAGGAGTTTTTCCTGCCAGGGCTTGATCTGAAATTCCTTGACCGTCTCCCGGGTGTCGTCGGTAGAGCCCCCGTCGGCTATCATTATTACATTCTTGTCTTCCTTGTAATACTTGTCCAGGCCGTGGGAAACCATCTGGACCACATGGGCTATAGTCCGTTCGTTGTTATAGGCGGGAATACCCACCAGGATATCAGCCCGGCCGATTTCCTCCAGTCTTTTCAAGGTATATGGTCTTAATGCGGTGTAGTACACCCTGACCTCCGTTTATTTATAATGGGATACAGTTTGGATTAGTGGAGTGGAGCAGAAATGTCTGGTATTGTGATTTCTGAAGCGGCGGAAATCAAGAGGCAAAAATAAAATGGAGCGGGAAACGGGATTTGAACCCGCGACTTCAACCTTGGCAAGGTTGCACTCTACCACTGAGTTATTCCCGCTCACTCAGCAATTTTTATACCGCAAACCGCCTGCTTTGTCAACACAGTAACGAATCATTGACACAACCGGTAACAGATGTTAAAAATGTTTCCGTTTGGAGGGATGGCCGAGTGGCTTAAGGCGGCGGTCTTGAAAACCGCTTTCGCTCACGCGAACGTGGGTTCGAATCCTACTCCCTCCGCCAAAAGACATTAGGCCGCAGATACACGCAGATTAACCGGATCTGAAAACTTACAGCAAACTTTGTCCCTATCTCCTGGCGTATTGGGATGATTTCAGCCCAAAAAAACTATTTTTGAGGGCTTTTTCTGCGTATATTTGCAAAAATCCGCGTCCTATAAAATTGGCCTTAGCTGCGGAGAGATGACCGAGTAGGCCGAAGGTGCTCGCCTGCTAAGCGAGTGTAGGGGGAAACCTCTACCGAGGGTTCGAATCCCTCTCTCTCCGCCATTTCTTCACTCATCCTACTGGAAAAAGGATACCTCCCACTCTTCTTTCAAATCTCTGGACATTAATTCCTTAACTGCCCCAAGCGGGTCTTTATCCTCATAGAGTACTTTATAAACCTGTTCGGTTATCGGCATTTCCACCCGACATTTTTGGGCCAGAAAATAGGCTGATCGTGTGGTCTTTACCCCTTCGGCCACCATCTTCATCCCATCCAGGATTTCTTTCAATTTCATTCCCTGCCCGAGCTTGAGACCTACTGTCCGGTTCCGGCTCAGATCTCCGGTACAGGTCAGGACCAAATCACCCATGCCGGCTAACCCGGCAAAGGTAAGGGGCCTTGCCCCGAGTTTTAGCCCCAAACGGCTTATCTCAGCCAACCCGCGTGTTATAAGGGCCGCGCGGGTGTTGGTCCCAAAATTCAGCCCGTCGCAGATACCGGAGGCAATGGCTATAACATTCTTAAGGGCGCCCCCTAATTCCACGCCTTTGACATCCGAAGAGCGATAGACGCGAAAATATGGAGTAGCAAAAAGTTCCTGCACCTGTTTGGCTACGTCTTCGCTTGCTGAGGCGGCGGTCACGGCCGTAGGAACCTTTTGGCTTACCTCCCGTGCAAAACTGGGACCGGAGAGGACGGCCAGTTTGTCGTGGTGTTCTCCAGGCAATAATTCTTCCAATACTTCCGTCATGGTAAGGAGTGTTTCGTTCTCAATGCCCTTACTGACCGTAACCACGATACTGATAGGAGAAAGAAACGGGATTAACCGGCTTGCTACGTCGCGCAAGACATGCGATGGAACCGCCATCACTATAAACTCTTTGGACTCGACAGCCTCTTTTAAGGAAGATGTGATTCCCAGCCGGGCGTCCAGCTTTATGCCCGGCAGATAAGTCCTGTTTTCCCTGGCCTCCGCCATATCTCTGGCCAAGGCTTCTCTACGGACCCACAAGGTCGCCTCATTACCCTCTTTTTCAGCAAGAAGGTTAGCCAGGGTTGTACCCCAGCTCCCCCCTCCTATAATACCTATAGATCTACGCCTGGTCACTGGTCTCTTCTTCCCTCTCTGCCAGTCGGGCGATGCTCACGACCTTTTCCGCCGGCTCCAACTGGAAGAGCTTGACGCCCTGCGTGTTGCGTCCATGTGTGGGAACGCCGCTTACCTTAATCCGAATAATCTTTCCGCTACTGGCCAGAAGCAGCACTTCTTCGTCTTTAATAACCTGTAACGCCCCCACTACCGGCCCATTGCGCTCACTTGTCTTGATCGTAATAACGCCCTTTCCTCCGCGGCCTTGTGGACGATAATCTTCCAGGTTGGTTCTCTTCCCATACCCGTTTTCCGTAACAGTAAGAACGGTTGCGCCTTCCCCCACGACCTCCATACCGACCACCTCGTCACCTTCTCCTAACGAGATGCCCTTCACACCCATCGCCACACGTCCAACCTCCCGGATGTCGTCCTCATTAAAGCGAATAGATAGTCCGTGACGGGTTACCAAAAAGATGTCCTTCTTCCCATCTGTAAGCGCTACGCTTACCAGTTCATCTCTTTCGCGTATATTTACCGCATTAATACCCCCGGCGCGTGGATTGGAATAGGCCATCAAGTCCGTCTTTTTCACCAGTCCTTTCTTCGTGGACATAACTAGATACCGGTCCGGTTCGAACGTACGCACGGGTAATATAGTCTTTATCGTCTCTTCTGCCTGCAAATTCAGCAGATTCACTATGGCTTTCCCTCTGGCCAGCCGCCCCGCTTGAGGAATCTGATAGACCTTAAGCCAGTGGAGCCGGCCAAAATTTGTGAAGAAAAGAAAATAATCGTGTGTGGATGCAATGTAAAGATTCTCCACAAAATCTTCTTCCCGCGTTTCTGCCCCGGTTATACCTTTCCCACCCCGGCGTTGACTCCGGTAGAGGTTGACCGAATTGCGTTTAATGTAGCCGCGATGTGAGACTGTAACCACCACATCCTCTTCAGCAATAAGATCTTCTACATTGATCTCCCCCGCGTCTTCTACAATCTCGGTGCGGCGCTCATCACCATAGGCAGCCCTTACGGCCTGCAACTCCTCTTTTATGATGTTACGAACCATCTCATCGCTCGCCAGTATCGCCTTATAACGCTCTATGTCCGCCAGGGTCGCCCTATAATCCTCTAATATCTTCTCTCTTTCCAGCCCGGTCAGCCTTTGCAAACGCATATCCAGTATAGCCTGGGCTTGTACTTCGGATAGATGAAGGGTGGTGACCAATCTCGCCTTGGCCTCTTTGGGTGTGGCCGAGGACTTGATTAAATCGACGACCAAATCCAGATTGTCGAGGGCGATCTTCAATCCCTCAAGAAGGTGCGCCTTTTCCTCTGCCTTTTTCAGGTCAAATCGCGTCCTCCTGATAATGACCTCTTGCCGGTGCTCCAAGAAATGGCCCAGGAGGTCCTTTAAGGTCAAAACCTCCGGCCTGTTGTCTACGATAGCCAGCATATTGATCCCAAAGGAGGATTCCATGGGGGTCTGTGTATAAAGTTGATTCAAAACAATGTCCGCCACCTCATCCTTCTTCAGTTCGACAACGATCCTCATGCCTTCCCGGTCTGATTCATCCCTTACCGTCTGAATACCTTCTATCTTTTTATCTCTGACCAGTTCCGCAATCCGCTCGATTAACCGGGCCTTGTTCACCTGAAAAGGAAGTTCATTTATTACAATACTCACCCGCCCGGTGATTCTGGCCTTCTCAATAGAGGCCCGGGCGCGCATCTTGATACTGGCCCGCCCGGTCCGGTAAGCTTCTCTTATACCGGACCGTCCACAGATAAAACCACCGGTCGGAAAATCCGGGCCTTGGATGCAGGACAAAAGTTCATCTGTAGTAACATCGGGTTTATCTATGAGAAGAAGGATCCCTTCAATGACCTCTGTCAAGTTGTGCGGTGGTATATTTGTGGCCATGCCCACGGCTATTCCGGCGGAACCGTTGAGGAGCAGATTCGGCAATCGGGAGGGAAGGACCTCCGGTTCCATCAGGGAGTCATCGTAATTTGGGGAAAAATTGACGGTGTCTTTTTCAATATCAACAAGCAGTTCCTGGGTGATCTTTGCCATGCGGACTTCTGTATATCGCATAGCCGCAGGAGAGTCCCCGTCAATCGATCCAAAATTCCCCTGCCCGTCCACCAGGGGGTATCTCATATTGAAGTCCTGCGCCATGCGAACGAGTGTGTCATATACAGCGACGTCTCCATGCGGATGATACTTACCGATGACATCACCGACTATACGCGCCGACTTCTTATATGGCTTATTCCATTCGTTCTTTAAATCGTGCATGGCGTATAAAATACGCCTGTGCACAGGCTTAAGCCCGTCGCGCACATCCGGCAAGGCTCGGCCGATGATTACGCTCATGGCGTAATCAAGGTATGATTTTTTTATCTCTTTTTCGATGCTGACTTGGCCAATACTTTCCGTGGAATACATAATAACCCCTATTACTATTGAGCCTCTTGTAAAATTCTTATGCTCGGATTGTCGTCATTCCGGCGAAAGCCGGAATCCAGCGACTCTGACCCGATTAAGGCACTCCTAGACACCGGTTTTCACCGGTGTGACGACTTTTGCAAGAGGTTCTTCTGTCTTCTGTATTTTTATATGTCAAGGAATGTGACTTCGAGGGCGTTTGTTTGAATAAACTCTCTTCTGGGATCTACTTTGTCCCCCATAAGAACCGTAAATATCTCATCCGCAGTAAAGACGTCCTCTATTTGCACCTGAAGGAGCGTGCGCCGTGATGGGTCCATAGTGGTGGACCAGAGTTGCTCGGGATTCATCTCTCCCAATCCTTTATAGCGCTGGATAAAAAATCCCTTCTTTCCTTCTTCCATCACCCTCTCCAGAAGCTCACCCCTGGATCTAACCTCGTACTCATAGTTATCCATGGACAGCACAAAAGGGGGGTTACCCGGTCGAGAAACCTTTCTTCCTAGTTCACACAAGTTCTGAAACTCCGGGGAAGCCACAAATTCCAGTGTAATAGCCTTTTCAGGCCGGCCTTTTGTTTTAGAAGGGCAATGTATTTCTTCCTTTCCATCCCGGACAGTTACTGTTACGTTTTTATAGCCATCCCGGTTCAACACCTCCCGGAAGGCCCCGGTATTTATGACCCCCTGAGAAAGGTACTTTTGATCTCCCTGGTTAAGGGCCAGTATTTCTATGACATCTGCCGCATATCCCTTTCTTGTCAGACTATTGAGACGGGCCTGATAACGAACCAGGTCCTCCATAAGGTTCACCAAGTCCTGGCCGGAAAATATTCTTTCCGTCCCTTTTACAGAGATATTTTTTTCCTGTACGGCCCTATTTAAAAAACGGCTGCTCATCCGAACTTCATCTTTTATAAATTCTTCTTCCTTACCTCTTGCCACCCGATATAACGGCGGCTGGGCTATATAAAGAAACCCGTTTTCGATCAACTCCGGCATTTGACGATAGAAAAAGGTTAACAGGAGGGTCCTTATATGGGAACCATCTATATCTGCATCAGTCATTATAATAACTTTATGGTAGCGCAACTTGTTAATATTATAGTCTGCCTTTCCCACGCCAGTCCCCAGAGCAGCAATTAGCGTCCTTATCTCCTGGCTTTCCAGCATCTTATCAAAGCGCGCCTTTTCTACATTAAGTATCTTCCCTTTAAGCGGGAGTATGGCCTGAAATTTCCTGTTCCGGCCTTGCTTGGCGGATCCCCCGGCCGAATCACCCTCTACGATGTAGATTTCACTTCTGACGGGGTCCTTTTCCTGACAATCGGCTAATTTTCCAGGAAGAACCATCTCCGACAAACTGCCTTTTTTTCTGGCCAGGTCTTTAGCTTTGCGGGCGGCCTCCCGTGCCCGGGCCGCATCTATTGCTTTAGCCAGTATTTTCTTGGCTATAGATGGTTTTTCCTGCAGGTATAAAGAGAGTTTTTCGTTGACAAGAGACTCTACTAACCCTTTGACCTCACTATTTCCAAGTTTTGTCTTGGTCTGGCCTTCAAACTGAGGATTGGGTATTTTGACGCTAATTACGGCCGTCAGGCCCTCTCTTACATCATCACCCTCCATCCTTTCTTTTAGACTTTTAGGGATATCTTCATTAAGCGCGTACTGGTTCAGCGTCCTGGTCAGCGCGGATCTAAATCCTATAAGGTGAGTGCCGCCTTCTTTTGTATTAATATTATTGGCAAAAGAAAAAATCTTCTCCACATATGAGTCATTGTGCTGTAGGGCTATCTCTACGTCTATATCCCCGCGCCTGCCGGATATGTATATAGGTTTATCATAAATAATGGTCTTGTTTTTGTTGAGGTATTGTACAAAAGATATTATACCCCCTTCATAGAAAAAATCCTTTTTATTACCGCTTCGTTCATCCTCCAGTACTATCCTTACCTCTTTGTTTAAGAAGGCCAACTCCCTTAATCGCTGGGAAAGTATTTCAAAATTAAACTCTGTTGTTTCCTCAAAAATCTCAGAATCCGGCAGAAAGTTTATCTTTGTCCCTCTTTTCTTTGTATCTCCGATAACTTCCAACTTAGTTACCGGGTTTCCCCTCTCATATCTCTGTTTGTATATTTTCCCATTGAGAAAGATTTCAACCTCCAGATATCGAGAAAGGGCATTCACAACAGAGACCCCTACCCCGTGCAGGCCCCCGGACACTTTATATGTCTTATTATCAAATTTACCTCCGGCATGGAGTACGGTCATAACCACTTCTACCGCCGGTTTTTTCTCCGTATGGTGAATATCGACCGGTATGCCCCTGCCATTATCTTCTACTGTAACGCTTCCATCTTTATGTATCAAGACTTCTACATAATTACAGTATCCGGCAAGGGCCTCATCAATACTGTTGTCCACCACTTCGTAAACGAGGTGATGCAATCCCTCCGGACCGGTGTTCCCGATATACATAGCAGGTCTTTTTCGTACCGCTGTAAGACCGCTTAATACTTTTATCTCATTAGCCGTATATTTAATATCTGTAGTCTCTATCTGACCTTCAAAAATACTCATTTATATAATCCTCTTTTACACGCGCATAGGCATAACAATACCCAAAAAACCCTCTTCTTCAGTGCCTTTTATAAGACATGGATTGGTCTCGTTTTCAAATTCTATAACTATCTTATTGCTCTCCAGAGCCCCGATGGCTTCTATTAGGTAGTTGATATTAAAATTTATACTAAATACATCGTCTTCATACTCTATTTCAAGCTCCTCCCTCGCATCTCCTATATCTGGATTTACTGATAAAACCTCCATTTTACCTTTGCTAAAATTAAAGCTTACTGCTTTATATTTATCCGTGGCTAATATGGATGTTCTACGTAGGACATCCAAAAAAAACTGCCTTTCTATAAATATCTTTTTTTTACCCTCAGCAGGTATAATGGTCCGATAATCCGGAAATTCTCCATCAATAAGCCTCGTCACGATCTTTGTTTGATTTGCCCCAACAACGCAAATGTCTTCTTTAAATCCTAATAGAATATTTTCTGTATCTTCGCACAATTTTAGTATTTCCCGGGCGCCTTTCCTTGGTAAAATCACCCCGGAATCAATTTCCAGGACATTTATGCCGGGAACATCTTTTTCCATAAGAGATAATCTATGTCCGTCAGATGATACCATCCTCAATATCTCTTTATCTTCTAGTACTGTCTTCTCTATAAAAATACCTGCCAAATTAATTCTGTTATCATCAAAAGAGACGGAAAAGATAGTCTTGTTTATTAAATCCTTTATTATTTTTGCGGGGATTTCAATAGCCTTTGCATCCTCATAAAATGACACCAAAGGAAATTGTTCTGCCGGCAAGCCTACTAACGTATAAATAATCTTCCCCGAACTTATATTTACCCTGCCGGATTCTTTTTCCTTTATAGTTATATGAGGGCCTGGAATTTCTCGAACCATTTCATATAGTTTTCTGGCCGGTACGGTTATTTTTCCTTTTTTTATAACCTCAGCATTATGTTCTGTCCTCATTCCCACTTCAAGATCAGTCGCTACGATATTTAACCGACCTTCTAATGCATCAAGTAAGACATTTGATATAATAGGCATAGTGCTTTTCTTTTCAACTACGGTTTGTATTTTATTCAAACCATCCAACAACTCGTTTCTGTTAATTTTTAGTTCCATTTTTTTTTCCTTATTATTTATATAGATTATTAAAAGATACTTCTTAATAATATATCTGATAAGAAATAGTTGAAAAATAACGTAAGGCTTTGTAAAAATTAACCATTTACTTTTTATAAAATTCAGAATTAAGTATTATTAACCATTTATTTTTTTATCAACAGTCCCTGTAATATAATTTTAAACAACTTTTTAACATAATTTTAAAAATTATTAGAGACTCATTATACTCAGAAAAAAATATAAAGAGAACTTGTAGTATAATTTAGAATAAGAAAAACTTCAATCTAAAGGATAATATTATAACCTTGTGTTTTTGTTGTATTTTTTAATATTAAAGAATAAGTTACTGATAAATTTTTATATCATATATAGATAGAGAAGAGGGTATAGAAGAAAAAATATATAAAAAAGAGATATTAATTTCAGGAGGTGCTTATTATTTAAAGGAAGATGTTGAAAAATTACTCGGTTGGAGGGTAAAAGTAGGTCTGGTTTGTACGGCCGAGTTACCTATTTTCCTTTCCGAAGATTGGATTAAATAAGAAGCAGGGTATGATTATACTTTACTTTATCGGGAAAAATGGTAGGTTTTTGTATTTATATATTTAAGTAGTGGCGGAGGATTGGGAATGAAAAAGGAAAAATTAGAATATTTCAGAAAATTGCTAAATAAAAAAATAGAGGAAATTCTAAGTGGGGCCGAAAAAACCCTTTCTGATATGACAGACTTAAGTGATAATTTCCCTGACCCGGCCGATCGCGCCACACTTGAATCAGATCGTAATTTTGAGCTGCGTATTCGGGACAGGGAAAGGAAGCTTTTACAGAAGATACGAAGCGCATTAGAGCGGATAGATGACGGGACATTTGGTATTTGTGAGAGCTGCGGGGAAGATATTTCGGAAAAAAGATTAGAGGCTCGTCCGGTTACTACTTTGTGTTTAGATTGTAAAAAGAAACAAGAAGCCACAGAAAAGATGCGCGGTACATAATAGGTAATGAACCAGCCTCCGCTATATATCTCCTTTCTATGGCACATGCACCAACCAAACTATAAAGACCCTCTTCGGGGCCGGTACTCTATGCCCTGGGTTCGTTTGCATGGTATAAAGGCTTACCATGACATGCCATCCCTACTTTCTAATTTTTCCTCGATAAAACAATCCTTTAATCTCGTACCATCCCTTTTGGTACAGTTACAGGATTATGTTTCAGGCCAGGCCAAGGATGATTTTTTGGATATAAGTGCCAAACCGGCCGGGGAGCTTACTATCGAGGATAGAGAATTCATCCTTAGTAATTTTTTTAATTGTAACTGGGAGACGATGATCAAACCATACCCGCGATTCTGGCAGTTACTACTCAAACGCGGGATGATAATTGATGAATCCCGCGTTAGAGAAAGCGTGGCACGTTTCAATACACAGGACTTCCTCGATCTTCAAACATGGTTTAATCTTACTTGGTTTGGCTATACCAGCCGAAAAAAGCCGGATATTTATGGATTGTTCCGAAAAGGGCAGTTTTTTTCAGAGACAGATAAGGGTATAGTCCTGGACACGCAGCAAGAAGTAATTAAAGAAGTCGTTCCTCTGTATGCAAGGTTGGCTAAAAAGAAACAGATAGAAATTACCACCAGCCCCTTCTATCATCCAATCCTGCCGCTTTTGATTGATTCTGATTTCGCCGGACGGCCTATTCCTGAGGTAAGACTACCCCAACGTTTTCAATACCCTGAAGATGCCCATTGGCATCTCTCAGAAGCTATGAACCTCCACGAAAAACTTTTTGGGCAGAGACCCCGTGGACTATGGCCCTCGGAAGGCTCGGTTTGCCCGGAACTCATTCCAATTATGAATGAACTGGGCGTCAAATGGGCAGCGACAGACGAAGACATTCTTTTTCATTCCCTGGCACGCCAAGGCATATCTTCGGCCGGCAAATATAACCGTGACACCCTTTTTTATCCATACGCTGTTGAGCATGAGGGGGCAAGGATAAATATGGTTTTTAGGGATCATGGCCTATCAGACCTATTTGGATTTGTCTATTATCGCAACCAGCCCCACCAGGCAACCGAAGATTTCTTTTCCCATCTTCACAATATAAGGAATACTTGGCAGTCAGGTAAGAAACCACTTCTGTTGAACATTATTTTAGATGGAGAAAACCCCTGGGAGCATTACAGCGATGGAGGGGAGACCTTTCTTACAGAAATTTATAAGAGATTTTCAGACAGCTCTGAGTTTAAAACCACCACTGTTTCTGACTACCTGGAAGAATTTCCACCAACAGAATCTATAGCCCATCTTTATACCGGCTCCTGGATAAACCACAATTTTGACATCTGGATTGGTGGAGTAGAGGAGAATGAGGGCTGGGATTTCCTTGGACAGACGAGGTCCTTTTTAGCCAGGAGTCTTAAAGAGAGAAAGGATTTGTCTGATGAGGCCGTCTCTAGGGCCTGGGAAAGCCTTCATGCCGCGGAGGGCAGTGATTGGTTTTGGTGGTATGGAGAACATTTCTCCAGCGCTTATTCTTTTGAGTTTGATCGCCTTTTCCGGGAATATCTATCCCAGATATATCGGGCCATGGGAGAAGAAGTACCGGAAAGCCTGAAGTCTCCTATAAAAAGGCTCAAAAAGGTTATTCCACCTATAGAGCCCAAGGGATTTATATACCCTGTCCTTGACGGACGTCTTACGCAGTTTTATGAGTGGAGTGGAGCAGGTTATTTTGAAACCAAAACAGCGGGCGGGGCCATGTATCAGGGAAGAGAAAAAATAACAGCCATATATTATGGTTTTAATGTGGACAACCTCTGCTTCCGGCTTGAGACAGACGAAGCGGATTTTTCCGGATGGTCTCAGGACCAGGAGATATACCTCTACCTTTTGAACAGCCGTCCTTACTTCCTTACTGTCTTCCCGGCAGCTAAAGGAGACGGTTTTTATTACCGATTATATAAGGGCAGGCCAAACGACCAGGTTCTGGTTGGTGAGTTCAACTCTATTGGTATTTATAAGTTTGTTGAATTGGCGGTGTCTTTTAAATATCTTGGTTTTAATGTGGGCGAGGAGATTCGCCTTGTGGTGGAGGTAAGAGATAAGGGGTTGGTAAAGGAAAGGTATCCATCTGTGGGCTACCTTGCCATTATCGTGCCTGATGAAAATTTTGAGCAGATTCATTGGCAGGTATAATCTTTTCTTTGATACCTAAACGGCAAAGCTCAAAAAGGACACTGCCTAGACAAAAACGGGCTTTCAGCATTCAACTTAATGTGTTGTTTGTCTTAGGTTTTTGCTGACAGCTAATCGCTGATTGCTGAAAGCGTGAAGCCGGAAACAGTAGTTTCCGGATGAACACGAGTTAGGAGGAATTAGTAATGCCTGAATTGCGTAAAGATCCCATTGTCGGGCGATGGGTTATTATTTCTAAGGAGCGGGGCAAAAGACCATCTGATTTCGTGGTCGAAAAGGAGATCGCGAAAGGAGGGTTTTGTCCGCTTTGCCCCGGTCACGAAAACACCACACCCAAAGAGGTTCTGGCTTATGGGCGTAATCATGGTGAGCCAAACACACCGGGCTGGACACTGCGAGTGGTTCCCAATAAATACCCGGCGCTTATGATTGAAGGGGACCTGGACAAAGAGGGTGAAGGTGTCTATGACAAGATGAACGGTGTCGGCGCCCATGAAGTGATAGTAGAAACCCCTAATCATGACGAGACCCTGGCAGAGCTATCCCCCGAAAGGTTAGTAGAAGTCCTGCGGTCTTACCGTGAGCGGATAATTGATTTAAAAAAGGATACGCGCTTTCGTTATATTATGATATTTAAGAATTATGGGCGTGCAGCAGGAGCGTCACTGGAGCACTCACACTCTCAGCTTATTGCCCTTCCGGTTGTCCCGGAATTGGTATGTGAAGAGTTGCAGGGGGCAAGGACTTATTATAATTACAAGGAGCGCTGCGTCTTCTGCGATATAATACGTCAGGAGCTGACCCGGGGGACCAGACTGGTATGCGAAAACGAAGACTTCTTAGCCATTACTCCGTTTGCCCCCCGCGCACCTTTTGAGATGTGGATATTACCAAAAAGGCACAGCTCCTCGTATGTGGATGTGACCGATGACGAATTTAGCCGGCTGGCTCAGATTTTCTCAGAGACATTTCGACGCCTTAACGGCGCAATCCCCCGGGTTCCGTACAACTATGTCTTACACACTACTCCTCTTAAGGAAGGCGCACTGGATTACTATCATTGGCACTTCGAGATAATGCCTAAATTAACCATGATCGCAGGTTTTGAATGGGGAACAGGCTTCTATATAAATCCTACCCCGCCCGAAGATGCGGCCAAATTCCTGCGTGAATTGACGATCTAGGGTGGTTCAGCCCCATCTTAAGAAAGGCCGGAGATAACAAGAAGAGATGAGCCCTAACCACAGCTTGTTTAAAAAAACAAAAAAGGAAAGGACCGTGGAGACGCTGGCCCGCGAAAACGAAAGCATGGTGCGGGAGATCTCCACACTTTATAAGATAAGCGGTCACCTGATGACCACCGTTTCGGTAGATGAAGTAGGAAAAACCGTTATCAGGGCTATAACCGGTGAAGAGGGTCTGGGCTTTGATCGGGCGGTAATCTGCCTGATGGATGAACAGGAGGCGGGTTTAAAAGAGGTATGGCGTGGGGAAAAAGGCGAGGAATCGTCGGCACGAGATGTCATAATACCATTAAGCAAGGATGGCGGGGCGCTGGCTCAAGCCGTGCAAGAAAAGACACCTATAACCATTAATGCCGTTTCAGATCCTGTGCTTAGCAAGATATGGTTTGAGGGCTCGGACTGTGCTGACTGCGCTGTGGTTCCTATTATAGCCAAGGATAAGGTTATGGGCGTCATAGTGGTTGATAATTCCTGTAATAATCGCGCCACAATTAAAGAGAATGTCCGTGTTATAAGTATGTTGGCCAATCGTACCGGCCTCGCCCTGGATAATGCCAGGCTTTACAGCCTTCTTGATAGGACCAACAAAGAATTAGTGGAGGCCAGGGGACTGCTGGCAGAGGCGGAAAAGTTGGCCGCCATGGGGGAGATGGCCTCTACCCTGGCACACGAGATCAGGAACCCCCTGGTATCTATAGGTGGTTTGGCACGGCGGGCGATTAAAGTAGTAAATGGAGATAATAGTGGAAGGCGCTACCTCGAGGTAATTGTAGATGAAGTGGGGAGGCTGGAAAAGACCTTAAATGAATTACTGGATTACGCCCAGGAACCGGAAGAGGCTTATGCAAAAAAAGACCTGAACCATATTGTCAAGGAATGTCTGGAACTGATGCGTCGTGAATTTGAAGAAGGGTCTATAACTGTAAAAAAAGATATGAAGTCTATTCCACCGATATGGTGCGATGGGCGACAAATCAAGCATACCTTATTTAATATCCTGCTAAACGCCCGTCAGGCGATGCCTGTGGGCGGGGCCATTTGGGTAAGCAGTTCTGTGGAAGAAGACGATGCAGGGAGGTTTGCCACGTGCACCATAAAAGATACCGGCGGAGGCATCCCGGAGGCCATTCTTCACAATATATTCAACCCCTTTTTTACCACAAAAAAAGGGGGATCCGGGCTGGGCCTGGCTATTTCTTACCGGATAGTTTCTCATCATGGCGGCAAAATAGAGGTTGAGAACGAGCCGGGTCAAGGGGTGGCTTTTTCCGTAAAACTGCCGCTGAATCCTGAGACTAGAGGGCATAATGTGTATAAACCAAAAAATAAGGTAAAAAAACAAAAGAGCGAATAATGGAGGGCTGGCTGTGGAAGAGAACAAGAAAATCCTCGTGGTAGATGATGAAGAAAGCATCCATCTGCTCTATCGGGAAGAGCTGGAAGAAGAGGGCTATCAAGTTTTTTCAGCGATGAATGGGGAGGAGGCCCTCGAAATATTCGGATCTAATCCCATAGATCTTGTGATTCTGGATATAAACATGCCGGGAATGGATGGCATAGAGGTGTTAAGGCAGCTCAAGGCCCAAAAGCCTTCTCTGCCGGTTATTCTAAGCACAGCATATAGCGAATACAAACACGACCTGGGGTCATGGGCGTCTGATGATTATATCGTCAAGTCGTCAAGCCTGGATGAGTTGAAGACGTCTATTAGAAAACGACTGGGATAGGCTTATAGAGAATAATTATGGTCAACGTGGAGACGAACGATGTGGCAATCCAGGAGGTATTTTTTACTGGAGCCGGCAGGGGGATTTGAACCCTCGACCTGCTGATTACGAATCAGCTGCTCTACCACTGAGCTATGCCGGCCCGGACAGTGACGGCAAACGGATATAACACGAATTCAAAGACCTGTCAATTTATGCCCACCCCCAAAATCCACCGCCTATTTCCGTACGAGTTAGCTCCTGACCGTAAACACACCATAGTTACTGTGCAGCGTTATTTCAAATCCAAAATCCAAAGCACGAATCTCGAAACAATATCGAATCACCAAAATTCAAATCCAAAACAATCGGCGTCGCTGCTGTTTGGAACATTGGGAATTTGGACATTTGAATTTGTTTCGGATTTCGATATTCGGATTTGAACCCGGCTGCCTAGTGATCGGAGATCACCCGACGCTCTTTTCTTCACATGCCCACCCCATGAACCGCCGCATGGCATTTTGGGCACTTGGCATCAATTACATTATACTGCAGGATAGTGAACCCAAGGCGCTCAATTAACAGGGCACTGCATTTATGACAGTAAGTATTTTCCCCTCCCTCCCCCGGGATATTGCCGGAATAGACATAATGGAGGCCGGCCTTCAGGCCGATCTCCCGGGCCTTGAGCACGGTTTGCACCGGTGTGGAGGGGACACTGGTTAACCTGTACATGGGATGGAAGCGGCTGACGTGCCAGGGGGTTTCCGGCCCCAGTTCTGTCCGGATAAAGGCGGCGATCTCCTGTAATTCTTTTTCAGAATCATTGAGTGTGGGGATGATAAGGGTCGTAACCTCCACCCAGATGCCCAGTTTTTTCATAACCTTAAGGGTTTCCAGGACCGGCATTAGTTTAGCCCCGCAGATCTCCTTGTAAAATTTCTCGCTATAAGCCTTGAGGTCGATATTTGCGGCGTGGAGGTAGGGCTGGATCGTCTGGATAGCCTCTTGGCTCATGTAGCCATTGGAGACAAAGACATTTTTTATCCCCCGTTCATTGCCCAGCCGTGCTGAATCGTAGGCGTATTCAAAAAAGATAGTGGGTTCGGTATAAGTATAAGAGATAGATTGGCACTTCAGCTTCTCAGCGGCGGCCACTACTTCCTCCGGAGGAAAAGGCTCGCCCGCGATCCTTTTTTCATCTTTGGGCATCTGTGAAATCTCATAGTTCTGGCAAAAGAGGCAGTGAAAATTGCATCCCACCGTGGCTATGGAGTAGGACTTTGAACCGGGATAGAAGTGAAAAAGAGGCTTTTTTTCTATAGGGTCTATATGGCGGGCAATGACCTGCCCGTAAACCAGGGAATACAGCACGCCGTCCCTGTTTTCCCGCACGTCGCAAATACCATGCTTGCCGGGCATGATAAGGCAGTGGTGGTTACAGAGGTTGCACCGTACCTTCTGTTCCTCTTCCTTTACATAAAGCATGGCCTCTTTCATGGCTTCTCCTTAAAGACGGCCCCGGTACTGCCGGAGGTCACCCACTGGGCGTACCGATAGGCATAGCCCTCCTTGATCTTTGGCTCCGGTAGCCGCCAACCCTTCTTGCGTCTGGCCAGTTCCTTCTCATTGACTTTCAGGGTTATCGTCTTTCCAGGAATGTCGATACCGATGCGATCACCCTCCTGGACAAGGGCGATGGCCCCGCCCTCCGCAGCTTCCGGAGAGACATGGCCGATAGCCGCCCCCTGCGTGCCGCCACTAAAGCGTCCGTCCGTAATCAGGGCTACATCTTTCCCCAGGCCCATCCCCACGATAGCCGAGGTCGGGGTTAGCATCTCGCGCATGCCCGGGCCGCCCTTGGGCCCTTCGTACCGGATGACGACAACATCACCCTTTCTTATCTTCCCCCCCAGAATAGCGGAGACGGCCTGCTCCTCCGAATCAAAGACCCGTGCAGGCCCTTCGTGCCTTAACATTTCCGGGGCGACGGCCGACTGTTTCACCACTCCCCCATCCGGCGCCAGGTTGCCATAGAGTATGGCGATGCCTCCCTCAGCATGGTATGGGTCTTTGACCGGCCGTATTACGGTCTTGTCAAGAATGTTTTTACCCTTAAGATTATTCGCAAGCTTTTTGCCGGTCGCGGTCATAACCGTAGTGTCTATTAATCCGGCCCCCACCAATTCGGAGAGGATAGCCGGGATGCCGCCGGCCGCATCGAGGTCCTGGAGATGATGGTGCCCGGCCGGGCTGAGACTACAGAGGTGCGGGGTTTTCCGGCTGATTTCGTTAAAAAGAGAAAGGGGAAGATTTATCCGGGCTTCATGGGCAATGGCCGGCACATGAAGAACGGTGTTGGTTGAACATCCCAGGGCCATATCCACGGCAATGGCATTCTTAAAGGCAGAGAGTGTGGCAATATCCCGCGGCTGGAGACCCTTTTTCACCAGCTCCATGACCTTCATGCCGGCCGCCTTGGCCAGGCGCTGACGGGCGGCTGAGACGGCCGGGATAGTGCCGTTGCCGGGCAGGCCCAGGCCCAGGGCCTCTGTCAGGCAGTTCATGGAGTTGGCCGTGAACATACCGGCACAAGAACCACAGCCCGGACAGGCCGCATCCTCAAGGGCCTGAAGCATTTTTGCAGGCATCTTGCCGGCCCTGACCTTACCGACGCCTTCAAATACCGTGATCAGGTCTATCTCCTTTCCCCGGAAGGAGCCTGCCAGCATGGGGCCGCCACTGACCATTATGGCCGGTATGTTAAGGCGCAGCATGGCCATTAACATGCCCGGGATGATCTTGTCACAATTCGGGATCAATACCAATCCATCAAAAGGATGGGCCCGGGCCATGACCTCAACCGAATCGGCTATAAGCTCCCGGCTGGCCAGGGAGTACTTCATCCCTTCGTGGTTCATGGCAATTCCATCACAGACGCCGATGGTGGAAAACTCGATGGGCGTTCCCCCGGCCATGCGCACACCGGCCTTGACCGCGGCTGCGATCTGATTGAGATGGACATGGCCGGGGATTATTTCATTATAGGAATTCGCTATGCCGATGAGGGGCCGCCTGATCTCCTCGTCGGTGTAACCCATGGCCTTAAAAAGGGCGCGGTGCGGTGATTTCTCCAGCCCCTTTTTCATGGCATCACTTCGCATATAATCCTCCTCGTAGATTCAAATAATGACCACATCATAAGGAAAAAGGGCGCGATTGACAAGGTCAAAGTGGTAGTAATAAAATAGCACATCCTACCAGATTGCTGAAAAACTTTTTCGTACTTTTTCCGTCATTCCCGTGTAAACTGGATTCCGGATCAAGTCCGGAATGACCATAAGGTGAAATCATCACTGAGCCAATACACTTGATTAAGGAGGTCGGTATTTGAAGACCAAAATTAACGAGCTAAACCTTCCAGTGCCTACCAGGGTGCTTTATGGGCGAAATCTTATCGATGAGCTGGTAACATTCCTTCCTGCCACAGTCAGAAAAGTAACCATCGTTATTGGAAAAGGAAGCGTAAAAAGGAGTGGTTTGCTTGACCGTGTATTGACCTCACTCCGAAAACACGGCCTGGAACCGGCTGTTTTTGAAGGCGTGGAGGAAAATCCATCCTGGGCTACCTGCCTGCGCGGCAGGGATCACCTCTTAAGGCAGGGAACAGAGTTAATCATCGCCCTGGGCGGCGGCTCTGTCCTGGATACGGCCAAGGCCATGGCCCTGGCCGCTACAAACACGGGATCGCTGGCCGGGATGATAGAGCGAAGGGATTATTTACAAAAACCCCTTCCCACCATGGCCATCCCGACCACGGCAGGGACCGGGAGCGAGGTGACGCAGTATTGTATCATCACGGATGAGAATACCCATGACAAGTTAAATCTGCATACCCGGCATAGTTTTCCCATGGTGGCTATTCTCGACCCTGTCTGTACGATATCCATGCCGGAGGCCCTGGCCATAGGGACCGGGATGGATGCCCTGAGCCATGCCGTGGAAGGCTATCTCTCCCGGAGGGCGGGCAGCGAATCCGACCGGTTGGCCCTGGAGAGTATAGGAATGATCGGAAAGTTCCTGGAGGCTGGTATAAGGGAGCCTGAGAATCTGGATCTGCGCGAAAACATGCTCCTGGCCGCCGCTAAAGCCGGTGCGGTTATCTCCCGGACCGGCACTATACTGCTGCACGCCCTGGGCTACCGCCTTACGCTCGACCACGGCGTGCACCACGGTCTGGCCAATGCGGTTTTCCTTTATCCTTTCCTGTCTGTTACTCGGAAGCATCAACCTGAAAAGGTGCAGGAAATCCTTAACGCACTTCTCGGAACCCACTCCACGCTGGCGGCGCTCAGGGATTACATAATGCGATTCGGCATTAAGCCAGAACTCGGCCGCTTCGGTGTTAAGACCGAGGAATTCGAGGCCATAGCCCGCTATGTATTGGCTAAAAAGAACCTTCCAGATACCCCTTTTCCTGTAACCTCCGGGGATATTTTTGAAATACTCGCCCTGGCGTAACCGTTCACCGTTATCAGTTCACCGTTGTCCGTGAAAAGCATGAAAAACAGCTTCTTCGGTGAACGGCAAACGGTCAACGGTGAACAGTTGCACTCTGGCTATGAACTAAAGATGTCCTTCGATCGTCAAAGAGACCAGTTAGCGCTAATCCGGAAACTACCGTTTCCAGATTCACGCTTTCAGCGATCAGCAAAAGAATAAGACAGACAACATATTAAGCTGAACGCTGATAGCTGAGGGCTGATTGCTCCATCCAGAAAACCGGGGTTTTCGGATGGAGGCCCGGTGAGCATTTTTAAGTTTACTTTTCGACTCACCCTTTTATAATGAGGCCGGTTTTACGAGTGTTGAGCAATCAGCGAACAGATGGACGGGAAAGGATTTGCTGATAATTCATGGCTTATAGCTGACAAGGACTTAGTTTATGAACGAATTCTATGCCATATTCCTGGGCGTCATCCAGGGGTTGACCGAGTTTCTGCCGATTTCCAGTTCCGGACACCTGGCCCTGCTGGAGCATTTTTTTGGCCTAAAGGAGGCCGGTCTCGGCTTTGACATAATGCTCCACATGGGCACACTCCTGGCCATCCTTGTCTATTTCCGTGAAGACTGGTGGGCCATGGCCACGTCAATCTTACCCGGGCAAAAGGATGATTTTGCCAAAAACAATCGCCGCCTGCTCTTCTATCTGGCCATAGCCACTATCCCCGGAGGCGTCTTTGGCTACCTTCTGGAAAAAAAGGCAGAGACCGTCTTTCGGGAACCTTCGTTGATCGCTGCTACCCTAGCGGCAGCCGGGATACTTCTCATCCTTGCCGAGCTTTTTTCCGGCCGCCACAGGGAATTTGATGATATATCCCTCAAGGACGCCGTACTTATCGGCCTTGCCCAGGCCCTGGCGGTTGTTCCCGGAACCTCGCGGAGCGGCATTACTATCGCCATGGGACTTTTTCTGGGAATGAAACGCCAGGCGGCGGCCAGGTTTTCATTTCTCCTGTCTGCACCGATTATCTTTGGCGCTGGCTTGAACCACATATTGGATTTATATAAGTACGGCCCTGACGGAAATAACGGCGCATATTATTACATTATTGGCCTTGCCTCCGCCGGCATGAGCGGCTATCTGGTAATCAAATATCTCCTTGCGTACCTGCGCCGGCATAGCCTTTACGTCTTTGCCTATTATCGGCTTTTGATAGCCGGCGGCGTTTATCTGGCGGTACAATATCCCTGGTTTAACCTCGCCGCTTAACAAATCTCAGCAGATCCGCCGGGAGCGGATCCGGGAGGGTTGCCTTGCAAAACAAAAACACACCTAAAAAATACCTCTTAATAATTGGCCTGGCGCTGATTTACACTCTTCTCCTAGGCCGGACCGGGGCAGCTCTGACAGAAGATGAGAAAAATAACGTCTCTGTCTATAATCAAGTCGCCCCCAGCGTAGTCAACGTCTCCAGCGTGGTCATGGAACTGGATTTCTTTCTCAACCCGGTGCCCAAACAGGGTTCCGGTTCAGGGATAATCCTGGACAGCCGGGGGTACATCCTTACTAACCATCACGTGATTACCGAGGCGCAATCGATCCATGCAACCTTATCTGATGGAGGCTCCTATCCGGCCAAGCTCGTGGGCTCGGATCCGGATAGTGACCTGGCGGTCATCAAGATCGATGCGCCAGGGGACAAACTAAAACCTATTCGTCTGGGGGATTCAGACCAACTCCAGGTGGGACAAAAAGTTCTGGCTATTGGAAATCCCTTTGGGCTGAAAGAGACATTGACTACGGGTATTATCAGCTCGATAGGACGGTCCATAAGGGCGCCGAGCGGCCTCTTGATCGAAGACATGATCCAGACCGACGCCTCCATCAACCCGGGCAATTCCGGAGGGCCTCTTCTGAACTCGCGCGGCGAGCTGATCGGCATAAATAGCGCTATATTTACCCCGTCCGGTGGGAGTGTAGGGATTGGTTTTGCCATTCCGGTCAATACGGCGAAGGAGGTCTTTCCTCAACTTATTGCCAAAGGCTACGTAGATTACCCCTGGCTGGGCGCCGGACTCCAGACGCTGCGGCCCTCTCTGGCCGAGGCCCTTAAGTTGCCCGTCCGCTACGGAGTAATGCTTGCGGAAGTGGTCAAGGCCGGACCAGCGGACCGGGCCGGGCTCCGTGGCGCGGCCAGACAGGTGCGTCTCGGAAACACTATCGTGGCTATAGGCGGTGACATTATCCTGCAGATCGATGGGAAAAAGGTGGAGTCAGGCGATGTGCTAATTCGCTATCTACGGGAGAAGAAACCGGGAGACAGAGTGCTTCTTACCGTGTTACGTGGCAGCAAGACCATCAATGTGCCGCTTATCCTTGGCAAGAGGCCGCGCCGGGGATAGGGAGACCGGCCCCCATTACCAGTACGGACAATTGAATGCTTAACATAATCAAATCCTTTTTCAAAAAAGAAATGGCTATTGGAAGTGAGGTCCAATCCAAGGATGCCGCCTATACCGATAAAGTTCAGGTGGCAACATGCGCCCTTCTGCTGGAGATGGCGTGTGCCGATAATGAGTTCAGCACGGATGAAGAAGAGCATATTATTGAAACTATAAAGAGGCATTTCAGCCTCCCGGAAGAAGCAACCGATAAACTGATAGAACTCTCTGAAAGGGAGCGCAAGGCAAGCATTGACCTGTGGCAATTTGCCCAATTAATAAGAAATAATTATTCGGTTGAGCAAAAAATGGAGCTGATTAAGTTGATCTGGAAGGTAATCTACGTTGACGGCATCCTGGACAAACATGAAGACTACCTGGTGCATAAGCTGGCTAAACTGCTTGGGTTAGACCACAAGCAGCTTATTGATGCCAAGATGGAAGTCCTTCGAAAATCGAGTTCCTGACTAAAATTCCTGTTTCCGCCTAGCGCTTAATTCCATAAATCCATTCCAGGTGATATTATGTCCAGAAACATAAAGATAGCGTCTCTGCTCACGGGAAAATACTGTGACCAGGAGGTCTGCGCAAGGGGATGGGTAAGGACCAGGCGTGACTCCAAGGGGCTTTCCTTTATTAACCTGAACGACGGCTCCAATCAAGCCGGGATACAGATCGTTGCGGAGGCCGGGCTGGAAAACTACGGGGAGGCGCTGAAACTCAATGTCGGGGCCTCCGTCGAAGTCCTCGGAAAACTCGTACCCTCCCCCGCCAAGGGACAACCCTACGAGATCCAGGCCAGAGCCATCCGGATATTCGGGAATGCATCAGGAGAAGAATACCCCCTCCAGAAGAAAGGCCATACGCTGGAATTCCTCCGTGAGATTGCCCACCTGCGCCCGCGCACGAACACTTTTGGCAGCGTATTTCGGGTCCGCAACACCCTGTCACATGCCGTCCACACGTTTTTCCAGGAACGCGGATTCATGTATGTCCACACCCCGATAATCACCGCCAGTGATGCGGAAGGGGCCGGGGAAATGTTCCGCGTAACCACTCTGAACCTGGACGACCTTCCCAGGACGGAGACGGGCGTGGTGGACTTTTCTAATGATTTCTTCGGTAGAGAAGTGAGCCTGACCGTTTCAGGGCAACTTGAGGGGGAGATTTTTGCGACGGCCTTCAGCGAGGTCTATACCTTCGGTCCCACCTTCCGTGCCGAAAACTCAAATACCTCCCGCCACCTGGCCGAGTTCTGGATGGTGGAACCGGAGATGGCGTTTTATGACCTGGGCGACACCATAGATCTGGCCGAGGCCTTCCTGAAGTATCTCATCAGCCGGTGTCTGGAGGACCGCGCCGAAGACCTCGCCTTCCTGCAAAAATACTACAATAAGGAACTGATCAATACCCTGGAGCATATCGTCCGTTCTCCGTTCCAAAGGGTTTCGTACACGGATGCCGTTGAGATTCTCGAAAAATCCGGTCAATCGTTCGAGCTTCCGGTGAGTTGGGGAACCGACCTCCATTCTGAGCACGAACGGTTCCTGACCGAACAGCACTTCAAAGCGCCCGTTGTTGTCGTGGACTATCCCAGGGAGATCAAGGCCTTTTACATGCGACAAAATGACGACGGCAGAACGGTGGCAGCCATGGACGTGCTCTTCCCGAAGCTGGGAGAGGTGATCGGCGGGTCACAGAGAGAGGAACGCTATGATCGCTTGCTGGCAAGGCTGAGGGAGCTGAACCTGAATGAAAAGAACTATTGGTGGTATCTCGACCTGCGACGGTTTGGAACCGTTCCCCATTCCGGCTTCGGTCTCGGATTGGAGAGATTTGTGCAGTTCATAACCGGCATGGGTAACATTCGTGACGTGATTCCGTTTCCTCGTGTCCCGAAAAATGCATCCTTTTAGGGTTCAACCGCCGTTTTCTCAAAACTTATGCCGTGTTTATCTGGGTTGGCCTGCGCCTTCTTGATATCCCATTCGAAATTGTATTTTACGGCCATCATCACCCGCTTGATTTTGTGGTATTGCGATGGATACTACTATGCGGCGAACTGGTTCAAGGAGACGTAGTCCTTGACGTATTCACCAAACAAAACAAGAAAAGTATATTTAGATGACCGTCCCGTCCCCACGCCCTATTCCCCGACCGAACTATAACAAGACGTTCATGAAAGAACAACCCTGGATACCCCGTGCGGGAGCACGGGGAGGAAAGGGTTACCTTTGTTTAAGAGTTTGGTATAGTATGCTGCATGACTATAAAGCGAATGAGCCATGCGGTCTACGATAC